>JBMONC010000001.1:0-7711 GCA_049324875.1 Bacillota bacterium
ACGCCCTTTGTATCGGGCACCATTGCCCTCATGCTGGACGCCAACCCCGGGCTGACGGTCCAGCAGGTGAAGGACCTGCTGCAGCAGAGCGCCCAGGAGTGGGGTCCGCCCGGGCAGGACGTCGATTACGGCTGGGGCCGGCTGGACAGTTACCGGGCGGTGGCTCGGGCGGGGGGGTTCTCGGAGGCCGGGGCGCCGGCGGTGCCGGGCCACCTGACCTTCACGGGCAGCCTCTCCTCGGGGGAGTCGGCGGAGCACAGCCTGGAGATCAGCGAGCTGAGCTACCCGGTCAACATCACCCTGCTGATGCCGGGGTCGGGCACCAACCCGGACTTCGACCTCTACCTGTACGACCCGGCCGGGCACGAGGTGGGCAAGTCGGTGGGGACCACCCGGCAGGACCAGGTCCGGGCCAGCGTCAGCCAGACCGGCACCTACCGGGTGCGGGTCCGGTCCTACTCGGGCTCGGGCAGCTACGTGGTCGACGTCAGCGCCGGCCTCTCTGACTCGCCGGTGGACGAGCCGCCCTCCGTGGCCGTCGCCAGTCCGGCGGAGGGGGCGACGGTCGGCGGTACGGTGGGGGTGCAGGTGGCCGCTCTGGATGATCAGGCGGTCAGCCGGGTGGAGGTGGCGATCGACGGCGGGGCCTGGCAGGATGTGACCGGCTCCTACGACGGCGCCCACTACATCTACAGCTGGGATACGGCCGGGGTGCCGGACGGGGATCACCTCATCCGGGCGCGGGCGACCGACAGCGCCGGCCAGCAGGCAGAGGCCCAGCGGTCGGTCCGGGTGGAGAACGCAGCGCCCCCCGGCCAGTACCAGTGGAGCCGGACGGGCAGCGTCTCCTCATCCAGCCGGGATGCGGAGTACACCCTGAACGTGGCCCAGCCGGGGTACGTGGACTTTACCCTCGCCTGGGGGACCGCCGCCGACCTGGACCTGTACGTCTACGCCCCCGACGGCTCCCTGGCGGGGCGGGCCTTCACCCTGCGGAACCCGGAGCGGCTGCGCATCGACACGGTGCGGTGGGGGACCGGGGCCTATCGGGTGCGGGTCAACCACTACAGCGGGGTCGCCTCCGGCTTCACCCTGACCGCGGCGGGCTACCAGCGGCTCACCTTCAGCGGCGCGGTCTCCTCCTCCAGCCCCAACTCGCTCCACGCCCACCTGTACCAGGAGGTGGGCCCCTCCCGGGTGGTGCTGACCTGGCCGGGCTCCAGCGACCTGGACTTCTACGTCTACGACCCCAGCGGGCGGGAGCGGACCCGGGCCTTCACCTTGCAGAACCCGGAGGTGCGGGAGTTCACCGCCGATCTGACCGGGGAGTGGACGGTTCGGGTCAACCTCTACGGCGGCGCTGCCACCGGCTACACCCTCTACTGGTTCACGCCGGCTCCATTGCTTTCGTAAATCAGCGAGAAGTGCGGGCGTCCCATCCGGGGCGCCCGCTGAGCCGCTCTAGAGGCCGGAAATGACGACTTCGGAGGTTTGACGAACGATTTCTGGTCTGCTAATCTATGGAGGGAACCCCTGTCCATCCGGCTCTCCGCGCGCTCATTTTACCAGAAGAGATCGTTATGGGGGGCCAATCCGCGATGTACGTCCGTGGCATCCGTGGCGCGACCACGGTGGAGATCAATGAAAAAGAGGCGATCATCTCCGCCACCGAAGAGCTGCTGGAGGAGATCGTTCAGCAGAACCAGTTCGACCCCACCGACATCGCCAGCGTCTTCTTCACCGTCACCCGGGAGCTGGACGCCACCTTCCCAGCCGAGGCGGCCCGCAAGCGGGGCTGGCTGATGGTCCCCATGCTGTGCGCCACAGAGATCCCCGTTCCCGGCAGTATGCCGATGTGCATCCGTGTGCTGATCCATGTGAACACGACGAAACGTCAGGACGAGGTTCGCCACGTCTACCTGCGACGGGCCGTGGCACTGCGTCCCGATTGGAGTGGAGTACAGGCTTGACGCAAACCGGTGAGCCCCGAGCGCTCGTCATCGCCATGGATGGGCCGGCTGGTGCAGGCAAGAGCACCCTGGCCAGAATCGTTGCCAACCGCCTCGGGTACCTCTATGTGGACACGGGTGCGATGTATCGGGCGCTGGCGCTGAAGGCGCTGCGCACCGGGGTCGACCTGGAGGATGACAGCGCCCTCGCTGCCATGGCGGCCACCTCGGAGGTGCGCCTGGAGCGGGCGCCTGACGGCGGGAACCGCGTCCTCCTGGACGGGGTGGATGTCTCCAGGGAGATCCGGGAGCCCGCCGTGACCGCCATCGTCTCCCGGGTCTCAGCGGTGCCCGCCCTGCGCCAGTATATGGTCCGGACCCAGCGGGGAATGGCCACCAGGGGCGGCGTGGTGATGGACGGGCGGGATATCGGTTCCTACGTGCTGCCCAACGCCGATCTGAAGTTCTATGTGACCGCCTCCCTGCAGGAGCGGGCGCTCCGGCGCCAGGAGCAGCTGGCCCGGGCCGGCCACCAGATCTCCCTGGCGGAGCTGGAGGCCGATATCGCCCGGCGGGATGAGGCCGACATGAACAAGGGGGAGCACTCCCTGGTCCGGCTGCCTGACTCGATCATCATCGACACCACCAACAAGACGGTTGATGAGGTCGTAGACGAGATCTTATCTCACTGCCGGAGGGTTTAGCCGTGTGGCTGTATGGCTTTGCTAAGGCCGTGGTGGGGGCTGCCTACCGGGTGGCGTTCCGCATCCGGGTGGAGGGCCTGGAGCACATCCCCAGGGAGGGTGGCGTCATCCTCTGTGGCAACCATTTTAACGGCAATGACCCGATCATCGCCGGCATTGCGGCCCCCCGCCGGGTCCGCTTCATGGCCAAGGAAGAGATCTTCACCTGGCCGGTCATCGGCTGGCTCGCCCGGGGGGTTGGGGCCTTCCCGGTGAAGCGGGGGCAGCCCGACAGGGCCTCGCTGAAGACGGCGCTGGATGTGCTGGCCAAGGGCGGCTGCTTCGGCATCTTCCCGGAGGGAACCCGGTCCAGGAGCGGCCAACTGCGGAAGGCCGAGCCGGGTACCGCATACATCGCCCTCAAGTCGGGGGTGCCGGTCATCCCCTTCGGCATCACCAGTTCCTATAAGCTGTTTGGTCCCGTCCTGATCCGGTTCGGCCCGCCGGTCAACCTGGAGCGCTTCCAGGGGGCCAAGCTGTCGGGGGAGAGCCTGGAGCTGGCCGGCCAGGAGATCATGGCCGCCATCGGCAGGCTGCTGGAGCCCCCCCGCCACCTGCTGGTTGCCGCAGGGCAGGAGGACTGAGCCTCCGTTTGGGTACACCGCCGCCCGGGGCTGGTTTTCACGCATATCCGCAAGGTAATGTATGGTTGGGTCGGTCGCGCCGGAGCCGCGCCCGCTTCCGAGCCATCGAGGAGGTCTACGATCGTGCAGGAGTTTGACAACCGGGGTCAAGAGAACGAAGCCATGGTCGATGCAGAAGCCCGTGCCGAAATGGAGGCTGCCCTGAAGGTCCCCAAGCAGGGGGAGATTGTAACGGGGCAGGTCGTCCGCGTGAGTGAAGATTCGATCATGGTGGACGTCGGCTATAAGTCGGAGGGCATCATCCCACTCAGCGAGATCACCCACCGCCCGCTGAACAACGCAGCCGAGTCTGGGCTCAAGGTTGGCGACGAGGTGCGCGTGGTAGTCCTCGGCGTGGACGCCAAGGGCGAGGGTGGCCTCCGGATCTCCAAGCGCCGGGCCGACGAGCGGCTGGCGTGGGAGGCCATTGAGAAGAAGTTCGAGGCCGGCGAGGTGATCGAGGCCGAGGTGACCGAGGCGGTCAAGGGCGGTCTGGTGGTCGACCTGGGGCTTCGGGCCTTCCTGCCCGCCTCCCAGGTGGAGCGCGGCTATGTCGCCGATCTCTCCAAGTTCAAGGGTCAGAAGATCCTGGTCAAGATCATCGAGCTCGACCGGCAGAAGGGCCGGGTCATCCTCTCCCGCAAGCAGGTGCTCGAGCACGAGCGGGAGCGGGCGAAGAAGGCCTTCTGGGAGAAGATCGAGGAGGGTGCCGTCCTCGAGGGAACCGTCAAGTCGCTGACCGACTTCGGCGCTTTCATCGACCTGGGCGGCGTCGATGGGCTGCTCCACATCTCGGAGATGTCCTTCGGCCGGATCAAGCACCCGTCCCAGGTGATCAAGGAAGGCGAGAAGATCAAGGTGAAGGTCCTGCGGCTCGACCGGGAGAAGGAGAAGGTCTCCCTCGGCCTGAAGCAGGTGCTCCCCGATCCCTGGGAGACCGCTGCGGAGCGGTACCCCGAGGGCTCCGTCGTCACCGGCACCGTCGCCCGGCTGGCCACCTTCGGCGCCTTTGTCGAGCTGGAGCCCGGCGTGGATGGGCTGATCCACATCAGCCAGCTGGCGGACCGGCGGGTCAACACCCCCGGCGAGGTGGTCCAGATCGGTCAGCAGGTGCAGGCCAAAGTGGTCGGCGTCAACACCGAGCAGCGCCGGATCAGCCTCTCCCTGCGTGACCTGGATGCCCCGGTGGAGCCCGCCCCGGCTGAGGAGGCTCCTGCCACGGAGGAGGCCCCGGCTGCGGCTGAAGAGGCCCCGGTAGAGACCGCCCCGGCGGTGGAGGAGGCTCCGGCTGAGGAGGCCCCCGCTGCGGAGGAGCCGACCGAGGAGAAGCCCACCGAATAGCGTGACCAATGAAGGAGCCCGGTCCAGCTGGACCGGGCTTTCCGCGCGCCCCGGGATCTTCCAAACCCTCCCCCGACAGGGAGTATGCGGGGGTGATTTTGTGTGTTACTATCTTTACAAAATGTAGCACATGGAGTGAAAAGTATGTCCGTTCGGCAGCGTGGCTTTGGCTCCCGGCTGACCCGGCTGCTGCTTCTGGTCTGGCTGCTCCCGCTCCTTGCGGTGCCGGTGGGGGCGGAGACCGTCGCCCGGGCGGGCACTCCCCTCTCTTCCCCGGACAGGGGCCTCAACTGGCCGTTGCTGACCAGCGGCTTCGGTTACCGGGCAGCTGTGGACAGCACCCAACTGCTCTGGTTCTGGGGCAGCTTCCAGGGCACACCCATGCCCGCCCCGGTTCCGCTGGGCAAGCTCCCGGCCGGGACCCGCGCCCTGGCGGCCGGGCCGGACCGCCTCTGGTTCCTGGGGGCCGACTGGACCCTCAGCAGCGCCCCGCTGACCCTGACGCACCAGGGCCGGCTCCTGGACAGCGCCGATCAGCCGGTCACCCTGGCGGCCAGGGAGGTGGCGGCGGCGGTGCTGGTAGGCACCATCCCGGTCACCCTGGGCAAGAATGGGGGGATCACCGCCCATGATCTCAGCAATAAGTCGTTCTCGGCCGGCGGGCTGGATCAGGTGGTCGCCCTGGCCGCCATGCCCAAGGGGGTGGCCGCCCTGCGCCAGGACGGCACCGTCTGGGTGGTGGGACTGACCATCAACGAGGAAGGGGTGAAACTCGCCCCGCCGTCCCCCGTGGAGGGGCTTCCGGCGGCGGTCCGGATCGCTGCCCTGGGGGATGCGATCCTGGCGCTGACGGCGGAGGGGGCCCTCTGGGCCGCCCGCTCGGACCACCCGGCCACGGCCGTGAAGCTGCCGGCGGGCCTCCCAGCGGGAGCGGTCAAGGCGCTGGCGGGGGGTGACGGCTTTCTGCTTATCCTGATGGAGGATGGCAGCCTCTTTACCGCCGATGCCGCGATCGCCATCGATGAGCCCGGGGTCCAGTTTGCCGACGCCATCGCCATCGACGAGCCGGGCGTCCAAGTGGCCGATGTGGCCGCCGCCGGGCAGTTGATGGGGCTGCTCCATGATAACGGAACGGCCCGGATCATCCACCGCGACCTGGCGGCCCGGAACCGGGTGGGCGACTCGGCCACAGTTATCACCGACGGCTGGCAGCACCTAAACCTGGCGGCGGATGGGACGGTGCTGCTGGTAGCGGGGGACGGGACGGTCAGCCGGCACTGGCAGCCGGTCTGCAACCCGTGCACCGCCATGGGGGCGACGGAGCCGCTGGCGGGGGTCAGCCGGGTGCGGGACCTCGCCGTGGACGACAGCTCCCTGCACCTGCTCTTCCTGGACGGCTCCTACGGGCGGATGCACCTGGCCGCCGGCGGGGAGAGTCTGGAGCGGATCCCCCTGGGGCTCTACCGGCCGGTGGGGATCACGGTGGACGGCGGGGTGCCGCTGATCCTCGACGGGACGGGGGCGATCCACCCCCTCCTGCCTGGCGGATCGAAGGGCGGGCAGCCCCTGAGGGCCCCTCCCGCCGTCCAGATCAGCAGCGACGGCAGTCAGCTCCTCCTGCTGGACCAGTCGGGCCTGGTGCACAGGCTGGAGGGCACCGGCTCCGGGCCGTCCCGGGTCTGGGGCGATCCGCACGTGGATGAGGGGGATGGCGCCGTGGTGGGCCTCGGCCACGGCGGGGGCATCTGCGGCGTGGTGCTGATGCTCCGGGCGGACGGCACGCTGCGCGAGAATGGCGGGGTGGATCAAGACTGCGACGGCACGGTGGAGGATGATCATCCCCTGGGGCTCTCGGTCATCGGGTTTACCCCGGAGGAGGTGCGGTCCCCCACTGCGCGGAACGGGCTGACCTGGCCGATGATCGCCGCAGGCCCCTCCTACTACGCCGCCCAGGATCTGAGCGGGGCGGTCTGGGTCTGGGGCCAGCCGCTGGGCCAGTTGGTGCCGGAGCCCACGCTGGCTGGAAAGGCGCCCGCGGAGATGCGGGGGATGGCCGCCACCAGCGACCGGCTCTGGTTCCTGGGGGCCGACGCCAAACTCTACACGGCCGCCCTGGTGCCGACTGCGCCGGGGGTTCAGCTCAGCGAGCTGAAGCCGGTACCCGGCGTGGAACGGGTCAAGGCCTTCGCTGTGAATGAGCGGGCGCTCCACCTGCTGCTCCTGGATGGGAGCTACGTGCAGCAGCCGCTTTCGGGGGAGGCTGCCCGGACCGGAAAGGTCGACGCCATCACGATCAAACAGCTGGTGGGAATCGCCCCGCTGGACGGGGGCGCCCTGCTGCTGACGGCGGACGGGCAGCTGGTGCCGGTGGGGATCACCATCAACGAGGAGGGGCTCCCGGTGGTGGAGGAGCCGGTGATCACCGATCTGCCGGCCCAGGTCATCCAGGTGGCGGGGCATGGCACTGGCGGCGGGTTCAGCCGCACGGTGGCGCTCCTCCTGGCGGACGGCACGGTCTGGAGGGGGGAGGTGGAAGCCGGTGAGACCCGGCGGACCTTCGTCATCCCCCATGTGCTGGAGCGCTCGGGCACCGCCCGGGCGGCGGCATACGGCGGTGGGGAGCTGCTGGTGCTGGCGGTGGACGGGGCGCTGCTCACCTGCTGCGGAGACGCCGATGGAGACGGCCTCGGCGACCTGCCGGCCCGGGCGGTCAGCGGGCCGGGCCCCATCCGTTGGATGGCCCCGGAGTCGCTCAAGTCGAACCCGCTCTATCAGGAGACCGGCTCGGGCACCACCAACCCGCTCTACACCGGGGCGAAGGAGGTCGTGCTGCAGGTGGGCTCCAGCCAGGCCATCGTCGACAAGGCCGACCAGGGGCTGGACGCCAGCCCGTACATCCGGAACGACCGGACCCTTGTCCCGATCCGGTTCATCGCCGAGGCGCTGGGGCTGAGGGTGGGCTGGGACGGCGTCAACCGGGTGGTGACGCTGTCGGGGGTGACGCCGACCGGGGAGCCGGTGGAGGTGCTGATCCCCATCGATTCGACGGTGGTGA
>JBMONC010000001.1:7811-17094 GCA_049324875.1 Bacillota bacterium
GTCCGGCGCCTCTGGGTCTCGGCGCTCACCCGGGAGGCGATCCGCAAGGCCTTTGCGGAGCTGCAGCCCCAGGCGGCCTACGACCGGCTCTACCAGTCGGCCCGCTGCCGGGCGGAGGGCGACTGGCTGGTGGGCATGAACGCCACCCGGGCCTTCACGGTCAAGTGGGGGGAGCTGCTCTCGGTGGGGCGGGTGCAGACCCCCACCCTGGCGCTGCTGGTCCGGCGGGAGCGGGAGATCGAGGCCTTCGTGCCCGAGGCCTACTGGGAGGTCCACGCCCTCTTCGCCACCCCGGACGGGCGGCAGTATCCGGGCCGGTGGTTCGGGCAGGAGGGCGACCGGCTCACATCGGCCGAGGCGGCGGAGCAGATCGCAGCCCGGGTGAAGGGGCAGCCGGGCCTTGTGGAATCGGTGGAGGAGAAGCCGCAGAGCGAGCGGCCTCCCCAGCTCTACGACCTGACCAGCCTGCAGCGGGACGCCAACCGCCGCTTCGGGCTGACGGCGGCGGCGACGCTGAAGGCCGCCCAGTCGCTCTATGAATCGAAGCTGATCACCTACCCCCGCACCGACTCCCGCTACCTGAGCCGGGACCTGGTGAAGGCGCTGCCCGCCGTGGTGCGGAACCTGGGCGGGCAGGAGGAGTTCGCCAGGGCCGCGGCGGGGGCCAGCCTGGAGCTGGTCCACTCCGGCAACCGGCGGGTGGTGAACGACGCCGGGGTGACCGATCACCATGCGATCATCCCCACGGCTGAGCAGCCGCGGGGGCTGTCGGGGGCGGAGGCCAAGGTCTACGGGCTGGTCGCCCGTCGCTTCCTGGCCCAGTTCTACCCGGAGGCCCGCTTCCTGGAGACCGAGGTAATCACCCGGGTGGGGGCGCTGCCCGACCGGTTCCGGAGCCGCGGACGGCGGATGCTGCAGGCGGGATGGCGGGCCGTGGAGCCGGAGCCGCCCGCCCGGAAGGGCGAAGAGGAGGAGAGCCCAGCCCTCCCGCCCCTGACCCGCGACGAACCGGTCAGCACCCGGAAGGTGGATGTGCTGGCCAAGCAGACCCAACCGCCCAAGCGGTACACCGAGGCCTCCCTCCTCGCCGCCATGGAGTCAGCCGGCAAGGCGATGGAGGACGAGGAGCTGAAGGAGGCCATGAAGGGGCGCGGGTTGGGCACCCCGGCGACACGGGCGGCTATCATTGAACGACTCAAGGATGTGGGCTACATCACCCTGGAGAAGAAGTCCCTCGTGCCGACCCCGAAGGGGCGGCAGCTGGTGGAGCGGGCGGAGGCGATCGGCGCCCGGGTGCTCCTCTCCGCCGAGCTGACAGGGGAGTGGGAGAAGCGGATCGCCGACATCCAGGGCGGGGAGTATCAGCCGGACCGGTTCATGGCGGAGGTCCGGGAGCTGGCCGCCTCGGTGGTGGGGCTGGTCCGGCAGGCGCCGGGTGCCCCGGCCGCCGCAGCGGCAGCGGCGGAGGAGGTGCCCGCGGTGGCGGGGCGCTGCCCGCTCTGCGGCGGGGAGGTGGGCCGGCAGGGGCGTGACTGGCGGTGCAGCACCGCCGGCTGTGCCACCCGGATCCCCGGCTGGCTCTGCGGCGTGGTGATCGACCGGCCGCTGGCGGAGGCGATGCTGGCCAGGGGGCGGACTGCCGTCCTGAGCGGCTTCAAATCGCCCCGCACGGGCCGCTCCTTCCGCGCATCGCTGGTGCTGAAAGCGGGCAAGGTGGAGTTTGAGTTCCCGCCCGAGCGGGAGGGTCGCAGCAAGGGCAGGAGCAAGCCACGGAGCACGAGGAGGAGCCAAGGTGAGCGAACGGCAGCAGCGAAAGCTGGACCACGTCCGGCTGGCGGTGGCCCAGGAGGGCGAGCTGGGTCCAAGAAGGGCCGGTCTGGCGGGGCCCGGGTGGGACGAGGTGCACCTGGTGCATCAGAGCCTGCCCGAACTGGCGCTGGACGAGATTGACCTCTCCAGCTCCATCGCCGGGGTGCGGCTGGCCAGCCCGGTGATCATCAACGCCATGACCGGCGGTGCGCCCGGGGTGGAGGCGATCAACCGGGAGCTGGCGACCCTGGCGGCCGAGCTGGGGCTGGCGATGGCGCTGGGCTCCCAGACGGCGGGGCTGAAGGAGCCGGAGGTGGCCCGCACCTACCGGGTGGTGCGGGAGGTCAACCCGCACGGGGTGATCCTGGCCAACGTCAGCGCCGAGGCCTCCCTGGAGCAGGCCCGGGCGGCTGTGGCCATGGTGGGGGCGGACCTGCTGCAGGTCCACCTGAACGCCCCCCAGGAGCTGCAGATGGCCGAGGGCGACCGGGACTTCCGGGGCCAGCTGGAGCGGATTGCCCGGCTGGTCGAGGGGCTGGCGGTCCCGGTGCTGGTGAAGGAGTGCGGCTTCGGCCTCTCCCGGGAGGCGGCCCGGCTGCTCCACGGGGCCGGCGTCCGGGCGGTGGATGTCTCGGGACGGGGCGGCACCAACTTTGCCTGGATCGAGATGGCCCGCCGGGAGGCGGAAGAGCGGGATCCGGGGCTGGAGCAGTGGGGGATCCCCACCGCCTGCGCCCTGGCGGAGGTGGTCGCCCTGGGGCTGCCGGGCCTGGAGGTGGTGGCCAGCGGTGGCATCGTCTACGGCTCCGAAGCGGCCAAGGCCCTGGCGCTGGGCGCTCGGGCGGTGGGCGTGGCCGGGGCGGTGCTGGCGCGGCAGCAGGCGGGCGGGATCGCAGCCGCCCGCCGGTACCTGCGGGGGCTGCTGGGCGATCTGAAGCGAGCGGTGCTGCTGGCCGGAGCGGGGGCGTTGCCCGCCCTGCAGCGCAGGCCGGTGGTGCTGACCGGCGGGGTTGGCGAGTGGTGCCGGCTCCGCGGGGTCGATGTGGCAGCATTGGCAAATCGGACCTAGGAGGGATGGGCGCATGACCCCGTCGGAGGCGATGGATCTGATTCGAGGGCGGCGCACGGTGCACGAGTTCCGGCCTGACCCGATCCCCCGGGAGCAGGTGGAGCAGATGCTGGAGGCGGCCACCTGGGCCCCCAACCACAAGCTGACCCAGCCCTGGGAGTTCTACGTGGTCTGCGGCGAGACCAAGGAGCGGCTGGCCCGGCTGCGGGGCGAGCTGAAGCGGCGGGGGGTGGCCGACCCGTCCTCGGAGCAGGCGCAGAAGGTCTACGAGAAGGCCTACAGCGGCCTGGCGACGCCGCCCTGGGCGATCCTGGTCTGCCAGGTGCTCAGCCCGGATGACCCGGTGCGGGAGCAGGAGGACCTGCTGGCGGTGGCCTGCGCCGTGCAGAACCTGATGCTGGCCGCCAACGCCATGGGCATCGGCACCTTCTGGGGGAGCGGACCGCTGGTCAACCACCCGGAGACCTTCAAGCTCCTGGGGGTGCCGGAGGGGCGGAGGGCACTGGGGCTGATCTTCGTCGGCTACCCGGCTCGGGAGGAGAAGGTGCCCGCACGGCAGCCGGCCGCCGCCAAGACCCGCTGGTTCCACTGAAGGCTGAAGGGCAGGGGCTCCCGGAGCGGGGTCCCTGCCCTCCTGTTATTCGGCTAGCGCTGTTTTGCCTCCAGGACGGCGCCGGTCTGCTGGTCGATGATCACCTCGACCCGCCGGGGGCGAGGCCCCAGGGCCGAGTCGAACCGGACCAGCAGCCCCTCGCTCACCCGGTCGACCATCGCCACCGGCCGGTAGCGGCCCAGCCCCTTGACCGCTGTGGGGTTGAGCCCCTCCAGCACCCGGGGGGCGGAGTGGGCCTCATGCCAGGCGGCCACGTGGGGGTGGGCCAGGGCGGCCTGGAGCGCCTGAGCGGGCTTGACCGGGGCGGGCCGGGCGGCGCAGCCGGTGAGCAGCAGCGCCGGGAGGAGCATCAGCCAACGCATGGAGCATCACTCCTTGGTTCGGGGGGTCTTGACCCAGTGGCTGGGCCCCTTGCCCAGCGCCGCCAGCACAAGGGCGCTGGAGTAGGGAATCGGGAAGAGAAAGGCCGCCAGTGGCAGGATCAGCAGCTGCCCCACCGCCGCCAGCTGCCCCATCCACTGGAGCGGCCGGCTGGTCTGGTCGAGGTAGCGCAAGTAGCGGAAGAAGGCGTAGATCGTAAAACCGATGTAGACGGTCGACATCAGGTTGAGGGAGTAGCGCCAGGCCGGGGGCAGGACCCCGGGGTCGATCAGGCCGGCCAGCCAGAGCCCCAGGACCAGCAGGGGCACCAGGGTGGCCGACTGGTAGAAGATCCACTGCGCCTGTCCCTTCCACCAGAGCTCCCGCAGCAGCCGGGTTCGATGCTCGACGCCCCCGGAGGCCTCGGTCTGGATCTTGTTCATCACCTGGATGTGGCCGCTGGCCCAGCGAAGCCGCTGCCGGTAGAAGCCCAGGAAGGTGGGCGGGGTCTGCTCGCTGGAGGGGTAGGGCAGGTACTCGGGCCAGGCGCCTGCCATCAGCCAGGCCCGGGTGCCGAGCTCCAGGTCTTCGGTCAGGGTGGAGGAGTCGAAGCCGCGGATCTCCTGCAGGAGCTTCCGCTCCACGTAGACGTTGGTGCCGCCGACGAAGGGGAGCCGGCGGAAGACCACCGGCAGGTGCCAGTCGTGGTTGATGGTCTGGTAGAGGGAGGCGATCTTGCAGAAGGGGCCCATGTCATACCAGTTTCGCACCTGGAAGACCGGTCCCTGGAAGATCCGGGGCAGCGCCCTTCCGCTGATCCGGTGATCCAGCACCCGGTGGGCCACGTAGAGCATCGCCCTGGCGTCCGGCCGGCTCTCGGCGTCGTAGAAGCCGCACCAGGAGGAGCGGCCGTCGACGAAGGAGAGCGCCCAGTTCAGCGCCCGGCCCTTGGTGGAGGGGACCTCCAGACCGAGGCAGACCCCGCCCAGGTCGCCGTCGAAGTCCCGGGGGACCACCACATGCTTGACCAGCGGCCGGTCCGGCCGCCCCTGGTACTCGGCCACCTTCCGCTCCATGATGTCCTGGGTGGTGGGGAAGACCTCCCGGAAGGCGGCGGCCAGCCGCTCCTCCAGCCGGGGGTCGCCGCCCAGCTGGCCCAGCCGGTCCATCAGGCCGGCGGCCAGGGAGGCGCACATGGACTGGAGGATCTCCCGGGTGAGGGAGTGGTGGGCCTGGGCCGCCAGCGAGGCGAGCCGGCGGCCCAGGGCCGCGGCATCCTCCCCCCGCAGGCCGGCGAAGGCGACGGCGCTCGGGATCGCCAGGGAGAGGAGGGCGGCGTAGACCCCCTGAAGCTGCTCCTCGCTCAGCTGGGGCAGGCGGGTCCGCAGGAGCCGCAGGAGCCGGTGGTCGGACCTTGGCCCCCCCTTCTTCAGCAGCTGGAGGGAGGTCTCCCAGATGATCGGCCGGAGCAGGGGGGCCGGCATCCGCCGGAGCTGCTGGAGCCCGTCGCTGCGGCCCAGCCGCCGGGAGACCTCATCGAGGCCCTCCAGCGCCAGGCCGCCCAGCAGCGCCAGGACCAGGCCTCCCGCCTCGGTCTCGTGCCCCGGGGGCAGGCTGCCCTCCCGGATGGCGGCAGCGGCGGTGGAGACGGCGGCATCCCGCCGGTGCTCGGCGGCCAGCGCCTCCTTCTCGTCGGTGACCACCAGCAGCTCGTAGAGGTCGACCGGGTACTCCATCCCCGTCAGATGGTCGACGGTCCGCTCGATCACATCCGCCTCGTTGCGGGCGGGTACGATGACCGAGATCCGGGGCAGCGCATGCCCATGCTTCCGGGCGCGCTCAATCAGCCCCTCCATGGAGAGGACCGGCCGGCGGTTCCAGTAGTGGGTATCGGCATATCGCTTCCACCAGAGGAGCCTCAGGAAGAGCGCAAAGAAGAACAGGTGCAGGCCCACGGCCACGAGGTAGAGCCATTCAGCCGTGTTCAGATGCATGAGCGGGGACCCCTCCCACAGCGTTGCAGGGTGATTGTGTCGTTAGGTTGGCAAAACCCGGTGACATTTATGCCTCTGCATAGGGAGAGATTGCGGTGCCCACTCTACTGCCAGGAGCGCAGGCCTGCCTGCGACGATGGAGTCGGTGGGGCCGGGGGACCGGCGCACACCTGTGGAGGCGAGGGTGCCATGATGCCGATCGGTCCGATTCTGCTGCTGCTGCTGGCGGTCATGATCCACTTCGGTCTGCTCACCGGCCCGCTGGGGCGGCTGGGACTCTCCGAGCGGACCGCCCTGGGGGCGACGCTGCTGATGCTCCTGGGCAGCCCCGCGGAGCTGCCGCTCACCCCGGGACTCTCCATCAACCTGGGGATGGGGGTCGCCCCGCTGCTCCTGGCTCTGGTCTTGCTGGTCAGCGGCCGCCGCTGGTGGGAGCCGGTGGTCGCCCTTGGGGCGGGCTTCACGGCCGCCGGAGCGATCGCCCTGCTCAGCCTCTGGCTCCCCGCCGGCCAGCCGACGGAGCTGAACCTCTTCTACCTGGACGCCCAGTACTTCTACGCCCTGGTGGCGGGGTGCGCAGGCTACCTGGTGGGACACACCCGGCGGGCCGCCTTCGCCGGGGCGGTGCTGGGGGTGCTGGCGGGCGATCTCTACCACTATGTGGACTACGTCCGCTCCGGCGAGATCGCCGACCTGGTGATCCGGGTCTCCGGGGGAGGCTTTCACGGCACGGCGGTGGTGGCCGGGGTGCTGGCGCTCCTGCTCTCCGACCTGCTGACCGCCCCCCCCGCTGGAGAGGGGGGAGGGCGCTGCTGATCATCTACCACAGTCGTGAGGCGCTGACCGCCCGGCTGGCCGCCCTGCTCCACCTGGAGCGGCTGGCCGGGCCGCCCGACCTGGACCGGGCCTGGGAGGCGGTGGGGGCGCCGGAGGCCCACCGGGCGGAGGGGCTGTGGTCCCCCGGTTTGGACCGGCAGGGGCACCGGGTCTGCGCCCTGGGCCGGGCCAGCCGCCCCGAGGTGGTCGACCGGGTCTTCCGGGGACTGGCGGAGCTCTTCTCGATAGAGGCCGGCTCCTACCTGCTGGTGGATGCGGGGCCGGGACAGGCCTGGGGCGAGCTGCCGGCGGTGGCGCTGCGCCGGCTGGGGCTGGGCGGCCTTGCCCGGCGGCTGGAGCGGCGGCTGCTGGCCCGCCGCTGGGCGGGCTGCCTCCGGGCGGTGGCGCGGGCCCGGAGCCGGGCCTCCCCGTGAGGATCATCTACCACTGCTACGGCCAGGCCCACTCCTCGGTCACCGCCGCCAACATCCACCTGGGCCACCTGCCCCGGCACCGGCGGGCGACGGTGGCGGAGATCCAGCACCAGCCCTGCTTCGACCGGACCGAGGCGCACCAGCTGGGCCGCCCCTGCCTGATGGGGACCGACGAGTGGGGCCACCAGGTCTACGTCCTCGGCCTGGCGGGGGGGCGGCTGGCGATGGTGCGGGCGGTGCAGGAGTTCCTGGTCGCCGGCGGCGTCGACCCCGCTGCCTTTCTCTTCGTCAACGCCCTGCAGCACGCCGGGGTGCCCCTGCGGATCGGCGGCTACACCTCCCGGCGGCTCGGCCTGATCTGGCCCGGCCGGCCCCTGTCCGCCCTCGGGGTCTACCTGAAGTACCCCCGCTTCGTCGCCCTCGTCGACCAGGTTCGGCAGCAGGTGCAGGGCCGTTTGCCTTGACCGCATCCGCCTCATCCAGGATAATGATTTGGATACGAGGTTCCGTCAGAAAGAGGGCGATGCGGATGGCGCGACTGGCCAAGCCGGTCATTATGCATATTGAGCCGGGCAGCCCCGCCGAGCGGGCGGGCATCAAGCCCGGCGAGAAGCTGATGGAGGTCAACGGCAAGCCGGTTCGGGACGACCTGGACTTTCGCTTCCTGACCACCGATGAGGAGCTGCTGCTCACCGTCGTCAGCCCGACCGGCGAGAGCCGCCAGGTGCAGATCCGGAAGGGGTTCGATGAGGAGCTGGGGGTCGACTTCGGCGGCAAGGCGACCTTCGACGGGGTCTACACCTGCCACAACAACTGCGTCTTCTGTTTCGTCCACCAGCAGCCCCGGGGGCTCCGGCCCACCCTGAACCTGATGGACGACGACTTCCGGCTCTCCTACATGCACGGCAACTTCATCACCCTGGTGGGGATCAGCGAGGAGCACTGGCAGCGGATCTTCGAGCAGAAGCTGACCCCGCTCTACATCTCGGTCCACGCCACCGACGACGACCTGCGGGCCTTCCTGCTGGGGACCGACCGGGCCCGGGGGATCATGCGGCAGCTCCGGGAGCTGGCGGCGGGCGGGATTCAGTTCCACACGCAGGTGGTCTCCGTCCCCGGCATGAACGACGGGGAGCACCTGGACCGGACGATCAGCGACCTGGTCTCCCTCGGGCCCGACGCCCTGCTCTCGATCTCGGTGGTGCCGGTGGGGCTGACCAAGTACCGCAAGGGGCTCTACCCGCTCCGCAGCTACACCCGGGAGGAGGCCCGGGTGATGATCGACCAGGTGGAGCGCTGGCAGCAGAAGCTGCTGCCCGACTGGGGCGACGTGTTGGTCCACGCCTCCGATGAGTGGTACATCCTGGCCGGGCGGGAGGTGCCGCCCGCCGAGGTCTACGGAATGTACGACCAGCTGGAGAACGGCGTCGGCATGGTCCGGCTCTTCCTGGAGCAGATGGGCGAGGTGACCGAGCGCCTCCCGGCAGAGCTGCCCGCCCCCCGGAGGGTGACCATCGCCACCGGCGTGCTGGCCACGGGAACGCTGAACCGGGCCGCCCGCTGGCTGATGGAGCACGTCAAGGGGCTGACGGTGGAGGTCCGGACCATCTGGAACGACTTCTACGGCCACACCGTGACGGTGGCGGGCCTGCTTCTGGCACAGGACTTCATCGCCCAGCTGAAGGAGCACGACCTCGGCGACCTGCTGATCCTCCCCACCGTCGCCTTCCGGGACATCGACGGCCGCTCCCTCGACAACCTGACCCCCGCCCAGATCAGCGAACAGTTGGGCGGCCTGCCCGTGCAGTTGGCCGGCACCCCCGCCGAGCTGGCCGACACCGCCACCGGCGGTCTCCTGGCCCCCGAACGCCGCCGCCGCCGGCTCCGGTCGCTCAAGTTCCGCCACCAGGGCGAGGCGGCCACCGTCAACATCGTGAAGGATGGCTTCGACGACCCGCTGGCCCGGTAGTGGACTGATCTTTGCCACGGATTACACGGATTACACGGATAACACACATATATGACACCAATGTGGGTGACATCCTTCCCATCCGGCCCCACCCCCGTTGTCGTTTATTTGTCCGTGTTCATCCGTCAATCCGTGAGATCTGCACAAAGAAACAGGCCCCCCTTCATCCAGGGTGCGGTGCTTCGCACCAGCACCACCCATGAAAAGGGTACGAACCCC
>JBMONC010000001.1:17194-26536 GCA_049324875.1 Bacillota bacterium
ACCCCATCATTGTCCATGTTCTGTCTTCATCCGTGTAATCCGTGTAATCCGTGGCCGTCATTTTCAGGGGAATCCGTGGCTATATCCCCACTTTCAGGGGAATCCGTGTAATCTGTGATGGAGGAGTTCCACCATGAAACCGATCGTCGCAATCGTGGGCCGACCGAATGTCGGCAAGTCTACGCTCTTCAACCGGCTGACCCAGAGCCGCCGGGCGATTGTGGAGGACGTGCCGGGCGTCACCCGGGACCGGCTCTACGCCGACACGGAGTGGAACGGGCGGACCATCACCCTGGTGGATACCGGGGGCATCCAGCTGGAGAAGGACGGCGACACCATCGACGCCCACGTCACCCGACAGGCGGAGCTGGCCATCCGGGAGGCGGATGTGATCATCTTCGTGGCCGACGTGACCCAGGGGGTGACCGCCGCCGACCAGGAGGTGGCGGAGCGGCTGCGCAAGGTGCGCAAGCCGGTGATCCTGGCGGTCAACAAGGTCGAGAACCTGAAGCGGGAGGACGAGGCGCTGGAGTTCTGGTCCCTGGGGCTGGAGCAGTTGATCACCGTCTCCGCCGAGCATGGCATGGGGACCGGCGACCTGCTGGACGCCGTGGTCAATGCCATCAGCCAGCCGGCGGAGCCGGAGCCGGAGGATGAGTCGCTGATCCGGGTGGCGGTGATCGGGCGGCCCAATGTCGGCAAGTCCTCGCTGGTCAACGCCATCCTGGGCGAGGAGCGGGTGATCGTCTCCGACGTGGCGGGCACCACCCGCGACGCCATCGATGTGCTGGTGGAGCGGGGCGAGGACCGGTTCCTGCTGGTGGACACGGCCGGGATGCGCCGCAAGGCGAAGGTGGAGGAGTCGGTGGAGCGCTACTCGGTGATGCGCGCCCTCCGGGCGGTGGAGCGGGCCCAGGTGGTGCTGATGGTGATCGACGCCGAGGACAGCGTCACCGAGCAGGACCAGCGGATCGCCGGCTACGCCAACGAGCAGGGGAAGGCCTGCATCGTGGTGGTCAACAAGTGGGACCTGGTGGAGAAGGATGACCGGACCATGGACAAGTACAAGGCCAAGGTCCGGGAGCGGCTGGCCTTCATGGACTATGCCCTGATCCAGTTCATCTCCGCCAAGACCCGGGCCCGGGTGCCCAAGCTGCTCCCGCTGATCAAGCAGGCGGCCCGGAACCACGCCCGGCGCATCCCCACCCGGGAGCTGAACAACCTGGTGCGGGAGGCCTATGCCCTCAACCCGCCGCCCTCCGACAAGGGGCGCCGACTGAAGATCTACTTCGCCACCCAGCCCCACGTCAGCCCGCCCGGCTTTGTTTTCTTCTGCAACGACACTGAGCTGGTCCACTTCTCCTACAAGCGCTACCTGGAGAACAAGCTGCGGGAGACCTACGAGTTTGAGGGCACCCCCATCAACCTCTACTTCCGGCAGCGGGCCAAGGTGGATCTGCCCGACCGCCCCGCCCGGATCCGCCGGATTGTGGCGGGCGGGAAGGCCCGGGTGATCCGCCGGGCGGCGCAGAAGCGCTCCACCGAGTAGCCGGTGGGTGGTCGGCGGAGGGACGATTTCGGAAACATAGAACCTCGTCCTAAAACCAGGAATAACCCGACGGACGGCGAATAGATGGCCATTGGGACCCGGTCCAACCTCAATATCTCATGCTAAGGGTCGGGAAAAGGGGGACTCGGACCATGATGGAACTGGTCCTTGTCGGAGTTCTGGGCTATCTGTTGGGCTCCATCCCCGTCGGCTTCCTGGTGGGGAAGCAGCGGGGCATCGACATTCGCAAGTACGGGAGCGGGGCGACCGGCGGGACCAACGTCCTGCGGACCCTGGGCCCCACGGCGGCCATCTTCACCGGGGTCTCCGACCTGCTGAAGGGAACCCTGGCCGCCTACATCGGCCTCCGGGCAGCCGGCGACTGGGGTTTCGCCCTGGCCGGCGTCCTGGCGGCGGTCGGCCACTCCTACCCGGTCTGGCTGGGCTTCAAGGGGGGCAAGAGCGTGGCGACCAGCGGCGGAGTCCTGCTGGTCACCCAGCCTTGGGCGGTGCTGGCTGCGCTGGTGGCCGGCGTGGCGGCGATCGTGCCGACCCGATGGGTCTCCCTGGGCTCCCTGGTGGCCACCGCCACAGCGGTGCTGGTGATCCTGCTGACCGGCGCCCCCACCCCGCACCAGGTGGCGGTGGTGGCGCTGCTGGTGGTGATCTACATCCGCCACTGGGAGAACATGAAGCGGATCGCCGCCGGCACCGAGAACCGAATCGGCCAGAAGGCCAAACCCCGCCCCGAGGCATAGGCCTCGGGGCTCAACCCTTGGAGGTGTTACCGCGTGGGTGACCCGAGGCGAACCATCGCCATTCTGCCCGCCGGCGCATGGGGTACGGCGCTCGCCCTGCCCGCTTCCGCCGGCGGTCATGATGTCCGGCTCTGGCGGCGGGAGCCGGGCTGGAGCCGGAGCTGGGACCGGGGGCACTACGCCCTGCCAGGGCTGGTGCTGCCCGAGAACGTCCGGGCCTGCGAGCAGGTGACCGAGGCGGTCGCCGGCGCCGAGATCGTCATCCTCAGCCCGGCCAGCGTCGTGCTCCGGGAGTCGGCACGGCTCCTGCGGGGCCGCCTGCGGCCCGACGCCGTCATCGTCACCGTCACCAAGTCGATCGAGCCCGAGAGCCATCTGTTGGTCCACCAGGTGGTGGCGCAGGAGGTCCCAACCCATGCCGAGCGGATCGTGGCCCTCTCCGGCCCCAATTTCGCCCACGAGGTGGCGGCGGGGCTCCCCACCGGCTCGGTGGCTGCCTGCCAGCACCGTGAGCTGGCCGAGCTGGTCCAGGATACACTGCTGACCGACCGGTTCCGGGTCTACACCAACCCGGATATCGTCGGGGTGGAGCTGGCCGGCGCCTTGAAGAACATCGTGGCGCTGGGCGTCGGGATCTCCGACGGGTTGAAGATGGGCGACAACGCCCGGGCGGCGCTGATCACGCGGGGCCTCACCGAGATGGCCCGCCTCGGCACCGCCATGGGGGCCAACATGATGACCTTTGCCGGGCTGGCCGGGCTGGGCGACCTGGTGCTGACCTGCACCGGCGACTCCTCCCGGAACCGCCGGGCAGGGATCGCGATCGGGCAGGGGCAGTCGGCGGCCGAGTTCGTGGCCGAGACCCACCTGACGGTGGAGGGGATCCCCACCACCCGGGCCGCCTGGTCCCTGGCCCAGTCGCTGGGGGTGCGGATGCCGATCACCGAGGTGATCCATGCCATCCTCTATGAGGGGCTGCGGCCGATCGACGGCTTGCAGCGGCTGATGGCCCGGCCCCGGACCCACGAGGTGGAGGAGGTGGCCCATCCCGGGCTGATCGACTCCACGGAGGCGTAGAACTGATTCCTGCGCCGCGCCCATGGGACCGTCAAAGGGCCCCCCTCCGCCGCAGCGAAGGGGGGCTTGCCATCTCTCTACCGGGTGATCTCCAGCCTGGTCACGATCTTGCCGTCGACGGTCAGCCTGACCGCATCGCTCACCAGCAGGTCCAGCGCCGTGGCGGCGCTGCCGTTCAGCAGGATCTCGGTGGAGGGCCTGATGATGAAGTTCTCGACCTTCGCCTCGCCCTCCCGGGTGTAGCTGACGGTGATCTTCATCTCCCCACCGGGTCCGATCTCCGGGAAGATCACCAGCAGCTCGCCCTCGATCACCTTGATCCCGTGGGAGCTGTCATCGCTGGAGTCATCGTCGCCGGAGCTCTCCCGCTCCAGCCCCAGCCGGACGATGGTGCCGGAGAGCAGGTGGACCTCCACCGTCTCGCCCACCATCAGGTCGGCGAAGGTGAGCAGGTCGCCCTTCAGCTTGATCAGAGCGGTGGCGGAGAGGGGGTAGACCGTGCCGTCGATCTCCACCAGGTTGAGGCTGCCGCCCGTCCCGGCGGTCAGGCCGGTGATGGTGCCGATGAACTCCTGCTTGTGGGGGTCGCTCTGGCCCACCGCCTCGGCCTCCACGAAGAGCGCCTTCCCCTCGGCGTTCAGCTTCAGCTCCGCCTTCATCCCCACCGCCACCTCCGCCAGGCTGGACTCGGCGTGGTTGACAAAGACGGCGGCGTCGGCGGTCAAGGAGTAGCTCAGGCTCTGCCCGTTCACCGTCAGGGTGATGCTGCCGGCGGCCTGGTCGACGGCGGAGACGGTGCCCTTCACCTCATCCCCCTTGGCGGAATCGGTCTGCCGGTCGGCCCGGCCCATCATCACCGCCATCTCCACCCGCTTCACCGCCCGCTCGGGCTTGAACTGGCCGTCCGTGTAGCCCTTGATCAGGCCGTGGTCGAGGGCGGCGGCCACGTAGCCGACCAGGTGGGTGGGGATCTCGCCCCCATCGGTGAAGGTGAGCTGGGCGTTCATCTTGGCCTGGGCCTCGGCCTCAAAGCCGAGGATCTTCACCAGGAGCACCGCCACATCCAGCCGCGTGGCCTCATCGGTGGGGCGGAAGGGCTGGTTCGCCTCCACGGCGCCCAGCTGGACCAGCAGGGCAACGGAGCCCTTCGCCCAGGCGGCGATGGCACCGGCGTCCGCCACCTGGCTGAGCAGCGCCTCCACCTGGGCCTCGGTCAGCGCCTGGGCAGCCGCCTCCTGGCCCATCAGCCGGACCGCGGCCACCGCCATCTCCTGCCGGGTGATGGCGGCACCCGGGGCGAACTCGGTCTCGCTCCGGCCCTTGAAGACCCCGCTCACCATCAGCCGGACCACATCCCCCAGGCCCCAGCTATACTCCCCCATGTCCTTGAACTTGGCGCTCACCTTGGTCTCCACCTTGGCGCTGCCCTGCTCAGCCAGCCCGAGCCCGCCGAAGGCGGTGATCAGGAGGGCGGCCAGGGCCGAAATCGCCACGATCCGTCGGGACCCCTTCATGCAGAACACTCCCCTTTTGGTGGTGATGCACCATACCCATTCGTGCCAGGGGAGTCCCATTGTGGGGGTAGGTCCGGCCGGCGGCATCGGGGGGCTGTCCCCCCGCACGGGGGCCGGGCTCCCGGCGTATACTGATCGGGGTAGGGGGTGGACCGATGGATCCCGTATCGCTGGGACTGCTCGCCCTCGCCCTCAGCCTGGACTCGCTGATGGTCGGCCTCCTCTACGGCCTGCGCGGGATTCGCCTCTCCTGGGCCGCCATCTCCATCGTCGCCACGGCCACGGGCCTGCTGCTGATGCTCTCCATGGCCGCCGGAGGCGCCATGGCCGCCGTGCTGCCCCCCGCGGCCGCCGGCCGGGCCGGAGCCGTCCTGCTGGCAGCCGTAGGCCTGTGGATTACCTACCAGACCCTCCGGTCCCAACGGGAGGCCGGGACCGCTGCACCCCGCCCCGCCCCGGCGCCGCTGCAGAAGGTCTGGCGGCTGCAGTTGGGCTCGGTGGGCATCGTGATCCAGATCCTGCGGGAGCCCGGCGCAGCCGACCTGGACCGCTCCGGCCACATCAACCCGCTGGAGGCGGTCCTCCTGGGCGTAGCGCTCGCCCTGGACTCCACCGCCGCCGGCCTGGGGGCGGCCATGGCCGGCTTCTCGACCCTGGGGCTGCCGCTGGCAGCCGGCTGCGCCACCCTGAGCCTGCTCTACGCCGGCTCCCGCTGGGCCCGAGTGCTCCCGATCCGGCTGGAGGGGCCCTGGGCCGCCATCCACGGAGTCGTCCTGCTGGGGGTGGGCCTCTATCGGATGATCGCATGACGCAAGCGGCGTGACCGGGTTGGTCACGCCGCTAGTCATTGCAGAGAAGTGGGGTGGTTATCTTTGCCACGGATTACACGGATTACACGGAATAGAAAAAGATTTTGACAATGGAGGGCGCGTGGTGCTGGTGCGAAGCACCGCACCATGGTGGTTACTGATCCGTGCCCTCTTCAAGGTGACTGCGCTTGTAATCAGCACCCGCTGATGAAAACAAGGGGAACACCCAGTCATAATATAAATATGTTATTAATCTGTGTAATCCGTGTAATCCGTGGCAAAGATTAAGCCCCACCTCTGCGGCGTGACCACATCCGCACATATGAGACATACCCCAACCCTGCCCCTCATAGGAATGGCGGTAAGACACGGGGCTGTGCCCGAGTAGGCGGCGAAAGGGGCACGCCGAAAGGGGGGACCGGGACCGCCCGGACTGCGGTGGTCAGGACAGACTCTGGTCGGATGTACCCAGGCACTATCCAAGTACATGTGTCGCTGAGGCGCAACCACCGCCGGCGCTTGCGGCACCAGGGAGGGTAAAGGCGTGGAGAAGTTTGACATCTTCGAGGACGTAGCCAGGCGGACCGGAGGGGACATCTACATCGGTGTGGTGGGTCCCGTGCGCACCGGCAAGTCCACCTTGATCCGCCGTCTCGCGGAACTCGTCATCCTGCCCAACATCGCCGATGAGTACGAACAGGCCCGCATCCGCGATGAGCTGCCGCAGTCCGGCGGCGGGAAGACCATCATGACGGTGGAGCCCAAGTTCATCCCCGACGACGCCATCGAGCTGGAGATCAAGGAGGGGCTGACCGTCCGGCTCCGGATGGTCGACTCGGTCGGCTACGCTGTCGAGGGGGCCCTCGGCTACCTTGATGAGTCCGGCGCACCCCGGATGGTCCAGACGCCCTGGTTCGAGGGCGAGATCCCCTTCCACGACGCCGCTGAGATGGGCACCCGCAAGGTGATCGCCGAGCACTCCACCATCGGCATCCTGATGACCACCGACGGCAGCATCACCGACCTGGCCCGGGGCAAGTACCTGGAGGCGGAGGAGCGGGTGGTGGCCGAGCTGCAGGCACTGGGCAAGCCCTTCGTGATCGTGCTGAACACCACCCGGCCCTACGCCCAGGAGACGATGGAGTTGGCCGGCGAACTGGAGGTCAAGTACGGCGCCCCGGTCATCCCCGTGGATGCCAGCGAACTGACAGTTGACGACGTCCACCTGATCATGGAGCAGGCGCTCTTCGAGTTCCCGGTGCGGGAGGCCCACATCGCCCTGCCCCGCTGGGTGGAGGAGCTGGACCGGACCCACCCCCTCCGGGTTCAGTTCGAGGAGTCGATCACCGAGGCGCTGCAGGGCATCCGCAAGATCCGGGACGTGGACGCCGCCGTGGAGAAGCTCGGCTCGTACGAGTTCATGGCCGCCGTCACCCTCCGCTCCATCGACATGGGGGCGGGCATCGCCTATGTGGAGACCGAGGCCCGGGAGGATCTCTACTACCAGATCCTCGAGGAGATCACCGGCGTCCCCCTGGAGGGGAAGCACACCATGGTCCGGATGCTCCGGGAGTACGCCCAGGCAAAGCGGGAGTACGACAAGGTGAAGGAGGCGCTGGCCGACGTGCGGGCCACCGGCTACGGGGTGGTCACCCCCGAGCTGGCTGACCTGACCTTCGAGGAGCCGGAGCTGGTCCGGCAGGGGATCATGTACGGCGTCAAGCTGCGGGCCACCGCCCCCAGCCTCCACTTCATCCGGGCCGACATCACTGCCGAGGTCACCCCGATCATCGGCACCGCCAAGCAGGGGGAGGAGCTGGTCCAGTACCTGCTGGACCGGTTCGAGGACGACCCGCAGAAGCTCTGGGAGTTCGACATCTTCGGCAAGAGCCTGCACGAGCTGGTCCAGGAGGGGATCCGCTCCAAGCTCTACCGGATGCCGGAGGATGCCCAGTCGAAGCTGCAGGAGACCCTGACCCGGATCATCAACGAGGGCTCCGGCGGGCTGATCTGCATCATCATCTAGCGAGGCCGGAGGGGCGGTGCATCTCCCATGCGCCGCCCCCTTCTCGTGGGGGGCTCCGCCCCCCATTTCACTTTGTTCAGACTTTAGCGGAGCAGGCCGGTCCGCTTCAGCATCACCGTCACCTCCACCGTGACCGGAAGCTCCGGGTACCACTCCTCCCACCGGCCGGAGTAGCGGTGCCAGAGGCGCGGGTTGGCCCGGCGAAGCGCCTCCCCGAAGCCGACCCCATCCACCCCGGCCGCCTGGGTGGCGGCGATGGCCCCCTCAATCTCCTCCTGGAGGTGCCGGCTGATCACCTGCTCCATCCGTCGGAGCACCTGGGAGGGGACCGGTTCGGGCAGCCGCTGCCGCTGCTCGAACTCGGCCACGGCATGCACCCGGAGCCGCACCGGCGGCAGCCCCTCCCCGGCTGCCTGCCCCACCTGGATCCTGGCCTTCGCCCGCTCCAGGACCACCGAGAGGTACTCCTCCTCGCTCTCCGGGGTGGGGGCGGTGACGACGGTGGAGCGGAGATCCCCCCGGGCCAGCAGCAGCCCCCGGGACTCCGCCGAACCCAGGAGGCGGACCATTCGGTCCCGCTGGAGGAGGGCCACCCCGTCCACCTGAAACTCCAGGAAGGAGGGCACGTTTTCCGGGTCCGGGGTGCCGGTCCGGCGGAGGGAGAGGACCGGCACCACCGGCGCGGTGCCGGGGGTCACGATCTCGTACATCACCCGGTAGAGCGGGGAGGTGTGGGCATGGCCATGGATATCGGACTGTTCCAGCATCGTAGCGATCCACCGCCCGGTCAGGTCCCCCTGGGTCGGCCTGCCCGCCAGCAGCTCCCGGGCGCTCCCCCGGGCGATCACCACGTCGATGTAGGGCCGGGTCTGGTGGAAGCGCCAGATGTAGTCCAGGGCGTCGGCCATGCTCCGCCGGGCCGCCTCCTGGCCGAAGAGCAGCACCTGGACGTGGGAGAGGTGGACCCGCCGGGAGCGGGTCCGCTGCAGCTGGAGCATCGCCTCCGAGGCGGTCCGGCCGCTGATGTGGACGAAGTGGTAGGGCCGCTCCTGCGGCGATCCCCCGGGCCGCTCCCCTGGCCGGGGCACGTAGAGCGCTCGCACCACCTCCACCGTCAGGTCGAACCGCTGGCTCTCCTCGTTCCAGTCGATGCCGATCGTCGAGACGAAGACAAGCTCCTGCAGTTCCTTCCGGCTCCAGCAGCCGGTCAGGAGGGTGGAGCAGAGCAGCAAACCGGTCAGAATCTGCCACCAGCGCCTGCTCATTCCCCTCGCTCCTCTCGTGGGGTCCGGTTGGGGCCGGGAGACCGATCCCCGGGCCGCCGCGCCTGATCCTGGCTCGGCCCCGGGGGCCGCCGGGTGGTCGCCCAGAAGGGCGCCCGGAACCAGCCGTCCCGGAGCAGGCTCCGGACCCGGAGCGGCGCCATCGGGGCCAGGTAGGGGATGCCGAAGGACTTCAGGGTGAGCAGGTGGGTGACGACCAGCAGCCCGCCGATGATCCAGCCGAAGAGGCCGAAGGAGCCGGCCAGCAGGATCATCCCGAAGCGGGTCACCCGGAAGGCGTTCAGCAGGGTGTAGTCCGGGATGGCAAAGGAGGCCAGCGCCCCCGC
>JBMONC010000002.1:0-25826 GCA_049324875.1 Bacillota bacterium
TCCCGCCGATGGTGGAGACCCGGCCGGAGGAGGGGTCGGGCGGGTAGAAGAGACCCGCCTTCTCCACCTCGGCCTGCAGCACCCCGGTCACCACCCCCGGCTCCACCACCGCCAGCAGGTTGGCGGTGTCGATCTCCAGGATCCGGTTCATCCGGGTCAGCACCAGGGCGATGCCCCCCTTGGGCAGCGAGCCGCCGGAGAGGCCGGTGCCGGCGCCCCGGGGGGTGACGGGGATCCGGTGCTCGGTGGCCAGCCGCATGATCGCCGAGACCTGCTGGGTGCTGGTGGGCAGCACCACCGCCTCGGGCCGCCCCTGGTGGATCGTGGCGTCGTAGGAGTAGCAGAGGAGCGCCTGGGGCGTGGTCAGGACGCCCTCGGGCCCCACGATGGAGTGCAGCTGTTGGATGATGGTTGGATCCACGCGGCCCCCTCCCTTCCTATTCCCTCTCGGGTTCGGCGGGGGGCCGTGCGATTCCTCTGACCTCAGGCCCGGGGCTCAACAGGAAAGGCCCCCGGCCCGATCGCGGGCGGAGGGCCTTTCCAAATGCGCTTCCGCTGTGAACCCCGGCACCGTCCTACCGTGCCGCTGCGCCCTTGTCCGACCTGGTGCAGCCGAGCAGCCCTGCTCCCAGCAGGAGCGCACCCAGCGCACGGTAGGCCTCAGAGCCCTGTCGCACGAACAGGTCGATGGCGCCGGTCGAGCCATCCATCGCCGCGAACTGCCCAGGCCCTGCGGCTTCCACCCCCACCGGGGGGCCCCAGAGCAGGAGCAGCCCACCGGTCAGGGCGCTGAGCGCGGAGATGGCGAGGAATGCCCGTTGTGACACCGTTCCTATGCCTCCCTGAAGAACTGCTGGAAGGCGTATTCGTCATTGCATACCCCTTCTCCTCTTTCTTCAGCAATCTATTCTCAAAAGAATTTCCTTCACAAGCGCCAGCGGCTGATCAGACGATGATCCCGCCATTGGGCGAGATCACCTGCCCGGTGATAAAGCCCGCCCCCGGTCCCGCCAGGTACCGGACCAGCGAGGCCACCTCCTCCGGTGTGCCCAGCCGGCCCACCGGCGTGCGCTCCAGCCAGGCCTGCAGCTCCTCGCCGGTCAGGCCGGCGTTCATCTCCGTGTCGATCGCCCCCGGGGCCACGGCGTTGACGGTGATGCCGAAGGGGCCCACCTCCCGGGCCAGCGCCCGGGTGAAGCCGTTCTGCCCCGCCTTGACCGCCGAGTAGGCCACCTCCCCCGCCGCCCCGGTGATCCCCCAGATCGAGGAGATGGTGATCACCCGGCCGTAGCGCCGCTCGATCATGTGGGGAAGGGCGGCCCGGGTGCAGGCGTACATCCCGGTCAGGTGGACCGAAAGCAGCCGGTTCCACTCCGCCAACGAGGTGTCCAGCAGGAGTCTCTCCAGGGCGTGGCCGGCGTTGTTGACCAGGATGTCGATCCGGCCGAAGCGCCGGACCGTCGCCGCCACCGCCGCCTCGCAGGCCGCCGGGTCGGCCACATCCAGTTGGACCGGCTCCGCCTCGCCCCCCGCCTCCCGGATCGCCCGGACCAGCTCCCGGGCCTCCGCCTCCCGCTCCCGGTAGCCCACCATCACCGCCGCCCCGGTCTCCGCCAGGGCGCGGGCGCAGGCCCGCCCGATCCCCCGGGAGGCCCCGGTCACCAGCGCCGCCTGTCCCCTGCACTCCATGCTACTCCCCCGCCTTCTGCGCCAGCATCAGCAGGCCGCGCAGGTCCTCGATGGTCAGGACCTCGTGGCCGGTGCTGATGCCGGTCCGGTTGATCCAGACCGGGGTCAGGCCGGCCGAGAGCGCCCCCGCCACATCCTCGCTGATGGAGGGGCCGGCGTGCAGCACCTCCGCCGACCTCACCCCCGCCTCCTTCACCGCCCGGTGGAAGAGGATCGGATCCGGCTTGGCCACCCCGGCCTCCATGGAGGAGAGGACCGGGCCGAAGTAGCCCTCCACTTCGAACTCGGCCAGGAAGCGGCGGAGGGAGGGCTCCCAGTTGGCCACCACCCCCAGGGTGAAGCCCCGCCGCTTCAGCTCCTCCAGCACCGGCAGCGTCTCGGGGTAGAGCGACCACCAGGCTGAGTACTGGTGGACCGCCTCCAGGATGCGCAGCAGCAGGGCATCGGTGGGGAAGGGCACCCCCACGTTCCGCAGCAGCTCCGGGATCATCGCCCGGTGGTAGTCGTTCTCCTGCTCCTCGGTCCGGATCTGGGTCCGGGCCTGCTTCAGCTCGGCGGGCAGCCGGAGCAGCCCATCCTCCACCTCGGCCTGCTCCACACCGATCCCCTCGGCACGGAGGATCTCGGTCAGCAGCTCGGCCCCCTGGGGGCCGTAGAAGAGCGAGCGGACATCGAAGAAGATGGCGCGAATCACGCACAGACCTCCCATGGAAACGCCTTCCCGTATGGTTTCCACAGGCGGTCCACCTCAACCTGCCGGGCTCCGGCAGGAACCGGCCGAACCCAGGGCGAACATACCTTCGGAGAGGAGTGACACCCATGCGCTTTGCCCCTGACCGCCGCCCCTCCAAATGGGGTGCCACCGCCGCCGTCACCACCGGTCATACCGCCGAGGCGGTGATCGAGCACCTGGCGGGCCTCCGCGGCACCCCCTTCGACACCGTGGTCCGGCTCTCGGATCTGACCGAGATCAAGGGCTACCGCTACGCCCTGCTCCAGGTCAGCCTGGACTTCGGCCACCCCCACTTCCCCCGGATCGCCGAGGTGCTGGACGAGGCGGGCGGCAGCGAGTTTCAGCTGATCGTGGTGGAGACCCCGGAGCGGCAGGTCTACCTGATTGTCGACAAGAACAACCTCCCCGAGGAGGAGGCCAGGCCCGACCACCCGCTGCTCCAGGAGCTTGCCGCCTGGCTGGGCCCAGCCATGGCGGCCCGGAGGTAGACGAAGCAAACGGCGCCCCCCGGTTCATTCGGGGAGGCGCCTTTCGTTTATGCCTGGCCGAAGTCCCGCGGCACCTTGGGAAAGGCCATCGACGGGCTGGGGATCTGCCGGTTGTGCTTCTCGATCAGGAGGTTGACCTCCACGATCCGGGAGATCCGCTCGGGATGCTTCGGGTTGGCCCGCAGCCAGTTGATCTCCGCCGCAATCCGCCGGCGCAGCTCCACCCACTCCGGGGTGAAGCCGGCGTTCTTCAGGATCCGGTAGGCGTCCGCCTCCGGTCCGGCGTAGGGGTCGGCCTCCCCCAGCTTCAGCGGCTTGCCCTTGCCCGGCAGGTGGTCAAACTCGCCCTCCTTCATCGATCGGGCCAGGATCTCCTCCATCCAGTGGGTGAAGGAGCGCCCGGCGGGGGTCTGCTCCAGCTCCCGGTCCGGCACCGAGGCGCTCATCCGGCCGTCAACCCCCGTCCCTGTGCGGTATCTGTTCATTCGATCCGCCCCCCTCGCGGGAATCCTTATCTTGATTATAAGGGGGGCTGATCCTGTCTGACAAATCACTCGTTATCATGTTCACAATTCCATTTGGGAATCGGAGAGGCGGAGCAGGGGCCAGATCCGGACCGAGAGGTGGCGGGCGTAGTGCAGCAGGGGTCTGCCCCCGGGCAGGTCAAACCCCGCGGCGGCGGCGATGCTGTTCTCTGTGATCTCGGCCTCGGCCGGCTGGAGCGGCCAGGGAAGGTGGTCGATCTCGCCCCGGTAGAACCTCCCCGCCCGGGAGCGGGCGTAGAGGGCGTAGCGCTCGGTCAGCCAGTGCTCCAGGCTGCCGGGCGTGGCCTGCCTGACCGGCCCCGAGGGGCGGTAGCGGGCGGCAAAGCGGGCCGGGCCGCCCCGGGGATCCCGCCGCTCGCTCTGGTACACAAACCCATCGCCCTCGGGCCGGATCTGCATGCGGGCGTGGTAGTAGGGCAGGTGGAAGAGCCGGCGGGCCACCTCCACCGCCGGCCGGCTGGCGGCGTCCAGGCTGAAGAACCAGACGCCGGGCCGGCCGCCCACCCTTACGTAGGTCCGCAGGTTCAACTCGGGGAAGGTGTGGGTCCCCGGCACCGGCGGGAGCCTCCGCAGGTGGATCCGGCTCATCCAGAAGGGGACGACCGCCACCCAGGCCATCCCGTCGAAGAGGTCCAGCGGCAGGGGTACCAGGGGCTGCAGCCGGTCCGGCTCCACCTGCCAGTGGGCGAAGAGCAGGTCATTCCAGGCTTGATGCATCACCCAGGGGCGACCCATCACGGAGAATCCCTCCCTCCTGCCTCCATTCTGCCACAGAACCGGGACCGCGCAGGGCCAGCCCCTGTCCGAAACCGGACATCGCCGGGATGAACGGCGCCATTCCCTGGAGATACTACAGCAGACTTGGCTGCGAAAAGGGAGGCCCCTCTATGGCATTCTGGCGCGGGGTCGGACTGGGCGCGGGGCTGATGGCCGGACTGGGAGCCATCGGCGCCACGCTCTTCGCCCGGCCCCTGATCAACCGGGTAACCGGCTCCATGGCCGCTCGCTTTATGGGAGACGGCAAGTACGACCAGAACATCGGCGAGATGTTCACCACGGCGCTGGGCCGACACCCCCGCGTCCTGATGGAGACCTTCCTCCGGGCGGAACGGGGGAAGGCGATCTCGCGACCGCTCTACACCACCAAGAAGTTCCTCCACTTCGACGACCTGATGTTCATCCCCGCCCAGCTGGCCAAGCTGCCCACCGGGGAGAACGAGCGGATCGAGCTGACCACGGTGGTGGGGCCCAAGGCGGCCCGACCGCTCCAGCTCTCCCTGCCGGTGATGATCACCGGTATGTCCTTCGGCCTCTCCCTCTCGGACCGCTGCAAGATCGCCCTCGCCAAGGGGGCCACCAAGGCCGGCACCGCCACCAACTCCGGCGAGGGCGGCCTCTTCCGGGGGGAGCGGGAGCATGCCAGGCACTACATCCTCCAGTACACCCGGGGCGGCTGGCCGCCGGATGAGTACCTGGCCCGGGCGGATGCGATCGAGATCCAGGCCGGGCAGGGCGCCCAGATGGGCTCGCCCCAGCGGACCCCCGGCTGGAAGCTGACCGACGAGGAGCGGACCGCCATGGGTCTGGCCAAGGGGCAGGACGCCCTGATCCACAGCCGCTTCCCCGGGGTGGAGAAGCCGGCCGACTTCAAGGGGCTGGTGGAGCGGATCCGCTCCCTGACCGACGGGATCCCGGTGGGGATCAAGTTCGCCGCCGGCCACCGGCTGGAGGAGGACCTGGAGGTGGCGCTGGAGGCCGGGGTGGACTTCGTGACGGTCGACGGCGCCCAGGCCTCCTCCCACGCCGCCCAGCCGATCACCCTGGACGACTTCGGCATCCCTAGCCTCTACGCCGTCTGCCGGGCGGCCCGGGTGCTGCGGGGCACCGGGGTGACCTTGAACGTCTCGGGCGGCTACATGACCCCGGGGGAGATCCTGAAGGCGCTGGCGCTGGGGGCCGATGTGGTCTCGGTGGGCGCCGCCCCGGTCATGGCGGCGGTCCACGCCCAGTGGAAGAAGATCGCCCCCTTCGAGCCCCCCACCCAGCTGATCTGGCATGACGGCAGGTACCGGGACCGCTTCGACATCGAGGAGGGCGCCCGGGACGTGGCCAACTGGTTCAACGCCGTCGCCGATGAGCTGGTGACCGGTGTCCGCTGCGTCGGCAAGCAGTCGGTCCACGCGGTGAGCCGGGAGGATCTCTGCGCCCTCACCCCCGATGTGGCCGCCGTCACCGGCCTGCCGCTGGCCTGGGAGCCGCCGGCGGAGCGCCGCCCGCCCGCCCCGGACCGCCCCCGGTATGAGGAGGAGGTGCGGGATCCGATTCACTAGCCGGCCCATGAGGCTGGGGTGAGATGGACAGACTATCCCCGGAGACCCTACCTTAACCCGAGAGAGGAGCCCGAGCATGACAGCGAACGCGCTACCGACGGTTGCGGAGCAGGTCCAGCTGGCCACCCTGCTCCAGTCCGAGGCGGTCGCCCTCCGGAAGATCCAGGCGATGCAGCCGGTCATTTCGGACCCGGAGCTGCGCCAGCAGGTGCAGACCTGCATCCAGACAGGCAAGAACCACCTGACCGCCCTGATGAGCTTTGGCAAGGAGCACCGTCTGATCCAGTAGAGGAGGAAGGCAGCATGACCACCGTGATGAGCGCCATCGGCGAAGCGACCGGCATGAAGCCCGACGACAAGGTGATCGGCCTCGGCCTGATGGCCGCCGCTGCGTCCAAGGCCCAGGGTTACCTGACCGCCGCCCTGACCACCACCACCCCCGAGCTGCGCCATGTGATGCTGACCCACCTGCAGGACGCCCTCAACGAACATGAGCAGGTGACCAGGCTGGCCATCAAGAAGGGGTGGTTCCAGCCCCACCTCCCGGTCGATCAGCTGATCCGGGAATCCGCTGCCTTTGCGCAGCCCATGATGCAGTAGCACGAGGGGCCGGCACTTCGCCGGCCCCTCTCCATTTCAGTCACCACGCGCTGATCCAGTCCCTTGCGTACCATCTTTCGTTAGCGATTTGGGCGGGGATGGGATAGACCAAAGGCGAGAGAAGGGCCCAAGGGTCGGAACCCCCTTTCCCCAAACGGCGGGTTGTGTGGTATACTGCTGGAGGAATTAGGCCGAATGGGTCTGTTCTCTGGGGGTCGCCGGGAAATGGGCTCATGGCACATAGGAGGTTTGGACCACCAATGACGAGCGAAAAGGACCTCTACGACATCACACTGATCGGTGCAGGCCCGACCGGACTGTTCGGCGTGTTTTACGCCGGCATGCGTGGCATGAGAACCAAGGTGATTGAGGCGCTCCCTGAGGTCGGTGGCCAGTTGACCGCCCTGTATCCGGAGAAGGATATCTTCGATGTGGCGGGTTTCCCCCGTGTCCATGCCAAGAAGCTGGTGGAGGCCTGCAAGGAGCAGGCGGACCACGCCAACCCCAACGCGACCTACGTTTTCAACCAGCGGGTGGAGAACGTGGTGAAGCTGGAGGACGGCACCTTCGAGCTGACCACTCACACCGGGGAGAAGCACTACTCCCGCTGCGTGCTGATCAGCGCCGGCATCGGCGCCTTCGAGCCGAACCGGATCCCGAATGAATCGGCCCGCGAGTATGAGAACAAGGGCGTCTTCTACAGCGTGGTCAACCTGCCCCAGTACACCGGCAAGCGGGTTCTGGTGGTGGGCGGCGGCGACTCGGCCGTGGACTACGCCCTGATGACCGAGCCGGTGGCCAGCCAGGTCACCCTGATCCACCGCCGCGAGGGCTTCCGGGCGCACGAGGAGTCGCTGAACAAGCTGGCCGCCTCCAAGGTGAACGTCAAGCTCTTCTACGAGCTCCGCTCCGTCTCCGGCGACGGCAACTGGGTGAAGCAGGCGACGATCTTCGATAACCGGACCGGCGAGGAGACCACCCTCGATGTGGACTACGTGGTCCTGGGCACCGGCTTCAAGGCCTCCCTGGGCCGGATGCTGGAATGGGGCCTCGATATTGAGGGCAAGAAGCAGATCGTCATCAACTCCAAGGGCGAGACCAACATCCCCGGCATCTACGCCGCCGGCGACATCGCCTGGTACCCCGGCAAGATCCGCCTGATCGCCACCGGCTTCGGCGAGGTGGCCACGGCCGTCAACAACGCCAAGGCCTACATCGATCCCGGCTCGGCAGCCTTCCCGGGCCACAGCTCCGAGGCGAGCGGTCACAAGTAAAACGAGTCAGCGGGAGAGGTCGTTCGGCCTCTCCCTTTGCTTTGCCTTGCGACCGATTCCCGGGACAAATGCGGCCACGGATTACACGGATTTATACATAAAATAGATAATGATGTGGTTAATACCCTATACATGGAGGCACCACCCACATTGTTGTAATGAATTGGTTTTATCCGTGTAATCCGTGTAATCCGTGGCCATATCCCCATTTCCCCGGGAAGAAGGCATCGGCAGGGCTGATGTGGAAAGGTGTTTGGCAGACTACCCTCAATGGGGTCATCTATGGGAGGCCGTTTATCCCTTGCAAGCTCTCACCAAGATCCAGTGGCTCTTCTTTGACCCGTCGGTCCTGCTGAACGAGAGCGGGACCGACCGGGAGACCCGCCGCACCATCGCCGCGGTGCTCGCCCGCCGGGGACGGCCGGTGGACCAGGACCAGGTGGAGCGGGCCTGGATGCAGGCGATTGCCGCCACCCGCCCCATCCACCCCGTGGAGGGGGCGATCCGGCTGCTGGCGCCGGATGCGGCCACCGCCAAGGCGGTGCTGGACGAGGTGGTGCGGACCACCCGGAACCAGGACCAGCTGGTTACCGGGCTGCAGCTGGCGCTGAACGCCCTGCAGCCCCTCTTCAAGCTGGGCGTGATCGGCCCCTACCGGCTGCCGGGCACCCGGGCCCGGCTGGAGCGCTTCCACCTCTCCTTTCCGGTGATGGCCCTCTCCGATGAGCAGCAGCTCTCCCACCAGTTGGACCCCGGCGGCAAGGTAGACCCGGCGCTCTTTATCTGGGCGCTCCGCAAGGTGGGCTGCCCCGCCCATCTGGCCGCCTTCGCCAGCGACCGGGTCGACCTGGGGCTCGCCCCGGCCAAGCTGGCCGGCATGCAGACCATCTGGCTCCGACAGACCAACCACAAGCTCCGCTACCCCCGCTCCGCCATCGAGACGCCCGACCTGACCTACAACACCCTGCCGGACCTGGCCCGGGCCCTGACCCAGCCGGGGAGCTGACCGGGTGCGAAGAAGAAGCGACTGCACAGCCCATGGGCCGTGCAGTCGCGTTCTCATTTCCATCCCAGCGAGGCGAGCTCGGCGGGGAGTTGGGCGATGGTCTCCCACAGATCCAGGGCAGCTCCCCTCTGCCGGGCCGCCGCGGCAGCCCCCGGCGGGAGGTCGCGCGTGGCCTCGGCCATCCGGGTGACGTACATGTTCTGAAAGAGGCAGTTCGCCGTCAACCTCGGACTGATCATCCTCTTCAGTGCGCTCCACTCCATCATGGCCCGCAAGTCCTTCAAGGACTGGTGGACCCGCATCATCCCCAAGTCGATCGAGCGGAGCACCTTCGTGCTCCAGGCCAGCCTGATGACCATCCTGCTCTGCTGGCAGTGTCGGCCGCTCCCGCAGGTGATCTGGAGCGTGGAGCATCCCAGCTGGTTCTCCCTGATGCTGGGCGGCGCCCACCCCTACGCCGAGGAGATGGCGCCCTTCAGGCAGGAGCTGGCGGGGGAGCTGAGCGATGTCATCAACTTCCTGGAGCGGGGGATGGGGACGCTCTCCCCCGCCTTCCGGCAACGGCTGATGGGCGACGACCTCGCGGCGCTCCGGGCCTCCGTGGCGGAGGACCGCAGTGACCTGACGCCCCGGATCGGCCGGCTGGCGATCCCCTCCCTCCTCTTCGCCAGCACCGCCGACCCCCGGAGCTACGGCATCCAGCAGTCGCCACGGCATCATGATGGTCCAAACCAACGGGAGCCGTCCCTCCATGGGGCGGCTCCCTTCTCCTCGGAGGACGAGATGCGCTGGAGTCCACAGGCCTTTCCAGGGCCGACCCGGGGGACGCCCCTCCTGGACGATACGTTCTGCGCTGCCAAGCGGTGCGAGGATATCTGCAGGGTCGAGTTCGGCGTCAACATGAGACAGAGGACGGTCGCGCTAGATAAAGCATCCGACATCCCAAGCGATCGATCCACCGCTCCGGACCCGATGGTCGGAGTAGCTCCTTCCACCTGAAGCAGAACCCCCGGACTCCCTGGAGCGAACAACAGGAGGCTATGTGGACTTGGCCATCAACACCAACCGCTGGAACCGAATGCGTTATACCCTCTTCACCCCCATCTACGACCTGATCGCCTCCTTCGGGCCGCAGCGCCGTCGGTCCATTGCCGTCCTCGACCCACAGCCGGGCGAGTCAATTCTCATCGTGGGGGCTGGCACCGGCGCCGACCTGCCCTACCTCCCTCCATCCGCGAGGGTGATCGCCGGCGACATCACCCCGTCCATGGTGGAGCGGATCCGCCGGCGAGCGGCCGCCCTGGGCCGCCATGTCGAGGCTCGGGTGATGGACGGCCATGCACTGGACCTGCCCGATCAATCGGTGGATGCGGTCATCCTCCACCTGGTCCTGGCGGTCATCCCCGATCCAGCCGCAGCCACTCGGGAGGTGGCGCGGGTTCTGAAACCCGGTGGTCGGGCAGTGGTCTTCGACAAGTTCGTGGCCGATGACGCCGTGGTCAGCGGTGGGCGGCGCGCCCTCAACCTGCTGACCAACCTGATCTTCTCCGACATCACCCGCAAGCTCGGTCCCCTCCTGGAGGGGACCGGCCTGATCATCACCCACCGGGAGCCGGCCATGCTGCGGGGGGCCTTTCAAATCATCCTGCTGGAAAAGACGAGGCAGCCGTCGGTCTAGCTCGACGGCTGCCATCGCTTGCGAAGCGTTCCCCCGGGGCCGCACTAGGCGAACTTGGGGTTCCGGTAGGCCACCTGCCCGGCGATAATCGTCGCGACGGTCTCGGTCCTCCAGGTATCGAAGGGATGTCCGGAGAAGATCGCTACATCCCCCTCCTTGCCCACCTCCAGGCTGCCGACCCGGTCGGCCACGCCGCAGACCTGGGCGGCGTTGATGGTGATCGCCTTGAGCGCCTCCAGCTCATCCATCCCCGCCTTGTTGGAGAGGGCGGCGCAGAGCGGCAGGTACTGGACCGGCGTCACGGGGTGGTCGGTCATGATGCAGGTGAGCAGCCCCGCCCGCTGCAGCATGCCGGCGGAGGCCCAGATCTTGCCCTTGGTCTCCACCTTGGAGCGGGCGGAGAGGGTGGGGCCGATCACCACGCCCTTCAGCCGGGGCTCGGCGGCCAGGTGCTCGGCGATCAGGTAGCCCTCGGAGCAGTGCTCGATGATCAGGTCGAAGTCGAACTCCCGTGCAAAGCGGAGGGCGGTCATGATATCATCCTGCCGATGGGCATGGATCCGCATCGGCACCTCCCGCCGGAGCACGGCGGCGATGGGCTCCAGCTTCGGGTCGTACTCGGGGGGTTCGGTTCCCGCCGCCAGGGCCGCCTCCTGCTTCTTCAGGTAGGCCTTGCCCTTGTAGAACCACTCCCGGAAGTGGCCGCCGGCGCCCAGCCGGGTCGCCATCTTGTTCTTGGCCGAGTAGACCCGCTTCGGGTTCTCGCCCAGGGCGCCCTTCAGGGCGGAGAACTCCTTCATCACCATCGATTCCACGGTCGGGCCCCAGGTCCGGAAGGTGCCGGCCTGCCCGCCGATGATGTTGGCGCTGCCCGGGGTGATCCAGGCGGCGGTGATCCCCGCCTCCACCGCCTCCCGGAAGGCCTCGTCCAGCGGGTTGATGGCGTCGATCGCCCGGACGTGCGGCGTGCAGGGCTCGATGGTCTCGTTGGTGTCATTCCCCTCGAAGCCCAGGTTCAGCTCGCTGATCCCCAGGTGGGAATGGGGCTCGATGATGCCGGGCATCACCCAGCGCCCGGCGGCGTCGATCACCTCTGCACCCGGGGGCACCGGCACCTCAGCGCCGATGGCGGCGATCTTGCCCTCGCGGATCAGGATGGAGCCCCGCTCGATGGTGCCGTTGGTGATGGTGTGGATCTGGCCGTTCTGAATCACCAGCACGCTTGAACACTCCCTTGGGTGGAAATACTTCACCCTACGAACTTCCCCGATGGGAAGGCGAAATCCTTTCACCAGGAAGGAAGTCTTACTGCGATGCGATGGAAGAACAGCCCCGAGGAGTTTGTGGTCCGGGAGGTGACCGACCTCCGGATTCGCAAGCAGCCCGCCCCCTACCGTGTCTACATGCTGGAGAAGAAGGGCTGGAACACCGCCGATGCCCTGTCAGCCATCGCCCGGGAGAAGCGGGTGCCGCTGGCCAGGTTCGCCTACGGCGGCAAGAAGGACCGCTACGGCCACACCTTCCAGTACGTCACCGTCCACCAGCACCCGGCGGACCTGTCGCTCACCACCCCGGGCTACAGCTTCAAGTGGTTGGGCTACGCGGCCGAGCCGATGGCCCCCGGGCGGATCCTGGCCAACCGGTTCGAGCTGACCGTCCGGGAGGTCGGCGCCCCCGAGGTGGAGCGGGTGCAGGCCGGCATCCGGCGGGTGAAGGCGGAGGGCTTCCCCAACTACTTCGACGACCAGCGCTTCGGCAGCTACGACCCCGAGCGGGGCTTCATCATGGAGCAGGCGCTGCTGGGCCGCTGGGAGGAGGCGCTGGCCATCGCCCTGACCGCCGTCTACCCCGGCGAGAAGCGGGAGGCGAAGGAGCGGAAGCGGGCCCTGCGGGAGCGCTGGGGCGACTGGCCGGCCTGCCGGGAGCTGGCCAGGACCGCCTTCGAGCAGCGCTGCTTTGACCTGCTGGCCGCCAGGCCCGGCGCCTTCCGGGAGGCGCTGGCCACCGCCCGGCGGGAGGAGCTGGAGATCTGGGTCTCGGCCTACCAGTCCTTCCTCTGGAACGAGACGCTCCGCCGGCTGATGGGCGACGGCCCCGAGCTGCCGGGCACCGCCGGCCCCTACCGTTTCGCCCCGCCCAACCACCAGCTGCAGGCGACGATCATCCCCCTCCCCGGGCGGGGGATGCGCTTCCCCCAGCCCGAGGCGGGGCTGGTGCTGGAGGAGGTCCTGCGGGAGCGGCGGCTCCGACCGGCCCAGCTGGAGGGAGAGGTGCTGCCGGGGCTGCCGTTCCGGGCATCGCCGCGGGAGGCCTGGGTGGTGCCCCAGTCCTTCTGGGCTGAGGGGCCGGCGCCCGATGAGCGCTACAAGGGCGCCTTCAAGTTCGAACTCCGCTTCACCCTGCCCAGGGGCTGCTACGCCACCATGCTGCTGAAGGCGCTCACCATCTGATCGCTGTGACGTAACCGAAGCGGCCCCCCATCCGTTAATCCGTGCGGAAGGGGGGCTTTTCCATGAGAAGACGCCTGCTGCTCCTGCTGATCACCCTCGCACTCACCCTGACCACCGCCCCCGCAGGGGCCGACGACGCCGCCCTGGGCCGGCAGGGCGAGACGGTGGTCCCGCTTTCCCACCAGACGGTCCGCATGGCGGCCGAGGAGGTGCGGCTGAAGATATCCCCCCAGCGGACCACCGTCGCCCTCACCTTCACCTTCACCAACGACGGGGAGGCCCAGGAGGTGCTGATGGGCTTTCCCGTCGACCGGGCCGACCGGCAGCAGGAGAACCGGGGCGACCCCGAACTGCATGACTTCCGGACCTGGGTCGACGGGAGCCCGGTGACGGTGCAGCGGGAGGGCGGCTGGATCACCTGGAGCGTTCCCTTTGAGGCCGGCCAGACCCGGACGGTCCGCAACAGCTACTGGGCCGGCAACTACCACAACTCGGTCGGCATGGTCTCCACCGGGTACATCCTGAAGACCGGGGCGACCTGGAAGGGGCCGATCGGCGAGGCGGTGATCATCGCCGAGTTTCAATCGATCTGGCCCGGACAGGTCGACGGGGCCCTCCCCTCCACCTACCGCTGGGAGGGGGACCGGATGGTCTGGCGGATGCGGGAGTTCGAGCCCGATCGGGATGTGGTGATCTGGCTGCGGACCCGCCCCGAGCGGGATGGGATTCCGGATCCGTTCCTCGGCCCGATCTACGAGGCCAACTGGAAGGGCGGTGCCGACGGGCTGCGGGTGCTCCGGGAGGCGCGCCGGCGCCACCCCAACCACTCGGACCGGCCCGATGAGCTGGACCTGACCCTGGCCAAGCTGGAGTACCTGTACGGCGACCGGGAGGCGGCCCGCCAGATCGCCCGCCGGGCGCTGGAGCTGCAGGATGCCCACTCCGTCGCCGCCTATATCGCCATCCGGGAGGGCTGGCGCCGGCCCGCGGAGCTGCTGGCGATGGAGGGGCTGCCGCTGGGGATGCGCCGCTACCTGATGGACGCCGGGGGTTTCGAGGGGGAGCCCCCCGCCATGCCCGCGCTGACGGTGGAGCCCGCCGGGGTGGAGCTCCTCCCCACCCTCCTCCTGGCCGATCCGGACGGCGATCTGGACGACTGGGGCATCACCGTCTGGGCCTCCCCGGACGAGCAGGGCGAGCCGCTCTTTGCCACCCGGGGCTTCGAACACTACTGGGAGGACCGGGTGCAGTACCGCCAGGGGCTCTTCCCGCGGGCGTGGACCGAGCGGGAGGCCGCCTGGTTCCGGGCCTGGGCCACCGACAGCCGGGGGCACCGGGTGGAGACGCCGCTGACCCGCATTGCCCTGCGGGAGGCCTATCCGGCCGCCCCCTCCCTCCCGGAGAAGAGCCCGGCGCCCGCCATCACCCCCACCCCGGGTGAGACCGCCCAGCCAGTCGTGACCCCTGAGCAGGCGGAGGCTCCCTCCGGCCCGGCAGGGGGCTGGCTGCTCGCCCTCGGGCTGGCCCTCCTGGCCCTGTTGACCGTCCTGGCCTTCCTGCACCGCCGGGCCGGCTGAAACGAGGACCGCCCCCTCTCCGTCCAATGGATGAAAGGGGGCGGTTCTGTGCGGATTCGGTCAGGGAGGCTGCTCTGGCTTCTGGCGGGCATCCTCCTGCTGGCGGCCCCGCAGGCCCGGCACTGGTCGGCCGCCGCCTCGGCGGCACAGCAGGCAGAGAGCCTCTACCTCACCCTGGATCAACAGTTCGCCCAGATCGCCGAGCGGGTGCCGGGCTTCGCCGGTCTGCACATCGCCGGCGATGCCGTGGTCATCTCCCTGAAGGAGCCCGCCCGGCTACTCGAGGCGAGGCGGGAAGTGGAGCAGATCCTGGGGCCGGAGGTGCTGAAGAACCGGCGTCTCACCTTTCAGGCCGCGAGCTGGGATTTCCTCCAGCTGGCGGAATGGTACCGGCAGCTGCAGGACCAGGTCTGGCAGGTCGGCTCGGTCAACTGGACCGACATCGATGAGCGGTACAATGTCATCCGGATCGGGGTCGGCACCCTGGAGGGCAGGGCGCGGTTGGAGCAGGTGATCCAGCGGAGCGGCGTTCCCCGGGAGGCGGTGGTGATCGACCTGCCGGAGGGGGCGCTGAGCGAGCGGAATCCACTGGCCGGCTGTCAGACCGGTGAGCGGCCCCCGGAGGGGGCGCCGTCCCACGGGTACCGGCTGGCCCTCAGCCCGGCGGAACTGAAGCCCGGCATCGAGATCACCCTCCGGGTGGAGGGAGCCCGGGAGCAGGATCAACTGACCAGCGGTGTGGCCGCCTACCTGGACTGCTGGGACGGTGCCCGGTGGACCCCCCGGTTCAGCCTCTTTCGGGACCGGGCCGCCACCCTCTACAACCCCGGCGCCGTCGTCGTGGATGTCGGCTACGATGCCTCCCGGCCCGCCCGGTTCACCCTCCCCGAGGAGATCGCACCCGGCTGGTACCGCCTCCGCTATCACATCGCCGGCACCGTCGACGGGCGGTACGCCCCCTACGACCTGACCACGCTCATCCAGATCGGACGATAGAGCCGAACCCCACCCGTCCTGCGGGTGGGGTTCGGCTTACCGCACCTTCGGGTCCGGCGCCCGCCGGGGGGTGGGGGTCAGCCGGCAGCCCCGCCGCCTGGTGGTGAGGTAGCCGACCGGCACCCGGATCAGCCGCCGGACCAGGGGCAGGAGGCCGCTGCCCATCTCCCAGGCATGGTGCCCCTCGATCAGGTGCTTGACCATCATCGCCGGCAGCCCGGCGAAGTGCTCCTCGCCGATCTGCCCCACCCCCTCGTCCTTGCCCAGGGAGGCGAAGGCGCCCTTCTTGCGGAAGGTGAAGGGCTGCTCGGGCCTGCCCTGCAGGCGGCGGAGGATGTTCCGGCCGGCGGTGTGGCCCATCTGGACCGCCGCCTGGGCGGTGGGCGGCACCTCCCGCCCGGTCTCGGGGTCGGTGAAGGCGGCGGAATCGCCCACCAGGTAGAGACGGTCGTCGGTGACCGAGCGCAGGTAGGGGTCGACGATCCCCCGCCCCCGGGGCGTCACCGCCAGGCCCGCCCTGGCCAGAAGCCCGTTGCCCCGGACGCCGCCCGCCCAGACCAGCAGGTCGTAGGAGAGCTCCTCCCCGCCCTTCAGGTGGACCGCCCGCTCATCCACGGCGATGATCGGGCTGCCGGTCAGAATCCGGATCCCCTTGGCCTCCAGCACCCTCCGGGAGACCTGCACCAGCTCCCGGTCGAACCCGGCCATGATCTCGGGCCCCGCCTCCAGGATGGTCAGCCGCGCCCGGCCCGGGTACTGGTCGGCCAGCTCCCCTGCCACCTCCACCCCGGTCAGCCCGCCGCCGGCGATCACGATCTGCGGCCGCTCGCCGGGCCTCTCCCCGCCCAGCAGCTCCTGCACCCGCCGGCGGAGCCTGGTCGCCCCCTGCCAGTTGCCGACGATCAGGGCGTGCTCCTCCACCCCCGGCAGGCCGAAGTACTCGGGTTCGCTGCCCAGGGCGAAGACCAGCAGGTCATAGGAGAGCGGCCCGCCCTGCTCCAGCGCCACCTCCCGGCGCTCCGGATGGACCGCCGCCACCCTGTCGACGATCAGCCGCCCCGGCCGGGCCACGATCCGCGGGAGGGGGACCCGGACCGCATCCTCGGTGCTGCCGGCCACGTAGGTGTGCAGTTCGGTGGTGAACCAGTGGTACCGGTCGGCGTTGACCAGGACCAGGTCGTAGCTGCGGGGCAGGTGGTCCTGCAGTTCCAGGAAGCAGGTGAGGCCGGCGTACCCGGCCCCGAGCACCACGATCCGGGCCCGGGGGCTCCCGGGCCGAGGCCCGCCGGCCGGGCCGCTCCTCGCCCGCCCTGGCCCGGGCGAACCGGTCGGGGCGCCGGGCCGCCCCTCCCCGCCCCCCACCAGCCCCCCGGCGGCGCGAAAGGGCAGCGAACCCAGCCGTTCGCCCAGGTCCGCTGCCCGCTCCAACGTCTCGCTCCGGCCTTTCACCAGGCGGCGGGCCGCCTTCCACGGGAGGCGGGCCAGCGACTCACCCAGCTGCAATCCTTCACGGAACAGGTCTCGCACGGTGGGCACCCCTTCAGTACCGTAGTACCGCTAGTCTTGCCCACGGAGCCCATCCGATTCACCGATGGGGCTAGAGCTTGAACCGTCCCATCGTCGCCTTCAGCCGGGTGGCCGTCTCGGCCAGCTCCGCGGCAGAGGCGGCGATCTCCTCCGTCGAGGCGCTCATCTGCTCCACCACCGAGGCGGAGGCCTTGGTCATCTCCGAGGCCTGCTCGGCCGCTGCCATCATCTCGCCGAAGACGGCGACCACCTGCTCGGCGCCCGCTGCCATCTCCTCGGTGGATGCGGTGTTCTCCTCGGTGACGGCGGCGACGGCGTTCATCGCCTCCACCATACGGCGGGAGGACTCGGTCACCCGCTGGACCGCCAGGGTGATCGCCTGGATCTCCCGGTCGGTCTCCCCCACCGCCTCCTGGATCTGCCGGAGGCTCTGGCCGGCCGACTCGGCCAGCCCCACGGTGGAGGCCACCTGTGTGTTGCCCGCGTCCATCGACTGGACCGCCCGGCGGGTCCCCTGCTGGATCGAGTCGATGATCTGGCCGATCTCCAGGGCGCTCTTGGCGGACCGCTCCGAGAGCTTCCGCACCTCCTCGGCGACCACGGCGAAGCCGCGGCCGGCGTCGCCGGCCCGGGCCGCCTCGATGGCGGCATTCAGCGCCAGCAGGTTGGTCTGGTCCGCGATCTCCGTGATCGCCTGGGTGATCTCACCAATCCGGTTGGAGGCCTCGCCGAGCCCCTTCACCTGGACGGTGGTCTCCTGCACCGCCTGCTGCAGCTCCCGCATGGCTGCCACCGCCTGGGAGACCACCCGGCTGCCCTGGTCGGCGGCGGAGGCGGTCCGCTGCGAGGCGGCGGCCACCGCACGGCTGCGGCTCTCGACCTCCTCCATCTCCTGCATCACCCGGCCGGCGCCCTCGGCCGACTCCTGCACGCCCCGGGCCTGCTCCTGCGCCCCCGAAGCGATCTGGGCGATCGCCTGCTGCAGCTGGTCCATCGCCTCCCGGGCAGCGGCGGCGCTCTGGGTGGCGCTCTGGGAGGAGGCGGCCACCATGGAGACCGACTGGGACATCTCCCCGGCGGCCTGGGCGGCCCCGTTGGAGGTCTGACTCAGCTGTTCGGAGGCCTCTGCCACCTGCTCCGCCGCCTCGGTGACGGCGCTCATGGCCTGGCGGAGGTTCTGAAGGGCGGCGGAGACCGAGCGGGCCATGTCGCCCAACTCATCGGTGGAGGTGACCGGAATCTCCACGGCGGAGAGATTGCCGGCGGCCAGCCGCTCCGCCGCCTGCGCCACCAGCCGAACGGGCCGGATCAGCCTGCGGGTGAAGATCACGGCAAAGATCAGGGCGCCGAAGATGGCAGCGCCGTTGACCCCGAGGGTGATCATGCTGATCCGCCTGGCCTCGGCCTGGATGGCCTGTGCCCGCTGGTCGGTGACGATGCTGACCAGGGTGAAGATGGTGCCGGCCTCCAGCTTCACTTGCCTGACAATCTCCTCCCCGCCCGAGAGGAGGGTTGCGGCATACTCGAGGCTGTTCTGCTGGCGGGCCATCCGGACCTCCGACTCCAATCCGGTCAGCCGGTTCCCGTTGTTCTTCAGGCTCTCCAGGGTGTTCGTGGCGGTGATATCGCCCTTCACCACCGGTTCCAGCGCCGCCACCGCCGTCTCAAAAGCAGACGCAGCCGCCGCAACCTCCTCGAAGTCCTGCAGGTTCCCGGTGAGCACATACCCCCGGAGGGCGGAGATCCGCTCCTGGGCCCGGAGGGCCACCTCACCCGAGAGCTGAACCGCCGAGGATTGATCCAGCATCGCCTGGGCGAAGTCCTGACCGACCCGGCTCAGCCCGTTGGACCCGACCCACGCCATCAGGACCATGTTCAGGACCAGAATGCCCAGGCCGAGGCCAAGTTTCAGGCCCAGGCTGAACCTGAACCGGCGGAGCCTCCCGGTCGCACTCTCCTGGTTGGTTGTCGCGCGCTTCGTAAACCGGCTCATAGCGACCCAGCCTCCCCATTCGGATGCTCCTCCACCGGACCCATGCAAAAGGCGGACCAGGAGGGCGCCGGTCCGCCGTCTGATGAGGAGTAGCTCCGCATCTGGCAACCCGGCTGCCATGACCGTGCGGTCGTAGGCCCGTGGCTTTGCGTCCCCCCCTTTCGGGAGGTTTGCCCTGGTCAGCTGCGCGCTGGGCGCAGAAATCGAAAGATTTGCGGCAGAGGGATCGTTCACCATACTGCATCATATTATGGCCGAATTAACCGTGCCTTGACAATAAGATTTGGAAGTGTAACCGTTTCCAGAGCCAAAGGACAAATATTCCACCACTTTGGGATGTATCGGTGACCCCCGCTCGCGTCACACTAAGCTCGGTCCCGATGAGACTCCGACTCCACATAACAGATGAGGGGGAGTTTCACCATGGCGAACAATCGTGCTAACCTCACCGGCACCAACATTCAGGGCGTGAGCGGCGCTCAGCACGGCGCTCAGCGGAACGCTGCCGCCATGCAGCGTGCGGCCGCCAAGGCCGGCCAGGTGGGCTACGAGTTCGGGACGCTGGGGGGCGGCGCCACGGGTGCCCAGGGCGCCCAGGGCGTTCAGCTGACCGGCAACAACATCACCGGTGTCAGCGGCGCCCAGCATGGCGCTCAGCGCAACGCTGCTGCCATGCAGCGGGCCGCTCAGAAGTCCGGCCAGTAACCAGCGGGATCCGCGAGGCGGGCTCCGGCTGCTCTCTCAGGGCACCGGGGCCCCTTCGCGTGCCGGCGGTTCCGCCCAGCTTGGACTTGCGGGAAGTGCCGAATCATGGTATAAAATGAACGAACGCTCGCTTTTTATAGCAAGGAGCGGTGATGGATGCCGAGGGTGAGTGAGGCGCACAAAGCGAACCGGCGCCAGGCGATCCTGAATGCGGCGATGGAGGTCTTTATCGGTAAGGGGTATCCGTTGGCGACGATCAACGACATCGCCCAGCACGCCGGGGTGAGCGTGGGAGCCATCTACCGCTACTTCCCCACCAAGGGCGAGCTGATGCTGGCGCTGGTGGATGAGCGGCTGGGCCGGGCGCCGGAACTCTTCGCCCGGCTGACCGGCCAGGTGGGAGACCCCTGGGAGCGGCTGGAGCGGTGTGTGGTCCTCTTCACCACCGCCCTCCGGGTGCGGCATCCGGGGACCGGGCGGCTCCTGCTGGTCACCATGGCCGAGGCGGTGCAGAGCGGCGAGGTGCGCCAGGGGCTGCACAAGCGGTTCAGCGGCCTGGCCGACTACCTGGCCGGGATCATCGACGACGGGGTGGCCCAGGGGCTCTTCCGCCCCGATGCCGACGCCCGCACCCTGGCCTCCCTGCTCCTCTCCGCCGCCGATGGCGTGGCGGTCTACTGGGTGACCGGCGCCCCGGGGATGGATTTGAAGGCGATGCGGCAGAGTCTGCTGGCTATGTTGCGATCCTATTTACTGATCAAGGAGTGACCGTTGTGGAACGTCGCGTCGTGGTTACCGGCATAGGTCTGCTCTCTCCCCTCGGGCTGGGTGTCAAGGCCAACTGGGAGGCCGCCCTGGCAGGTCGCTCCGGCATTGGTCCGATCACCCGGTTCGATCCCTCCCGGCTCCCGACCACCTTCGCCGGCGAGGTCCGCGGCTTCGATCCGGCCACGGTGATGGAGCCGAAGGAGGTGAAGCGGTACGATACCTTCATCCACTACGCCATGGGCGCCGCCACCGAGGCGGTGGAGGACGCGGGGCTCACCTTTGAAGGGGAGCTGGCCGAGCGGTCCGGCGTGGTCTTCGGCAGCGGCATGGGCGGTCTGGAGGGGATCGAGGACAACACCCTGACCCTGGCGGAGAAGGGGCCCCGCCGCATCTCCCCCTTCTTCATCCCCCGCTGCATCATCAACATGGCCCCGGGCCTGATCTCCATGAAGTACGGGGTGATGGGGCCGAACTACGGCACCGTCTCCGCCTGCTCCTCGGCCGGCCACGCCATCGCCGACGCCTTCCACATCATCAAGCGGGGCGATGCGGATGTGATGATCACCGGCGGCTGCGAGTCGACGATCACTGAGCTGGCCTTCGCCGGCTTCTCCTCGGCCCGGGCGCTCTCCACCCGCAACGATGACCCCCAGGGCGCCTCCCGCCCCTTCGCGGCCGACCGTGACGGCTTCGTGATGGGCGAAGGGGCCGGGGCGCTGATCCTGGAGGAGTACGAGCACGCCCGGCGCCGCGGCGCCCAGATCTACGCCGAGGTGATCGGGGCCGGCATGTCGGGCGATGCCTACCATATCACCGCCCCGCACCCGGAGGGGAAGGGCGCCGCCCTGGCGATGAAGATGGCGCTGCGGAGCGCAGGGGTGCCGCTGGAGAGCGTGGGGCACATCAACGCCCACGCCACCTCCACCGACCTGGGCGACGCGATGGAGACCCAGGCGATCAAGTCGGTCTTCGGCGATCACGCCTACCGGATCATGGTCAACTCCACCAAGTCGATGCACGGCCACCTGCTGGGGGCGGCGGGCGCCATTGAGGGGATCCTGACGATCCTGGCGCTGAAGCACCAGGTGGTGCCGCCCACGATCAACCTGCACAACCCTGACCCGGCCTGCGACCTGGACTACGTGCCCAACGAGGCGCGGGAGGTCAAGGGGCTGGAGGTCGCCCTCTCCAACAACTTCGGCTTCGGCGGCACCAACGTGACCCTGGCCTTCCGCCGGGTCTGAGCTACCGCACCCCCCGCAGCGCCTGCCGGATCCGGTTGAGGATGCTGGGGTGGGAGTGGCTCAGGAACTCGACCACCGGGGGCGGGCTGACATCGCCGGGGTTGGCCATCGCCAGCTTCTGAAAGCTGCTGACCACCGCCCGGGGGTTCTGGGTCAGGGTGAGGGCGTACTGGTCGGCCCGGACCTCCATCCGCCGGGAGAGGGTGTTCTGCGCCGGGGCGGAGAGGGTGTCGAAGAGGCTGAAGAAGAGGAGCAGGAGGGCCAGCCCCCGGGCGGCGTGGGGGGCGGGGAGGTTCAGGGGGGCGACCCCCTGCATCTCCCGCAGCATCCAGGCGGCCAGCGCCAGGCTGAGCCCTCCCAGCGCGGTGTGCAGCATCCAGCTGGTCAGCAGGTCCCCGTGGACGGCATGGGCCAGCTCGTGGGCCAGCACCACCTCCACCTCCACCGGGGAGAGCTGCTGGGTCAGGGTGTTGTAAAGCACCACCTGCTTGGTCGGCCCCAGCCCGGTCACCATGGCGTTGACCCGGGTGGACTTGTCGGAGACCCTCAGCTCCCGCACCTGCTCCACCTTCACCCCCGCCCGGTCGGCCAGCCGGTGGATCATCGCGATCACCTGCGGGTCCTGAACCGGGCGGACCTCATTGAAGAGGGGCATCAGCACCACGGGGTAGAGCGCCGTCAACAGGGCGCTGAGACCGGCGGTCACCACCGTGGCGGGCAGCCACCAGCCCCGGGGGCTTCGCCGGATCAGCCAGTAGAGCGGCAGCCAGAAGAGGAGCGAGAGCCCCAGGTTGGTCGCCAGCCGGATCAGGTGATCGCTCAGCCAGCCCCCTGCGCTCTGGCGGGTCAGGCCGTAGGCCTTCTCGTGCAGGTGCCCCAGGTAGAAGGCAAAGGGCAGCTCCACCAGGAAGCCCAGGAGCCCGATCCCGAGCGCCACGCAGATCAGCCCCGGCCAGAGCCGGCCCCTGCCCCGCTCCTCCAGCCAGGTCAGCAGCCGGCAGCCGGCGGGGTGGAAGCAGAGGGCCAGCATCAGCCCCAGGGAGGCGATGGACTGGAGGCTGCCGGCCAGGCGGGCCTCCCGGGTAAACCGGCGGCCCTGTTCCAGCATCTCGGCCGGGAAGTAGCGGAGCGCTTCGGTCTCGAGGGGGCGCTGCTCCAGGGTGGCGAAGAGGAGCAGAAGGATCAGGCCCAGGCCCAGGGTGACCAGCAGGAACCAGAGCGCCCGCAGGGGCGCCGACGGCAGGCGGTTCAGGGGACCGACCTCCTTGCGGCGGAATCTCTCACCCCCTCTCTATGCGGCTCCACCCATCACCCATGACGCGCGCAGGTCCCCATCCGCCGTGGATGGGGACCTCTCCCTTCCCGCTCAGATGCTGAGCCGGAGCTGCTGGACCTCGGGGGCCGAGGCCGGTGGGCGGCGCATCTCGCCCGGGCTGGAGGCCAACCCCAGCTCCTGGAGCAGCGAGGCCGCCAGGCCGAGGGTGCGCGCCTTGTAGTCGGGCCGAGCCTCCACCTTCTGATAGAGCCGGCAGTACGGGAGCGTCAGGTGCGGGAAGTGCTGGGAGATGTGGGGCAGGAACCACTCCCGGACACCGGGGGCGAGCCGGAGGGTGATGGGGACCACGTAGGGCGCCCCCGCCTCCCTGGCCGCCTCCAGCAGGCTGCGCAGGGAGCGCTCGTCGTCGCTGATGCCGGGGAGGATCGGGGCGAGGAAGACCCCGGTCCGGATGCCGGCTGCATTCAGCCTTCGCACCGCCGCCAGCCGGGCGGAGGGCGGGGGCGTCCGGGGCTCCAGGCTCCGCCAGGCCCGCTCATCCAGCGTGGGGATGGTGATGTGCACCTCCACCCCGGCGGCCTGATCGACCTGCCGGAGCAGCTCCAGATCCCGCAGGATCAGCGGCCCCTTGGTGATGAGGGAGACCGGGGTCCGGTAGTCCCGCAGGGCCTCCAGGATGGAACGGGTGATGGCGAACCGGGCCTCCCCCGGCTGGTACGGATCGGTGGCAGCCCCCACCACCACCAGCTCCCGCTTCCAGGAGCGCCGGGCCAGCTCCGTCCGGAGCACCTCCGGGGCGTTCACCTTGACGTAGATCTGCCGGTCGAACTCCTCCGCCGTCCCCCGGTCGGCCTTCATGTAGAAGGCCCGGGCGTAGCAGTACCGGCAGGCATGGGCGCATCCGGTGTAGGGGTTGATCGACCACTTGAAGGGCATCCCCTCCACCCGGTTGAGCACGGACTTGCATGGCTGCTCGATGTAGGTCAGGCGCGACACAAGGAACACCCCCCGCACCTATTTTAGAACATATGTTCGCTGACGACCAGGGGGAAACTCTCTCCAGCCGCGAACCATTCTCACCGCCCGGGGCATCATTGGAGGTAGGAGGTTCGCCGGCTGCCGGCGAAGAGGGTCATGAAGGTAAGGGGGAGGGATGCAGATGCGTTGTCCTATGTGTAACGTATCCATGCGCGAGGTTGACCGCCGCGGTGTTCGCATCGATGTCTGCCCGGAGTGCCGGGGGGTCTGGCTGGATGGCGGGGAGCTTGAGAAGCTGCTCGCAGCGGGTGAGTCCTGGGAGAATGAGTACCGGGCCCGGCCCCACGTCGACGATGATGACGATTACCACCGGCCTCATCATAAGCGAAAGAAGAAGGGGTTCCTGGGCGAGGTCTTCGACATCTTCGACTGAAAAAAGCCTCAGGCCGGCGGCGGCTGCCGTCGGCCTGTACCATACACCCTCGCTTAGCTCAGAACTTGTAGGTGTAGAGCTTCTCCACCTTGCGGATCCGCTCCCACCAGGTCTCGGCCAGGGGGTCGCCCGCGGCCGCCCGCCTCTCCCAGTCGGCGAAGATGCCCTCGGTCTGGGAGCGGTGTGCCCGCAGGGCGGCCATCTTCACCTCGGCCACGCTGCTGATATCGATGATCACATCGGGCTCGCCCAGCACCTCCCGGGCCCGGCCGGTGGGGGGTGCGTGGCAGAGCACCCGCGGCCGCCGCTCCGCGGGGAGCCGGGAGAGCGCCCGGATCGCAGCGGCGGAGAGGGCGTCGTGGTCCGGGTGGACCGAGTAGCCGGGGTAGTGGGTGATCACCAGGGAGGGCTGGACCTCCTCCACCACCGCCAGAATCCGGTCGGCCAGCTCCTCCGGGTCGTGGAACTCCACCGTCTTGTCGTGCAGCCCCATCATCCGCAGGTCGGTGATCCCCATCGCCCGGCAGGCCTCCCGCAGCTCCTGCTCCCGCACGGCGGGAAGGCTCTCCCGGTTGGCGAAGAAGGGGCGGCCCATGTTCCGGCCCAGCTCGCCGAGGGTGCCGCAGAGGTAGGTGATGGGCGTTCCCCGGGCAGCGTAGAGCGCCACGGTGCCGGCCACGCCGAAGGCCTCGTCGTCTGGGTGCGGGAAGATCAGGAGCAGGCGGCGCTCCCTCTCCAGCGCCGGCGCCCCCGGAGCCGCCACGGGCCCAGGGGTGATGCTGACCGCCCGGTCAGCCCCCGCGAGCGGGAAGGGGAGCGTGCCCAGTTCCAGCGAGACCGCCAGCTTTCCGTCCGCGTCATGCCCCGCCAGCAGCAGCCGTCCCTCGCTGTCGATCTCGAAGTCGGTCAGCCCCTCGGCGTAAACCCATCCGCCCTCCATCTGCAGCCCCACCCGGTAGGGGCCGTCGCCGGCCACGATCCCGCGCCGGTAGGTCACCTTCCCGTTCCGGATGAGGGCAGAGACCGCCATCGCCCCTGGATTTCGCTGGGCGGCGTAGGCCCCGGTCGTCGTCTCCAGGTGCAGGTAGACCTCCCGCCCGGTCAGCCGGGTCAGCACCTCCTGCACCCGCTCCTTCTGGATCGGCTCCACCTTATTCCCTCCCTGTGTTTCACCTGCACTTAGGACGTCCGCCGGCCGAAAAAGTGACCCCCGACGGGGTGGAGACAGATCTCTGCCACGGATTACACGGATTACACGGATAAATACATAAAATTTATAATAATGGGTTTCTGTCCTTTCCATAGGTGGTACCGGTGCGAAGCACCGCACCATGGCTGTTGCCGCACCAGCACCACGGATGAAAACAGTGGCTTACCATTTATATATTTATAATGTTTTAATCAGTGTAATCCGTGTAATCTTGTTTTCCGCACTGGGGCCAATAGTAACCTCGGTAATTCAGACTCGATCGACGTTACACGAAGGCAGGGGGGTACAGATACTCCGGTAAGTCCGGGACTGTCAGGCGTAACCTG
>JBMONC010000003.1:0-25489 GCA_049324875.1 Bacillota bacterium
TTACGGCTTCCGGTCGTTCAAGAACTTCCGCCGCAAGATCCTACTGGTTGGCTGATTTTCCAACGGAGGACCGTGGCGGCCCACGGCCGCCGGTCCTCCACAACACTTGACGGATAGCAGAAAAAAAGCCCCTGCACACGCAGCGCAGGGGTCCGGAATCAGGTGTCGCTCTTCTTCAGCGGTGGGTTCAGGAGCAGGCGGGGGAACCGGCGAATCTCGGAGTGCCGCATCGGCTGTGGCGCATACCTGGCCTTTTGCCAGGTGGTGAACTGGTCGGTGAAGAAGGGGCTGAGCGGGTGGCCGCTGACCCCGGGGGCAGAGATGTCGACCGCCTCCTCGGGCAGGCCCATGTCCACGACCCGCCGGTAGGGGGAGGCGAAGCCGACCGCGAAGGGGTCGAGCAGGCTAAAGCTGTTATGGTATATAGTGGAGTGGCTCCCGCTCGCCGGGTAGGGGCCGAGGTCGAGGAAGGGGGCCAGCCACTTGAAGCGCCGGCTGAGCGGGTGGACAAACCGGACCTTGTGCTCCTTGCCCCAGGCCCACTGCTCAGGGCGACACCCATGCTTGGCGGCCAGGAGCGCCACCGCCCGGCGGAAGGCCCGCAGGGCGATGCGCGGCAGCCCATGCTCCCCTTCATTGCTGAGCCAGGGGCTCACTTCACCCGCTGCCACCCGCGCCAGCAGGCGGTCCACGACCGGGATGGCGCAACGGGTCGCAACGAACTGGTCGAAGAGCCGCAGGCCCATCTGGGGGCGGAAGATCCCCTCCAGCAGGAAGGTGTACCACTGCTGCCAGAGCAGCGCGCCGGCCGAGTCGGCCTTTTCGTCATGCTCCCAGCCCGAGATGAGCAGGAGAGCCCGCTTCTCGAGGTCGCTGAGGGCCTCCGGCTGCGGGCCCTGTCGGAGCCCTTGATGCAGGCAGGAGAGCAGGAGTTGGATCAACCCCCGCGCCTGCAGGTTTACCGTATCGGCTTGCAGCTCCTCCCCCCGCTCGCGGGTCCACCCGATGGAGGCGCGCAGCCGGTCGGTCAGCCGCTGTGCCCGGTAGGGGGGTGCCCAGGGGGAGCAGATTCTGTACGGGTAACCGGGTGGGGTAAGGTCCTGGTTGGCGGCCACCAGGAAGCCCTCCGGCGGATTCACATCCTCGGGCAGCTCGTCGGGTGGAATGAAGCCCTCCCACTCATGGGAGCCGGTCCACCCCGGCGCCGGCAACTGACCGTCTCCCATCCGGCGGATGGGGAGCGATCCCACGACCATGCGGGCGATGGTCCCGTCCCGTCCGGCGAACAGGACGGCCTGGGCCGGCGCCCGGAAGCCGCGGGCCGCCTGCCGGAACTCAGCCCAGGTCCGGGCGCGGTTCATGTTCAGCAGGCACTCCGTTTCGGCGCTCGGCTGCAGCACGGCCGAGCGAAGGGCGATGGCCGTAGAGCCGTCGTGCGCCAGGATGGGGCCGTGCCGGGTGATCAGCACCTCGTGGGGCACCGGCTCGGGGCGGCCCCGCACCAGAATCGGCTCGCTCAGGCGGGTCGCCTGCTCCCAGCGGCCCTGGTACTCAACCTGGTCGGGCGCCTCTGGGTTTGCCCGCTCCAGGACCAGATCCTGGGTGTCGGCGGTGAGACTGGAGAGGCTCCAGGCGAAGTCGCGGGTGTGGCCGAAGACGATCCCCGGCATCCCGGGAAAGGCGATTCCCGCCACATCGAGGCGGTCGGGACCCACCAGGTGGGCCTGGTGCCAGGGGGTTGGGATCCGCGGGGCTGCATGCAGGTCGCTGCCGAGCATCGGGTGCCCGGAGCGGGTGCGGCCTCCGCCGACCACCCACCCGTTGCTCCCCGAAACAGTCTCCAGATTGGTAATCGCAAGCGCGAAGAGATCATCGAGGTAGGGGAGCGCCAGGTGGCCAAGCGCCTCGAGCGAGGCCTGATCAGGGTTGTGGCAGAACAGATCGGCCGCCTTCTCTGCACCCATCACCTGGACCAACTGTGCGCGGAAGAGCTCATCGGCCCAGTTGTTGCTCAACTCGTAGGCCAGGAGTTTGGCGACGGCGATGGAGTCCACCACCGTCCAGGGCTCGGGCCGGGCCCGGAGCAGCGTGAACTCGGGCGGGAGCCTCCCCTCCTTCAGGAAGGCGTTCACCCCGGCTGCATAGGCCTCCAGGCAGGCCAGGGCGGAGGGTGAATGGGCCGCGACGGAGGCTTCGGCCACCCGGCGCAGGCCGACCGTACGAGCGTGCCGGTCCCGCTCCAGGGACCGCTCTCCCAGGATCTCGGCCAGGCGGCCCGAGGCGGCCCGCCTGCTGACCTCCATCTGCCAGATGCGGTCCTGGGCCGTCACGTACCCCTGGGCCAGGTAGAGATCATGCAGGTTCCGGGCGTAGAGGTGCGGAACCCCCCTTTCATCCCGGTAGACCTCCACGGGCTCCCGGAGACCCTCGATCGACAGGGTGCCGCTGATCGGCGGCAGGCTGCGGCGCAGGAACCAGTAAAGCCCAATCACTACCAGACTGATCGCAAACAGGGTGATCCGGAGCACCAGGGAGCCGGTAACCAGCGCCAGTATGATGTTCAACACGATGAGTGCGCCGGCGTAGCTGAAAAGGCGCAGCACTGGTTCACCTCCCAGAAGGGTACCGCCCGTACGACAGCGAGTGAGCGATTTGATTGTTGTGGAGCCTTTGCGGCGCCGCTCTGGAAATTTGTCGGACTCTGTATATTCGCCCCGCAAAAAATTAGATACTTGAACTCGATCTCCTGCTTGACGCATTCCGCGCCGCGACTCGTTGCGCGCGGAAATCGCGCGTGATATAATTCCTCAGTACGACTCCGTCTTCGTAGACCGGCGCCCTGCAAGCAGCAGCAACTGCTCTACCGAATGGCTCGGGAACGGCGTCGGGTTCGAAGCGACTTGAAAGGGAGCAATGAATCATGAAGGCCGGTATCCATCCGAAGGCTGAAAAGAGCAAGATCGTCTGCGGTTGCGGCGCTACCTACGAGGTCCTTTCCACTCGCAAGAACGTCCGGGTCGAAATTTGCGCGAACTGCCATCCTTTCTATACCGGTAGCCGGACGACGCGCGTTGAGGCTGGCTCCCGGATCGACCGGTTCAAGAAGAAGTACGGCCGGTAGTTTTAACCTACGTCTTTCCGAAAGCAGAGCCAACGCGCTCTGTTTTCTTTTTCAACTGAGCGGGGGTGACGGTCCAGGTATGAGCGAAGAGCGGGTCACTTACGGTGGTCAGGCGGTCATCGAGGGTGTGATGATGCGTGGCCCCAAGCGCATGGCCATTGCGGTGCGGCGCCCCGACGGCGAGATCGCCATCCATCAGGAAGAGGTCAAGTCGGTTCTGCAGCGGTATCCGGTCCTGCGACTGCCCATTCTGCGGGGTATGGTGGCACTGGTGGAGACCATGTCCACCGGCATCTCCGCACTCATGTACTCGGCCAGTCAGGCCATGCCCGACGAGGAGCAGCTGACCAAGAAGGAGATGACCCTCACCACCATCGCGGGCTTTGCCATCGCCATCGGCATCTTTGTGGTGGGGCCGACCCTGCTGACCAACTACGTCCGCTCTCTGGCCATGAACTCGCTGCTGACCCACGTGGTGGAGGGGGCCCTGCGGCTCGGCCTCTTTGTAGGCTACCTGGCCGTGATCTCGCTCATGAAGGACATCCAGCGGGTCTACCAGTACCACGGTGCGGAGCACAAGGTGATCAACACCTACGAGGCGGGCGACCCCCTCACGGTGGAGAATGCCCGCAAGCACTCCCGGGAGCACAAGCGCTGCGGGACAAGCTTCCTGCTCTACGTGGTGGTCATCTCGATCCTCTTCTTCGCGATCTTCTCGGTGCCGAATGTCTGGCTTAAGATTGTCGTGCGCATTGCCATGCTGCCGATCGTGGCGGGCATCTCCTACGAGATCATCCGCCTGGCCGGCAAGTACGACAACCTCTTTGTCAACCTGATGAGCCGCCCTGGCATGTGGCTGCAGGCCCTCACCACCAGGGAGCCGGACGACAGCCAACTGGAGGTGGCCATCGCCTCCTTTGAGACCGCCCGCGGCCACGGCCTGCCGGGTTAGCTTCGCTGCACACGGGGCACGGGAACTCCCGCGCCCCTTTGCCATGCCCTTTCACGCCATTTTCTCTAACCGAGGTGAGTACGATGGATCCCCGCATGAAGGAGAAGCTGGAGGGTGTCGCGGCCCGCTATGAGGACCTCACCTATAAGCTGGGCGACCCCTCGATTATCAACGACCAGAAGGAGTACCAGAAGGTCACCCGTGAGCACAACCGCCTGACCCCCCTGGTGGAGAAGTTCAGGGAGTACCTGAAGGCGGAGCAGGAGATCGAAGATGTCATGGCCATGCTCGGCGGGCAGCTGGAGCCGGAGGAGCGGGCGCTCTTCAACCAGGAGCTGAAGGATCTGAAGGAGCGGATTGAGCGCCTGACCGAGGAGCTTCGCCTGCTCCTGTTGCCGCGCGATCCCAACGATGAGAAGAACGTGCTGGTGGAGATCCGGGCCGGCGCCGGTGGCGACGAGGCGTCGCTCTTCGCCGCGGAGCTCTACCGGCTCTACACCCGGTATGCCGAGCGCCACCGCTGGAAGACCGAGCTGATCGATATCAGCGAGAACGAGGCGGGCGGCATCAAGGAAGTGGTCTTCCAGATCAACGCCGAGGGTGCCTATTCCCGGCTGAAGTACGAGGGCGGCGTGCACCGGGTGCAGCGGGTGCCGGCCACCGAAGCGCAGGGCCGCATCCACACCTCCACCGTCACGGTTGCGGTGATGCCCGAGGCGGAAGAGCTGGACGTGGAGATCCGGCCCGACGACCTGAAGATCGAGGTGCAGCGGGCTGGCGGCGCGGGCGGTCAGCACGTGAACAAGACCGAGTCGGCGGTCCGCCTCACCCACCTGCCCACCGGCATCGTCGTCTACTGCGCCGACGAGCGCTCCCAGATCCAAAACCGGGAAAAGGCGATGCGGGTGATGCGGGCGCGCGTCTTTGACTACTACAACACCCAGGCGAAGAGCGCCGAGGAGGCGCAGCGGCGGGCGCAGGTCGGCTCCGGCGACCGGGCCGAGAAGATCCGGACCTACAACTTCCCGCAGGACCGGTGCACCGACCACCGGATCGGCCTGACGGTCCACAACCTGCCGGCGATCATGGACGGCGATATCGACCACATCATCGATGCGCTGGCCCAGCACGAGCAGGCGGAGAAGCTGCAGCGGCAGGAGGCGTAAGTGGTGACCACCGTGCGTGCGGCGCTGCGGGCGGCCGCCGGGGAGTTGACCTCGGCTGGGGTGGAGGAGGCCGAGCGGGAGGCCGCCTGGCTGCTGGCCCATCTGCTGGGCTGTTCGGTCGGAGAGCTGCGGCTTCGCAGCGCTTGGGCCCTGGCCCCCGAGCAACTCCGCTCCTTTGAGGCGATGGTGGCCCGCCGGGCCCGGCGTGAGCCGATCCAGTATATCCTCGGCACCGAGGAGTTCCTGGGGCTCACCTTCCGGGTGACGCCGGCGGTGCTGATCCCGCGGCTCGACACGGAGACGCTGGTGCGGGAAGCCGTGGCCCGGCTGGCGGGGCGGGGCCCGGTGCGGGTGGCAGACATCGGCACGGGGAGCGGGGCCATCGCGGTGGCCGTCGCCCACCTGCTGCCCGAGGCCACCGTGGTTGCGGTCGACCTCAGCCGCGAGGCGCTGGCCGTCGCGGCAGAGAACGCCCGGCTCAACCGGGTGGCCGACCGGGTAGAGTTCCGGCAGGGCGACCTGCTCACCCCGCTGGCAACCGAGCGCTACGACGCCATCCTCTCCAATCCGCCCTACGTGGGGGAGGCTGAGCTCCCGGGGCTGATGCCGGAGGTGCGCGACTGGGAGCCCCATCTCGCCCTCACCCCCGGTCCCGATGCCTACGAGATCTACCGGAGGCTGTTCGCCGAGGCTCCCGCTCGCCTGAAGCCCGGCGGGCTGCTGGGGGTGGAGGTGGGCATTCGGCAGGCCCCGGTGGTAGCCGCTCTGCTCCGGCAGGCGGGCTTTGGGCCCGTCACGGTCCATCGGGACACGGCGGGCGTGGAGCGGGCTGTCCTGGCAGCCAAGCAAGGAGAGGACGGAGGCGACCCCCATGACCAACCTGACTGCGATTGAGGCGGCGGCCAGGCGCATCCGGGAGATGGTGATCAGGACCCCGTTGATCGAAGATCCCACGGGGAACGGGCTCCTCTACAAGGCGGAGCACCTGCAGCGCACCGGCTCCTTCAAGCTGCGCGGCGCCTCCAACCGGGTGATGCTGGCGGCGGAGGCGGGCGCCAGGCACGTGGTGACCGGATCATCGGGCAACCACGGCCAGGCGGTGGCCTATGTGGCCCAGCGCCTCGGCCTGAAGGCGACGGTGGTGGTCCCCGAGGACGCTCCGGCCGTCAAGGTTCGGGGCATTCAGTCCTGGGGCGCCACCGTGGAGTTCTGCGGCCTCACCTCCACCGAGCGGTTGGCCAGGGCGGCACAGATCGTGGAGGAGACCGGGGCCGTCTTCATTCCGCCCTATGATGACCCCGAGATCATGGCGGGCCAGGGCACCATCGGGCTGGAGATCCTGGAACAGGCACCCCAGGTCGAGGTGGTCTACGTCCCCATCGGGGGCGGTGGCCTCATCTCGGGGGTTGCCACGGCCCTCAAGGAGTCCAACCCACGGATCCGGGTCGTGGGCGTCGAGCCGGCCCTGGCCAACGACACCTACCTCTCCCGTCAGCAGGGCCGGCGGGTGAGCATCGGGACCTCCACCAGCATCGCCGACGGCCTTCGGGCCTCCATGCCCGGGGAGCTCACCTTCCCGGTGGTGCAGCGCTATGTCGATGAGATCGTGCTGGTGACAGATGAGGAGATCCGCCGGGCCTGCCGGTACCTGCTGGAGCAGGTGCGGCAGGCGGTGGAACCTTCGGGTGCGGCCAGCGTGGCCGCCGCCCTACGGAGCGGCGGCAGGGCCGTCGCTGTGATCTCCGGCGGTAACCTTGACCTGGCCCGGTTGAGCGGTGTGCCGGCCTGGAGCGTTTGAGCTGCACCAGGGCGCGACAAACCCGCAGGTGGGGGGCCTGCGGGTCTGTCGCGCGTATGGGGCCGTTTTGGGGGGTTATAGGAGCCGTCGGGGGGATGACGGCGGGCCTAATAATGGGAGGCCGGTTGCCACTTGCTGTGGGATTCCGTCGGTTTCTGTCTCTAATTCTACCGGAAAACCCATGAATTACCATAGGACTCTGGTCCTATCTTTGGCATGCTAAGCCTGGGACCGCGCGCATATCCAACGGGCAGGAAATCAGCAGGCGCATCCAGAAAGCCTACTAGATCGACGGAACAGGCCTGGAGAGGGAGGAGGGTTCACTGTGGAACACCTGGTTCAGGAGACGAGGGTGCTGCGGGTTGACGCAGCCCATCCGGAACCGGAGGCGGTGGCTGCAGCTGCGGACCTGATTCGCCGGGGCAGCGTCGTCGCATTCCCGACCGAGACCGTCTACGGGCTGGCCGCAAACGCCACGGACGCAGCGGCTGTGGCACGGATCTTTGAGGCCAAGGGCCGCCCCTCGGACAACCCGCTGATCGTCCACGTGGCCGATCGGGAGCAACTCTCCAGCGTAATCAGCCAGCTGCCGCCCCTTGCCGAGAAGCTCATGAATCGCTTCTGGCCGGGTCCCCTTACGCTCGTGCTTCCGAAGCATCAGACCGTGCCCGATGTGGTGACCTGCGGCCTCGCCACGGTGGGGGTCCGCATGCCCAGCCACCCGGTCGCCCTCGCCCTGATCCGCTCCGCCGGCGTGCCCCTGGCGGCCCCCAGCGCCAATCGGTCCGGCCGGCCCAGCCCCACGGTGGCGGAGCACGTGCTGGAGGATCTGGATGGGCGCATCCCCCTGCTCCTCGATGGAGGAGAGACGGGCCTGGGGCTCGAATCGACCGTGATCGACATGACCGTGGACCCACCGGTCCTGCTGCGGCCGGGCGGCGTCACCCTGGAGCAGATCTGCGCGGAGATCGGCCCGGTGGAGGTGGCAGCCGCTGTTCACGGGGTGGAGACGGGCGAAGCCCCCCGCTCGCCCGGCATGAAGTATGCCCACTACGCCCCCAAAGCCCAGATGCTCCTGGTGGAAGGGCCCGTGCTCAGAATGCAGGAGAAGATCCGCGACCTGCTTGAGGAGTACGAGGCGGAGGGCAAGCGGGTCGGCATTATCTGCAGCGCGGAGAGCCGCGGCGTCTACCCGGCTCAGGTCGTCCTGGAGTACGGCACCCGGGAGGACCTGGCGGGCATTGCCAGCGACCTGTTCAGCACCCTGCGCGCCTTTGACCGGCACAGGGTGGATGTGATCCTGGCGGAAGGGGTACCGGAGAGCGGCATCGGCCTGGCCATCATGAACCGCCTGCGCCGGGCCGCCGGTGGGCAGGTGGTAAGGGTATGAGCATCCGTCGGGTTCTACTGGTCTGCTCAGGCAACACCTGCCGCAGCCCCATGGCCATGGCTCTGCTGCGGGAGCTCTGGGAGAAGGCCGACCCCGGCTGGACCCTGCAGGTGGAGTCGGCGGGGACGGGCGCCCTTCCCGGCATGGCTGCCACCGACCACGCCGTCACGGTGATGAAGGACCGGGGGATCGACCTCTCCGGCCACCGCTCCCAGCCGGTGCCCGACCTGCAGGGGTACGACCTGATCCTGACCATGACGCGCGGCCACAAGGAGGCGATTCTCGCCCGCCAGCCGCAGATGGCGGACCGGGTCTTCACCCTGGGCGAGTATGCCGGGACCGCGCAGGAGGTCCCCGATCCCTTCGGTGGGCCTCTGGGAGCCTATCAGCAGACAGCGGCGGCGCTGGAGTCCCTGCTCCAGGCCGTAGTTGACCGAATTCGTGCCGAGGGGAGACGAGCGGAATGAAGGTGGCGATCGGTTCCGATCATGGCGGTCTCGATCTGAAGGAGGCCGTCATTTCCGTGCTCAGGGGGCTCGAGATCGAGGTGGAGGACCTGGGGACCCATGACCGGAACTCCTGTGACTATCCGGACTTTGCCCAGAAGGTGGCCGAGGGGGTCTCTGCCGGCGCCTATGAGAAGGGTGTTCTGATCTGCGGCACCGGCATCGGCATGTCCATCGCAGCGAACAAGGTGCCCGGCATCCGGGCGGCGCTCTGCAACGAGATCTACTCCGCCCAGATGGCCCGGGCGCATAACGACGCCAACATCATCTGCCTGGGGGCACGTGTGGTGGGACCCGGCGTGGCCGCCGAGATCATCAAGGCCTTCTTCACCACGGAGCACGAGGGGGGCCGTCACGCCAAGCGGGTGGAGAAGATCCGGCTTCTGGAGCAGCGGTAGGGGGGGATGTCCTATGGATGACGCCCAGTTCCTCGAACAGGTCCGATCCCAGGTGAGGGCAGCGGTGGACGAGCTCCTGGCTGTCGCCGGCCTGCAGCCGGGACAGGTCCTGGTGGTGGGCTGCAGCACCAGCGAGGTGGCCGGCCAGCGGATCGGGACTGCGGGGAGCGATGCGGTGGCACAGGCCATCCTGGAGCCGCTCTGGGAGCTCACACAGCAGCATGGGATCTACCTGGCCTGCCAGTGCTGTGAGCACCTGAACCGGGCGCTGGTGGTGCAGCGGGAGGCCGCTGAACGCTACGGCTGGGAGCCGGTGACGGTGGTGCCGGTGCCCAAGGCCGGTGGCGCCTTCGCCGCCCGGGCCATGCGTCACATGCCGGGAGCCGTGGTGGTGGAGGAGATTCGGGCCCACGCCGGCCTCGACATCGGTCTGACCCTGATCGGGATGCACCTGCGGCGGGTTGCGGTACCCGTCCGGTTGGCGGTCACGACCATCGGACAAGCGCGCATCACGGCGGCCAGGACCCGGCCCAAACTCATCGGCGGCGAGCGGGCCGTCTACCGACTAGACTAGGGGAGAGAGAGATATGTCGAGGGTTGTAGTGATCGACCATCCGCTGATCAAGCACAAGCTCTCCATGATCCGTGATAAGGAGACCGGCTCGAAGGACTTCCGTGAGCTCGTCAACGAGGTGGCCATGCTGATGGCCTACGAGGTCACCCGGGATCTGCCCACCGAGGAGGTGCAGGTGGAGACCCCGGTGGCGATGGCCACCTGCCACCGGCTGGCCGGTGAGAAGATCGGCATCATCCCGATCCTGCGGGCCGGGCTGGGCATGGTGCAGGGCATCCTGAACCTCTACCCGACCGCCCGGGTGGGCCACATCGGGCTCTACCGGGATCCCGAGACCCTGAAGCCGGTGGAGTACTACTGTAAGCTCCCCCCGGACCTGGCCGACCGGGAGCTGATCATCGTGGACCCCATGCTGGCCACCGGCGGCTCGGTGGTTGCCGCCATCGACCTGATCAAGCAGAAGGGCGGCGTCAAGATCAAGCTGCTGTCGCTGATCGCGGCGCCGGAGGGCATCAAGGTGGTCCAGGAGGCGCACCCGGACGTGGACATCTTCACGGCGGCGGTCGACTCTCACCTGAACGACCACGCCTATATCGTCCCGGGGCTCGGCGATGCAGGAGATCGGCTTTTTGGCACGAAGTAAGGGGGCATTATTGCCCCCTTTCGCTTTTCCCACATTTCGGTGGTCGGAGGTGCACCCCCATGGCACGCCCTAGTTGGGACGAATACTTTGTGGAGCTCGCCCAGGTTGTCGCGAAACGGTCCACCTGCAACCGCCGTTCCGTGGGTGCCGTCTTAGTAAGAGACAAGCGGATTCTCACCACCGGCTATAACGGCTCCCCTCCCGGGCTTCCCCACTGCACCGACGAGGGCTGCCTCATGGTCGAGGGCCACTGCGTGCGGGCGATTCACGCCGAGCAAAACGCCATTGTCCAGGCGGCACTGCACGGCATCGACCTCCGGGGTGCCACCTGCTATGTGACCAGCAGCCCCTGCGTCCACTGCGCCAAGATGCTGATCGCCGCCGGCATCAAGCGGATCGTCTACCTCGACAACTACACGGAGCAGATCGGCGTTCAGATGGCGCAGCAGGCCGGGGTTCTCATGGAACGCTTCGCGCATGGGGAGGAGCAGGCATGAAGACCAAGACCATCGCCCTGCCGCAGCTGACGAAGATCCGCCCCACGGTGGAATCGACGGCGCTCAAGCTGATGGAGGAGTCGGGGGAGCTGGCCGCTGCCCTCGCCCGCTTCAAGGGATACGGCGGCATACAGATCACCACCCGGGACCGGCGGGAACTCGCCAAGGACTGTGCACGGGAGTTGCTGGACGTCGCCCAGACGGCGATCACCCTCATGTTCGTGCTGGAGGAGCAGTACGGGATCGATGTTCAGGCGGTTGTCGCGGAGCACGTACAAAAATTGGTTGACAAGGGCTACCTTGACCTTTGACATTCTGTAAACGCGCGAGTAGAATTACAGGTGTTTTGTCGCGCGGGTTGGCGCAGCCTTCCATTATTCTATTCGTAGCGATGCAGCGCTATCTCACGAGAGGTAGATAGCGGATCTAGGAGTGAAAAACCGTAATGGTATATGTAGGCATGATCTTCGGCCTGGCTCTGGTGGCATCGCTTCTGCTGACGCCGCTGGCGCGCCGACTTGCCCTGCGCACGGGCATTGTCGCCAAGGTCGTCTCGCGCAGCGTCCACACCGAGCCCAAGCCCTTCCTGGGCGGGGCGGCGATGTTCCTCGCCTTCGCGGCAGCGGCCCTCGTCGGGGGTGTGGCGGCAAGCGAGAGCGTCCAGGGCATCCTTGTCTGCGGCGGGCTGATCATGCTTCTCGGCGTTGTCGATGACAAGTTTGCCCTCAAGGCCAAGGTCAAATTCCTGGGGCAGGTTGCGATCGCCGCGCTGCTGGTCTACGGCTACGGGGTCGAGATCGCCGGCATCATGAGCCCGCTCGGGGAGCGCTGGGTCGACTTCGGGACCTTTGCCGGACCGCTCACGATCCTCTGGATTGTCTCCTTCGTGAACGTCATGAACTTCATCGATGGCCTGGACGGCCTGGCGGCCGGGATCTCCACCATCGGGGCGCTGGTGCTGCTGCTGATCTCCCTGCAGCAGGGGCTCTCCTCGGCGGTGCTGCTGGCGGCGGCGCTGGCTGGTTCAGCGATCGGCTTCCTGCGCTACAACTTTAACCCGGCGAAGATCTTCATGGGCGACGCCGGCTCCATGTTCCTTGGTTTTACGCTGGCGGCGATTTCGGTTGAAGGCGTCCTGAAGAGCGCCCTGACCGTCTCCGTGGTGGTTCCGGTCCTGGCGCTGGCTGTGCCCATCTTCGACACCGCCTTCGCCATCGTCCGCCGGGTGGCCGCCGGCCGCTCCATCGGCGAGGCGGACAAGGACCACCTGCACCACCGCCTCCTGCGGTTGGGGCTCTCCCACCGGAACACCGTGCTGGTCATGTGGGCGGTCTCCGCCTGGCTGGGGCTGTCGGCCGTGGCGGTCACCGAGGTCCCGCTGGGCCAGGCGATGATGATCGTGGGGCTTGTGCTGGTGGGCATCTTCGTCGGCGCCCGGAAGCTGGGTCTGCTGCAAGTGACCCCCGCCAAGCAGAAGAATCTCGGACAGTAATCTCGGGAACAAAGGAGGGTAGGAGGCAAAGCACCTCTTACCCTCTTTCTTTTTGTTTGCCACCTTCCCACTTCGTAGGAGGAAACACCGTGGCTGAGCGCCGCAAAATCATGACGATCTTTGGCTCCCGCCCGGAAGGGATCAAGATGGCTCCGGTCATCCAGGCGTTGTACAGCCGGCCGGATTGGTTTGAGACCGTGGTGGTCTCCACCGGCCAGCACCGGGAGCAGCTCGACCTGGTCTTCGAGGCCTTCAACCTGAAGCCCGACTACGATCTGGCGATCATGCAGCCCCGCCAGACGCTGATCGAGATCATGGTGCGGGCGCTCTCGGGTCTGGATCAGGTGCTGGCCAAGGAGAAGCCCGACCTGATCATGGTCCATGGCGATACGCACACCACCGCAGCGGGATCATTGGCCGCCTTCTATCATAAGATTCCCCTGGCGCATGTGGAGGCGGGGCTGCGGACCTTTGACAAGTATAACCCCTACCCCGAGGAGATCAACCGGCGGATGGCCGGCATCATGGCGGACGTCAACTTCGCCCCCACCCCGATCGCCCGGGAGAACCTGCTCAGCGAGCGCACCAGGCCCGAGAGCATCTTCGTGACCGGCCAGACCGGCGTCGATGCCGCCCTCGCCATCCTCAAGCAGGCGCACACCTTCACCGTTCCGGCGCTGCGGAGCATCGACTTCGCCAAGCACCGGGTCATCACCATGACGGCCCACCGGCGGGAGAACATCGGCGAGCCCATGCAGAACATGTTCCGCGCCGTCCGGGACCTGGTGGAGAAGCACCCGGATGTGCTGCTTGTCTACGCCGTCCACCTGAACCCGGCGGTGCGGGAGATCGCCTTCCCGATTCTGGGCGGCCATCCGCGAATCATGCTGCTCGACCCGCTTCCCTACCCGGACATGATCCATCTCGCCGCTCGGTCCTACATGGCGATGACCGACTCGGGCGGGATTCAGGAGGAGACGCCCTCGATGGGTGTGCCCCACATCCTGATGCGGGAGACGACCGAGCGACCGGAGGCGGTCGAGGCCGGCGTGATCATCCTCTCCGGCACCAGCTATGAGGGGGTGTACGGCGCGGGCGAGCGGTTGCTGACCGATCCGGACCTCTACCGGCAGATGGCCCGGGCCAAGAACCCCTTCGGCGATGGGGGCGCGAGTGAACGCATTGCCGAGTATTTAGGATGGATGTTCGGTCTGACTCCATCCAAGCCCCTAGAATTCTCCCCCGGTATCTAGGCATATGGGTGTAGCCGTCAATAGACCAATAGGGTCATTGCACTAATCGGTGATGCCGTTGTGTTATCGGAGGATTAACGACTTGGAATGATTGAAATGCAGGCGCGAAGCCCATTGCTCCTTGTGTTTTGAGGGTCACTTTAGTATAATCCGCTTTGGGGATTTAGCCGACTGTTTGGAGGGGGTAAGCCTCGGGTGTTCAACAAGACCCGAGAAAAGTCGCCATTCTTCCACGCGGCTATAGACTTCGGCTATACGCTGCTGGCCTCGCTCCTTCTCTTCGGGTGGCTGGGGTGGTGGCTCGACAAGCGGTACCAAACGTTGCCCCTGTTCCTAATCGGGGGCATCTTTCTGGGGCTTGCGGTCGGGTTCAACAGCCTGTTCAAGCGCCTGAACATGATCGAGAAGGCTCAGAAGGCGGCAAAGGACCGGGAAAAGAACGAACCACCCGACCAACCCTGACCCCGCCACGGGGGAGGGACCTCCATGCTGGTTGACATCATCATTGGCGTCGTTTACGGCGCCGCCGTGGGACACCTCGGTAACCTGCTCCTCTTCCGGAAGATGGAAAACAACCGGCTGGAAGGGAAAGAGACGCTCAGGGGTATCGGAGGGGTCTTCTTTCTACGCTACGGACTTGATGGGCTCGGGTTGGTGATCCTCTACCTGTTGATGAAGAGTCCGTCCGCCCTGGTGGCGGCAGCGCTGAGCATCACGGTAGCGGTTAAGATATCGCTCTTCATGGTTTACATGCGGAAAGGGGGGAGATTTGATTGACCAATTTCCTCTTCGGTCTCGCCGCTGCAGCCGCTGAGACTGGCGAACATGCCGCCGAGGCCGGTGCGCATGGTGACAGTTTCTCCCTTCACGCCCCCGTCCCTGTTGCTCTCGAAGGCACGCTGTTCGAGATCAACAACATGATCTACACCCAGTGGATCATCATGGCCGCTCTCCTGATTATGGCCTTTTTCGTCAACCGGGCTGTCATTAACGGCCGGTTCACCAGGCTCCGCGGGCTCCTGGAACTGCTGACCGACTTCCTGGAGGGCTGGTACGCCTCCTTCATCGGGGGACGCCAGTATGCTCGCCGGTACATGCCGCTGCTCGGGAGCCTGTTTATCTTCATCCTGGTCTCAAACTACTCGGGCCTGCTGCCCACAGCCGGCTACGCCATCTTTGCGCCGACCGGAACCTGGGGAACCACCCTCGGTCTGGCCATCGTCGTAGCCATCGCCGTTCAGGTGATCACCATCAGCTGGCTGGGTGTCGGCGGTTGGATCAAGCACCTGCTGCACCTGGGCCCGCTCTCCATCCTTGAAGAGTTTGTCCGCCCCTTCTCGCTCTCGCTCCGTCTCTTCGGCAACATCTTCGGCGAGGAGACGCTGCTGGCGGTTATCGTCTTCCTGGTTCCCTACATCGCTCCGATTCCGATCATGGGCCTCAGCCTCCTGTTCGGGGCCATTCAGGCGGTCGTCTTCACCACCCTGACGGCGATCTACATCGGCGGTGTCCTGGAGCATGCGCTCCACCACAGCCACGCCCATGGCCACGGGCACGGTGACGCCCACGAGCACGAAGCGGCCCACGCTCACTAGTTTACGTTTTGCGAGCCGTCTCGCTGCGGGCGAACGGCTGGCTGATGCACAGTTTAGCTTTCCTCCCCCTCTAGGGAAGGCCGGGCCTTCCTTCACCCCTGGGAGGATTGACTAAAGAGGGCCTGACCGCCCACAGACTTTGACACCTTATCTGTTGCGTGAAGAAGGGAGGGGAATCCAGAACATGTCGCCTATCGCCTGGATTGCTATCGCTGCCGCTCTGGCCATTTCCGTCGCCGCTATCGGCGCCACCATGGCTCAGGGTCGTGCCACCGCCGCCGCCATGGACGCCATTTGGCGTCAGCCGGAGGCCGCCAACGATGTTCGTGGCGCTCTGATCGTGTCCCTGGCTCTTATGGAGGCCATCGCCATTTACGGCCTGCTGATCGGTCTGCTGATCATCTTCATCCTGCCTGGGCAGGCGTAACTCGGAGGGGGCGACCCGAGGCTAGTCACCTCTGGTCGCCCCTTACTAGAGAGGGGGGGAACATCTCTTGGATCTCAGTCTGTTTGTCCTGGCTGCGGGTGGGGGCTTTAACCCCTTCCCCAAGACCAACGAACTCATCTGGACGACGATCAACTTCGCCATCCTCTTGGGTGGTCTCTATGTCCTCCTGTACAAGCCGCTCCTGAGTGCGATCAGCGCCCGTGAGCAGGAGATCGAAAGCGCCCTGAAGAAGGCCGCCGAGGATCGCGCTGAGGCTGACCGGCTCCGCAAGGAATTCGAATCTCAGATCGCCAACGCCCAGCGTGAGGCGCGGGAGATTATTAATAAGGCGGTCAAGAACGCCAACACGGCGAAGGAGCAGATCGAGGCTGACGCCCGGGCCAAGGCGTCGGAGATGCTCGAGAACGCCACCAAGACCATCGAGCGGGAGAAGAACAAGGCGCTTGCCGAACTCCGGCAGGAGGTCGCCAACCTCGCCGTGGCCGTGGCTGGCAAGGTGATCGAGAAGAACCTCGACACCGAGGAGCAGAAGCGGCTTGCCAATAGCTTCGTCGCCGAGGTAGGGAAGCACTAATGCTCAACCAGGCAGTAGCCCGCCGCTATGCTCGAGCCCTCTTCGATCTGGCCCAGGAGAAGGGGCAGCTCGACCAGGTTGCCAAGGAGCTGGAACTGGTTGCCGCGATGATCCAGACCGACGGCTATCTGCGCGCCGTCATGAACGACGTCTTGATCTCGCCCAACCAGAAGCACAGCCTGGTGACCAAGGTGTTCGGCGGTAAGGTCTCGCCGCTGGTCCTTAATTTCCTCTATGTAGTTGTCCGCAAGCGCCGCGAGGCCCACCTTCCCGAGATGTACCGTGCGTTCATGGACCTGGCCAACGAGGCCCAAGGGGTCGTAGAGGTCGAGGTCCGTTCGGCCTTTGAACTCCCCGAGGAGACGGTGAAGAATCTCGAGGGGAAGCTTGTCGCCAAGCTCGGCAAGCGTGTGAAGTTCCAGACCCAGGTCGCTCCCGAGCTGATTGGCGGCCTGGTCGTGCGGGTTGGCGATACGCTGATGGACGGTTCTGTCCGCACTCGTCTCCGCCGCATGCGTGAGCGGCTGATCAGTTCGAAAGCTGAGTAACTAGGGGTGAAACTGGGATGAGCATTCGGCCTGAGGAGATCTCCTCGATTCTGAAGCAGGAGATTGAGCGTTTCTCCACGGATATCGAGACCTCGAACGTTGGCCGTGTCATCCAGGTTGGTGACGGCATCGCCCGTATCTATGGCCTGCAGTCCTGCATGGCCTCGGAGCTGCTGGAGTTCCCCAACGGCGTGATGGGCATGGCCTTCAACCTGGAAGAGGACAACATCGGTTGCGTCATTCTGGGCCCCTACGGTGACATCAAGGAGGGCATGGAGGTCAAGCGGACCGGCCGTGTCGTCGAGGTCCCCGTGGGCAAGGCCCTGATCGGTCGTGTCGTCAACTCCCTGGGCCAGCCGCTGGACGGCAAGGGCCCGATCGAGACCGACCTCTACCTCCCCGTCGAGCGGAAGGCCCCCGGCGTCATCACCCGTAAGTCGGTGCATGAGCCGCTCCAGACCGGCCTGAAGGCGATCGACTCCATGACCCCGATCGGCCGTGGCCAGCGCGAGCTGATCATCGGCGACCGCGGCACCGGCAAGACCGCCATCGCTATCGACACCATCATCAATCAGAAGGGGCAGAACTGCATCTGCATCTACGTCGGTATCGGCCAGAAGGCCTCCACCGTCGCCGGTGTGGTGCAGCGGCTGCAGGAGGCCGGCGCCATGGACTACTCCATCGTCGTCTCCGCCACCGCCTCTGACCCCGCTCCCCTGAACTTCCTGGCCCCGTATGCCGGCTGCGCCATGGGCGAGTACTTCCGGGACAACGGCATGCACGCCCTGATCATCTACGACGACCTCTCCAAGCACGCCGTGGCCTACCGCGAGATGTCGCTGCTGATGCGGCGTCCGCCCGGCCGTGAGGCCTACCCCGGCGACGTCTTCTACCTGCACTCCCGCCTGCTGGAGCGGGCGGCGAAGATGAATGACGAGCTGGGTGCCGGCTCCCTGACCGCCCTGCCGATCATCGAGACCCAGGCGGGCGACGTCTCGGCCTACATCCCGACCAACGTCATCTCCATCACCGACGGCCAGATCTTCCTGGACTCCGACCTCTTCTACTCCGGCGTCCGCCCGGCGATCAACGTCGGCATCTCGGTCTCCCGCGTCGGCGGCGCTGCGCAGGTCGACTCCATGAAGCGAGTCGCCGGTACCCTCAAGCTTGACCTCGCTCAGTACCGCGAGCTGGCCGCCTTCGCCCAGTTCGGTTCGGACCTCGACAAGGCGACGCAGGCCCGCATCACCCGCGGCCAGCGGACCGTTGAGATCCTGAAGCAGCCGCAGTACCAGCCGCTGCCGGTGGAGCTGCAGGTCCTCTCCATCTACGCCGCCTCCAACGGCTACCTCGATGACCTGGAGATCGGCCAGGTGGCCGCCTTCGAGCGCGATCTGCATACCTACTTCAAGGCCAACCACGCCGATCTGCTTGCCAAGATCCCCGGCGGCAAGTGGAAGGAGCTCGAGCCCTCCGTCAAGGCGGCCATGCAGGAGTTCAAGAAGGGCTACGGTCAGCGCGCCGCCGCCAACCAGTAAGGGTGGTGAGCAAAGTTGGCTGAGAACAAAAAGGCAGTACTTCGCCGCATCAAGGCCGTCAAGAGCACGCAGCAGATCACCAAGGCCATGAAGATGGTCTCTGCAGCGAAGCTCCGCCGGGCCCAGGAGAAGGTTCTCGCCGCCCGCCCCTACGCTCGTGAGCTGGCAAAGACCCTTGGCCGGCTGGTCAAGGGCGGCGCCGGTGCGAATCACCCGCTGCTGGCGCAGCGGTCGGGTACCCCCACGGTCCTCTACGTGATCTTCACCGCGGACCGCGGTCTGGCCGGCTCCTTCAACGTGAACATCATCCGGAAGGCGTCGACCACGATGAAGGCCGACCCCCGTCCCCTGAAGCTGGTAGCGGTCGGCCGCAAGGGCCGCGACTTCTTCCGGAAGCGGGGCGTGGAGCCGGTCCTGGAGTTCACCGGTCTGGGCGAGGAGCCCGGCTTCTCCCTGGCGCGCGATATGGTCAACCAGCTGGTCTCGCTCTACCTGAGCGGCGAGGTGGATGAGGTCCGCCTCATCTACACCGAGTTCGTCAACGCAGTCTCGCAGCGACCCGTGGAGGTTCAGCTCCTGCCGGTCGTGCCCCCCGAGGGCGGCGAGGGCCCGGCGGTGGACTACATCTACGAGCCGAACGCGGATGAGGTGCTCAACACCCTGGTGCCCCGGTTCGCCGAAACGGTCTTCTACCAGGCGCTGCTGGAGTCGAAGGCCTCGGAGCACGGCGCTCGTATGACCGCCATGGGCAACGCGACCGACAACGCCAAGGAAATGATCGCCAAGCTGACCCTTATGTACAACCGGGCCCGTCAGGCCGGTATTACGCGAGAGATCTCCGAAATCGTCGGCGGCGCCAACGCCCTTCAGGGCTAAGGCCGCATAGGAGGGTGAAACCGCAGTGAGCTTGAAGACTGGCAAGATCCTTGCGATCATGGGCGCCGTCATCGACGTGGAGTTCCCCGACGGCCACCTGCCTAAGCTGAACAACGCTCTGCTCATCCAGAACGGTGGGGAGAAGGGCAACATCAACCTGACCCTCGAGGTCGCACAGCACCTGGGCAACAACAACGTTCGCTGCATCGCCATGGACTCCACCGACGGCCTGCGCCGCGGGGAGACCGTTATTGACACCGAGACCTCCATCTCCGTCCCCGTGGGCGAGCCGGTGCTGGGCCGCATCTTCAACGTCCTGGGCGAGGTGATCGATGGCGGTGAGCCCGTCAAGGCGGGCGTCTCCCTGCCGATCCACCGCACCCCTCCCGGCGTTGCGGACGTCAACCCGGCCACCGAGATGCTGGTCACCGGCATCAAGGTCATCGACCTGCTCTGCCCCTATGCCAAGGGCGGTAAGATCGGCCTCTTCGGCGGCGCCGGCGTGGGCAAGACGGTTACGATCCAGGAGCTGATCCACAACATCGCGTACAAGTTCGGTGGCTACTCGGTCTTCGCCGGCGTGGGCGAGCGCACCCGTGAGGGCAACGACCTCTACCACGAGATGAAGGAAGCCGAGGTTATCGACAAGGTCGCGATGGTCTTCGGCCAGATGAACGAGCCGCCCGGCGCCCGTATGCGCGTGGCGCTGACCGGCCTGACCATGGCCGAGTACTTCCGTGACGAGCAGGGCCTCGACGTGCTGCTCTTCATCGACAACATCTTCCGCTTCACCCAGGCTGGTTCCGAGGTCTCCGCCCTGCTCGGCCGTATGCCCTCCGCCGTGGGTTACCAGCCGACGCTGGCCACCGAGATGGGCTACCTGCAGGAGCGCATCACCTCGACCAAGAAGGGCTCCATCACCTCCGTCCAGGCCATCTACGTGCCTGCTGACGACCTGACCGACCCGGCCCCGGCCACCACCTTCTCGCACCTCGACGCCACCACGGTTCTCTCCCGTGCGGTCTTCGAGAAGGCGATCTTCCCGGCCGTCGACCCGCTGGACTCCACCTCCCGTATCCTGGACCCCAACATCGTGGGCCGGGAGCACTACGAGGTCGCCCGTGGCGTGCAGAAGGTGCTGCAGCGCTACAAGGAGCTCCAGGACATCATCGCCATTCTCGGTATGGACGAACTCTCCGACGACGACAAGCTGGTGGTCTCCCGCGCCCGTAAGATGGAGCGCTTCCTCTCCCAGCCGATGTTCGTCGCCGAGAAGTTCACCAACCTGCCCGGCCAGTTCGTGGACGTCAAGGACACGGTGAAGGGCTTCAAGGAGATCCTGGAGGGCAAGCACGACGACCTGCCCGAGCAGGCCTTCTACATGGTCGGCACCATTGAGCAGGCGGTGGAGAAGGGCCAGAAGATGCTCGCCGAGGTGAGCTAATATGGCGGAGACGATGAGCCTCAGCATCATCACCCCGGAGCGCACCGTGCTGAAGAACGCGGAGACCGATGCGGTCGTCGTCCCGGTGGTCGACGGCTCCATGGGTATCCTGCACAACCACGCTCCCATGGTGGCGAACCTGCGGGTGGGCATTCTCCGTTACAAGGAGAACGGCGCCTTCAAGCGGGTGGCTGTCGGTGGTGGCTTCCTTGAGCTGAGCAACAACGCCATCACGGTCCTGGCCGACACGGCGGAGGTTGCCGACTCGATTGACGTGATCCGGGCTCAGGAGGCCCGCAAGCGGGCCGAGGCCCGGCTGCGTGACCGGGCGGCCAACATCGACCGGGCCCGGGCCGAAGCGGCCCTGCGCCGGGCGGTCAACCGCCTGCGCGCCGCCGGCGTCCTGGAAGAGGAGCGCAAGGGGTAATCCCACAAAGCAAAGGAGTCGAGAGCGGACTGCTCTCGACTCCTTTTTGCGCGGCCTCACCGGACCTCGCCGGTGCGGATGACCTCCCGGTACCACTGGGCGCTGGACTTGGGGATCCTCCGCTGCGTCTCGTAGTCAATGTAGTAAAGGCCAAACCGCTTGGAGTAGCCATGGGCCCACTCGTAGTTGTCGCAGAACGACCATACGTAGTAGCCACGCAGATCGACCCCGGCCTCCATCGCCCGGTGGGCGGCCAGCAGGTGCGCCCTGAGGTAGTCGATCCGGGCCGGATCCTCCACCCGGCCCTCCGGCCCCACCCTGTCCGGGTTGGCCATCCCGTTCTCCGTGATGTAGATCGGGATGTTCCCGTAGACCTGGTGCACCCGGATCAGCGTCGCCTCCAGCCCCTGCGGGTAGATCTCCCAACCCATGTCGGTCACCGGGGAGCTGGCGGCCACCACCCTGGAACGGAGCAGGCCCCCTCCGTCCTCGTGGGCAACGCGGTCCCGGAAGTAGTAGTTGAGGCCCAGGAAATCCAGTGGGGCCGAGATAACCCGCAGATCCCCCGGCTGTACCAGGTCCGTCGGGAGGACCTCGCGGTACAGCTCCACCATATCGGCGGGGTAGGCGCCAAGGAAGACCGGATCGAAGAACCAGCGGTTGTGGTGGCCGTCGTGCCGCTGTGCCGCTGCCCGGTCCGCCGCGGATGCGGAGGCCGGGGCAAAGTGGGTGGTGTTCAGCGTGATGCCGATCTGCCCCTTCTGCCCACTCTCCCGGAAGGCCTGCACCGCCAGGCCGTGGCCCAGGAGCAGGTGGTGGGAGGCGCTCAAGGCCGCCGTCCAGTCGGTTCGGCCCGGGGCGTGCCGCCCGACCTGGTAGCCCAGGAAGGCGCTGCACCATGGCTCGTTCAGCGTGATCCAGAGGGGAATCGAATCGCCCAGTGCCCGGTAGACGTACGCGGCATACTCGGCGAAGCGGTAGGCGGTCTCACGGTTAGGCCACCCGCCGGTCTCCTCCAGGGCCTGCGGCAGGTCCCAGTGGTAGAGGGTGGCCATGGGCAGAATCTCCGCCCGGTGCAGTTCGTCCACCAGGCGGCGGTAGAAGTCGACCCCCTTCGGGTTCGGCCTGCCCCCACCATCCGGAAAGATGCGCGGCCAAGCGATGGAGAAGCGGTAGCTTTTCAGCCCAAGCTCCTTCATCAAGCTGATATCCTCACGGTAGCGGTGGTAGTGATCGCAGGCCACATCGCCGCTCTGCCCCAGGTAGGTCTTGCCGGGGGTGTGAGCGTAGCGGTCCCAGATCGACTCACCGCGCCCGTCCTCCCTGGCGGCGCCCTCAATCTGATAGGCGGCCGTGGCGGCTCCCCATATGAACGTAGCGGGAAACTTTACACCCATGCCTCATCCCCCCGGTGAAGCGGTGACGGTCCTAGCGCTGCTTCACGTACTTGCGCATGTCGATGGCTACGGCAGCGATGATGATCAGACCCTTAACGATGTACTGGACATAGGGGTTGACGCCAATAAAGTTCAGGCCGTAGTTGATGACCTGGAAGATCAGCACGCCGGTGACCACACCGGGCACCGTACCAACGCCTCCCGAGAGCGAAACCCCGCCCACGACCGCTGCCGCGATGGCGTCCAACTCGTACATGTTGCCGGTGTTGTTGGTGGCACTGCCGATTCGGGCGGCCTCCAGCGAACCGGCGAACCCATAGAGCGCTCCGGCAAGGGCGTAGATGGCCAGAAGGGTCTTGACGACGTTGACGCCGGAGACCACGGCCGCCTCCGGATTCCCACCGATGGCGTACATGTTCTTGCCCAGGCGGGTCTTGTTCCACAGGACCCAGATGACCACCGAGGTGATGGCGGCATAGATCACCAGGTATGGGATGGCGAAATTCCCGCTGAAGATGTAGCCCTGCCCGTACTCCATGAAGTCGGGATCGAGGCCGCCAATCGGCTGCGCTCCGTAGGGCGGTCGATCAAAGTAGATGGAGGTGAGGCCGTATACGATGACCATCATGCCGAGGGTGGCAATAAAGGGCGGCACCTTGAAGACGGCGGCGGCGATGCCGTTGATCAGGCCCAGGAAAGCGCCGATCGCGACAACCAGCAGCACCGGCACCAACACCGGCAGCTTGGGCAGGTCCGGGTACATCCGGTAGGCGTACTCCGTCGCCTGCAGGAGCGACGCGGAGACCACCGCTGCGAGCCCCACCTGCCGGCCCGCGGACAGGTCGGTGCCCGCCGTGATCAGAACGCCCGCTACCCCAAGGGCAATGATCACACGGGTGGAGGCCTGGGCGAGGATGTTTCGGATGTTGATAATCGATACAAAGTCAGGCGAGATGATGATGATGGCGACCAGCAGGGCGAGCAGGATGATGTAGATGGCGTTGTCCATCAGGAACGTCTTCGTCTGCTTGCTGTCCCATCGTGGGGTCGGCACCTTGGCAGCCATGGTCGGCCCCCTTCCTTACAGATACTTCGCGGCCAGGCGGAGGATCTCTTCGGGCGTGGCATCCCGGGTATCGAGGATGCCGGCGAGGCGGCCATTGCTCATCACCAGGATGCGATCGGTCACCCCAAGCAGCTCGGGCATCTCCGAGGAGACCATGATGATCCCCTTACCCTCCTTGGCGAGGTTGATCATCAGCTGGTAAATCTCGTACTTCGCCCCCACATCGATGCCGCGAGTGGGCTCATCCATCATCAGAATCTCGGGCTGGGTCAGGAGCCAGCGGCCGATGATCACCTTTTGCTGATTCCCACCGGAGAGCGAAGCCATCGGCGTCTTGTGGGAGGGCGTCTTCACCCGGAGCGACCGGATCACCCAGTCGGTGTCGGAGGATGCCTTGCGCTCATCCAGCAGACCGGCAGGGCCCACGTAGCGCTTCAGGTTGGCGACCAGGGTATTGAAGCTGACCGAGAGCATCGGGAAGATGCCGGTGACCCGCCGCTCCTCGGTGACCAGCGAGAAGCCGTTCTCCATCGCCTCCTCGGGGGAGCCGTTCGTGACCTCCCGGCCGTGCAGGAAGATCCGGCCGGCCGCCAGCGGGCGGATGCCAAAGAGCGACTCCAGGAGATCGGTGCGCTTGGAGCCGACGAGGCCGGCCACACCGAGGATCTCACCCTTGCGCAGCTCGAAGGAGACCTTCTGAATCGAGCGCTGGGCGGCGGCGGTCAGCCCCTCCACCCGGAGGATCACCTCACCCGGCTCGTTCTCCTTGGGGGGGAACCGGTGCTGCAGGTCACGCCCCACCATGAGCCGGATGATCTCGTCGGTGGTCAGCTCCCGGGCGGGGCGGGTGTCGATCCACTTGCCGTCCCGCATGATCGTCACATCATCGGCGATCCGAAGGATCTCCTCCATCTTGTGCGAGATGTAGATGATGCCGCAGCCCTTCTCCCGCAGGACGTTGATGATGCGGAAGAGGTGGTCCACCTCCTTCTCCGTCAGGGAGGAGGTCGGCTCATCCATCACGATCACCTTGGAGTTGTAGGAGACCGCCTTTGCGATCTCGACCATCTGCTTCTGGGAGACGGAGAGCCGCTGGATCTTCTCCCGGGGATCGATGTCGATCTCAAGCTCCTGGAAGATGCGGCTTGTCTCCTCATACATCTTCTTGTGGTCAACGAAGAGTCCCTTCATTGGGAACCGGCCCAGCCAGATGTTTTCCATCACATCCCGCTGCCGGACCTGGTTCAGCTCCTGGTGGACCATGGAGACACCGTGATCCAGGGCCTGTTTGGCATCGGCGAAGTGGACCTTCTTGCCATCCAGCCAGATCTCGCCGGAGTCGGCGTGGTAGATGCCGAAGAGGACCTTCATCAATGTGGATTTGCCGGCACCGTTCTCCCCCATCAGGGCGTGTACGGTGCCGGGCCTGACCCGCAGCGTGACATCATCGAGTGCCTTGACACCGGGGAACTCCTTGGAGACCCCAATCATCTCCAGCAGGTAGGGGCGGGAGGTCGTCATGGGAATACCTCCTTGCGCGGGCCGAGGTGCGCCGGCACCTGGACCGCCTCAGACTCAGGAGAAACCGGGCGGAGGCGCAAGGGAGCGCCGGCAGGGCGCCCCTTTGCACCTCCCTTCCGTCGCCTATGCTACTTGTAGGCCTCCTCCGCGACCTTCAGGTTCTCCTTGGTGATGGCCAGGTAGGGGACGCGGACCGCCTTGTCCTCGCCGAGCTTCCAGTTGGTGCCCTCGGTCGGGTTCTTGCCCTGCGCCACGTTGAAGGCGA
>JBMONC010000004.1:0-25351 GCA_049324875.1 Bacillota bacterium
TCCATGTGCATCTTCGTTAGCATTGGGACCCCGATCACCAAGCCTGTCAGCCGGATCGGGTGGATGGTCATGGTCGCCGTGGAGGCGATGAAGGAGTAGGTGGTGGAGACGGCGATCGGCACCCCGATGGAGTGGCCGCCGCCCAGGACCAGGGAGACCGACGGCTTGGAGAGGCTGGAGACCATCTCGGCGATGGCGAGGCCGGCCTCCACGTCGCCGCCCACGGTGTTGAGGACCAGCAGCAGCCCCTCGATCTCCGGGTTCTGCTCCACCGCCACCAGCTGCGGGATGATGTGCTCGTACTTGGTGGTCTTGTTCTGGGGCGGCAGGGCCAGATGCCCCTCCACCTGGCCGATGATGGTCAGCAGGTGGATATTGGGCGTCACCTGGGGCAGCCGGGTGGTCCCCACCGCCTCCAGGTTCTCCAGGGCGGCGTTCTTCTTGCCCCGGGCCGGGGTGCGGGCGGGCTTGCCGGGCGTCGGATCCGGGTCGGGGCTCGGCGTGGGGGCGCCTGGCACGGGGGCGGCGGTGGGCACGGGCACCCCTGTCCGGTCGGGATCGGGCGTGCCTGCGGCAAACGCCCGGAAGAGGAAGTCGTCGTCGCTGAACCTCACTGCGTCACGCTCCTGGCCATCGTGATCGTGCCCATCCTCCCGACGGGGGCGAATGGCACCTACCGGCTAGTATCTCCGGCGCTGCCGCCTCCATCCTCCCGGCTGGGCTCGGATCTCTGCCGGGTGGCCGCGGCAAACGACGAAGAGGAGCCCCAGATGGAGCTCCTCCCTGCCCTCCGCCTCCCGGTGGCCGCCCGTGGGGCTACAGAATGGTTCCGGTCGCCTTCGCCATGTCATTCAGGTCCCGCACGACCGAGCTCAGGTCGACCTCTCGCTTCTGGGCCAGGTCCCGCAGCCGGAAACCGCGGCCGGTGGTGACACCCTCGGGACCGAAGTGCTTCGCCAGGACATTCCGCGCCTGGGGCATCTGAGCGATGATCTCCGAAGCCGTCCACTCACGGAAGTTTGGCATCGATCGCAACCTCCCGGCAAGGAGAATGGAGCGGGGATCGCTCCCCGCTCCACTAGCGTGCCCGGTTTTCTGCCGGCCACTCGACCGGCTAGACCTCCATGATGATCGGCAGGATCATCGGACGCCGGCGGGTCTTATCGTACAGGTACTTGGAGAGGACATCCCGGACGCCGCTCTTCAGCACCGCCCACTCGGTGATGTTCCGGTCCATCTGGTCGTAGAGCGCCTTCTTGACCCGCTCCTTCGCCTCCTCCAGCAGCCCTTCGGACTCCCGGACATAGACGAAGCCCCGGCTGACGATATCCGGCCCGCCGACGATGGCGCCCGACTCCGGGCTGACCGCCACCACGACGATCAAGATGCCGTCCTGGGAGAGCTGCTTGCGGTCCCGCAGCACGATGTTGCCCACATCGCCCACGCCCAGGCCGTCGACCAACACCTGGCCGGAGGTCACCTTCCCGGCGATCTGCGCCGAGTCCCGGGTGAACTCGAAGATCGTCCCGTTCTCCCCGACCAGGATGTGCTCTGACGGAATCCCGCAGGCCTCGGCCAGCCGCTTGTGATGGAGCAGCATCCGATACTCGCCGTGGACCGGCACGAAGAACTTCGGCCGGGTCAGGTTGATCATCATCTTCTGCTCTTCCTGGCTGCCGTGGCCCGAGACGTGGACGCCGGCGCTCCGGTCGTAGATCACCTCCGCCCCGCGGCGGTAGAGGTTGTTGATCGTCCGACCCACGCTCTTCTCGTTCCCCGGGATCGGCGTGGCGGCAAAGAGCACCGTGTCGCCCGGGATGATCTCGATGGCCTTGTGGTCGTTGACCGACATGCGGGTCAGCGCCGACATGGGCTCGCCCTGGGAGCCGGTGGTCAGGATCACCTGGTTCTGCAGCGGGACCCGCTTCAGCTCCTCCACGGTGACGATGGTCCCCTCCGGCACCTGCAGGTAGCCCAGCTTCATGGCGATGCTGACCGTGTTCTCCATCGACCGGCCCACGACGGCCACCTTCTTGCCGTGGCGGACGGCACTGGTGATCGCCTGCTGGAGCCGGTGGACGTTGGAGGCGAAGGTGGCCATGAGCACCCGTCCCTTGGCCTCCCGGATGATTCGGTCGATATTGCCGCCCACATTCCTCTCCGAGGGGGTGAACCCGGGCCGCTCGGCATTGGTGGAGTCGGAGAGCAGGGCCAGCAGCCCCTTCTCACCCAGCTCGGTCAGCCGGCGGTAGTCGGTGAACTCGCCGTCCACCGGGGTCTGGTCGAACTTGAAGTCGCCGGTGTGAAGGATGGTCCCGACCGGCGAGGTGACGGCAATGGCGCAGGAGTCGGGAATCGAGTGATTGACCCGGATGAACTCGGCGGTAAAGGAGCCCAGCTTGAGCTGCTCGCCCGCCCGCACCGCCCGGGAATCGGGGTGCAGCTCCACCCCGGCCTCCTCCAGCTTGCCCTGGACCAGGCCCAGGGTGAGCCGGGTGGCGTAGACGGGGATGTTCAGGTTCCGGAGCAGGTAGGAGACGCCGCCGATGTGGTCCTCGTGACCATGGGTGAGCAGCAGCGCCCGCACCTTCTGCCTGTTTTCCAACAGGTAGGTGAAGTCCGGGATCACGATGTCGATCCCCAGCATCTCTTCATCAGGGAAGGAGAGGCCGGCATCGATCACGATGATCTCGTCGCCATACTGGATGGCCATGCAATTCTTTCCGATCTCGCCTAACCCACCCAGTGGAATGGCATAGAGTCTGTCATGTTTCTCGCGATGGCGCGCCAAACGAATACGTTCCTCCTTTGTTTTTCTGCAGGTTGTATCTTGCAGGACGTGTGTGATTGCACAGCAAAACAGACCCCCGGCCTAGGCCAAGACGAGGTCAGGTGCAGCAGGCTGGTTCAGCCCGCCGCAACACTCGATTGGGGGCAGGGATAGGAGCCGCCCGAACAGGTCGGGCCTGCGAAGACCAGCGCCATCTCGCACCCACCGCCGTTCCGGTGCGAAAGGCTGCCGCGCAGCCGGTCCTCATCTCCATCCCTGGTTCGCCGTTCAAAAGACCTTCCTAACGATTATACCCAAAGCCTTACAGTCTTACAAGCCAAACTGCAAAGAAGTGGTCAACAAAGGAGAAGAAGTGGCCCGGTACGCACAAAATGGAATGGCACCGCCGGTCGCCCGGCGGTGCCACTGTAGGTGTAGGGTGCAGGCGCTTACTTCTTCAGGGCAAGGCCCGGCTTGACCCCGAAGACGAGGCCGCCGTCAAACGCCTTCGCAGAGGCCGAAGACGCGATGGAGAGGACCGCCACCATAACCAGCAGGAACGCCGCAATACGCTTCTTCATACATCTTACCTCCTAAGGCTCTACATTATGCATATCTAGGAAACGCTCTACCAACTCGGGATCCAGTTCCCGCCCGGACATGGCCCGCAGCATGTCGGCGGCCTGTACGTGCGGGACAGCGGGCCGGTTCAGCCGGTCGGAGGTCAGCCCGTCATAGGCATCCACGACGGCAATGATCCTCGCCATCAGCGGAATCTCCTCTCCGCGCAGCTGATCAGGGGAACCCTTTCCGTCGAATCGCTCGTGGTGGTGCCGGATCGCCTTGAGACCGGTGGGGGATAGGCCGTAGGGCCGCAGCATCTCCTCGCCGATGGTGGAGTGCATGTTGACCCGGGCCTGTTCGCCCTCGGTCAGAGGGCCCTCCTTTTGCAGCAGTTCGGCGTCGACAGCCACCTTTCCCACATCGTGCAGCCAGGCAGCCAGGCCGAGCACCAGCAGCGACTCCTGGCTGAGGCCGGAGGCCTCTCCCAGGATGACCGCCAGGCTCGCAACCCGCTCGGAGTGGCCGCGCAGGTAGGGGTCCACGCTCTCCAGGTCGTCGGTCATGTCGAGAACCGCCGTCAGGAAATCGAGCCGCTGTACCTCATCCACCAGTTGCTGCCGTGCAGGCTGTCGGGGGCCCGAGAGAAGCTGCCCGATCGAGTCGGTGGCCCGCTGCCACTCGGCCCGCAGCCCCAGCTGGCTGTAGTACGCCGCTGCCCGGTTCAGGTACTTGAGGGCAAGGTTTCGCTGACCGTAGGTACCGAAGATGGAGCCGAACAGGCGGCTGACCGCGGCAACGACCTCCTTGTCGAAGACCGAGACGCCGGTGATCAGGGCGTCGAGGGCCTTGCGCCCCGCAGCCAATGCCTCGTTGTGCTCACCGCGAAGGAAGTAGAGCCGGCCCAGTTCGGCGTTAACGTAGGCGACAACAGCCGGGTCTGACGTCTCCGGGGTTTCCAGCGCCTTCTGAAGCTGCTCCTCCGCCTCGGCGTAGAGCCCCAGCTCCAGGTTGGCGATCCCCAGGTTGGTCAAGGCCCGGGCGCTGGCCGCATCGTTTCCAACTGCGGCACTCCGCCGGTACGCCTCCCGCGAGGCGTTCAGCATGGGCACCCATTCCTGGCGGCGCCAGTACAGGTTGCTCAGGTTCAGCCAGTAGACCAGTGTGAGCGGCCCGTCAGGGTCTACCATCAGCCCGGCCACCCGGCCAACCCACTGGAGCGCCTCATCCAGGCGGCCCATCTGGGTGTTCAGGTTGACCAGGTTCATGTAGAGCTTCAGCCGCTCGGGTTCCGGGGCCGTGGGCAGCTGTGCCAGGGAGAGTGCCCGCTCTGCGTAGCGGTACGCCCCCTCCACATCCTTGCGCCGGAACGCCACCACCGAGAGGCCGTTCAGCGCCGGGATCACCTGGGCAGGGTCTCCGCTACCCTCCACCAGGTGCAGCCACTGCAGGAACTCATCGTGGGCCGCCACCAGCAACCCCCTGCCCAGCAGCGCCGTACCCCGGTTTCGCCGATCCGCCGTCTCGCCGGTGGACAAAAACAGACCCTCCCTTCTTTTCGGAATTGGCACGCATCTTATGTGAAAATGAACTAGCCTGTTGCCCATGGTTAACCAGGACAACAGGCTAGCGATAACCGCTACCTGTCACTCCCCGGCAACCGGCTGTCGTGGTCACCACCTGGTGGTGACGTTAGACCCATGGCTTTGCGTCCTCGGCTTTCGCCGAGTTTGCCTTTATCGGGAACAAGCTATTCCATTCCACGTTTCTATGAAACACCAATGGAGGGAGTAGCTTCAACCCCCATTTCGGACCATTTTCGGCGCTTGTGGAATACTTTCCGCCGTTAAACGACACAAATCGCCGGATTTCGACCTTTTTTGTTTTTGTCTGAAAACAGGCTAGATTAGCCCGGCCCCGGCCAGCGTCTCCCGCAGAGCGGCCCGCTCGCTTTCGGTGGCGGTGGGCAGCGGCAGGCGGAGCGGACCGACGGGGAAGCCGGTCATCTCCAGCGCCGCCTTCACCAGCACCGGGTTGGTCACGGCGAAGAGGCCCTTGAAGAGCGGCAGGAGCCGGCGGTGCCAGGCGGCCGCCTGGTCGACCTGGCCCTCGCGGAAAGCCTTGATCATCTCCTGCATCTGGGGACCGACGAGGTGGCTGGCCACGCTGACGATGCCATAGGCGCCCACCGCCAGGTAGGGGAGCAGGTTGGCATCGTCGCCCGACCAGACCTTGAAGCCCTCGGGCGCCCCGTCCAGGATCTCCGCCAGCTGCCCCAGGTCCCCGCACTCCTTGATCCCCACGATGTTCGGGATCCGGGCCAGCCGAAGGGTGGTCTGGGCGGCCAGGTTGATCGAGGTGCGGGAGGGGACGTTGTAGAGGATGCAGGGCAGGGAGACCGCCTCGGCCACCGCCCGGAAGTGCTGGTAGAGCCCCTCCTGGGGCGGCTTGTTATAGTACGGGGTGACCAGCAGCAGGCCGTGCAGTCCGGTCTTCTCCGCCTCCCGTGAGAGCTCGACCGCCTCTGCCGTGTTGTACGAGCTGGTGCCGCCGATCACGGGTACCTTGTCGCCCACGGCCTCCACCACCGTCTCGTACAGCCGGAGCTTCTCCGGCTTGGACAGGGTGGGCGATTCCCCGGTGGTGCCGGAGACGACCAGCCCTTCCGAGCCGGTGGTGATCAGGTGCTGGGCCAGCTCTGCTGCCCGCCGGTAGTCGACAGCGCCATCCGCCGTCATCGGGGTGACCATAGCCGTCAGGAGCCGTCCAAAGGTCGGCAAGAGAATCCCCTCCTCAAATAGATTGCTGGATGCGCCCGCGGGGCGCGATGGGATCTGGTTGGGAGAAACGGTGGCTCACTCGGCGGCTCCGCGCCCGAGTCCGAAGGCCTCATGCAGCGCCTGGACCGCCTGCTGCAGCTGCTCTGCCTCCACCAGGCAGGAGATGGTCACGTGGGAGTCCGCCGTCTGGAGGATCTCCACCCCGGCGCCCGACAGCGCCTCCACCACGGTGGCCATCACCCCGGGGCGGCCCCTCATACCGGAGCCCACCACCGAGACCTTGGCGCACCCCCGCCGGACGGTGGGAGCGAGCCCCAGGTCCGCCAGCAGCGCCTCGGCCTGCCCGGCCTTGCGCTCCTCCACGCAGAAGGACTTCGCCTCGGGGGAGACGTTGATCAGGTCCACCGAGATGCCGGCCGATGCGAGGGTCCGGAAGACCGGCTCGGCCCGGTCGGTCCGGACCACCACCTGCGCCAGCCCGGTCACATGGGTCACCCCGGTCACCGGATTGTCGGCGATCAGCTCGCTCCAGGCGGTCCCCGCCGCCTCGAGGCTGTAGGTGATCAGGGTGCCCGGCCCGTCCTCGAAGGTGGAGCGGATCCGGAGGGGCACCCGCTGCTGCATGGCGATCTCCACCGCCCGGGGGTGGACCACCTTCGCCCCGTAGTGAGCCATCTGGGCGATCTCGTCGTAGGTGGTGACGGTCAGGGTCCGGGCGTCCGGCACCAGCCGCGGGTCGGCGGTCTTCACCCCATCCACGTCGGTGTAGATCTCCACCACCTCCGCCTTCAGCGCTCCGCCGAGGGCGGCTGCGGTGGTGTCGGAGCCCCCGCGCCCCAGCGTGGTGATCTCACCGGTCCGGGTAACCCCCTGGAAGCCGGCCACCACCACCGCCTGCCCCTGCCGGAGCCGGCGAAGGATCGGGTTCGGATCCACCTTCAGTATGTGCGCATTCCCAAACTGGTCGTCGGTCAGAATCCCTGCCTGCCCTCCGGTGAGGGCGACGGCGGGGATCCCCCGCTCCTTGATCGTTCCAGCCATGATCACACTGGAGATAATCTCCCCGCAGGAGAGGAGCAGGTCCATCTCCCGGGGGGCCAGATCGGTACAGGCTGCGTTGGCCAGCTGGATCAGCGTGTCCGTGGCGTAAGGGGCGCCGCTCCGTCCCATGGCCGAGACCACGACAACGGGCGCAAACCCATCCCGCACCGCCTGCTCCACCCGCCGCCGGGCCATCTCCCGCCCCTCAGCCGTGGCCACAGAGGTGCCGCCAAACTTCTGCACGATGATCCGCATGAACGTCCCATCTCTCCCCAAATCCAACTAGCCGGAGAGGGCGGCAAGGATTGGGCAAGGGCCACCCTCCCCCCATCCGCGAGGATAGACAAGGGGCACCCTCCCCCATCCGGGAGCATTGGGCAAGGGGAACCCTCCACTCCCATGCGAGAGGGAGGGCCCACTCCCATGAGCGAGGGAGGGCGTGGGGTACCCTCCGTCGGCCATTAGCGAGGAAGGCTTAGGGGCACTTCGGCCCAGCCAGACTGTAAGCCGTTTTTCGGCGGTGCGTCCCGTGAGAGAATGCCAGGCAGCGGTTCCGAAAAACGGCGCCCGAGGAGCCGTAGTGCCCCTTAGCCAACGAGCGCAGGCCGGCGGAGGGTGCCCCCAACCGACCGTCCCCAGAAGGCGGGGGTTGCCCCCAACCGACCGTCCCCAGATGGCGGGGATGCCCCCAACCGACCGTCACCCGGAAAGGCGGAGGGTGCCCCACCCGTCTCAGACGAGCTTGAGCTCCACCAGCTTCTCCGCAATCTGAATCGCATTCGTGGCGGCGCCCTTCCGCAGGTTGTCGCTCACCACCCACATCCAGAGCCCCTTCTCGTTGGTCAGGTCCTCCCGGATCCGGCCCACCAGGGTGTCATCCGTCCCGGCCGCATCGATGGCGGTGGGGAAGACGAACTGGAAGGGGTCGTCGACCACCCGGACCCCCGGGAACCGGGAGAGCGCCTCCCGCGCCTCGGCGGGGGTCACCTTCCGCTCAAACTCCAGCAGCACCGACTCGGAATGGCCGACGAAGACCGGCACCCGGGTGCAGGTCATGGTGACCGGCAGCTCCGGCACCCCCATAATCTTGCGGGTCTCGGCCGACAGCTTCATCTCCTCGGTGGTGTACAGGTTCTCGGTGAAGCTCTCCGCATAGGGAAGCACGTTGAAGGCGATCTGCCGCTTGTAGATCTCATGGGGCAGCTCCCCCTCCTGCCCCTGCTCCCAGGCGTGGATCTGGTTCTCCAGCTCCTCGATCGCCTCCTTGCCGGTGCCGGAGACCGCCTGCATGGTGGTCACGACCACCCGGGTGATGGGGGCCAGGTCGTAGAGGGGCTTGAGCGCCATCACCAGGCCGATGGTGGTGCAGTTCGGGCTGGCGATGATCCCCTTGTGGCTGCGCAGCGCCTCGGGGTTGATCTCCGGCACCACCAGGGGCACCTCGGGGTGCATCCGCCAGGTGGAGGACTTGTCGATGACCACCGCCCCGGCCTTGGCGGCCGCCGGGGCCAGCTCCTTGGAGAGCGAGCCGGTGGCGGCGAAGAAGACGATATCCATCCCCTCGAAGGCGGCGGGGGTGGCCTCCTCCACCCTCACCTGCTCCCCCCGGAAGGTGATGTTGGTGCCGGCGCTCCGGGCGCTGGCCAGCGGGCGCAGCGTTCCAACGGGGAAGTTACGGGACTCCAGCAGGGCGAGCAGCTCCTGACCTACGGCGCCGGTGGCGCCTACAACCGCAACGTTCTTCATCAGATGTGTACGTCCTTTCCTCGGAGTATCGCTGAGAGCCGGGCCGGCCCGCCTGAGTAGCCCCTAGGTGGAGGCCGGCCCGAGCAGAAGGGGCTGGATCTGCCTTCCCTCCATCGCCGCCAGGACGGTGGGGATCAGGTGGTTCTCAATATCGGCGTCGATGGAGGTCGGCTTGCCCGCAGGGTTATCCTGCCGGAAGGGCACAAAGTAGATATTCCGGGCGACCAACAGGGCGCCGAGGTTCCGGGCGTTCATGCCCAGCCCGTCGTTGGTGGTCACCGCCAGCACCACGGGGCGGTGGTTCCGCATCTGGGCCTTGGCGGCCATGCAGACCGGCGTATCGTTGATGGCGTTGGCCAGTTTGGCCATGGTGTTCCCCGTGCAGGGCATGACGATCAGGCAGTCAAGCTGAATCTTGGGCCCGAAGGGCTCCACCTCGGGGATCGACATGAGCGGGTGCCGCCCGCAGATCTGCTCGATCTGGGTGATCCAGTCATCCGGCCTGCCGAAGCGGGTCTCGGTGCTCCTCACGTTGGCGGAGATGATCGGAATGAGCTCGGCGCCCTCCGCCACCAGCCGCTTCAGCTGAACCATCGCCCGATCCAGGTTGCAGTGGGAGGCGGACAGGGCCACGCCGATGCGCCGGCCGGCCAGCTGCCCCGTGCTCATCGCTCCCCCTCCTCTCGCTCGGTTCGTTCGAGGTGGCGGACGATCAGCTCGGCGATGATCTTCCCGGCGGTCACGGGGGCGACCAGACCCGGTAGGCCGGGGGCCAGCCTGGCGGTGAGCCCGAGTTGCCTGGCCGCCTCGAAGTCGGTGCCGCCCGGGCTGGAGGCCACGTCGATCACGACCGCATGGCGGGGGGCACAGCTGAGCACCGGGCGGGTGAGCACCAGGGCGGGCACGGTGTTGAAGATCAGGTCCGCCTCGGCCACAGCCTGTTCGAGCTTCGTCCAGGCCAGGGGCCGGTGGCCGGCGGCCCAGGCGCGGGCCTGGTCGATCTCACTGCGGGCGGCGACGGTCACATCGCTGTAGAGCCCCCGCAGCAGCAGGGCGATCGCCCTGCCGGTCCGGCCGAAGCCCAGGACCAGCGACCGGCTCCCGAAGATGGTAAACGGGCTCGCCTCCATGGCCATCTGGATCGCACCCTCGGCGGAGGGGATCGAGTTCCAGGTGGCGAAGTCGTCCGACTCCCGGTACTCGACCAGCCGCACCCCCGCCTCTTTGCAGATGCGGGAGAGGGCTGGATTGCCGATCCCCGTGAACAGCGTGGCGCCCCGCTCCAGGCGGCGCAGCCCATCTGCATCGACCTGGCAGGTCGGCGCTCCCGGAAGGGTGAAGACCTTTCCCGTCTCGTCGGCCCCCTGCACCGGCAGGACCGCCACATGACCTCCCGTCAGCGCCTCCGCTCCGGAGGAGCAGACCCGGACGCCGGCGAAGCGGTCTTCCCACTCCAACCCCGCCAGGCGCACCCGAGCGCCGGCCTGCAGCAAGAAGTGAACCGCCTCGGCCATCCGCCGGTCCCCGCCGAGCACGGCTACGGTCTTTCCGTGCACGCTCATCGCCCAAAGCCCCCCATCCTACCGAACCTCACCCCATACTATGGGGCGGGGCAGGGCGGGGTGAGGCGCGGCCACGGATTCTCTGGAAATCTCGGCCATGCAGGAGATGGGGGGCGGTTTTCTTTGCCACGGATTACACGGATTACACCTATGAAGACATACATCATACAAATAGGGGTCATGGTGCTGGTGCGAAGCACCGCACCATGGCGGTTACACGGATGATACCAACAGATACATGACACGCGCGGTGCTGCGTACCAGCACCACCGCTGAGCGGGGTGCAGCCACCCCCCCCAACTACCGGCTGAAGGCGACCTCTTCCAGGTCGAAGGCGACCCGTTTCTCCTTCAGGACCCATTTGCAGGTCATGAAGACGCCGGGGACGTAAGCCTCCCGGGAGGGGGCGTCGTGGCGGATGGTCAGGGTCTGGCCGGGGCCGCCGAAGATGACCTCCTGGTGGGCGACCAGGCCGGGGAGCCGGACCGAGTGGACCGCCACGGGCGGGGCGGTCAGATCCCCGGCGGCACGCTCCAGGCGCTCTTTGGTCCGCAGCGCCGTGCCGGAGGGGGCATCCAGTTTGGTGTGGTGGTGCATCTCGATCACCTCCACGTGGGGGAGGAAGCGGCGGGCCTCCTCGGCAAAGCGCATCATCAGCATCACGCCGACGGCGTAGTTCGGGATGAAGGCGCCCCCGAGCCCTTTGGCCCGGCAGGCCTCGGCAAAGCGCTGGGTCTCTCCGGGCTCGAAGCCGGTGGTCCCCACCACCGGTGCGATGCCCGCCTCGATGGCGGCAGGGATTGTCTGCCGGGCAGCGGCCGCCACGGTGAAGTCGATCACCACGTCGGCGGTCCCGCCCGCCTCCAGGAACTCCGCCATCGAGGCGTGGACGGGAACACCCGCCCTGCCGCCCTCAATGCCGACCACCTCGCCGATATCCCTCCCCAGGTACTCGTGGGCGACGGCTCCTGTCAACTGGAACCCGGGGTCCCGGGCGACGGCCTGGACCAGAACCCGGCCCACCTTCCCGGTCGCCCCTGCGATCACAACACGGACCGGCTGCATCTCATGCCACCTCTGCTTCCTTGCATGTTACTTTCATCCTTCAGTAAAATAAACCGCATCAAAGCGAACAAGCGGCCGGCGCAAGCCCTGGGGCTTGATCGCTAGCCGCTCCACTGGCCACGGTGTTCATGACGGGCCCGGCAGATGGTACTACAATACCCCCGCCGTCCGGGCCTGTCAATAAGTCTCCCGCAACGCCACATGGACGGTGATCGACCCCAGTTTGGTATCCAGGGGGATCACCAGTCGTTTGATGGAGAGCGTGGAGATGGAGGTGCCCTTGCCGACCACCACCGAGGGCGGGGCGATCTTGCACGGGTAACCGGCGCGCTCAAGCTCACCGGAGGCGAGGCCGGTGATGACGTTCCCAAGCTCGGCGACGGCGGACTCGGCCATCCCGTCGAAGACCTGGATCTCCTCGCCGGTCATGGCCGAAACGATGCCCTTGGCGGTGTTCTCGGACATGCCGTAGAGCACCAGCCCCTGGGCACGTCCCACCACACCGATCAGGACCGTCACCTCATCGGAGACCAGCGGCGATTCGGCCAGCGCCACCGGCCCCTGGGTGACCTCCGTCCGGGTCTCGGTCTGGAGAACTTGAAACGCCGAGGTGACGAAGGGGTTTACAAACTCAGCCTTCACTTGGTCTATCCTTCCCTTCTATACATCAGTACGGTGCGCCAGCCAGGTCCGCTTATTTCACCGCCCGGTAGAAGAAGGGCGACGCACTGGCATAACCCAATTCTCTTGCCCGCAGGAGGCTCTCGGTTCCACCCACGAAGAGGATGCCCCCGGGCTTGAGCGATCGGTGGAACTTCCGGTAGAGCTCATCCTTGGCCTCTTCGGTAAAATAGATCACGACGTTGCGACAGAGGATCAGGTCGAGATCCTGTGGGTAGGGGTCAGAGAGCAGGTTCTGTCGCTCAAACTGGATCTTCGCCTTGAGCTCCGGCCTGACGACGAAGTTGTCGCCCTGCTGGGTGAAGTACTTCGCTCGCCGGGCCGGCGAGACGTTCTTGATATCCTTCTCCTGGTAGATGCCGGCTCGGGCCACCTTGAGGATCTCCTCATCCAGGTCGGTGGCGATCACCTGGTGCCTTCCGGCGGGGTCAAGCTCGTCCAGCAGCAGGGCCACCGAGTAGGGCTCGGACCCGTTGGAGCAGCCGGCGCTCCATATCCGCAGCCTCGGCGACTTCTTCAACAGATCAGGGAGGATTACCTTCTGCAGTTCCTCAAATTTTTCCGGATTACGGAGCCACTCCGAGACATTGATGGTCAGGAAGTCCTGGAACTCCTTGACCCGAGAGGGGGTCACCTGCAGGAGTTTGGCGTAGGCGGCCAGGTCACCCACCCCGGCCCGCCGCATGATGGTCTGGAGCCTCCGCTCCATCTGCGTACCCTTGTAGCAGTCAAGGTCGATCCCCGTCAGGTCGAGAACCGTCCTGCGGAACAGCGGGTAACCGCTCAGGTTCATCGATCAGTTACCCCTCTCGCACCAGTCTGCTGATCGCATCGGCAATCTCCTGTACCGGGAGGACCTGGTCCGCCGCCCCCAGCTCCACGACCACCTTGGGCATCCCATAGACCACGCAGGTGGAGGCGTCCTCGGCGATGGTCCGACCACCCGCCTTCTTGAGGCTGACCATGCCCTTCCCACCGTCGTAGCCCATGCCGGTCAGGATGACACCGACCGTCCGGTCCTGCCAGATGGGCACCACCGATTCAAAGGTCTTGTCCACCGCCGGCCGGACCCCATGCATGGGCGGCTCCTGGTTCAACCGGATCCGCCCCTCCTGGTCGACCGTCATGTGGTAGCCCCCCGGGGCCAGGAGTACCCGGCCGTTGCGGACCCGGTCGCCCTCCTCCGCCTCCTTGACGCTGATGGCGGAGAGCTCGTCCAGCCGCTGCGCCAGGGAGCGGGTAAAGCCCGGGGGCATGTGCTGAACCACCAGGACCGCTGCCGGCAGATCCGGCGGCAGCCGGGGGATGATGTGGTGCAGGGCACCGGGACCCCCGGTGGAACAGCCGATCAGGACCAGCCGGCGGGGCAGGATGCCCACCTCCAGCGGGGCTGGCATGGCCATGGCGGCGGTGACCGCCTTGACCTCGCGGCGGATGGGCGGCAGCTCTGCGGCGACACGGCGGTAGCGGGGCGTCGCCCCGGCGGCCGCCTTCACCTTGGCCACCAGCTCATCCCGGGTGATGTGCATGTTGAGCGAGATCGAGCCCGAGGGCTTGGCGACAAAGTCGACCGCCCCGAGGGCGAGCGCCCGGATGGTCGCCTCCGCCCCCTCGCTGGTGTGGCTGGAGACCATCACCACCGGTGTCGGCCTGCGCGCCATGATCTCCCGCAACGCCCCGTACCCGTCCAGCTTGGGCATCTCGATGTCGAGCGTGACCACGTCGGGCTGCAGCGCTGCGGTCTTCTCCACACCGTCGTGGCCGTCCCGGGCGGTACCAACCACCGTGATCTGCGGATCGGACTGGAGCAGTTCGGTGAGGATTTTCCGCATGAACGCGGAGTCGTCAACCACCAAGACGCGTACCTGACGGTTCATAGACATCACGCCTGACTCAGCCGACGAATTTCTTGACCGTCGACAGGATCTTGTCCGGCTCGAAGGGCTTGACCACAAAGTCCTTGGCCCCGGCCTTGATCGCCTCGATCACCATCGTCTGCTGGCCGAGGGCCGAGACCATGACCACCTTGGCGTTGGGATCCAGGTTCTTGATCTCCTTGGTCGCCGTGATCCCGTCCATCACCGGCATGGTGATGTCCATCAGAACCAGATCGGGCTGGTAGCTCTGGTACTTGCTGATAGCTTCCTGCCCGTTCTCCGCCTCGCTGACCTCGTAGCCATTCTCAGTGAGCAGCTTGGCGCAACGCATGCGCATGAACGCGGCATCATCCACCAGAAGAATCTTGGGCAATGCGGTTCCCTCCCACAGGTTTTCGAAACCTAAAGCTCACGTTCGCCCCGGCCCACGGTGCTGACCAGCAGCCGGCCGGTTCCGACGAACAGCTGAAGCGTGCGCCCGTAGGTTCCGCCGGTGTCATCAGCTGTCAGCCGGATCTTGTGAAACTGGAGGGCGGCTCGGACCGCCTCCGCGTTCCTGGCGCCGATATCCAACTTGGAGCCTGCACCGACCACGTTCAGCATACGGGCGCCTCCAGCGATGCGGGCGATCAGCCGGGAACGGTTCGCTCCGGCCCTGACGGCCTCTTCGATGGCCGCCGCCACCCCGGTGTCGGCAAATTTGCCGGGAGGCGCCCCCTGCCCTCGGCTCAGACTGCTGTCGGGCAGGACCACATGAACCATGACACCCACATGGGCAACCGGGTCGTAGAGCGTGAGGCCCACACAGGAGCCCAAACCGTAGCAGACCAGGATCTGCCCGGGCCGGGAGCCGACCTTTAACTCCCCCAGCCCGACCGGAAAGGTCTCGATGCTCATTGGATTGCTTCGAGGGCGGCGACCAGCCGGGCCATGGAGTCGGTGTCCGGCATCAGGAGAAAATGACCGGGCACCTCGCCGTTGAAGTCCGTCTCGATCACCAGCACCTCATCCCCGTTCAGATAGAGCTCGGTCACCACCGATTCGAGAATGGCACCGGCCATATCGACTACCACCGCCGGGGTGGTGGGAACCACCTTCAGTCCTGTCCGATCCGAGATGGCGTTCATGAAGGCGGAACCGCAGACGTTTCCGCATTCCGCCAGGGCGGAGATGCCCAGGTCATCCATCTCCAGGGTGGTGCCGATGGGCTGTTCCATCAGCAGATCGACCAGGGCACAGGCGCTCTGTTTGTTGAAGAGGAGCATCAGATGGCCGGAGAGGTCCCCCTCGATGCCCAGGTAGACCGCCGAGACGACGGCCGCCGGCCCCCCGGCAATGCCGGGCACCACGTTCAGCGGCAGGAAGGAGAGCCGTGCCTCCTGCAGCCGAATCCGGTCGGTGGTCATGCTGGAGAGGGAGCGGGAGCTGTCCTCCAGGGCCCTCATGACGATCGATTGAAGGATATCAAATTCGCTCTGCTGGAGGTTCATTCCTGCCGATCGCTCCCTCCTTACCTGGCGATCAGGTCAACCCGGTTGATCTCCGCCTGCACGGAGTTGACCAGGCTGGAGATGTCCAGGATGATCGCCACGTCGCCATCGCCCAGGATGGTGGCGCCGGAGATGCCGGGGATGTCGCCGATGAACTTGCCCAGCGGCTTGATCACCACATCGCCCTCGCCGATCAGGTTGTCGACCACGATGCCGACCTGCTTGCCCATCACCGCCACGATGACCACGAAGACCTCCTCGGGCTCGGCGTGCCCCTCGGGCCGCTCCAGGCCGAAGGCGTCGATCAGCCGGAGCAGCGGGATCACCTCGCCCCGCTTGACGATCACCTCGCGCTGGCGGACGGTCTTGATCTCGCTGGTGGGGATCCGGTCGGTCTCCACCACCGAGCCCAGGGGGATGCAGTAGGTGGTCTCCAGCAGCTCCACCTGCAGCGCCCGGATGATGGCCAGCGTCAGCGGCAGCTTCACCCGGAACTCGGTCCCCTTGCCCACCTCGCTCCGGATCTCCACCGAGCCGTTCAGCTTCTCGATGTTCTTGTGGACCACATCGAGGCCGACGCCCCGGCCGGAGATGTCGGAGACCTTGTCGGCGGTGGAGAAACCGGGCGACCAGATCAGGCCGATCGCCTCGCTGTCCGGCAGACGGCGGGCCGCCTCCTCGGAGATCAGCCCCTTCTTGACGGCGCTGGCCCGGATCTTGGCCGGATCGATGCCCCGGCCATCATCCCGCACCGAGATGATGATGTGGTTCTCCTCGTGGAAGGCCTCCAGGGTCACCTTGCCCTTGGAGGGCTTGCCGGCCTTCAGCCGGTCCATCGGCGCCTCGACGCCGTGATCGATGGCGTTGCGGAGCAGGTGCATCAGCGGATCGCCGATCTCCTCGATCACCGAGCGGTCCAGCTCGGTCTCCTCGCCGTGGACCACGAACTCGATCTCCTTGCCCGCCCGCTGGGCCACGTCCCGCACCATGCGGGGGAACTTGCGGAAGAGGTTGTCCACCGGCAGCATGCGGGCCCGCTGGATCTCCTCCTGCAGGTTGCCGGTCAGGCGGCCGATCTGGGCGAGGGCGGAGGACATGGTCTGGGAGAGCTCGTCGCCCTCACGCTCGGTCTCCAGCCGGGTGCTGACCTGCAGCAGGCGGGTTCGCTCGATCACCAGCTCGCCGACGGTGTTCATCAGGTTGTCGAGGACCTCCACGTCGACCCGGACGGTCCGGGAGGAGCTCTTGCCGCCGCGGGGCTGAGCAGCGCCCCCTGCGGCCTCCCGCCTGGCAGTTGCCTCTTCGGCGCCGAGCGGGGCCGGCTCCTCCGCTGCGCGCTCGGTGGTCGCCACCGCAGTCGCAGCCGCTGTCTGGGCCGGCGCCGGGACCGGCGCAGCCTGGCTCAGCGCCAGGGAGGCGCACTCGAGGATCTTGACCTCCGGCACCGCCTCCAGGGCGGCCCGGGCCTGTTCCAGGCTCTCCCGGGTGAGGAAGATCAGCTTCAGCTCATCGCCGACCTTGTCCTCCTCCACCTCCTCCTGGCTGGGCCAGGAGCGGACCATCTCACCGATGTCGCCCACGGCCAGCAGCGCCTGGAAGGCGCGCACCGCCGGCATGGCGGCATTCTTGTCCAGCTGCAGGTGGGCCCAGACGGCGATCATGCCACGCTGTCCGGCCCCCTTCACCCGCTCCTCCTCGGCCGGGGAGAGGGGCGGGAGGCCTGCCGGCACCGCGGCGGCCACCGCCGGAGCGGCGGCCGGGGCGGATGGAGCCGGGGCGGGGGCGCCCGTCCGGTCGATGGCGGCGAGCTGCTCCAGGATCGCCACGGTGGTCACGTCGGACTCCTGCCCCGTGGCAATCTCTTCCTTGAAGGCCTTCAGCACATCCAGGCAGGCGAAGAGGGTGTCGACCACGGCGGTGGAGATCACCAGCTTCCCCTTGCGAAGCTTGTCCAGCACGTTCTCCATGGAGTGGGTCAACTCGGCCATCTTCTGATGGCCCAGCGTGGCCGAGGAGCCCTTCAGGGTGTGGGCGGCCCGGAAGATCTCCTGCAGCACCTCCGGGTCATCCGACTCCTTCTCCAGCCGGAGGATCCCACCCTCCATCGCCTGGAGCAGCTCCTCCGCCTCATCAAGAAAGACCTTGATATCCTCAGCGCTGGTGTCAAACCCAAAGCCCATTCCGATTCTCCCTCCTGGTGCCGCTCAGCCCCGCTGAGCGGACAGAACGCTGTAAGATAGAGAGCCTCCGGGCGCTAGACGACCTTCCGGTCCTCGCGCGCCAGCACACGGGCCAGATCCAGGAGGATGATCAGCCGGTCATCCACCTTGGCGACCCCGAGGACGTTTTCGTTGTCGACCTTCGAGAACATGGGCGACGGCGGCTCCACGGCGCTGGCCGGCACCCGGAGCACCTCGACCACGGCGTCGACGATCATGCCGATCTTACCGCCCTCAAGCTCGGCCACGGCGATCCGGGTGGACTTGGTGTGGGCCACCGGCGGCAGGCCCAGACGCTTGCGCAGGTCCACCACGGGGATCACCCGCCCGCGCAGGTTGGTGACGCCCTCTATGTAACTCGGGGTACGGGGAACCTTGGTGACCCGGAGGAGGGGACTGACCTCCAGCACCACTGAGATATCCGCGCCGTACAGTTCCTTGCCCAGCTGGAAGACGACCACCTGGGTGACGTTCTCCCGCTGCTCCTGCTGCTCCGCCATGAACAACCCTCCCGTAATCTGCCCTGGCTACTGCAGGGCAGCTTCAAGTACGCGCATCGCATCCAGGACCACGACCAGCCGGTTGCTGCCGATCTTCAAGATACCGGAGACCACCGGGTCGTTGGTCACGCTGGCCATGTTCATCAGAATCGGCGACGGCGGTGCAATGGCGCCGGGCGCCGGCGTGTGCACCTCCACCACCTCGTCGACGATCCACCCCGCATGGCGGCCCTCGAACTCCATGACCATGATCCGGGCATCGGCGCCCTGGTTCCGCCGGGTTGTGCGGAAGCGCCGTCCCAGATCGACCACCGGTATGATCTCGCCACGCAGATCAATGACGCCCTCCACGATCGGGGGGGCCTCCGGAACAGGTGTGGGCATCGTCCAGGCCTGCACTTCCTTGACCACGGTGATCGGCACCGCGTACTCCTGGTGGCCCACGGCGAAGACGACCATCTTCTGGTCGGCGACACCAACTTTCTCCACGCTCGCACCTCCTGTTTATCGACGTTCCCTGTACGCCCCTGCACCACGGGGCATGATCTGCCTGATTCCCTGACTATAACTAAAATATGTAAACCTAGCTTCAACAACCATAGGCAGAATTCCTGCTACCGCTACTACATTTTTTCCACTATCTTGCATGTACAATTTATAGACACCTAGAACATCTAGGACTGGAAGTGAATTTACAAAAAACAGGAACACCCGTCTTTTACCGGGTGTTCCTGCTTCTTCCTCCACGTTTCCGGGTTGATACCCTGCCCCGCGAGCACTGCCGGCGGGTCACTTCCACCACCAGCCGGTCCAGCTCCTGGCTGGTCTCCACCAGCTGGGCCAGCCGGACAGGGTCATAGCCGCCACCCATCTGCCGGTGCAGCTCGGACCGGAGTTCCTCAATCTGGCGAAGGCGCTCCTTCTCCCTGTCGGATGCCACGAAGCCACCTCCGCACCTGGGCCAACCCCTGCCTACCAGTGTAACACGGTGGCTGCCCAGGCACAAGAAAGGGGCCCGCCGTCATCGGGGACCGGTGGACCCGATCCCGCCCAGCCGCTGTCCGGAGGCGGCATCGTCGACGGTGGTCAGGTAGCGGGTGAAGATCGCCTGGGCGATCCGCTCCCCCTTCTGGATCTGAACCGGTTGGCTCCCCGGGTTGGCCACCGCCACCAGGATATGCCCCTCATTCTCCGGGTTGTCGGCGTAGTCGGCGTCGATCACGCCGATGCCGTTGGCGAGCATCAGCCCCCGCTTGACGGCGATGCTGGAGCGGATGGCCAGGAGCAGCACATCCCCCTCCTCCATGTAGGCCTTCAGCCCGGTGGGGATCAGGGTCACCCGCCCCGGCTCCAGCCGGACATCCTCCGCCGCCTCCAGGTCATAGCCGGCGGAGTGGGCGGTCTTGCGGGCGGGCAGCCGGACCTTGCCGGCGTAAGCAGCGATCGGCGCAAAGCGGCGCTCAGCCATGCTGGACCTCCCCAAAGCCAAAGTTTGATAGGTTGACCTCCGCTGGAATCGGCCCGACGGCGGAGAGCACCCGCAGCTCCTCCAGGAAGAGCTGGCTTGCCAGGGCGGCCACCTCCTCGCCCGTAACCGCGTCGATCCGCTGGATGATCTCGTCGGGGTGCAGCACCCGGCCCTGGCTCAACTCGCCCCGGCCCAGCCGGGTCATCCGGCTGGAGGTGGCCTCCAGCCCCAGCATGATCTGCCCCTTCAGCTGCTCCTTCGCCTCCGCCAGCTCCTCGGTACTGATCCCCTCACGCCCGGCCTGCTCCAGCAGCCCGGTGACCAGGTCCAACACCGGCCCCACCATCTTCGGCGAGACGCCCGCGTAGACGGCGAAGTTGCCCGTGGTGCGGAAGCTGCTGTGGTAGGAGTAGACGGAGTAGGCCAGCCCCCGCTGCTCCCGGATCTCCTGGAAGAGCCGGCTGGAGGCCCCGCCGCCCAGCACGGTGTTCAGCAGGTGGAGGGCGTAGATCCGGTCATCCTCCTGGGGGAGGGCCCGGGTGCCCAGCACCAGGTGGGTCTGCTCGATCTCCTTCGGCCGCACCAGCGCCACCGGGCGCTCCACCCGGCCCGGGACCGCCGGCCAGACCATCCCCTCCGGCCTGCCGGCCATCTGGCCGAAGGCCCGGTCGACCATGGCGACCACAGCCTCGTGCTCCACGTGGCCGGCCACGGCCACCACCATGTTGCCGGGCACATAGTGGCGGTGCATGAAGGCGAGGATCGCCTCCCGGGACAGGGACTGCACCGTCTCCGCCGTGCCCACGATCGGCCGCCCGAGGGCGTGCTCCCGCCACATGGCGGTGGCGAAGAGGTCGTGGACCAGGTCGTCGGGCACATCCTCGTACATCTTGATCTCTTCGAGGATCACGCCCTTCTCCCGCTCCAGGTCGGTGGCATCGAACCGGGAGTGGAGCAGCATGTCGGCCAGCAGGTCGAGGGCGACGGGCAGGTGCTCATCCAGCACCTTGGCATAGTAGCAGGTGTGCTCCTTGGAGGTGAAGGCGTTGAGGGTGCCGCCACGGCCGTCGATCGCCTGGGCGATCTGGCGGGCGGTCCGCCGCTCGGTCCCCTTGAAGAGCATGTGCTCGATCAGGTGGGAGACGCCCATCTCCTCCGGGGTTTCGAAGCAGCTGCCGGCGCCCACCCAGACGCCGACGGAGACCGACCGCACGTGGGGGATCTCCTCGGTCACCACCCGGAGCCCGCTCGGCAGCGTCGTCTTGCGGTAGAATGTCACGGAGCTCCCTCCTAACCCGAGGGGGATGTGAAAGCGGGTACGGGAAGGGCCGGACAGCTGCGCCGCCGGCCCCCGCTCTTTACTTCTGCTCCTGCGCCCGCTTCTGGTCCCGGAGGGCCTCCTTGCGGGAGAGGTTGATCCGGCCGAGCTTGTCGATCTCGGTCAGCTTCACCATGATCTCGTCGCCGACGTTGACCACGTCCTCGACCTTGTTCACCCGCTCTTCGGCCAGCTGGCTGATGTGGACCAGCCCTTCCTTGCCGGGCATGATCTCGACGAAGGCGCCGAAGTTCATCAGCCGGGTAACCTTGCCGACATAGATCATGCCGGGCTCGGGATCCTTGGTCAGCGCCTCGATCATCATCACCGCCTTCTGGCCGGCCTCGGCGTTGATGGAGGCGATGTGGATCGTGCCGTCATCCTCGATGTTGATGTCGACCTTGACGTTGCCCACCTTGGTGGACTCGATGATCTTGTTGATGGTGGAGCCGCCCTTGCCGATCACGTCCCGGATCTTGTCGGGATGGATCTTCATGATGATGATCCGCGGGGCGTAGGGCGACATCTCCTTGCGCGGTTCGGAGATCCGCTCCAGCATCTTGGAGAGGATGTGCATCCGGCCCTCCCGGGCCTGGCTCAGCGCCTTGCCCAGGATCTCCCGGCCGGTGCCGGAGATCTTCATGTCCATCTGCAAGGCGGTGACGCCCTTGGCGGTGCCGGCCACCTTGAAGTCCATGTCGCCCAGGGCGTCCTCGATGCCCTGGATGTCGGAGAGGACGGCGTACCGGCCGGTTTCGGGATCCTCCACCAGCCCCATGGCCACGCCGGCCACGGCGGCCTTGATCGGCACGCCGGCGGCCATCAGCGCCAGGGTGGAGCCGCAGACCGAGCCCATGGAGGTGGAGCCGTTGGACTCCAGCACCTCCGAGACGACCCGGATGGTGTAGGGGAACTCATCCTCCGAGGGGATCACCGGCTCCAGCGCCCGCTCGGCCAGGGCGCCGTGGCCGATCTCGCGCCGGCCCGGGCCCCGCATGGGACGGGCCTCGCCCACGGAGTAGGGCGGGAAGTTGTAGTGGTGCAGGTACCGCTTCTCCTCCTCCAGCGTCAGGTCATCCAGCCGCTGGACGTCGCCCATGGTGCCCAGGGTGACCACCGAGAGGACCTGGGTCTGGCCCCGCTGGAAGAGGCCCGAGCCGTGGGGCCGGGGGAGCAGGTCGATGTCGCACTCGATGGGTCGGATCTCGGCCAGGCCGCGGCCGTCGGGCCGGATGGACTCCTCGATGATCGCCCGGCGGACCTCCTCCTTGAGGATGGTCTTCAGCAGGCCGGCGATCTGCTTGGCCGCGTCGGGGAACTGCTCGGCCAGGGCGGCCTGCACGTCGGCGCCGACGGCGGCGACCGCCTCCTCCCGGGCCAGCTTGTCGGGGTTGCGGACGGCGCTGCGCAGCCGCTCGGTGGCGGCGGCGCGCACAGCGGCCTCCAGGTCAGCAGGGGGCTTGAAGAGGGTGACCTCCCGCTTGGGCTTGCCCACCTCGGCCTGCATCTTGCGGATGGTCGGGATGATCGTGTTCTTGATCACCTCATGGCCGAAGAGGATCGCCTCGAGCATCACCTCTTCCGGCACCTCCTTGGCGCCGGCCTCGACCATCAGGACCGCCTGCTCGGTGGCGGCCACCACCAGGTGCATGTCGGACTTCTCCGCCTGCTCGGTGGTGGGGTTGACGATGAACTGCCCGTCGATCCGGCCGATGATCACGCCGCCGATGGGCCCCTCGAAGGGGATGTCGGAGATGGTCAGCGCCGCCGAGGCGCCGATCATGCCCATGATCTCCACGGGGGCGTCGGGGTCAACCGACATGACGGTGCAGACGATCTGCACATCGTTGCGGTAGCCTTCGGGGAAGAGGGGACGGATCGGCCGGTCGGTCAGGCGGGACCAGAGAATCGCCTTGGTGGTCGGGCGGCCCTCCCGGCGGAACCAGTTGCCGGGGATGCGGCCCACCGAGTACATGCGCTCCTCGTAGTCGACGGTCAGCGGGAAGAAGTCGATCCCCTCCCGGGGCGAAGCGCTGCCGACAACAGCGGCCAGAACAACGCTGTCGCCGTACCGAACCAGCACCGAGCCGCTGGCCTGTTTGGCCAGCCGGCCCGTCTCAAGGGTCATGGTGCGACCCCCGAGCTCCATCGTAAACGTTGCGGTCACAGTGGTCCTCCTTCTGTGCCCAGGACCGTGGATTGCACCAGGCGGCACCCGCGCCGGACCCGAGGGGATCCGCACGCCCGCCCGTTGCCGCTACCCAGCGGCACTTCCCGTTGGCACTTGTTTTCTAACCTCTCTGGTTTCCACACATCCATTATCTTCTCCTGCCCGGGGGTGGAAATATAACCCGAGGGGCGCTGAAAAGGTGGAGCGGACGGAAAAAGGAGCCGCCTGCCAGAGGCCGCTCCTATTTCATGGACCGGAAAAGCGCTTCGGACCAGTTCTGCAGCGGTGCCACCCAGCGGGCGACCACCTCGGAGGGCCTCGCCCCACCCACCGCCTGATTCACCTTGAGGGCGAGGTAGGTCACCCCGCTGACGGCGATGCAGAGGACCACCGCGACGACGGCGATCTGACCCAGCACCCAGCGCAGGTGGCTCCGTCGCTTCTGCCGGGCGCTCTCCGGGAGGGACGAAGCGGCTGGGGCGGGGGGCTCGGCGGTGACTTGCCGGAGCACGGAGTCGACCACGCCGGGCACGGGGCCCAGGTCCAGGGAGGCCGGGACGGCCCGGAGCCGCCGGAAGAGCGCCTCGGTCTGCCGCACCTGGGGTCCGCACTGGGGGCACCGCTCGGCATGGGCGGCCAGCTCGGCCGGGAGCTCCAACTGACCGCTGCTCAGGGCGGCGTCCAACCGCTCCTGCAGCCGGTGGCAGGCGCCACCCACCAGATAGGGTCTCATTGGGCTCCCTCCTTTCCGCTCTCCGCAAAGAGTCTCCGCAGCCGGCCCAGCGATGCGTGCAGCCGGGATTTGACCGTCCCCTCCGGCACCCCCATCACCCCTGCGATCTGCGGGATCGAGAGGTCCTGGAAGAAGCGGAGCACCACCGTCGTCCGCTGCTCCGGGGGCAGGCCCTGAAGCGCCTGGAGGGTCTCCCACTCCTCCGTCGCCGCCGGGGCGCCGGCAGCGGGGAGCACCTCCAGCCCGCTGGGGATCATCCGGGAGCGCTTCGCCCCCACGTCGTGGCAGGCATTGACCAGGATGCGGGTCAGCCAGGCGGCCCCCGCCGCCGGGTCCTTCAGGGAGTGAAAGTAGCGGTAGCCCTTTAACCCGGCCTCCTGGAGCGCATCGGCGGCGTCATGGGGGTTGCCCAGGATGCCGAGGGCGGTCCGGTAGAGGCGCGGGGCCATCTGCGAGTAGAGGGCGGCAAAGGCTTCCCGACGGTCGGCTTCGGCGTGGACCATCGTTGATCACCTCACTGGTAAGACCGTCCGACCGGAGCCGAGCGTTCGGTCGCCGCGATCTTTTTTGCGGCGAAACCGGGCGGCTTGAATCGGGGTCATACAGGCAGAAGGGGGAGATATCGATGGGACGGTGGGTGATCATGGCCCTGCTGATGCTCAGTCTGGCCGGCTGCACCGGCTCCGGGGACCGCGGGGAGACCGGGCGGCTGGAGGCGGAGCATCAGCGGCTGACGACAGAGAACCAGCGGTTGGCGGCAGAGGTCCAGCGACTGGAGGAGGAGAACCGGCAGCTTCAGGCGGCGAACCAGGTGCTGGGCAAGGAGAACGGACTCCTGCGGAGCTACCAGGGAGAGCTGAAGGCCGAGCTGGCCCGGAAGGTGCCCGCAGCGGTCCCGGCCCGCCTGATCAGCCACCACTACCTGAACCCCCAGGGTGGCACGGAGGGATGGACCTATCGCAAGGTAGCTTCCGCCGACCTGGACGGCGACGGCGATTCGGAGCGGATTACCGTTACCAGCAACGCCTTCGTCGACCCCGCCACCCGAACCGTGGGCTGGGACGACGGCCATATCTGGCACGTCTATGTCGATGAGCCGGACGGCACCCGCACCGTGATCTTCGCCAACTGGGTGCAGATGGGGAGGCTGGAGGTCTCGGTGGAGAGCGGGAGCCGGGCGCTGATCCTGGAGCAGGGAGGCGGCTGGTACACCACGGTCTACCGGGCGGTCTACCGGGGCCCCGACCAGGTGGAGACGACCGAGCTGCTCAGCCTGCAGCGGCAGGAGAGGGCCGTGCCGGAGGGCGGACCGTATCGGGAGTGAGAAGGGAATCAACCACAGCTTCCCCTGAACATAACAGCCACGGATT
>JBMONC010000005.1:0-24656 GCA_049324875.1 Bacillota bacterium
CCCCCGCCCCGCCGCAGGAGCGGCTCACGGCGGTCGATGCCCTCCGCGGCTTCGCCCTCCTGGGCATCCTGCTGGTCAACATGTCGCTCTTCAGCATCCCCTTCATCGATGAGGGGGCCAGCGCCCACCTCTTCCCCGGCCCCCTGGACAGGGCCGTGGACTGGCTGATCAGCCTTCTGGCGGAGGCCAAGTTCATCTCCCTCTTCGCCTTCCTCTTCGGCTGGGGGCTCTACCAGCAGGGGGAGCGGGCCGGGGCGGAGCGGCTGACCCGCCGGCGGCTCTGGCTCCTCCTCCTCTTCGGCCTGCTCCACGCCCTCCTGCTCTGGTCCGGCGACATCCTCCTGCCCTACGCCGTGCTGGGCCTCCTCGCCCTGCGCTTCCGCCGGCGCCCGCCCCGGAGCCTGGCGATCTGGGCCGGCATCTCCCTGGCGCTGCCGCTGGCGGCGGGCGGGCTGATCGATCTCTGGGTCGGGCCCATCGAGCCCGAGGCGGGGCTCTCCGCCGCCGGCCGGTGGGTGCTGCAGGCCTACCAGCAGGGCAGCTACGGCCAGCTCTTCCTGGCGCGGCTGCTGGAGTTGGGGGCGGTCTATGCCAGCATGCTCCTCTCGGGCGGTGTTGGCCAGATCTTCGGCCTCTTCCTGCTGGGGATGCTGGCCGCGCAGACCGGCCTCCTCCGGGATCTCCCCGCCCACCGGCCCCTTCTCGAGCGGCTCTTTCGGTGGGGGCTCCCGGTCGGGGTGGCCTTCAGCCTGCTCCTGACCCAGACCGGCGGCTCCACCCTCGCCTATGCCCTGGGCGCCGTCCTGGGCGGCGGCAGCCTGGGGTTGGCCTACGGGGCCGGGCTTGTCCTGCTGCTTCAGCGCCCGGATTGGAGCCGCCGCCTGGCCCCGCTCGCCTCCGCAGGGCGGATGGCGCTCACCAACTACCTCCTCCAGTCGGCGATCTGCACCACCCTCTTCTACAGCTACGGCTTCGGGCTCTACGGGCGGATCAGCCCCTCGGCGGGCCTCCTCCTTTCTTTCCTTATCTATAGTATGCAGGTGATGATCAGCCACTGGTGGCTGCAGCGGTTCCACTACGGACCTTTCGAGTGGCTCTGGCGCTCCCTCACCTACCAGCGAATTCAGCCGCTTCGCACCTAGACCAAACGCCACGAGGGTTTACCTCGTGGCGTTTTCGCGCTCCTTCCGCTCCTGCGCCAACCGCTCCAGCCGCTGCCGCAGCGCCCGGCGCAGCCCGGCCTCCAGGATCCGCTCCGCCTGCTCCAGCGCCCGGTCGTCGACCACCGGCTCCAGCTCCACCCAGTCCACCCGCACGGCCACCGCTCCACCCCCCAGGTGAATCTCTATGCCTCCCCTCATTTCCCCGATGTCGAATCCCCCGGTTTCGCTCCCGGCTTATACTCCAGACTTTTCCATCAGTTGGCAGGAGTTGGAAATAACAGGGAGAATCTCTCCTCACACGAGGGGTGAGGACCGTGCTCATCCCCCGTCACTTCTCCCTTTGGAGGTGGATCGATGCGATCAGATAACCGCTCCAGGGCTGTTGGGCTTCGGTCCCGGCTCCTGCGCACCGGGATCGCTCTCGCGCTGAGCGCCCTCCTGCCCTTGCAGGCGGTCGCCACAGCCGCCCCCAGCAAGCCAACCTCCAGCGTGGGCAAGCCCGGCGCCTCCAAGGCGGCGGCGACCTCCCGCTGGGCGGATCAGGCCTCCCAGAACCTGTCCGCCAAGATCGATCCGGCTGTGAAGGAGGCCTTTGGCAGGAACAGCCAGGTCACCTACCTGGTCAAGCTCCGCACCCGGGCCGACGTGGAGCAGGCGGCAGCCTCCGCCCGGGCCGGCGCCACCCCGGCGCAGGCCGCCCTGAAGGCCCGCAGCGCCGTGATCAACAGCCTCAAGGAGACCGCTGAGGTCACCCAGATGGGCCTCCTCTCCGACCTGGAGAAGGCCCGGGCGGCGGGACGGGTTACCCGCTTCCGCTCCTTCTGGATCGCCAACATGCTCTCCGTCACCTCTGACAAGGCCGTCATGGAGCAGATCGCCCGGCGTCCCGACGTCGAGAAGATCTATCCGAACGGCAAGATCCACCTGGTGGGCGGCCAGAAGCAGGCCACCGGGGTCGCAGCCACCCCCTCCGGCTCGAACGGCACCAACTCCGTGGAGTGGGGCATCGAGCGGGTGGGCGCTCCGCTGGTCTGGGACCAGTTCGGCATCGACGGTACGGGCGTCGTTGTCGCCAGCCTGGACACGGGCGTCGACTGGGACCATCCGGCGCTGATCAACCAGTACCGGGGCTACGACCCGGCCAGCGGTGAGGCCGATCACTCCTTCAGCTGGCTGGACGTGATCGCCGGCCAGACCGCCCCCTATGACGGCCACGGCCACGGCACCCACACCACCGGCACCATGGTGGGGCGTGACGCCGACGGCACCAACGAGATCGGCGTGGCACCCGGCGCCCGCTGGATCGCCGCCAAGATCCTCTCCGACGCCGGCAGCGGCTCCGAGGAGGGCATCCTGATGGCCGGCGAGTGGGTGATGGCCCCCGGCGGCGACCCCTCCAAGGCGCCCGATGTGGTCAACAACTCCTGGGGCGGCGGCCCCGGCATGGATGAGTGGTTCCGGGAGATCGTCACCGCCTGGCGGGCAGCGGGCATCGTCCCCGTCTTCGCCGCCGGCAACGACGGCCCCGGCCCGGGCACCATCTCCACCCCGTCCAACTACCCCGAGTCGATCGCCGTCGGCGCCACCGACAGCAACGACGGCCTCGCCTCCTTCTCCAGCCGGGGGCCCAGCCCCTACGGCGAGACCAAGCCCGAGCTCTCCGCCCCGGGCGTCAACGTCCGCTCTTCCGTCCCCGGCGGCGGCTACCAGGGCGGCTGGAACGGCACCTCCATGGCCGCCCCGCACGTGGCGGGCGCCGTGGCACTGCTCCGGCAGGCCGACGCCAGCCTGACGGTGGACGAGATCGAGCTGATCCTGACCCAGTCGGCCGATCCCACCACCAACGCCCAGTACCCGGAGGTGCCGAACAACGGCTACGGCCACGGCATCCTCAACGCCTACACGGCGGTGGGCATGGTGGCCAGCGGCATCGGCACCGTCTCCGGCCGGGTGATCACCGGCGGCGACGACCTGACGCCGCCTACCATCACCCACACCCCGATCACGGAGGGGTTCAAGCACACCGACACCACCGTGACGGCCCAGATCAGCGACAACATCTCCATCACGGCGGTCTACCTCCGCTTCCGGCAGCCCGGCATGCGGTGGTGGGGCATCGTCGACATGGAGCGGCTCTCCGGGGACTACCGGGACGGCCTGTACGCCGGCGTCATCCCGGCGGAGATCGCCACCACGGAGACCCTCGAGTACTACATCGAGGCCGTGGACTACGGCAACAACCACGCCTTCCACGGGACCCGCCGCCACCCGCATGTGATCACCCTGCTGGACGGGATCACCCCGGGCTACATGCAGGACTTCGAGTCCGCCTACCCCGGCTGGCAGATGAGCGGCACCCCCGATGGCGTCTGGCAGGTCGGTCAGCCCACCTCCGGGCCGGGCGCCGCCTACGCCGGGCTGAACGTGGCCGCCACCAACCTGGCGGGCAACTACCCGGACAACGCCACCGCCTTCCTGATCTCCCCGCCCATCGACATGACCGGCGGTCCGGCTGCGATGCGGTTCTACCACTGGTACCAGCTGGAGCAGGGCTGGGACTACGGCCTGGTGGCCGTCACCGCCGACGGCGGCGCCAGCTGGGACCTGGTCGGGGAGTACACCGGCGCCAACGGCCAGTACGAGGAGGTCGTGGTCGACCTGGCCCCGTACGCCGGCAACCCGGCGGTCTTCGTCGCCTGGGTGCTGGTCTCCGACTCGATCGTCAACGAGGCGGGCTGGTACATCGACGACGTGGAACTCTACCAGGATGATCAGGCGCCCGCCGCCCCGGCCAACCTGGTGGCCACACCGACGGCCGTCGGCTCCATCGCCCTCTCCTGGGATCCGGTCTCCGCGGGGGACCTCGCCCACTACACCGTCTACCGCTCGGAGACCACCGGCACCGGCTACACCGCCATCGGCCAGACGGCGGGCACCGCCTTTACCGATGGGGAGACCGCCGCCGGGACGACGTACTACTACGTCGTGACCGCCACCGACGCCTTTGGCAACGAGGGAGCCCCCTCCGCCGAGGCGAGCGCCACCGCCGCCGACGTCACCACCCTCTTCTTCGACGATATGGAGGGCGGCGAGGGCAGCTGGAGCCACAGCGGCACCAACGACCCCTGGCAGTGGGGCGTTCCCACCCACGGTCCCGGCAGCGCCGCCTCAGGCATGAACCTCTGGGGGACCAACCTGGCGGACGACTACAGCGAGGGCACCAACGCCTCCCTGGTCACCCCGCCGATCGATCTGAGCGGCCTCTCCACCGTCAGCCTCCAGTTCTCGCACTGGTACAGCCTGGAGCGCAACTTCGACTTCGGCCGGGTGGAGATCACTGTCAATGGCGGCTCCTCCTGGACGCAGCTGGCCCAGTACACCTCGCCCGCCTCGGGCGGTGCGCCGGTCGGCTGGGAGAGCCCGATCATCGACCTGTCGGCCTACACCGGCCAGACAATCCAGCTCCGGTTCCGGATGACCAGCGACTCCTCCATCAACTACGCCGGCTGGTACATCGACGATGTCCGGGTCGCCGGCATCGCCACCGGCGGCAGCCGGTTCGAGCGGAGCCTCTCGGTCAAGCCCGACCCGGTGCGGGTCAAGGGCGGCCAGAAGCCCGCCGTGCCCACCTCGGTCACCATCCCGATGGGCCAGGCGCCGTCCCAGCCGTACAAGCTGGACAAGGCCACCGGCTCCGGCCGGGCCAAGGTCGGCTCCATCGGCCCCACGTCCCTGCCGGTCGACGCCACCGTCACCGTCCTGGAGACGGGCCGGGTGGTCCGCACCGATCCGGCGGACGGCTCCTACAGCATCACCCTGCCGGCGGGCCTCTACACCCTGCGGGCCGAGTCCTACGGGTACTACCCGGTGGAGCAGCAGGTGGAGATCCTCGACGGGATGGAGATCACGGCTCACTTCCTGCTGGAGCCGATGCCGCGGGGCCTGATCACCGGCACGGTGACCAACAGCCGGGACGGCTCGCCCATCGAGGGCGCCCGGGTCCGGGTGGCCGAGGACTCCCACATCCCCGAGGCCGTGACCGACGCCGGCGGCCAGTTCACCCTGGACGTGCTGGCCGGCTCCTACACCCTCGAGGTCCGGCACCCCGGCTTCTACCCGACCTCTGCATCGGTGGAGGTGCCGGGTGAGAGCACCGTTGAGGTGGATGTGGCCATGACCCCCTTCGTCGGCATGCCGGGTGAGATCGGCTACGACGACGGCACGGCGGACAACGCCTGGGGCTTCTTCGACGGCGGCAACGGCTGGGCCGTGCGGATGACGCCCGCCCACCCGGGCCAGACCACCTTCATCACCGCCGCCCGCATCTACCTCTGGGACGAGAGCTGGCCGGTCCCCGGCGGGAACTCCTTCCGGGCCGCCCTCTTCGGCGCCAACCCCGACGGCACCCCCGGCGCCCTGCTGGCCGGTCCGATCGTGGTGGAGAACGGGGTGCGGGGGGCCTGGAACGAGGTGGACTTCAGCGGGTACGGCGTGGCGGTGGACGGCGACTTCTACGTCGCCTACATCCAGGACCAGCCCTACCCGGACACCCCCGGCCTCGGCTTCGATGAGTCGGGTGATGCGGGGCGGACCTGGCAGTACGTCAACGGCAGTTGGGCGGAGTGGGAGATGGGCGGCAACGCCATGATCCGGGCGGTCGTCAACTACGCCGTCGGCGCCCCCACCATCACCGCTCCGGCCGACGGCAGCTTCGTCAACAGCAGCGAGGTCCAGGTGACCGGCGTCGGCGTGGCCGAGACCATCGTCCACCTCTACGTCGACGGCGAGATGGCCGCTGAGGTGACCCCCGATGCGAGCGGCAGCTTCAGCGCCGCCCTCACCCTGACCGAGGGTGCGCACCAGATCACCGCCACCGCCACGGTGCCGGGCACCGCCCCCGGCAGCGGCACCACCGACCCCTCGCCGCCGGTCACCGTGACGGTGGACCAGACCGCCCCCGAGCTGACCGTGATCAGCCCGTCGGAGGGGCACAGCCAGAACCACCGGATCCTGGCCGTCTCCGGCCAGGTGGCCGAGGCCCACCTGCAGGGCGTCACCGTCAACGGCACGGAGGCCGCTGTGGAGGCGGATGGCTCCTTCTCGATCGAGATCCTCGGTCGGGAGGGCGAGAACCTGATCACCGTCGTGGCCACCGACCTGGCGGGCAACAGCGCCACCCAGAGCCGGACGGTGATGGTCGACAGCGGCATCCCGGAACTGACCAACCTGGAGCCCTCCACCAACCAGAGCCTGGCGCCCGGCGATACCCTGACCGTCTCCTTCGACTCCGAGCCCGGCCTGGCGCTGGCCGCCTTCCGCATCGTCCTCGACATGGGGACGGGGGGCGCCGGCGGCGGCGACACCAACGAGGTGGCCAACTTCGAGCTTGAACCCGGCGAGATGGCGATGACCGAGGTCTCCGCCGGCCACTACGAGGCCACCTGGACGGTGCCCGAGGGCATGAGCGTCTCCGCTGCCTACGTCCAGTTCCGGGCGGTGGATGAGGCGGGGAACACCGTCCGTGCCACCGCACCGGGCATCCTCAGCATCAGCGATGGCAGCAGCGGCGGTGAGGGGCCCCGGGCGGTCATCACCGCCCAGCCCACAGTCAAGCCCCGCCAGTTCCAGCTCTACGACGGGCGGGCGAGCTCCTCGCCCCACGGCATCGTGGCCTGGCACTGGGAGATGGGGGACGGCAGACAGTCCAGCCTTGATTCCGTGCGGCACGCCTACCGGAACCCGGGCACCTACACCGTCACCCTGACGGTGACCGACAGCACCGGCGCAACCGCATCGACGACCTTCACGGTGGTCGTCACCAAGTAGCCGCCAAATGGGGAGGAGGGAACGGCCACGCCGTTCCCTCCCTTCGTTGTGAGAACTGCTAACATTGGAGAAATCAATGGGCACTTGAGACTTTTTATCTAGCACAAATTCGGGGTACATGCTATAATCGCAATGTCCAATGAAATAAGATCAATAAAAACGGGATACGATGACTGCACGCCTGTAACTGGTCACCTGGGCCTGCAGGAGTAACTGGTGAAACCGCCCCATCCGTCGGCAAGACGGTTATGAGGGCGCGTTTTTTGTCTCCGGCGAAAACTCACCCTGACCGGAAGCCGGCGACCGCCGGTACCCATCGGCCGGTAGATGGTCACCTCCGCCGTCAGGAGGCGGACCACCTCCCGCACCTCCTCGGGGGTCAGCGCAGCCCAGGCGTCAAGCCTGTCGGGCTCAGGAACGGCCTCCCCCATGGCGCGCAGGAGGCAGAGCGCCTCTCCGTGCCGGACCGCCAGCTCCGCCAGGGCGGTGTCCAGCCGCTCCACAAGCCGGCTGTACTCCCCGGGGGCCAGCTGCTCGGCCAGGAACCGATCCTCCAGCCGGCGGCGCTGCCGCTCGAGGGCCGCCCGCTCCGACTCCAGCTGCCGGACCAGCGAGCGCTGTTCGCCGGCGAGGTCGAGCCTCCAGCGCTCCAACCGCTCCCGATCAGCGGGAGGTCCCGGCATCCACTGCCGGACCCGGGTGAGCACGGCTGATTCGACCAGCTCCGCATCGATGTAGCCACAGTCGCAGCGCTGCAGCAGCCTCCGACCTGTGCATACATAATACCGCCTCTCCCGCCCCTTCGACCCGGCCACCGGGCTGCTGCACCGGCCACAGCGGACAAGCCCGCTGAGCAGGTAGGCCGCCGGCGCCGACCGAGCGCAGGATCGGTCCTGGAGAAGCCGCTGCACCCGTTCGAACTCCTCCTCGGAGACGATGGGCGGCGCCGCTCCCGCCACCTGGGTGGCCCGGGCGCCCCGCCCGTACCGGTACCGCCCGGCGTAGATCGGGTTGCGAAGCAGCCGGGCCACGTAGTGGAAGCGCCAACTCCGGCCCTGGGGGGTCGCCACCCCCTCGGCGTTGAGGCTCCGGGCGATCGCTCCGGTCCCGGCCCCGGCCAGGAAGGCCTCGAAGATCCGGCGCACCAGGGCCGCCGGCCCCGTCAGCGCCCCCGATGCCGGATCACGCCCGTCCAGCGCCCAGCCCCCGCCGGCCCCCTTGCGGTAGCCCATCGGGTACCGCTGACCCGCATTCCGGCCCTGCTCCGCCCGCTTTCGCTTCCCGCTGGCCGTCCGGTCCCGGATCAGGTTCCGCTCGAACTCGGCGAACGAGGCAAGGATGTTGAAGACCATCTGCCCCACCGGGCTATGGGTGTCAAAGTTCTCGGTGGCCGAGCAGAGCACCGCCCGCCCCTCCCACTCCTGCCGCACCAGGTTGACGGTGTCCAGCAGGCTGCGGGAGAGCCGGTCCAGCCGGTAGACCACCACGCACCTGACCATGCCGCTCCGCACCGCCTCCCGCAGCTCCGTGAGCGCCGGCCGGTCCAGGGTGGCCCCGCTGAACCCCTCGTCCACGAAGAGCAGCTCCTCCCGGAACCGCCAGCCCTGGCTCCGGATGAAGAGCCCCACCCGCTCCCGCTGCACCGCCAGCGTGGTCCCGTGCCCCTGTTCATCGGTCGACCAGCGAATGTAGGCGGCCACCCGATCCGGATCCACCTCGGCGGTAAACATGGCGCTCCCCCCTGCTGCTCAGCCTCCACCGTTTTTTCAGCCATACCCCCAAAAAACAACGCCAATTTACGAATACTACAGACGCAGATATTTAATACTCTGATAATCCGATAGGTGGGTTTCAACGCCGTATGCTACACTGGCAGCGGCTGGAATATACACGGGAGTATTTATACATCGTCCACTCCCCTCGATCGGTCCCGGCTCCGGATGATGAGCTACGAGTGACCGCTAGTTCAAGTTTACAGGAGGAGAGTGGGAAAAATGGGACGCAAATTTACTTCTATCCTGAGTACACTGTTGATCCTGGCCGGGCTGATTATGCCGACCATTCCGGTGTTTGCCGTGCAGTTTCAGACCCCTGGTTGGAGCGTCAGCGCCAGCACGGTAAGCTATGACTACGTGAACGAGACCACCAGCATCACGTACAATCTGAATCGGGCGGACGGGACGCCGCACGACCTGAGCCACTTCTCCGTGGCCACCTGCTGGACCAGCAAGGCCGAGGCTCCCGAGGCCGACAAGATGCTGTGGGAGACCAAGGAGCCCGTGCTGTACACCGACGGCAACTACCTTGGCCCCATTTACAAGTACGACAGCGGCTTTTCCACCAGCACCTCGGTCACGGTGACCTTCGAGGGCCTGTGGAAGACCGAGACCAAATCGGTCTACCTGAAGGCCGGCCTGGACTGGTACCAGAGTTCGGGGAAGATCGTGGGCTGCACCCCGCTGCAGGCCGATTACACCATCACCAAGACCGGTGACCAGACCGTCCTCAACGCCGACGGCACGGTCAACTACAGCTACACCTTCACCAACACCGGCGACCTGCCGCTCTACATCGAGTCCGCCACCGACAGCCGACTCGGCAGCCTCTCCGCCTGGGTGGGGCAGACCGTCCAGCCCGGCGACTCGCTGACCGCCACCAAGTCCGAGGGCTTCACCATCCCGGACAAGGGGGAGCCGGACGAGAGCGTCACCAACGTCGTCACCGTCGTCGCCTACTTCAAGGTCACCAACAAGATCCAGAAGCAGGATGACTGGACCGTCACCCTGAAGGCGCCGCCTCCCGTGAGCTCCTTCAGCGTGAGCAAGTCGGCCAACCCGACCAGCATCAAGGGCGGCACGGTCAACTACTCCTACACCATCACCAACACGGGCGACAACAGCCTGACCCTTGTCTCCGCCGACGATAACAAGCTCGGCAGCATCTCCATGAGCCCGACCTCCCTGGGGTCCGGCGCCTCCGCCACCGGCACCGCCTCGAAGGGCTTCCCGTACATCCCGTACGGCGCCCCTGCGGAGAGCGAGACCAACACCTTCACCGTGGTCATGGCGGACGCCAACGGCAACCTGCCGTCCCAGCAGGCGGAGGCCACCATCACCAACAACCCGCTCGATCCGCTGAGCGTGGTGGCGGTCTGCACCGATGACGAGCCGGCCAAGCAGACCTGGAAGGTGACCAACCCCAACCCGGTCGCCCTGAACTTCAGCTGGTCCACCACCGGCAACAGCGAGACCGGCACCGGCTCGGTGGCGGCCGGCGGCGTCACCACCTTCGACTCCCCCGGCACCGGCGCCACCAGCATCTCCATCTACATCGCTTACGAGGGGACCGACTACCTCCAGGGCTCGGCGGATGCCACCGCTGTCTCCTGCGACACCCCGGCGCCCGCCTTCCACGTGGAGAAGAGCGTCAACATCGACACCACGGCGGGCCTGCAGGTCGGCGGTGAGGTCACCTTCACCTTCACCATCGTCAACGACGGCAACGTCGATCTGACCCTGGAGAGCGCCTCCGACAGCGACTTCGGTGCCGTGGGCTTCACCGCCGGTACGATCATCCCCAAGAACGGCGGCTCGGTCACCAAGACCTACACCCACTCCTTCCCGAACCTGGCGCCGGGGGATGCGGACGTCACCCACGCCAACACCTTCACCGCCGTGGTCTCCTACGGCGGGACGGAGTTGACCGACGACGCCACCGTCACCTTCCCGATCTATGCCCCGGATGCAGCCCCGGCCATCCAGGTGACGAAGGATGCCAGCACCTCCTCGGTGCCGGGCACCGGTGGCAACGTCATCTACACCTACACCATCACCAACACCGGCAACGTCCCCCTGCAGATCACCGAGGCCTCCGACGACAAGTTCGGCGCCATCGACGTGGCCGACTTCTTCCCGGACCAGACCAGCCCCTTCATGCTGGCGGCCGGCGCCTCGGTCAGCTACCAGTACACCCACGGCTTCCCGGCACGGGCCTCCGACCTGCCGCCTGTCAACCACACCAACGTCTTCACGGCGGTCGGCTGGTACGCCTCCGGTGAGCAGGAGGTCAGCGACGACGACGATGCCACGGTCGTGCTGAACCCCCAGACGATCACCATCGTCACCTTCAACCCCAACCCGAACTTCGCCGTCACCAAGACGGTCAGCACCACCGATGACCCGGCGACGGGCACCGGCAGCGTCTCGATCACCAACGGCGGCACCGTCTACTACTTCTACACCCTGACCAACACCGGCAACGTTACCCTGACCATCAGCGAGGCGGTTGACGACAAGCTGGGCAGCGTCCCCTTCTCCCCGACCACCCTCACCCCGGGCCAGTCGGCCACGGCGAAGCTGCAGAAGACCTTCGGTGCCGTCGCCCTGGGCAGCGACCCGCAGGTGGAGACCAACGTGCTGAGCGCGACGGTCGCCTACGGCGCCTCCCTCTACGGCCCGAAGACCGCCTCGGCCACGGTGACCAACAGCCCGCCGCCCTCCGGCAGCGTGACGGTCCGGGTCTTCGACAACAGCCCGCGGAACAACGGCGTCCCGAAGCCCATCGCCAACGCCGACGTCGAGCTCTCCAACGGCATGACGGGCACGACCAACGCCCAGGGCGAGATCCTCTTCGACAACCTGGCCTTCGGCGACTACACCGCCACCGGCTCCTCGGTGGACCCGGTCACCGGTCAGGAGCCGCAGTCGGGCAGCGGTGAGACCACCATCAACGCCGGCAGCCCCGACGGTGTGATCACCATCCTGCTCTCCTGGACCCCGGCGCAGGTCGGCAACCCGCCGCCTCCGAAGCCGGAGCCGAAGGGCTCGATCACGGTCCTGGTCCTGGACGGCAGCCCGCGGAACAACGGCGAGCTGAAGCCGATTCAGGGCGCCACCGTCAACGTGGCCGGCAAGACCCTGAAGACCGATGCCAAGGGCACGGTCAAGGTGCAGAACCTGGCCTTCGCCGCCTACACCGCCCACGCCGAGGCCGTGGATCCGCTCAACCCGGCGGACGGCGAGATCAAGACGGGCTCCGGCTACGCCGAGATCACGCCGAAGTACCCGGATGAGCAGATCACCATCGTGCTGATGTGGGATCCGCCCCTGGCCAGCGCCGTCGCTGAGCAGACCGGCTCGATCGCAGGCCGCATCTGCGCCCCGCGGGCCCCTGGCGCTGAGCTGGTCGCCACCGACAGCGGCGGCCGCACCGTGAAGACCTTTGTGGCCGCCACCGGCAAGCTGGGCGTCTGGCTGGATTACGTCATCGAGAACGTGGCCGCCGGCACCTGGACCCTGACCCTGAACAACCCCGGCGATGCCCCGGCGCAGCAGACCATCACCGTCAAGGCGGGCGAGGCCGCCCAGGCTTCGGACTTCACCCTGGCCTGCACCGGTCAGGCAGCGGGTCAGCACTCGGCCTGGATCTACTACCTGGTCGGCGCTCTGCTGGTCATGGTAGGCCTGTCGCTACGGAGGTTCGGAAAGGTTGAGGCCTAAATGAACGACCGGCGTTCCCGGCGGGGGTCCCGCCCCCGCCGGGTGACCATCGGCAACCTGCTGCTGATCGTGGGGGCGTTAGTGCTACTAACGCCCCTTCTGTTCACGGCCTACGAGGAGATCCTCTACCGGATCGAGATGGGCCAGGTCCCCGAGACCAGCCCCGTACTGCTGACAGCCACAGGCGAGGCGGCCACCGAACCGGTTCCCCCGGCACCGGCCCCGCCGGAGAGCTCGGCAGAGCCGTCCGCTCCCCCTCCCGAGAAACCGGCGGAGTCCACGGCCCCCGCCCCGGCGGCGGGCTCCCCCTCCGACCCGGTCACCCCGATGCAGTTCGACCGCAGCAAGGGGATCCCGGTCTACCAGATCGAGATCCCGCGGATCGGGGTCAAGTACCTGGTGGGGGAGGGCATCGACAACCCGGTGCTGGCCAAGGGACCGGGCCACTACCCGCAGACCGTCCTGCCCGGCGAGAACGGCAACGCCGCCCTGGCCGGACACCGCACCATCCGGGGGCGCCCCGCCTTCTTCTACGCCATCAACGAACTCCAGCCGGGGGACGAGATCCGGATCGGCTACCGGGACAAGACGCTCACCTACGTGGTGGAGCGGAACTTCCTGACCACGCCCTACGATCTCTCGGTCCTCCGCCCCCTGGGCTACCCCGCCCTGACACTGACCACCTGCGACCCGCCCGGCAGCGACGAGCGGCGGCTGATCATCCAGTCCCGCCTGGTCAAGATCACCGACAACCCATAGAACGTGCTCGGGGGGCAGCCAGTGGCTGCCCCCTCCGCATCTTCATGTAAATAGTGTAAATATGCTTATCTATGGTTTAAAGATCTTACCGCTTGGCGGTGGTATTCTCGCTCTCGTCGGCGGCCACCGGTGCGTTCTGCACCTCGGTGACCGACTGGTTGGCCATGATGCTCAGCAGCCCGCGGCCGCCGAAGCTGGCCGAGTAGGTGGAGTTGGTCCAGTCCTGGGCGATGTGGCTCTGGTTATCGAAGGCCAGCAGGTCCTCCTGGACCTCGGCGAAGGTCGGATCGACGGCGATCCAGCCCTTCTCCTCGTCATAGTACTCCGCCCAGACGTGCCGGTTCTGACCGTTCAGGCTGCCCTCCAGGCCGGTGCTCTGGGCCCAGCCGTAGACCAGGCGGGCCGGAATCCCCACGGAGCGGGCCATGGCCACGAAGAGTCCGGCATACTCCTGGCAGACGCCCACCCCCGTCTCGAAGCCGGCGAGGGCGCCCTTGTTGCGGCTGGGGGCGTTCAGATCGTACTCCAGGCGGTCCACCACGAACCGGATGATCGCCTCGACCTTCGACTCGGTGCTCTTCAGCCCCCGGGTCACCGCCAGCGCCTTGGACCGGATCTTGCCGTTGTCCGACTCGACGCCCCGCTCAGCGGAGAGGTACCGGGCATCCAGCTCCTCCTCGATCAGCGGCTGGGCGGTGCCGAACAGCTCGACGGTGTAGACCTGCTCAAAGGTGAGGGTGGTGAACCCGGCCACCTCCGCCACCTTGTAAGTGGCCTCGATGCCGGCAGGGGTCTGCCGGGTGGAGGTCGGCTCGGGGGAGAACTTGACATCCAGCACCTTCTGAGTGCCAGCCTGGCTGAGCACCGAAGGGGGGACCACGATGGTCAGGTTCCGAGCGGCATCGGCCAGCACATTCCGGACCGTGAAGCTGGTCCGCACCTCGACGATGCGGCTGGTCTGCTCCCCACCGGTCTCGCTCGCCTCCGCCGGGGCGGGTGCGACCTCGAGGGCCGGCGCCACAGCAGCGGGCTCCGTGGCCTTGCCGGCGACCGCGACCTCCTCCGCCGCAGCGGCCATACCGGGCATGGCCAGCAGGAAGGCGGCGAGGGCGGCGACCGTGGCGACCGTCCGAATGACCTTCGTCATGAGGACTCCTCCTCTGGTCTGAGATCCCATCCCCTGGTGAAAGGAGAACCGGTCTCTCAGGCGCAGAGCCTGGAGCCCTGGTCTTCGGCAGCCCGGCGATCGTAGGCCTTTCGGCCCTTAGACCCGTGGCTTTGCGTCCCCGCCTTTCAGCGGGTTTGCCCTTTCGGTCCGGGTGGGTGTACATCGACAAGCGAAAAGGCCTATCTCTGCCGTAAGGAGAGATAGGCCTTAAAAAGGCAAATCAGCATCCTTCGGCGGCTCGGCGATCGTAGACCTTGCGGTCCTTAGACCCGTAGCTTTGCGTCCCCGCCTTTCGACGGGTTTGCCTTTATCGAGATACCCTGATTCCAAGTCTAGTCTATCAAGCCCGGAGAGGCTTGTCAACATTGAATTCCCGCGAGTCTGCTGATTTGCCTGAAGAATAATCGCTCTCGCGCGCCGCGCCCCTTCATCCAGAAGAAGAGACTGCGGGTGATATACTTCTTGAACTCGCCCATGGAGCCCGAGGCATCCCGCATCGCCAGGACCACCGCCGAGCTGCTGGGCCGCAGCTCCTGTTCCCAGACCTTGAACCGCAGGTCGTCGTTGCTGATCCTGCCAAGGTGCGGTATGCCCTGGCGGGCGTTCCGCTTCAGGTTCTCCATGATCGTGCGCCTCATGTCCAGGTTGGACATCGGCCCCTTCTTCCGCACCTCGGTGAACCGGACCGTCTCGGCGGGAACCTCCTGGGTCGACTTCGGCTTCAGGTCCGGCAGCCCCAGGTCCTGAAAGATCAGCTCGGCCAGGTCGTCGACCGTCACCTCCGCCTCGTAGTAGTCGATCCCCGGCTCTCCCCCGGGCTGGGAGCCGGCGCCGCTCCCCCCCTGCCCCTTGCCGCGGGCAATCACGTCGCCCACCTGGGAGTCGCCGTCGCCCTGACCGACCCGCCTCCCCTGGTTCGGGTCGAAGCGGAACCGATACTCCTCCAGCGTCCGAATCGGCACCTTGACCAGCCGCTTGCCGTCGGAGGTGATAATCGACTCCTCCGTCTTTCCGTCTCCCCGACAGGGCCTGTTCATGGTACGATAGCGATGCCGCCCCTGGTTGGGAGGCAATTGTAGAGTTGGGGGGCTCGTATGCTTCAGAAGCTGCAGCAGGTGGCGCGGGAGGGAACCCTTGCCGTTACCCACGCCTACCTGGGACATATCAAGCGGGATGAGGAGCGGAAGCTCCTGGCCCACGCCGACGCCCTCACCTGGGATGAGGTCGACCCGAGCCTGAAGGGGATCATGACCCAGCACCTCTTCCAGGCGATCGATGGGGCGCTGGGGGAGGTCAACTTCCCCTGCATGTACACCGGGGAGGTGCTCTCGGTCAGCAAGGTCGCCTCGGAGGACTTCGACCGGCTGAAGAACCGCCCGGCGGTGGAGGTGCTGGAGGCGATCCGGGAGATGAAGGAGGTCCGGCCCGAGACGCTGCTGGAGCTGGGCAACGTGCTGGCCTACAAGGTGATGGCGGCCGGGGCGATCAAAAACCACCTGGTGACGGTCCTCCGCTTCCAGGTCATCCCCTCGCTGGGGGCGCCGCCGGTGCTCTTCTCCTTTGCCACGGTGCTGGACCTGGATGACCGGGAGGAGTCGCTCTTCGACGAGGCGACCGGCAAGTTTGTCACCCAGGTGCTCCACAACGTGATCAAGCGGGGCAGCGTCTCCCGGGCGGTCTTCTTCCCCTGCCTCGATGAGGATGGGCGGGAGATGGCCGACATGCTGGTCTACGCCGGCAGCGGCGCCGCCGCCTGGTTCAAGGCGCTGGAGGCCACCCGGCGGCTCAGCCCCCGCCGGGAGGGGCAGGCGCTGCTGCGGATGATCACCGAGCAGAACGTGACCGGCGAGGTGCCCCACGACCTCTTCCGCCGGATGGGCGAGGAACTGCTGGATCAGGCGGAGGATGGGCTCCACGCCGAGCGGGTGGTCCGGAGCCTGGAGAAGGCGGTGGGCCATGGCGTCGACCGGCTGGGCTTCCAGGCCCGCTGGGAGTCGACCTTCGGCGACCTCTCCTACCGCCCCTCCTACGACTCGCTCTTCGGCGGCGACTCGGGGGAGAAGCCGACCAAGATGAAGATGCAGGCCGGCGGGATCGAGATCAGCCTGACCCCCGGCCACCTGGAGCACTTCCGGCAGGTGACGGTGGGGGACCGGAGCTTCATCCTCTTCGCCGTGCCCGAGCGGGCCCGGGTGGTGGTGGGCAAGGAGCTGGACCTGAAGATCCGGCCGGTGGAGCTGACCGACGTGGAACGCTGGATCCGGGGAGAGCTGGAGGAGTAGTGGGGCGGTGCCGGCGCTGAGGGATGACTTGTGGCAGGAGGTTGACGCAGGTATGCAGCCGAACTGGGCCGATGTTGTCGCACAGGCCGCCGAGCTGGGGCGGGCCGTCGCTTCGCAGGGCGCCGTCGCCACCTATATCCCCGAGTTGGCCCACGCCGACCCAAGCCAGGCGGGCATCGCCGCCGTGCCGCCGGAGGGCGGACTGGTGAGAGCGGGCGATGCGGAGCAGCCCTTCACCCTCCAGAGCGTCAGCAAGGTGCTGACGCTGATGCTGGCCCTGATGGAGGCCGGCGAGGAGGCGGTCTTCGCCCGGGTGGGCATGGAGCCGACCGGGGACTCCTTCAACTCCATCGTCCGGCTGGAGACGCTGCCCGACCACAAGCCGCTCAATCCCTTCATTAATGCCGGCGCCATCGCCATCGCCGACCTGATCCCCGGCCGGGATCTGGATGACCGGACCGAGCGGCTCCTCCGCTTCGTCCGCCGGCTGGCGGGGAACGATCGGATCGGGGTGAACCGCAAGGTGGCCCACTCGGAGTGGGCGACCGGCCACCGGAACCGGGCGCTGGCCTACTTCATGAAGGATGCCGGCATCCTGAAGCGGGGCGTCGAGGAGAGCCTCCGGCTCTACTTCAACCAGTGCGCCATCGAGGTGACCGCCGCCGATCTGGCCCGGATCGCCGCTCACCTGGCCTACCCGGACGGCACCATCCCCCGGCCGGTGCTGCGCACCGCCCTGGCCTTCATGACCACCTGCGGCCTCTACGACGGCTCCGGCGAATTCGCCATCCGGGTCGGCATGGCGGGCAAGAGCGGCGTGGGCGGCGGCATCCTGGCGGTGACGCCCGGCAGGGCGGCGGTGGCCACCTTCGGTCCGGCGCTGGACCGCCGGGGCAACAGCGTGGCCGGCCTGCGGATGCTGGAGCACCTCTCCGGAACCCTGGGCCTCTCCCTCTTCGACAGCTACGCCGTGCCGGTCTGCGCCGGTCGATAAAGCAGAGCGCCCTTCCGCTGCGTGCGGGAGGGCGCCTTTCTGGTGCTAGGGCCGGTCCGGCGGGGGCGCCTCGGCCTCGGGCGGGGGCTCGGGCTTCCAGCCCCGCGGCGGCGGGGGCGGCCCCTCGATGGGCCGGTAGTTGCGGATTCGCCGGATCAGGAAGATCCACTTCACCGCGACGAAGAGCAGGATGGCGAAGACCAGGACCAGCATGGCGATCTGCAAGGGGGTCAAACTCCGGGCCTCCCCTGGATTGGGTGTGACTCACTGCTTCGCCCCCCTCCCCCCGCATATCCTGCCTGCAGAGGAGGGATCGGGTGGAACTGATCATCGAGTGGTCCCGCGAACCGCTCAACCTCACGGCCGTGCGGGCTGTCCTGCAGGAGGCGCCGCCGGCGGGGGAGGTGAGCGCCGGTGAGGCGGAGGGCCCCGGCGAAGCGCCGGTACCAGCGGGCGGCGATCTACCTGCGGGTCTCCTCTGAGGACCAGGCCCGGCACGGCTACTCGCTGGGCGAGCAGGAGGAGCGCTGCCGCCAGCTGGCCGCCGATCTGGGCGCCGGGCAGGTGGTGCTCTACACCGACGGCGGCGAGAGCGGCTCCCGGCTGGACCGGCCGGGCCTGGGCGCCCTGCGGGAGGCGCTGCAGGCCGGGCTGCACGACCTGGTAGTGGTGCTCGACCCCGACCGGCTGGCCCGCAACCTCTACCTCCAGCTGGCCCTGCACGACGAGTTCCGCCGGCTCGGGGTGGCCCTGGAGTTCGTCAACCTGGACTGGGAGGACACCCCCGACGGCCGGCTCTTCCTGCAGATGCGGGGGGCGATCGCTGAGTACGAGCGGGAGAAGATCCGGATGCGCACCTACGCCGGCCGCCGGCGCAAGGCCCGGCAGGGCGGCCTGCCCTGCGGCCCGGTCGACGCCTACGGCTACCGCTACGACCGGGAGGCCCAGCAGCTCCGGCCGGACCCCGGCCAGGCGGCCACGGTGCGGGAGATCTTCCGCTGGGCGGCCTACGGCGACCCCGCCCTCTTCCCCGAGGGCCCGCCGGGGCCGGCCCGCATCGCCCGCGCCCTCAACCAGCTCGGCATCCCCACCGCCCGCGGCACCCCGGCCGGCTGGCGGGCCAACACCGTCCGCCAGCTGCTGCGCAACCGCCGGTATATCGGCGAGCTGGTCACCTTCCGCACCACGGCGGAGCGGGGCCGGCGCCGCCCCGCCCCCGAGTCGGAGCGGATCACGGTCCCGGTCCCGCCCCTGGTCGACCCGGCCACCTTCGCCCAGGCCAACGCCAACCTGACCGCCAACGGCCGCCGCCAGCAGGGCCGCCCCCGCCACCCCTACCTGCTGGCCGGGCTGCTCCGCTGCGGCCTGTGCGGCCGCCCGCTCCACGGCAGCCTTCAGCGCCTCCGCCGCCGCACCCGCCCGCAGGCCGTGCCGTATTACGCCTGCAGCGGCCGCCCCGCCTGCCGCCTTCCCCTCCAGCCCGCCCTGCCCCTGGAGGATCTGGCCTGGAGGGCCGTGAAGGAGCTCCTGGCCGGGCAGGAGCTGGCGCCGGCCCCCCCGGGGCCCCCCGCCCGGACCACCTTCCTCCAGCGGCTCCGGCAGGAGCAGGAGGCGCAGCGGCTCCGCCTGGCCACCGCCTTCCGGCTGGGCGGGCTGACCGAGGCCGAGTACCGGGCCGAGCTGGAGGCGCTGCAGAGGGCCGCTCAGGAGACGAGCCGCCAGCTGGAGGAGCAGGGCTCGGTCCGGCCCGCCCCGGCGCCCCGCCTCGAGGCGCTGCCCCACGCCGCCCGGCGGGCCCTCTGCGCCCTGGCGATCGAGCGGGCGACCCTCCTCCCGGGACGGCTCACCCTCCGTCTCCGGACAGGCCCGCGCGAGGGGATGGGCACGCCCTCTCCTCTGCGATGATCTCAGGCAGGTTCTCCTTGATCGCCTCCTTGATCTTCTCGCTGTGCCGGGCCTGGTCGATGGGGCCTTTCCGATGAAGCGACCAGTCGTGCTGAGACGTAGAGGCCACGGGTGCCACCCCCCTGAAGTTCTTCACCTGTACCATCAGTCTATGCAAAGGCCCACCCGGCAGGGTGACAGAACCCGCCGCCCACCCAATGAGAAACGGCCGGAAGCTTTCGCTTCCGGCCGCAAGCCGTTAACCGATCACTTGAGCGCGATCTTGACCGTGATCATGTCCTTCTGGACCTGAGTCAGGATCTTGATGGCATACTCGAAGTTGTGAGCGCCGCCGGAGTTGTCCTTCCGCACGTACCAGAAGTTGGCACGGGCGTTCTTGTACAGCTCGAGGTCAGCGCCGGTCAGGGCCTCGGGATAATCCTTCAGCCGGGCATCGATCAGCTCGACGTCGGAGGCGATGGCGGCCAGACGGCTGTCGATGCTCTCCTTCCAGAGCTCGAGGTAGATGCCGCGGGACTCGGCGCTGGAGTCGCTGTGGCACTTGGTGCAGGAGTCCACACGTCCCTCGACGCCCATGGCATCGGCCGGCTTGACCACCTTCATCATGTGGTTGCCCTCGGTCATGTGGCACTCGATGCACGTGATCTCAGAGTGAGCGCCCTTGGTCGGAGCGATACCGATGGCGGCCTGGCCCCAGAGCATGTCAGCCGACGGGGCGTGCGGGGGCCGGACGGTACCGATGGTCTGCGGCTCGGGCTTGCCCCGGCCGACGCTGTGGCAGGAGACGCAGAGCGCCTGCGGCTCCATCTTCAGCTGGGCGGTGATGCCGGTGCCGCCATGGGAGTCATGGCAGGCGATACAGGAGACGCCGTCATTCACAAGGTCGGTGGCCGGGTCAAAGACCTGGCCCTTGCCCTTGATCTGGATGCCGGCGGCCGTGGAGTGGCAGTAGATGCACTCCTGGCGGGCCAGATACTTCGGACCACGCTCGATCAACGTGTTGGTCGCGATGGCGTGGCCGGAGGCCTTCCACTGCGGGTACTGCTCCAGGTGGTTGTTGTCGTCGAGGAAGGGCGGGGCCTGCTCGGGGTCGTACTCGACCGCCTTGAAGCCCTCGAACTCCTCGATCGGCTGACCCGGGCGATAGCCGGCAGCGTGGCGGGTGCCGCCCTCGAGCTGGTTATAGCCGCTGTGGCACTGCGCACAGGTCTCGCTGGGGACCGTGCTGCTGACGATCGCCTCGACCTCACCCTTACCCAGGATGTGGTCCCGGCCGGGGCCGTGGCAGCTCTCACAGCTGATCCCCGGCTCGATCCGGGTGGTGTGCACGCCCGCGTTGACGGCGCCGGAGTGGCAGCCGCCACAGGAGGCAGAGAAAACGCCGCCCTTGTAGGGCTTGTAGGTGCTGGTCGCCTTGTCAAACTCAACCTTGGTATAGGTGTACTCGCCGGTCACCGGGTCCTGTGCCACGAAACGCTTGCCACGCCACAGGAAATCAGCCTTCTGCAGCTCGGCCATCAGTTCGGGGGAGACGGTGGAAAGGTCACCGGGGAAGTCAGCGGGGCTGTCCAGGAGCTTGAAGGAGGTATGGTGTAGGGACTCCTCCCAGGCGATGTTCTTTTCCGTGTGGCAGCCCAGACAGGCCTGGGAGCCCACGTACTCAGGCACCTGGCTCTTGTCCATCTCGCGGGCCGTAGCCGCCGTGGCGGCGAGGACGACCAGCAGAACAGCACCCACCAAGGCACCGATCTTGAAACGATTGCGTGTCATGCGTTGGCACCTCCCTTCAACATGGTGTATTTCCAACCGCGACCCGAACTTCGGGGCGGGCTAGATCCTGAAAGCGAGGATCAGGTAATCTTCTCGTAACCAAATCCCAATATATTACATAGGAATTACGTCTTAGCTTGCTCTCATCATACTCTCAGCTTTCTCAGGAACCCAACCAGTGGATATCCCTCCCTGTGCTCCTTTCAACCAGTATTTCCTCCGGATCTCTTCACTTTTCTCCCGCTTACTTGCCCAGGCTCCGTCTTGTGAAATCCAGCACATATACCCTCCCGTGTACCCTCTGTGAAGCCATGTGCTGGAACACCTACATCCACCGCCCCACCTTAGGTACCCCACCCCGTAGCGCCAGATTCCACCAAAAGGCCTAGCAGATTCATACGAAGGTCAACCCCCCTTCACCGGCCCGCCGGTGCCCGCCAGGAGGGCATCTGAGCGCGCGGAGAAGGCCCCGGAGTACCCTCCGGAGCCCTCTGCTCCCCCCGCCTACTTCTTCTTGATGTACTTGCGGATGTCGATCGCCACGGCGGCGATGATGATCAACCCCTTTACGATGTACTGGGCGTAGGGGTTGACCCCGATGAAGTTCAGGCCATAGTTGATCACCTGGAAGATCAGCACACCCGTGACCACACCGGGCACCGTCCCGATCCCACCGGAGGTCGAGACGCCGCCCACCACAGCGGCCGCAATCGCATCCAGCTCGTACATGTTGCCGGTGTTGTTGGTGGCGCTGCCGATGCGGGCCGCCTCCAGGGTGCCGGCGAAGCCGTAGAGGGCGCCGGCGATGGCATAGATGGTCAGCAGGGTCCGGGTCACGTTGACGCCCGAGACCACCGCCGCCTCGGTGTTGCCGCCGATGGCGTACATGTTCTTGCCCAGCCGGGTCTTGTTCCAGATCACCCAGATGACCAGCGAGACGATGGCGGCGTAGATCACCAGGTACGGGATGGCGAAGTTCCCGCGGAAGAGATAGCCCTGGGCGAACTCCATGAAGCCCGGGTCCAGGCCGCCGATGGGCTGGGCCCCGTAGGGCGGGCGGTCAAAGTAGATCGAGGTCAGGCCGTAGACGATCACCATCATGCCCAGGGTCGCAATGAAGGGCGGCACCTTGAAGACGGCGACAGCGGTCCCGTTGATCAGCCCAAAGAAGGCGCCCACCGCCACGCAGACCAGCACCGGCACGATGATCGGCAGCTGCGGCAGGTTGGGGTACATCCGGTAGGCGTAGTCCGCCGCCTGCAGCATCGAGGCGGAGATCACCGCCGTCAGACCGACCAGGCGCCCGGCGGAGAGGTCGGTCCCCTGGGCGATCAGGATCCCGCCCACCCCCAGGGCGATGATCACCCGGGTGGAGGCCTGGGCCAGGATGTTTCGGAAGTTGATGATCGAGACAAAGTCCGGGGAGATGATGATGATCATCGCCAGCAGCGCCAGCAGGATGAGGTAGATGGCGTTGTTCATCAAAAGCGACTGGATGCGCTTCTTGTCCCAGGCGCCGATCCGGACGGGGGTTCTTTCCTTGGCGAGCATCAGCGGTCCACTCCTTACAGATACTTCGCGGCCAGGCGGAGGATCTCTTCCTGCGTCGCCTCCCGCGTGTTGAGAATGCCGGCCACACGCCCGTTGCTCATCACCAGGATGCGGTCCGTCACACCCAGGAGTTCCGGCATTTCGGAGGAGACCATGATAATGCCCTTGCCCTCTTTGGCCAGATTCAGCATCAGTTGATAGATCTCGTACTTGGCGCCCACGTCGATGCCCCGGGTGGGTTCATCCAGCATCAGCACCTCGGGCCGGGTCAGCAGCCATCGCCCGATGATCACCTTCTGCTGGTTGCCGCCGGAAAGGGAGCCGATGGGGGTATCCTGGGAGGGGGTCTTCACCCGCATCGACCGGATGATCCAGTCGGTCTCCTGCTCCCCCCGCTTCTCATCCAGCAGCAGGGTGGGCCGGACGTACCGCTTCAGGTTGGCGATCAGGGCGTTGAACCGGACCGGGAGCATCGGGAAGATGCCGGTGGCACGCCGCTCCTCGGTGACCAGCGCGAAGCCGTTCTCCATCGCCTCCTCCGGCGACCGGTTCCGCACCTCCCGTCCGTGGAGCAGCAGCTGCCCCGCCTGGAGGTGCCGGATCCCGAAGATCGCCTCCAGGATGTCGGTCCGCTTGGAACCCACCAGCCCGGCGATGCCAAGGATCTCACCCCGGCGCAGGTCAAAGGAGACCTCCTGGATCGAGGGCTGGTGGAGGGCGGTCAGCCCCTGCACCTGGAGGATCACCTCACCCGGCTGGTTCTCCTTGGGGGGGAACCGGTGCGAGAGGTCGCGCCCGACCATCAGCCGGATGATCTCATCGGTGGTCAGCTCGCTGGCGGGCCGGGTTGCGATCACCTTGCCATCCCGCATGATCGTCACATCGTCGGCGATCTTCAGGATCTCTTCCATCTTGTGCGAGATGTAGATGATGCCGCAGCCCTTCTGCCGCAGGACCCGGATGATCCGGAAGAGGTGCTCCACCTCCTTCTCCGTCAGGGAGGAGGTCGGCTCGTCCATCACGATGATCTTGGAATTGTAGGAGACCGCCTTGGCGATCTCCACCATCTGCATCTGCGAGACGCTCAACCGGTGGACCTTCTCCCGGGGGTCGATCTCGATCTCCAGCTCCTGGAAGATACGCCGGGTCTGCTCATACATCGCCTTGTGGTCGACCAGGAACCCCTTCATCGGGAAGCGGCCCAGCCAGATGTTCTCCATCACGTCCCGCTGGCGCACCTGGTTCAGCTCCTGGTGCACCATGGAGACGCCGTGGTCCAGCGCCTGCCTGGCGGTGGTGAAGTGGACCCGCCGCCCGTCCAGGATGATCCGGCCCGCATCGGGATGGTAGATGCCGAAGAGGACCTTCATCAGCGTCGACTTTCCGGCGCCGTTCTCCCCCATCAGGGCGTGGACCGTCCCGGGCCGGATGCGGAGCGAGACCCCGTCCAGCGCCCTGACGCCGGGAAACTCCTTGGAGATGGACTCCATCTCCAGCAGATAAGGGTGGGCCGTCGCCATGCTCACATCTCCTTGTAGCCGAACAAGGTGCACCAACGTGCACCTTGTCCGCTCTTCTCACGAGATCACAAGCGGCACAGGCTTTACTTGTAAGCCTCCTCCGCGACCTTCAGGTTCTCCTTGGTGATGGCCAGGTAGGGGACGCGGACCGCCTTGTCCTCGCCGAGCTTCCAGTTGGTGCCCTCGGTCGGGTTCTTGCCCTGCGCCACGTTGAAGGCGA
>JBMONC010000006.1:0-73329 GCA_049324875.1 Bacillota bacterium
CAACCTGGCCGTGATCGTCGATTCCCAGGGCAAGCTGGCGGAGAGCGATGAGACGAACAACGTGACGATGATGTCGATCACCGTCGCCGCCCCCGCCGAGGAAGAGCCCCAGCCCCAGCCCCAGCCCGAGCCCCAGCCCGAGCCCGCTCCCGAGCCCGAGCCCCAGCCGGCCCAGGCCCCCGTGCCGGCCTGCACCGAGGCGCTCTTTGCCGATGTCCCGGCCGACCACCCCGCCTGCGGCGCCATCAAGCTGCTGGTGGAGCAGGGGATCGTCGCCGGCTACCCGGACGGGACCTTCCAGCCCACCAAGTCGGTCACCCGGGCGGAGTTCGCCAAGCTCTTCGTCCTCACCATGGGGGCTGCGCCCCAGGCCAACAAGGGGCTCGCCTTTTTCACCACCGGCCACTGGGCCGCCAACCAGGGCTATCTCCAGGCCGCCGTCAGCCTGGGCACCCTGGCCGGCTTCCCGGACGGCACCTTCAAGCCCAACGATCCTGTCACCCGGGCCCAGGGCGTCAAGATCGCCATCAGCGGCCTGCCCGGCGCCTCCGGCTCCCCCGAGCCCGCCGGTCTCTACCACGACATCGCCGCCAACGCCTGGTACCGCAGCCATGTCGCCGCCGCCCTGAACGAGGGGCTGATCGGCAGCGCCGCCACCTTCCCGGTCTTCACCGGTGCCGCCTTCAGCGGCGACACCCCGCTGACCCGAGCAGAGGCCGCCCTGCTGCTGGCCAACCTGCTCCTCCAGAAGTAATGGGGGAGGCCCGCCGTCGCTTGACGGCGGGCCTCGCTCATTCGCTCTCCCCGTGGGTGAACAGCTGGTGGATCCGGGCGGTCTGCTCCCGCTGGGCCAGGATGAACAGGATATCCCCCGCCTCCAGCCGGGTGGAGCCCCGGGGGGTGACCACCCTCCCCCTCCGGTAGATGGCGCTGACCGTCACCTGCTCGGGCAGGGCCAGCTCGGCCAGCCGCCGGCCCTCGACCCGGGAGCCGGGGGTCACCTCCAGCTCCACCAGGTGGGCATCCAGCCGCTCCATGGCCACCAGCTCCAGGGTGACAGGGCGCGGGGGGAGCTTCCCCCTGGTCAGCCCCAGCCACCCGGCCACCGGACCGATGGTCGCCCCCTGGATCAGGGCCGAGGTCAGCACCACGAAGAAGACCACGTTGAAGATCGTGCCGCTCTCCGGCAGGTTGGCCAGCAGGGGGTAGGTGGCCAGGATGATCGGCACCGCCCCCCGCAGCCCGGCCCAGGCCAGCAGCGCCCGCTCCGGGAGCCTGAAGCCCATGCCCGGTGTGGAGAGCCAGACCGCCAGCGGCCGGGCCAGGAAGATCAGCCCGGCGGCGATCGCCAGCCCCGGCAGCGCCACCGGCGGGATCTGGTTGGGGAAGACCAGCAGTCCCAGCAGGATGAACATCACGATCTGGGCCAGCCAGGCCATGCCTTCGTGGAAGCGGACCACCGACTGCCGGTAGGGAATCTCCAGCCCGCCGATATAGACCGCCAGGATGTAGACCGCCACGAAGCCGCTCCCCTCCAGCCAGGAGGTCAGGGCGAAGGTGGTGAGCGCCACGGCGAAGAGCAGGATCGGGTAGAGCCCGCTCGCCTCGAAGCGGAGCCGGGGCAGGAGCCAGGCCACCGTCCGGCCCACCAGCCACCCGGCTGCGGCGCCCAGCGCCATCTGCCAGAGGAAGAAGCCCAGCGCCTCCCAGAGGCCGGGCGGACCCTGCCGGATCCAGTCCATCATCAACAGGGTGAGAAAGACCGCCATCGGGTCGTTGATGCCCGACTCGGCCTCCAGGGTGTGCTTCAGCCGCCGGGGCAGGTCCTGGTTGCCGATCACCGCGAAGACCGCCGCCGCATCGGTGGAGCCGACGATCGCCCCCACCAGGAGCGCCAGGGGCGGCTCCAGCCCCAGCACCAGCCAGGCCAGGCCGCCGGTGACCAGCACGGTGACCAGCACCCCGACCGTCGCCAGGGAGAGCGCCGGCCAGGTCACCCGGCGCAGCTGCCGCCACTCGGTCTGCAGCCCGCCCTCGAAGAGGATCTGGACCAGGGCCACCGTGCCCACCAGCTGGGCGAGCCAGGCGTTGTCGAAGTAGATCCAGCCCGTCACATCGCTGCCCAGCACCATCCCGACGAGGATGAAGAGGACCAGCGCCGGGACCCCCATGCGGAAGGCCAGCTTGCTCGCCACCACACCGGCCAGCAGGAGGAGCCCTGCAGCCAGGAGGAAGCGGATCACCTGTGGATCGATGCTCCATCCCCCCTCCCTACCAGTATGCCGGAGCGGGGGAACCAGGTAAAGCGTAACGGGCCGACCGGCACCACCGGTCGACCCGCTCCTCCCGCTATTGCAGCTCCGCCGGCCAGGCGATGGGCGCCCGACTGGGCGTCACCTTCATCTCCAGCTTCAGGTCCATCCGCATCTGGCGGCCCTCGGCCTGCATCTGCACCCCCACGTCCGCCATCTGGCTGACCACGGCGCCTGTCTCCATGTCGATGGTGATGATGGTGGTGAAGCGCTCGAAGCTGAGCTGAGCCTCCATCAGCTCCGGCGGGAACATGTCGCCGAAGAGGGTGAAGAGCCGGTTCATGTCATAGGTGACCACCACATCCTGCAGCTTCCGGCCCTGCACCGTCACCGACTCGCCCAGGTGCGCCTCCAGGATCAGCTTCTGCAGCAGGTCGGGGTCGGCGAACTGGGCCGAGGGAGAGAGCTCTGCCGTCGCCGCCGCCGGATCGGCCACAGGCACCTCATGCCACTGGCCCTGCGCCTGGACGAACTGCTTCCCGCCCTTGATCGCCACCACCGTATCGCCGGAGCCCGGCGGCAGCATCATGCTCTTGACCCGGGTGGAGAGCAGCGCCTCCTCGCCCCGGACCTGCCCCTCCATCAGGGTCTCCATCTCGATGGTCATGATGCCGTCGGTCATGTGCAGCCCCTGCTTCAGGGAGAGATCGAAGTGGGTGGGGGCGGCCTTGGCGCTCCGGAGCAGCAGCTCCACCGCCTTCGGATCCCGCACCGCCGGATGGGTGATGTTCAGCCGGCTGCCATAGAAGACCAGCAGGAAGCTCGCGGGCACGAAGGTCCGGTTCTCCCGCTTCACCACCTTGCCCGAGAGCATCACTTCCCGGTCATCCAGCAGCGCCACCGACTTGCCCACCGTGAAGACCACCGTCCGGTTGCCGGAGGTGATGGTGGCCCGCTGGCTCTTCTCATCCCAGGAGACGACACCCTCCATCGCCTCCGCCACGGCGCGGATCGGCACCATCAGCACGCCGTCGACCACCTGGGGCGGCACGTCGAAGAGCAGGGGCTTGCCGTCCACCAGGATGCCGCTCTCCCCCCCGCTGAGGGCCTGGGCAGGCAGGGCGGCGAAGGCGGTCAGCACCAGGACCAGGGTCGAGACCAGGAACCGCTTCATACTGGAAGATCCTCCTTTATCTAGCAGTGGATCTCTTCCAGAATACACCATAAATCCCCTTCCTGTAAAGGGGTGGATGAGATAAGTAAACAAAAGGGCCCACCGCAAAGGGTGGGCCCGCGCCCTGCCTGTCAGGGAAGTTTCAGCGCCGGCACATACCGGACGATCGCCTCTCCCTGGCTGTCGGTGCCGAAGGCTCGCCAGTAGGGCTGCAGGTAGACCGTCTCCTCGCCAGGGGTCCGGACCCAGACCAGGTCGGCCCGGTCGAAGGTGCCGCCGCGGCTCTGTGCCGCCGCCAGCGCCTCGGCTTCGGTCAGGACGGTGGTGTAGTTCCCATAGGTCTTGATTCCCGTGGCCACGAAGGCCCGGGCCTCGAGAACCGAGCCCTTCCCGCTGACCCGGATCAGGGTCCGCCCGTTGATCACCGGCCGGCCGTCCACCTGCTCGGTGTAGATCACCTGGAAGCTGTCCTCCCCGGCGACCACCACCGGCTGGCCGGGTATCGGCAGCAGCGCCTGGTCCAGGAAGCGGTGGGCGGCGGTGCGGGCGCCCTGGGCATCGACCGTCTCCGCCGCCGCCGGCTCGGCGGGGTTGGTGTACCCCACCTGCCCGTCCTCGGTCAGGGTGAGGGAGCGGTCGCCCTCGGTGATGGACCAGCCCTCGTCGGTCCGGCGGCTCTCGCCCCGGAAGGCGAGCCGGCCGGCCATGGCGCGGAACTGCTCCTCGTTGGGCCGGGCGGTCAGCTGCTTCAGCTCCAGCCCCTGGGTGGTGCCGGCGGAGCCGGTGAAGGCGGGCGTCGCAGCCCCGAGCCGCTCATCGGCCAGGGCGACCTGCCGGAGGTCCCTGGGCAGCGACCTGACCAGGCTGACGTTCGGGGTCGGCGGAACCGGGTTCGGCTGCTCGGCCACTTCGGCCGGGCCGGGATCCACCTGGGGCAGCACCGCCTCAGGGTTTTTCTGGTAGAGGTTCAGGCCGATCGCGAGCACCACGGCGGCGGCAGCCACCGCCAGGCCGGAGCCCATGAAGGCGGGACGGCGGTACCACGGCGTCAACTGCTGCCGGGCCTGGGCCATGAGCTGCTTGCGAAGCTGGGCCTTGAATTCGGGACGGTAGGGCACCTCTTCGCTCAGGCTCTCCTCCAGCCGGTTCGCGACCTGCTCCAGCGAGCGGCGGTCTGCGGGCGTAGAGGCCTCCTCGGCGATCAGTTGTTTGATGTCCACAGCCCTGGTCATGGCCGCACCCCACTTTCGGTCAACTTGCCCTTGAGACTGCCCAAGGCTCGAAACATCAGCGCCTTGACAGCCCCTTCCGTCTTGCCGAGCGCTGCGGCGATATCCTTCAGCTTCATGTCGCCGGAGAATCGCATCAGCACCACGTCCTGCTGATCGGGGGAGAGGGTTTGAATGGCACGGATTACGGCCTGCTGGTCATCCACCGCCAGGGCCGCCTCCTCGGGGGTGACCCCCGGAGCGACCATCTGCAGCCCTTCATCCAGCGAGGCGACGGGCTTTCGGGCACGATAGTGATCGGTCACCAGGTTCGAAGCGATCCGATAGAGCCAGGCGATAAACGGCTGCCCCGTATATCGGTAGCCCTTGATGTTCGCCAGCGCCTTGGTGAAGGTCTCCGAGGTCAGGTCCTCGGCCGCCTGGCGATCGCCGGTCTTGCGGTAGATGTAGGCATAGATGCGGTCAAAGTGGAGGTCGTACAGCTCTCCGAACGCCTCCGGATCGCGCTTAGCCCTCTCTACCAGCCATTGTTCGTCCGTTTCCTCTAGGCGATGCGTAGGCGGTCCCTCCCGTCAAGCACCGCACCCTTCCTCATACTCTCTCCGACATGGATAACGGATAGAGCGACGAAAGGTTACGCGGTTCGTCAAAATATCTGTAGTGCTTAGGACTCGACTCGGCTCTGGAGCCAGATGATCGAACCGAGCACCATGGCGCCCCCGGCGATCTGCCAGAAACCCAGGCGATCGCCGAAGAACGCCGCCGCCAGCGCCGCCGTCCCGACCGGCTCCAGGGTGGAGATGATCGATGCCCGCGACGGCCCCAGCCGCTCGATTCCGGCAAAGAAGAGCAGCACCGCCAGCACCGTGGCCACCAGCGCCGCGCCCAGCACCGCCACCCATCCGGACGGCGCCATCTCCCGCAGCTGGCCGGCGGCGGCCCCGTACCCCAACAGCACTGCGGCTGCAGCCGTGCTGACCAGGGTGGTGGTCACCAGCGGCGAGGTGCGCCGGGAGACCCGGCTGCCGAAGAGGATGTAGGTGCTGTAGACCAGGGCGGCCCCCAGGGCCAGCGCTGCGCCGGTCCAGCTGAAGAGCACCGACCCGCTCGGGTTGAACAGCACCAGGCCCACCCCGGCCAGGGTGCCCAGGAGGGCGGCCACCCGTTGGGAGGTCAGTTGGTAGCCGTCGAACCGCCAGGCCAGCAGGGTGACGATGGCGGGGTAGGTGTAGAGGAGCAGGGCTGCAATGGCCGGCGAGAGCCGGTCCGCCTCCACGGAGGAGAGGTAGAGCAGCGACATGGTGGTATAGCCCGCCCCGCCCATAAAGAGGAGGGCGAGGCAGGTCCGCAGATCAGGGAGCGGGGTGCGGCGGTAGAGCAGGTAGGCCCAGAGCAGCAAGGATGCCAGCAGGAAGCGGTAGCCGAGCATGGTGATCGCGTTCGCTCCAGCACCGTAGGCCATCATCCCGAAGATGGGGAGGGTGCTGAAGCCCAGTGCTGAAATCGCGGTCAGAATCGTCCCCCACGTTGTTGCAGAAGCCCGCATGTGGTGCCCCCTCACCTTCAGGCCTGGAAAGTCATCTCTCTTATAGTATATCGGTAGGCGCAAATTGCGAAGGGGGGAAACCGCAGGAGTGACCGGACCAGGCTCAGGTCTGCCCCTGAAAGCCGGTGAAGTCGAACCGGACATCGGGACCGAAGAGCCGGGTGAAGCGGTCGGTCACCTCGGGGGAGGGGCGGTGGTTGATCACCTCCACCAGCGGCCGCCCCTTCACCTGGCGGGTGAGCAGCCCCCGCCGCAGCAGGTGGTGGATCGCCACATCAGCCGGGGGGAGCGAGTAGCCGGCGAAGATGATCCGCCTTGCCTCCCGCACCGCCTGGAGGGCCAGGTGGAAGACCCGGCCCAGGGGCGGCAGGGTATAGCGCTTCAGCCAGGTGGGGGAGATGATCACCCCCACCAGCCGGCGGTTGCCACAGCGGCTGCAGGCCAGCCCCGCCACCCGGGGCAGGAGGTGGGCCACCTGCTCCCGGGCCACCTCAATCTGGTCGCAGGCGGGGCAGTGGGCCCAGTTGAGGGAGCCGTGCAGCTTCAGCAGGAGCGGGCCGCCGGTGGGTGCATCCAGCCCGTAATCGGGCGGGAGGCCGCTGGCCAGCAGGGCATCATCCAGCAGCGTGTCGTAATTGAGGGAGAGCAGGGCGTAAGAGCCGGCGGGGCGCTCCCGCAGGGCGTGGGCAAACCGGGCGTGGGGGCTGTGGGCGGCGGGGGTGCGGCGGTCCAGGGCGGCGTCGAGGGTGGCGCAGAGCAGGTGCTCCAGCGCCCGGCGGACCTGGTAGAGCCGGGCCGGGTCATAGTGAGGGCCCAGCCCCTGGTCCACGTGCAGCGACCAGTCCACCAGGCTGATCACCTCATCGACCGCCGGCAGGGCATCAAAGGCGCCAGGTCCGTCCACGGGCACCTCGAAGACCTCCTCCAGGAAGCGCCAGACCTGCTCCACCTGCTCGTCAAAGGCGGGGGCGAGGTACTGGTAGGCACGGGCCAGGAAGTCGCGGGTGGCGGGAGCGCACTCGGCTGCGGAGGCGCCCGCCCCGAAGATGTAGAGATCCATGAAGCTAGTCTGTCCGGTTTCTGCCCCGGGGCGCATTGAAAGGGACAGAAGGGAGGGAGCGGCCATCCGCGAGGAAGCACTCTGGATTGCAGCGATCCGCCAGGGCGACGAGTCGGCCTTCACCAGCGTCGTCGAGCGCTACCAGACCGCCATCGCCCGCTACCTGCGCCGGCTGGTGGGCAGCGCCTCCCTTGCGGAGGACCTGACCCAGGAGACCTTTCTGAAGGCGTACGCAGCGATCCTCCGAACCGACTCGGAACTGGCGCTCCGCCCCTGGCTCTACCGCATCGCCACCAACGAGGCGAAGATGTACTTCCGCCGGCAGCGGCTGATCCGGTTCCTCCCCTTCCTGGGGGGGCGGCAGGAGCCCGCCGGCCCCTCCGCCGCCGAGGGCCTGGATGAGCGGGAGCAGGTCCGCCAGGCGCTCTCCCGGCTGCCCGAGGAGTACAGCGCCCCCCTGCTGCTCTACCTGGTGGAGGGGTTCAAGCACCACGAGGTGGGTGCGATTCTGGGCATCTCCCCGGAGGCGGCCCGCAAGCGGGTGGCCCGTGGGAGCGAGATGTTCCGCAAAGCCTACGCCGCACTGGAGGGAGCCGCCGATGCGATGCGATGACCTGCAAGGTCTTCTGGCCGGCCTCGTCGCCGGCGACCTGAGCCCCGCACAGGAGGAGTTCCTCCGGCTCCACCTGCAGAGCTGCCCGCACTGCCAGACCAGCTATACCGGTCTGCTCCGCACCCGGCGGCAGTTGGAGGGGCTGACGGATGAGTCCTACCAGCCCCGCCTGACCGGGCGGATCACCCGGGCGATCGCCCGGAGCCGGGGGCGCCGGGCGATCCTGATCGGGGCCGGGCGGGGGCTGCGGGCGGCCGGCGCCCTGCTCACCCTGGGGCTGGTGGTCGCCCTGCTGCTCTGGCAGCAGTGGCCGCTGCAGCAGGCTGCAGCCCCGCCGCCGGCGGGTCCGGTCTACCTGGTGGCCGGCCGGGATCTGCTGCGGGTGGACGCCCCGGGGCAGGAGCCCCATCGGGCAGCCCGGCTGCCGGAGGGGGCCGAGCTGTGGCCCACGGGTCTGCTCCGCTTTGGCAGCGTCCTCAACCTGATCCACCTGCCCAGCCAGTCGGGGTTACCCCCAGCCGGGGCGCGGGTGACCGACTCGCTCCCCGCCGGGACCCGGCACCTGGTTGGTGACGGGAGAACGGTCTGGCTGGTGCGGCAGGAGGGGAGCGCCTTCGCCGTGGACCGGTTGCTGCTGGAGACGGGGCGGCTGGTCCCCGATCCGGCCCCGAAGGAGGGGCAGGTCTACCGGGCAGCGCTCTCCGCCGACCGCTCCGCCCTCTACCTGCTGGCCCGGACGGGTGGATCCCTCTACTACGTGAAGGTGGTGGACCCGGCAAGCGGCGCCCTGCGGAGCGCCCACCTCCTCCCCGAGGGAGTCGGGCCCGGGGCGCTGCTCCTCCCCGACCCCCTGCCCGGGCTCCTCCACCTGGTCGACCAGGGCCGCCTGCTCACCCTCGACCTGGAGCGGGGCGCCATCCTCCTGGATCTGCAGATCCCGGGGCTGACCACCGTGGCCGCCCTGAGCCCGGACGGCAGCCGGCTCCTCTCCGCCCGGCCCGACGGCGGGCTGCTCCTGGTGGAAAGGGCCACCGGCAAGATCCTGCGCCAGCGGAGCGGCCACCGGTACCGCCAGCTGCTCTGGCAGGAGGGCTGGGTCCACGCCCTCGGCGCGGGCACCCTGGACCTGGTCGATCCCCAGCGGCTGCGGGTGAGGGCGTCGACCCCCGTGCCGGCGGAGGCCACCGCCCTTCAGCTTCCGGACGCATGAGAGCAACACCTCCGGGAAACCCTACCGCCCGGAGGTGTCTCATTTTGCCACGTCCACTTGAGCGGGTGGCCGCTCTCCTCTGCTACACCGGGGCGATGCGGGTGCCGTTGGTCGCCCTGGTGGTGCCTGACTGGGTCTTCACGGTGCCCAGCGGCCTGCTGATCGCCGCGACGCTCTGGCTTTACAGCCGGAAGCGGTCCCCCTTCCTCCACCACCACGCCCGGGCGGGGCTGGTCTGGGCGGTGCAGGCCAACGGCCTGCTGCTGCTGATCGCCCTGGTCGCCAAGCTCTTCTACCTGCTCTGGTTCCGGACCGGACTCCCGGCGCTGAACCAGATCTGGCACTTCACCGCCGATGCCTTCCGCTGGAGCGGCCTGCTGGTCACCCTGTTGACGGTGGTGGTGATGGTGAAGGCAGCAAAAGGGCAGACCGGCGATCCGCTCGGTCTGCCCCGCTGAGTCTGGCTTACTCCCCGGCTGGTTGGATGTGCATCCCGAAGGCGGCCAGGGCCGCCGGAAGCGGCACGCCCTCCAGGTAGACACGATCCATCTCGACTTCGATTTTCTTAACCTTGACTACGTCACCCTTACGAATCAGGTGCTTCAAGGTGCCGGTCTTCTCATCCCGCACCTCGAAGTCACGGACCAGCCGATAGCTGTGACCCACCTCAGGCTTGAGCATTGTTGAACAATCCCTCCTGCACTGGGAGAACCTATCACAACCTGATTCTCTCGGATTTTCTCTTCTCCTGCAAGCCCCCACCGGCTGTTTTTGCGCGCCTCCCCCCACCGCGGACCGGTAGATTCGGCCTCCTCATCCCTGTTGTCGCACCGGGTCCCCGACCGCGTCAGGAGGCAGCAGCCCCACGGCTGCTGCCTCCTTCTGTGCTGCTCACCTACTTCAGGCTCGCCTTGACCAGGTCGGCAACCTCCCACGGGAGGGAGGCGACCTTGACCCCGGCTTCGGTCAGCGCCTCGACCTTGGACTGGTAGGTGCCGCGGTTGCCCTCGATGATGGCGCCCGCGTGGCCCATCCGCTTCCCTGCAGGGGCGGCCTTGCCGGCCAGGTAGGCCACCACCGGCTTCTTCACGTGCTGCTTGATGTACTCGGCGGCCAGCTCCTCCTGGATGCCGCCGATCTCACCCACCATGACGATCGCCTCGGTGGCCGGGTCGGCGTTGAAGAGCTCCAGGGCGTCCACAAAGTTGGTGCCGATCACCCGGTCGCCGCCCATGCCGATGACGGTGGACTGGCCCAGGTCGTTGTTGGAGAGGTTGAAGGCGATCTCGTAGGAGAGGGTGCCGGAGCGGGCGACGATGCCCACCGGGCCGGGCTTGTAGATGTGGTTGGGCATGATCCCCATCTTCGCCTTCTCGCCGGGGGAGATCAGGCCGAAGGTGTTGGGGCCGATCACCCGGACGCCGTTCTTCCGCGCGTAGGCCATGATCTCCATGGTCTCCTGGGTCGGCACGTGCTCGGGGATCAACACCAGCACCTTGACGCCGGCGTGGATCGCCTCAAAGGCGGCATCCTTCACGCCCGGAGCCGGGACGAACATGATGGAGGCGTTGGCGCCGCCCTTCTCCACCGCCTCGTGGACGGTGGCGTAGACGGGGACCCCGTGGACCTCCTGCCCCGCCTTGTCGAAGTTGACGCCGCCCACCACCTGGGTGCCGAAGGCCAGCATCTGGCCGGTATGGAACTGGCCCTGAGAGCCGGTGATACCCTGGACCACGACGCGCGTATCCTTGTTGATGATCACTGCCATGTTGGTTTACGCCTCCTTCCCGTAGGCCGCCTTGACGACGGCACGGGCCGCTTCGCCCATCTCGGTGTAAGCCTGGATGCCGTTGGCCGCCAGCATCTCGCGGCCGCGCACATCATTGGTGCCGACCATCCGGACCACCAACGGCACGTTGATGCCCTTGGACTGCTTCACCTGGATGATGGCCTCCGCAACGAGGTCGCAGCGGGTGATGCCGCCGAAGATGTTGACGAAGATCGCCTTCGGGTTGGTGCCCAGCAGGGCGTCGAAGGCCTGGGCGGTGGGCTCCACGCCGGAGCCGCCGCCGGCGTCCAGGAAGTTGGCGGGCCGGCCGCCGTAGTAGGAGAGCACGTCCAGGGTGCCCATCGCCATGCCGGCGCCGTTGGCCATGACGGCGATATCGCCATCCAGCTGGACGAAGGCCAGGCCGATCGCCTTCACCTTCTTCTCCAGCTCGGTCCCCTCCTCCACCTTCGGGAACTCGGGGTGCCGGAAGAGGGCGTCATCCTCCACGTTGAAGCGGCCGTCGGCCGCCACCAGGCGGGTGCCGTTGTCGGTCAGCGCCAGCGGGTTGATCTCCACCAGCTCGGCGTCGTACTTCTTGAAGGCGTTGTACATGCCCACCAGGATCTTGGCGAACTGCTTGGCCAGGTCGCCCTTCAGCCCGATCTTCCGGGCGATCTCCCGGGCCTGGAAGGGGAGCAGGCCGGTGGTCACATCCACATGGGAGAAGACGATCTGGTCGTGGGGAACCGACTCGATCTCGACACCGCCGGAGGCGGAGGCCATGATCAGGGGGAGCTTGGCCATGCCGTCCAGGGTGATGGAGACGTAGTACTCCTTCTCGATCTTGATCTGCGGGTCAACCAGGACCTTGTCGACAATGTAGCCCTTCAGGTTCATGCCCAGGATCTCCGAGGCGCGGGCCCGGGTCTCCTCCGGGGTGTTGGCCAGCTTGATCCCGCCCGCCTTGCCGCGGCCACCGACCAGCACCTGGGCCTTGACGGCGCAGGGGCCGATCTTGCGGGCAGCCTCCTCGGCCTCCTCCGGGGTCGTGCAGACGATGCCGCCACCGGTGGGAACACCGTGCTCGGCCAACATCTGCTTAGCGAGGTACTCGTAGAGCTTCATCCGCCCACCTCCATGTGAATCTACACAACGAAAGGCCCGATGGTTGAAGCCCACCGGGCTCTTCTCTCCACTAGGGGATTTTATCACATGAACGTAGTCTTTGGAAATCTAGACGGTAGCGAAAAATGCCTAGAAATCAGATGGGACACCGTCCGGAGTATGTATATTACTGTTCGTTATTCGTATCAAAACCAACGCTTAATTCGGGGTACTGGGCCAGGACCAGGTCGAGGACCGCCTCGGCCTGCCGCTCCACCTCCTCATCCTCCAGCTTGTAGGCCAGCAGGTTGGCCCCCACCGCGTAGGAGAGGGCTCCCTCCGGACTGTCCAGCTGCAGAGCGGTCAGGGTGAGCAGCATATAGGCATCACACCGCACCTCCGGCGGGTTGGCGCGCCGAGTCGCCGCCTTCAGCGCCCACTTCGCCGCTGTCAGGCAGTCCCTGCGGGCAAAGGCGTCGTAAGCACGCACCAGCTCGTGCACAGCCGGCTTTCTCATGGCTCCCTCCCTCACATCGCTGCGTTCTACTACTACATACGGATGAGCGCCCTCCTCCGTTCGAGAGAGGGGCGAGGTTGGGCGGGAAGAGTAACCTTCGGCGTGCCGTTCCCGTTAGGATGGCAAAGGCCACCGGAAAGGGGATTGCGCCCGACCATGCGCTTCGCCATCAACTACTCGCCTCAGGCCGAAGCACTCCTTCGTGACGGGATGATCGCGGTTGATCTCTGGAAGTGCCCCGACTGGCCCGACCTGATCGAGACCGCCCGCAACAGCCGCCCGGTCTACGTCCACTTCCCGCTCGACACCGGCACGGCCCCGGCGGACCTCGAGCGGGTGGAGGGGCTGCGCCGGGAGACCGAGACCCCCTTCATCAACCTCCACCTGCTGGCACAGGCCGCCGACTTCCCGGAGATTCCGGCGCAGAGCCGCTCCGGCAGAGATCTGGCGGCCGTGACGGCGCAGCTGATCCGGCAGGTGGAGCGGGTGACCCAGCGCTTTGGGGCCGAACGGGTGATGGTGGAGAACCTGATCTACCGGGGGCCGGAGGGGAAGTACCTGCTGGCGGGCATCCTGCCCGAGGTGATCGGAGCGGTGGTCCGGGAGACGGGCTGCCGCCTGTTGCTGGACACCGCTCACGCCACGATCGCCGCCAGGCACCTGGGGGTCGAGCCGCGGGAGTACATCGCTCAGCTGCCGGTGGAGGCGCTCCGGGAGCTGCACATCACCGGGGTGGCCTACCACAGCCAGCGCTGGCGGGACCACCTGCCCATGACCGAGGCCGACTTCGCCCTGGCCGGCTGGGTGCTGGAGCAGATCCGGGAGCACCGGTGGCCCGAGCCCTGGGTGGTCTCGCTGGAGTACGGCGGGATCGGCCCCGCCTTCGAGTGGCGGAGCGAGGCCTCCGTGATCGCCGAGCAGGCCCCCCGCCTGCTCCGGCTGGTCCGGCGGCCGTAAAGAAGGACGGCAGCATCCCGGAGGGTGCTGCCGTTCAGTGCTTATCGGATCGGTCTACTCGCCCGCCTCGGGCTTCTTGGGCTTCACCATGGCATCGGCCTTCACCCACTGGGACTGGCCGTTAAAGTACTGGTCGCCGCCGTAGGCGTCATTGATGCAGATGGTGGGGAACTCATGGACCTTCAGCCGCCGGATCGCCTCCGCGCCCAGGTCCTCGTAGGCGACCACCTCCGCCTCCTCGATGGTCCGGGCCAGCAGGGCGCCGGCGCCGCCGGTGGAGACCAGGTAGACCCCGCCGTACTCGACCAGGGCCGCCTTCACCTCATCGCTCCGGTAGCCCTTGCCAATCACCGCCTTGACGCCCTGCTTCAGCATCTCCGGGGTGTACTTATCCATCCGGTAGGAGGTGGTGGGGCCGGCGGAGCCGATCACCTGGCCCGGCTTGGGCGGAGTGGGACCGACGTAGTAGATGACGGCGCCGTTGGTATCGAAGGCCAGCTGCTTGCCGGCCGCCAGGTCCTCGACCATCCGCTTGTGGGCGGCGTCACGGGCGGTGTAGATGTAGCCGCTGATCAGGACCTCGTCGCCGGCCTTGATCTCCCGCACCTTTTCGGGGGTGATCGGCGTCGTGACATGCACCTTGGCCATTAGAGCGTCGCCTCCTTATGGCGGTGGCTGTGGCATTCAATGTTAACAGCGACGGGGAGGGCGGTGATGTGGCAGCCCATCACCTCGATGTGGACGGCCAGGGCGGTGACGGTGCCGCCGAGGCCCATGGGGCCGACGCCCAGCTTGTTGATCTCCTCCAGCAGCTCCTGCTCCCGGGCGGCCCACTCCGGGTCGGGGTTGGGCTCTCCCACGTGGCGGAGCAGCGACTTCTTGGCCAGCAGCGCCGACTTGTCGAAGTTGCCGCCGATGCCGACGCCGACGATCAGGGGCGGGCAGGCGTTAGGACCGGCGTTGGCCACCGTCTCCACGATGAACCGCTTGGCCCCCTCCCAGCCGGCGGACGGGGGCAGCATCTTCAACTGGCTCATGTTCTCCGAGCCGCCGCCCTTGCAGTCCGCCTTGATCTTGACCTTATCGCCCGGAACGATATCGACGTAGATCATCGCCGGGGTGTTGTTCTTGGTGTTCACCCGCTTGATCGGATCGTTCAGCATCGACATGCGGAGGTAGCCCTCGGTGTACCCCTTGGCCACGCCCCGGTTGACCGCCTCATACAGGTCACCGCCCACCAGATGGACATCCTGTCCGATCTCCAGGAAGATCAGGGCGACGCCGGTATCCTGGCACATGGGGACATTTTCGGTTTCGGCGATGGTGTAATTCTCGACGATCTGCATCAGAACGGTCTGGCCAACCGGCGCCTCCTCCAGGGACCGGGCCCGGGAAAGGGCGTTGGTTACGTCCGCCTCCAGCTTGAAGTTGGCCTCCTGCACCAGACGGGCCACCGTCTCTGCGATCTGATCGACGTGGATCTCGCGCACCGTCACTCCTCCTTTGGATGCCCATGCTGCGTGAGAGTCACGCCCGGGCGGGGTTCGTTCACCCCTCAATGTATCAGACTTCCGGTCACCTGTCAGCCGTCGGACCAGTCTGCAGAAGATAGGCAAAAAGCGCTATTTCCAGGCCTCTTGATAGGTGAAGGGGGGGCGAAGCGAGGGGCAAAAGCGATCAGTGCCAGGATATTTTGCCGCCAGGGCCGAAGGAGGGGGGAAGGAAGCTGCTTGTAGGAGGACCGGCCATGCGATTCTCAGCAAAGGGTCTCTCCCTTCACGTCGACGCCTTCCCCAGCCAGCGGGAGCTGCGGCAGGCGCTCTCCCGCCTTTCGGATGCCGCCACGCTGCAGCTGGGCGACGAGACCGGCCAGTTTCTGCTGCTGCATGCCCGGCGGGGGAGCGTCTCCCTGGCGGTGGGGCTCTGCCTGGAGGCGGAGTCGTGGCCGCAGGTCCACCTGACCGACGGGGAGCGGATCCTGCTCGGCTTCGGCAGCCAGCTGGTCCAGCTCCTGGTGGCGGAGGGGAGGGTGCTCTGGCAGGCCTTCCTCGGAGCCCCCTTCCGGGAATTGATCGAGCTGGAGGAGCTGGACCGGCTGCTGGTGATTCACGACCAGGGGGCGGTCTGCCTCAGCCCGGAGGGCGAGGAGCTCTGGCGGCACGACAGGGATCTGGTGGAGCAGTACGCCATCAAGCGGGAGAGCCTGATCCTCCGCTTTGCGAAGGCGCCGGGGGTCCGGCTGGACCTGCTGACGGGAGAGCGGCGGTAGGCGAGGCCGGAGACAGATCAGCCCCCGCCCGGGAGGGCGGGGGCGTCATTTCCGGCAGGGGCTCAGAACGACTCGTATTCGTGGTGCAGGATCGGCTTCAGCTTCTGCGGCGGCTCCACCTCCATGGTGCCGCTGAGCAGCTCCCGACCGTCCTGGTCGTGCATCACGTAATCGATGATCACGTGCTGGCTCTCGGGCTTGAGCGCCACGATCTCCATCTCCACCGTGACCTCATCGCCCACCCGCGGCGGGCGGACCAGCCGGTAGGAGTGGGAGTAGGTGAGGGAGCCGAGCCCGGGACAGGCGGAGGCCACCGCGCCCATGGCGAAGCCGGCGAGCATGTTGGCGGGCACGATCGGATGCTCGTACTTGGTGCGCCCGGCGTAGGCGGAGTCGCCGTAGAGCGGGTTCAGATCGCCGGAGAGGCTCATGTACTGGAGGACATCCTGTTTGGTCACCCGGCGCGAGAGGGTCGCCTTCTGGCCGACGGCCAGCTCATCGTAGGTCTTGCCGAGCTCGTCCCGGAAGAACGTCATGGGATCACCTCGTGGGGACGGATTGGCCCCATTATAGCACAGGGGGATCTTGGCCTGCCACCCAGCCTCTCATCCGCCCTCGAAGGCCCGGGGGGCACCGGGGCGGCCCAGCAGGTAGTCGACCGAGACGCCGAAGAGGTCGGCGAAGCGGAGCAGCAGGTCGAAGCCGGGCTCCCGCAACCCGCGCTCATACTGGCTGGCGGCGCCGGGGCGCAGGCTGAGCGCAGCCTCCACATCCTGCTGCCGCCAGCCCCGCTCCAACCGCAGCTCCCGCAGCCTGGCACCGAACCGATGCGCCATCCCCGTCACCATCCCCGCCCGGTCCTCTGAAACCATTGTACGGAGGCGCCGCCGGCGCAGACAACCCCTTCCGTTCCTAAACAGGCCTCTTGAATATCTCCCGAAACGTGGTATACTCATCTTCAGTCCCAGTGCCCACACTGGGTCCCATATCCTCCGAATAAGGGGAGTAGCCAGCCTGGGCAACCAGGCGGTGCAGTCGTCATTGCGGGGAAACCCTGGCTGCACCTGTCCGCACGCATGGCGGCACGGCAAGACCTTCGTTCTTGAACGGAACGAGGAGCTTGCCGTGCCTTTTTTGTTGCCGGATCCAGGCCCCTGCTCCGATCGGATCGATCAAGCTTAAAAGGGAGAGACAGACTGAATGGGTGCACATGGCTTGGAGTTGACCCTGTTCCTGGGCTTCGTTGTCTTCGCCACCTGGCTGGACCTCTACGTCCTGCACAAGGATGACCACGATATCGGCCTGAAGGAGGCGGCCTGGTATTCGGTCGCCTGGGTGGCCCTCGCCCTGGCCTTCAGCGGCTATGTCTACTGGCAGTACGGCGCCACCACCTGGATGGAGTATATCGCCGGCTACACCCTGGAGAAGGCGCTGAGCGTCGACAACATCTTCGTCATCGCCATGATCTTCAGCTTCTTCGGGCTCCGGGGCGGCTTGCAGCACCGGGCCCTGGTCTGGGGGATCATCGGTGCGATCATCATGCGCAGCATCCTGATCTTCCTGGGTGTGGAGCTGGTGGAGCGCTTCACCTGGCTGCTGCCGCTCTTCGGCCTCTTCCTGATCGTCACCGCCTGGAAGATGCTGAAGGGTGCGGGGCATAGCGGGGATATCAAGGACTCGAAGGTCTACCAGTGGACCGCCAGGGTGATCCCGGTCTACCCCGGCTTCGATGGCAACCGCATCCTGACCCGGCAGAACGGCAAGACGATGCTGACCCTGCTGGGCATGTCGATCGTGATGGTGGAGGCGACCGACCTGATCTTCGCCATCGACTCGATCCCGGCGGTGATGGGCGTCACCCGCGACCCCTTTATCATCCTGACCTCCAACGTCTTCGCCATCCTGGGGCTGCGGGCGCTCTACTTCCTGCTGGCCGGCATCATCCACCGGTTCCGCTACCTGAAGGTCGGCCTCTCGCTGGTGCTGGGCTTCATCGGCGCCAAGATGCTGGCCCTGCCCTTCGGCTACCACGTGCCCATCGCCATCTCCCTCTCGGTGGTGCTCAGCGTGGTCGCGATCTCGGTGGTCGCCTCGCTGGTGATTCCCGAGGGAAAGAAGTAGCATGACGGACCTGGAGCGCCGCCTCCGGGATGATGACCGGCGCCTGCTCTGAACTGAACGAACGAAGCCGGCAGCCCCTCAGGCCTGCCGGCTTCTCTTGTCGCTTACAGCTTCAGTCCAATCGCCCGGGCGGCCGCCCGGAGCCGCTCGCTCAGCCGCCCCACCCGCTCCGGGTCAAAGCGCTGCACCGGGCCCGAGATGGCCAGGGCAGCCACGCAGCGGCCCGTCCGGTCAATCACCGGCGCAGCCACCGACGAGACCCCATCCTCCCGCTCCTCCTGGCTCTGGGCCCAGCCCTGGTTGAGCGCCCGGTCCAGCGCCGCCTCCAGGGCAGGCCGGTCAAAGCCGGCGGGCAGGATCTGGTCGAGAATCCGGGCCCGCTCCGCCGCCGGAGCCCAGGCCAGCAGCACCTTGCCGGAGGCGCCCAGGTAGAGCGGCAGCCGCTCGCCCAGCCCGACGACCCGCCGGACCGTGAGCGGTCCCTCCGCCCGCTGAACCCGCACGCGCTCGGCGCCGTCACGGACATAGAGACTGACGGTCTCCTGCGCCTCATCCCGCAGGACCAGCATCTCGCCGTAGGCGACGGCAGGCAGGTCGCCCGAGGTCAGGTAGACGCTGGCCAATTCCAGCGCCTTCAGCCCCAGGTGATACCTGCCGGTCGCCGGGTCCTGCCTGACAAACCCCTTCGCTTCCAGGGCCGCGAGAATCCGGTGGACTGTCGATTTGTACAGCCCAACCTTCTCCGCGATCTGAGTCACACCAAGGCCGCCCGGCTCGCCGGCGAAGCAGAGCAGGACGTCCAGGGCGCGCTCAACAGAGCGGATCGTCTGTGGTTCTTCCCTCAGGCAGCTCCCTCCCCGGTGCAGGGAGTGGCCGCGGGTGGCGGTCCTGGTCAGCCCACCAGGGCCGTCGCCCCCGGCCCAGCTGAGCCGCGCTGCGCGGTGGAGACTCCAGTGCTCCTGCCGTGCCGCTCGGCATCAGCCTCGTGCATCTCCTATTCTACCACACCTTGTTCCACCAGAGGGAACGCCGTTCTATTTTTTTGTGATCCGACTTTTGGCTTGAGTTGATAGGAGATTAGAATCAGGAGTCCTTACCGGATCTGCCCCGAACCCCGGAGGAGGTACTTGTAGCTGGTCAGCTCCGCCAGTCCCATCGGCCCGCGGGCGTGCAGTTTCTGGGTGGAGATGCCGATCTCCGCCCCGAAGCCGAACTCACCGCCGTCGGTGAAGCGGGTGGAGGCGTTGTGGTAGACCGCCGCCGCATCCACCTCCCGCAGGAACCGCTCCGCCACGGCCTGATCCGCGGTGATGATCGACTCCGAGTGCTTGGTGCCGTAGCGGGCGATGTGGGCCATCGCCTCATCCGGCCCATCCACCACCCGGACCGCCAACACCAGGTCCAGGTACTCCGCCGCCCAGTCCTCCTCGGTGGCCGGTTCGGCTCCCGGCAGGTAGGGCAGGCTGGCCTCGCAGGCCCGCAGCCTTACCCCCGCCCCGCGCAGCGCCTCCCCCACCACGGGCAGGAAGGCGGCAGCCACCGACCGATCCACCAGCAGCGTCTCCAGGGCGTTGCAGACCGACGGGCTGGAGCACTTGGCGTTCACCACCACCGCCCGGGCCATCTCCAGGTCGGCCGCCACGTGCACGTAGACGTGGCAGACCCCGGTCCCCGTCTCGATCACCGGCACCCTCGACTGCTCCAGCACCGCCTGGATCAGCCCGGCCCCGCCCCGGGGGATCAGCACATCGACCAGCCCGTAGGCGGCCATCAGCTCCGCAGCTGCCTCCCGGCTGGCCGGGAGCACCTGGACCAGGTCGGTGGGCAGGCCCGCCTGCTGCAACCCCGCCGCCATCGCCTCGCCCAGCGCCCGGTTCGACCGGGCCGACTCCTTGCCGCCCTTCAGCAGCACGGCGTTGCCCGCCTTCAGGCAGAGGACCGCCGCATCGACCGTCACCCCCGGCCGCGACTCGTAGATGATGCCAATCACGCCGAGGGGGACCCGCACCCGCTGGATCTTCAGGCCGTTGGGCAGCTCCCAGGCCGCCAGCTCCTCGCCCAGCAGGTCGGGCAGGGCCGCCACCGCCCTCACCCCCTTGATCACGCCGGCCAGCTTGCCCGCATCCAGCCGGAGGCGGGCGATCATGGGACCGGGCAGGCCGGCCTCCCGGGCCGCTGCCACATCCGCCTCGTTGGCGGCCAGAATCCGGGCCTCATGGGCCTCCAGGGCCGCCGCGATCGCCTCCAGCGCCCCGGTCCGGTCCGCTGCGGAGATCATCTCCAACCGCCGTTGGGCCGCCCGGGCCCGCCCTGCCATCTCCCTGACGCTCATCGCCGTCCCCTCCTAGTCCGTAAAGAGTGTGCCGACCTGCTCGCCGGCCATGATCTCCCGCAGAACGCCGGGCCGCTCCCCCCGGGCCAGCACCATGGCGATGCCCGCCTCCAGGCAGATCCGGGCCGCCGCCACCTTGGTGACCATCCCGCCGGTCCCATTCTCGCTCCCTGCCCCGCCGGCGATCTGCTCCAGGCCGTCCTGCAGCGAGGCGATCCGCATCGGGGCGAGGCCGGGGTTGGTGCGCGGGTCGGCGGGGTAGAGCCCGTCCACATCGGAGAGCAGGATCAGCAGGTCCGCCCCGATCAGGGCCGCCACCCGGGCGGAGAGGGTGTCGTTATCCCCCACCCGGATCTCCTCGCTGGTCACCGTGTCGTTCTCGTTGACGATGGGGATCACCCCCCAGGCCAGCATCCGCTCGATCACCGCCGCCGCCGAGGCGCGGCGGGCCGGGTCCTCCAGGTCCTGGCGGGTCAGCAGCACCTGGCCCACCACCCGCCCGTACTCTCCGAAGAGCCCCTCGTAGCGCTGCATCAGCAGCCCCTGGCCCACAGCCGCCAGCGCCTGCTTCGCCGCCACCTCGGTGGGGCGCTGGGTCAGCCCCAGCCTACCCATGCCCGCTCCCACCGCCCCGGAGGTGACCAGCACCAGCTGGCGCCCCTCGGCGTGCAGGTCGGCCATCTGCCGGACCAGCGCCTCCATCCGGCCCATGTGCAGGTGGCCGTTCGGGTGGGTGAGGGTGGATGTGCCCACCTTGATGATGATCCGCTTCGCCTGCCGCAACTCGTCCCGCATGCTGTGCCCTCCTGGTTCTCCAGAACCTACTGCTGCAAAATAATAGAGCCCCGTCCGACATGCCGGACGGGGCGTTATCCCGTGGTACCACCAGCTTGAGCCGCTCCTGGGAGAGGCCCGCTCATTGACAGCGCTCCAACAAGCGCCCCCGGGGATAACGGGCCGGGCGCCCGGGACGGCTCATCGCCGCCGGCTCGGGGATGGGTTCAGCAGCCTCCGCCAGTCCGGGCTTGCACCAAAGCGCCCGGCTCTCTGTACAGGGGAAGGGATTGCCTACTAGTTCCCGTCAACACCTAACGATATTGGTCCTGATTATAGGGGGGATCTGACTGCCTGTCAATCCCCGATCAGCGGAATGGCATCTCCGGTGTGGCCCGGTGGGGCAAGAGGCCGCTCGGGCCGCTCCCGGAGCGGCTCCGACGCCACCGGCTCCACCGCCGGTTCACCCGAGAGCAGCTCCTCCAACTCGGCCCCCTCCATGGACTCCCGCTCCATCAGGGCGGCTGCCACCCGCTCCAGCGCCTCCCGGTTGCCGCCCAGCAGTTCGTGTGCCCGCCGGTGGGCCTCGCTGACCAGGGCCCGGACCGCCGCATCCACCTGCCGCTGGGTCTGCTCAGCGCTCGCCTCCTGCGTCCGCACCGGCCCGACAGCGGGGTGCATCCCCCACTGGGTCACCATCGCCCGGGCCATGGCGGTCGCCCTCTCCAGGTCGTCGGCGGCGCCGGTGGAGCCCTCACCGAGGGCGATCTCCTCCGCCGCCCGGCCCGCCAGCAGCCCGGCCAGCCGGTTCAGCATCTCCTGCCGGGTGTGGAGGTGGCGGTCCTCGCCGGGCTGGTACATTACATAGCCCAGGGCCCGGCCCCGGGGGGTGATGGTCATCTTGACCACGTGATCCGGCCCCTCCAGCCAGCGCCCCACCAGGGCGTGGCCCGCCTCGTGGTAAGCGATCCGCCGCCTGCCCTCCTCCGACATCAGCCGGTGGCGGGCCGGACCGCCGGTCACCACCCGCTCAAAGGCCTGGGTCAGCTCGGCCATGCCAATCTGCCGCTTCTGCTGCCGGGCCGCCAGGAGCGCCGCCTCATTCAGCAGGTTGGCCAGGTCGGCCCCCGTGAAGCCAGTGGTGAGGGAGGCGACCCGGTCCAGGGAGACGTCGGGGCCGAGGGGCTTGTTGCGGGCATGCACCGACAGGATCTCCCGCCGCCCCTGCCGGTCCGGCGGGTCGACCAGGATCTGCCGGTCGAACCGCCCGGGGCGCAGCACGGCGCCGTCCAGGATGTCGATCCGGTTGGTGGCGGCCATCACGATGATCCCCTCGGTGGGGGTGAAGCCGTCCATCTCCACCAGCAGCTGGTTGATCGTCTGATCCCGCTCCTCCGCCCCGCCGCCCAGGCCGGCGCCCCGCTGCCGGGCCACGGCGTCGATCTCGTCGACGAAGACGATGCAGGGGGCGTTCTGCCGGGCCTTCTCGAAGAGCGATCGCACCCGGGCGGCGCCCACCCCGGCGTACATCTCCACGAAGTCGGAGCCCGAGATGGAGAGGAAGGGGACGCCGGCCTCTCCCGCCACCGCCCGGGCCAGGAGCGTCTTGCCGGTGCCGGGCGGCCCCGAGAGCAGGATCCCCTTCGGGATGCGCGCCCCCAGCGCACGGTACCGGCTGGCGTCCCGCAGGAAGTCCACCACCTCCTGCAGCTCCTCCTTCACCTCATCCATGCCGGCCACATCCCGCATGGTGACGCGATCGGAGCCGGGCCGGTAGAGGCGCGCCGGGCTCTGCTCCACCGAGAGCAGGCCCGACCCACGCCCCGCCCCCTGCCGGCTGAGCCAGAGGATCACCCCGATGATCAGGGCCGGCGGGAGCAGCCGGAGCAGGAGCGAACCCGCCCCGGCGGCGGGAGCGGGAAGAAACTCCACCTTCGCACCGTACTGGATCAGCAGGGCGGGCAGGTTACGGGAGCCGGGGGGGAGCGTGACCAGGCCGACCGATCCGTCCTGGTAGGTCGCCCTCAGGCTCTGCCCGCTGATGGCCACCGCCGCCACCCTGCCCTGCTGCACGTGGCTGAGGAACTCGCTGTAGGCCACCGGCCTGCTCTCCGCCATGGCGGGGGCCGCCAGCAGCAGCCAGATCAGCCCCGCCAGGGCCGCCAGCACCCCGTTGCGCAGAATCGCCGGCATGGACCGAGCACCTCCCCTCTCCTGCCCGCGAAGAGACCCCGTTTTCTTTTATCACGTAATCCAGGGGCCAAAGGTTCGCGGCGCCCTGCCGAATCCTATTCGGGCCGGTCGTGGGTGGTGCAGACCCCGGGCTGTCAGACCCGCCGGCCTCCTCCGCAAGGAGGAGGGGAGACCCCACCAGGAGGAGGTGAACCTCCTCCGTTCCGATGAAAAGAGAACCAGCCAAGAAGGCCATTGCAAAGGAAACAATGCTGTGCTAATATTTGCTCGTAAAGTTGATAGAGAGGTGCGATTAAAATGATTATGAATCCCGATCGTTACAGCGCTCGTGAAGCCGAGCAGCTGCGGGAAGAGCTGGCGAAGTGGGCCCAGTCCCTGCCCGAGGGCTACCTTCCGGATGAGGATGACCCGGCCTGGCCCTCCCGGTCCGGCCAGGGCGACTAGAACCGATCCCCGCCAATGGAGAAGGGAGATGCGCTGCGCATCTCCCTTTCGACGTTCTTAGAGCTTGCGGCCGCCCTGGGCAGCCCATTCCTCCAGCATCTCGGTGGTGACCGACTTGGGGCGCTCGATCGGGTATCCGAGCCCCCGGTCCCAGGTGATGTTCGCCATCACACCCAGCGCCCGGCCCACGCCGAAGAGGACAGTGTAGAAGTCCCACTCCCGGACCCCGTAGTGCCACTGGATCACGCCGGACTGGGCGTCCACGTTCGGCCAGGGGTTCTTCGCCTTGCCGTGCTCCATCAGCACGCCGGGCGCCACCTCGTAGATCATGCTGACCAGCTTGAAGAGCGGGTCGTCCGGCAGGTGCTTGAGGCAAAACTCCCGCTGGGCGGTGTAGCGCGGGTCGGTCTTCCGCAGGACAGCATGGCCGTAGCCCGGGATCACCTGGCCGGCGTTCAGGGTCTCCCAGAGCGCCTTGGTCACGTTCTCCTTGGTCGGCTCCACGCCCTCGCCCAGCTTCTTCTGGAAGCCCATGATCCAGGAGAGGACCTCCTGGTTGGCCAGACCGTGGAGCGGACCCGCCAGGCCGTTGAGCGCCGCCGAATAGGAATAGTAGGCATCCGACAGGGCCGAGGCCACCAGGTGGCCGGTGTGGGCCGAGACGTTGCCGGACTCGTGGTCGGAATGGATGATGAAGTACATCCGGGCCACATCGTCATAGGGCTTGGGCACGCCCAGCATGTGGGCGAAGTTGGCGCCCATGTCCAGGTCCGGATGGGGCGGGATCTGCTCGTCGCCCTTGTACTTGTAGCGGTAGATGAAGGCGGCGATCATCGGGATGCGGGCCACCAGGTCGCTGGCGTCCTCGTACATATACTCCCAGGCAACGGACTTGTTAAACTTGCCCGAGTTATAGAAAGCGGCGAACTTGGACTCCCTCTGCAGCGCCAGAACGCCCGCGGAGAGCATCACCATGGGGTGGCTGTCCTTGGGCAGGGCGCGAATCACGTCGAAGACGTACGGCGGAACCTGCCGGCGCTCCTTCCACTCGGCGATGATCTCATCCACCTCGGCCTGCGTGGGGATGTCGCCGGTCAGCAGGAAGTACCAGAAGGCCTCGACGGTCGGATACTCCGAGCCGGGGGCCTTGGGCAGCGCCTCGAAGGTCTCCGAGATGGTCTTGCCGCGGAACCGGATCCCTTCCTGGGGGTCCAGGTAGGAGATGTCGGTCACCAGGCAGCGGACGTCCCGGGCGCCTCCGATGGCCTGCTCAATGGTCACCTGGTCGATGACCACATTCCCGTGCTCCTTCAGGAGCTTGGCGGTGCGGGGACGGAAGGCTTCGATCTTCTGTTTGAGCGTCTCTTTCAGTTTCGACATGGGTCCTACCCCCTTCTCACCTCGTACATGCGGTCGCACGGCTGCGGTCCTTTGCGAAGCGAGGGGGCCCGGCCGGCGGAGGCCGGCCAGGCCGGCTCCCGTGCTACTTGCCCGCGAGGATACCGCCCTTCAGCATCTCGACGAGCCCCTTGACGCCGGCAGCGCTCTTGTCCAGCGCCGCCTTCTCGTCGGCGGTCAGCTCGATCTCGACGATCTTCTCCAGGCCGTTGCCGCCCAGGACCGTCATGACGCCGAGGCACATGTCGCTGTAGCCGTACTCGCCCTCCAGATAGGCGATCGAGGGCAGGATCCGCTTCCGGTCGTTCAGGATCGCATCCATCATGTCGACGATGGACATGCCCGGGGCGTAGCCGGCGGAGGTGCCCATCAGGTTGACGATCTCGCCGCCGCCCTTGCGGGTCCGCTCGACGATGGCGTCGATGGTCTCCTTCGGCAGCAGCTTCTCCACCGGGATGCCGCCGGCGTAGGTATAGCGGACCAGCGGGACCATGTCGTCGCCATGGCCGCCCAGCACGCAGCCGGTGATATCCTGGAAGGAGCAGCCGATGGCGTTGGCCAGGAAGGTGCGATACCGGGCGGTATCCAGCACGCCGGACTGGCCGATCACCCGGTTCTTGGGGAAGCCGGAGGCCTTGAGAGCCACGTAGGTCATGGAGTCAACCGGGTTGGTCAGCACGATGATGGTCGACTCGGGGGCGTACTTGGCCACCTTCTCGGCGATATCCTTCACGATCGAAGCGTTGGTGTTGACCAGATCCTCGCGGCTCATGCCGGGCTTGCGGGGAACGCCGGCGGTGATCACCACGATGTCAGACCCGGCCACATCCTCGTAGTTGGCGGTGCCGGTGAAGCGCGTGTCGCTCCCGTAGATCGGCATGGACTGCATCAGGTCGAGGGCGATGCCCTTCGCCTTGCCCTCCAGCTGCGGCAGGTCGACCAGGACGATGTCGCCAAGCTCACGGGCCGCCGCAAAGATCGCCGTGCCCTGCCCGGTGAATCCGGAACCGATGATCGAAATCTTGTTGCGACGCTTCATTGGACGATACCCCTTCCCTTTTTGACAGACGGCGGGGGCGACGTGGATAGAGCGGTCAGGCCGCCCGCCGATTGGTCCCCGTCGGGCAATGAGAGGCCACAGCGGCGCACGTGGTGCGCACGCCGCTGCAGCCGCCGGCGGGTTACATGTTGGCGATGATCTGCTTGCCGAACTCGGAGCACTTGACCTCGGTGGCGCCCTCGGTCAGGCGGGCGAAGTCGTAGGTGACCGTCTTCTGGGCAATCGCCCGCTCCAGCCCCTTGATGATCAGGTCGGCGGCCTCGTGCCAGCCCATGTACCGGAACATCATCTCACCGGAGAGGATGACCGAGCCCGGGTTCACCTTGTCGAGGCCGGCGTACTTCGGGGCGGTGCCATGGGTCGCCTCGAAGAGGCCGAAGCCGTCGCTGTAGGAGATGTTGGCGCCCGGGGCGATGCCGATGCCGCCCACCATGGCCGCCACGTGGTCGGAGAGGTAGTCGCCGTTCAGGTTCGGGGTGGCGATCACATCCCACTCCTCGGGCCGGAGCAGCAGCTGCTGGAAGGTGATGTCGGCGATCCGGTCCCGGACCAGGATCTTGCCCGCCGGCATCTTGCCCTTGAACTCGTCGGACCAGAGCTCATCTTCCGTGATGCAGTATTCCCGGAACTCGGTGGTGGCCACCTGGTAGCCCCAGTCACGGAAGGCGCCCTCGGTGAACTTCTGGATGTTGCCCTTGTGGACCAGCGTCACGCTCTTGCGCTTGTAGTCGATGGCGTACTGGATGGCCGCCCGGACCAGCCGCTTGGCGCCGAACTCGGAGATCGGCTTGATGCCGATGCCGATCACGTCGGACTGGTCGGCGTTGGGCAGCTTCACGTTCAGCTCCTTCAGCAGGAGCTCCTGGACCTTCTTCGCCTCGGCGGTGCCGCCCTTCCACTCGATGCCGGCGTAGATATCCTCGGTGTTCTCGCGGAAGATGACCACGTCGGTCTTGTGGGGCTCCTTCACCGGGCTGGGGACGCCCTGGAACCAGCGGACGGGACGGACGCAGGCGTACAGGTCCAGGATCTGGCGGAGCGCCACGTTCAGGGAGCGGATGCCGCCGCCGACCGGGGTGGTCAGGGGGCCCTTGATGCCGACCCGGTACTCCCGCATGGCGGTGATCGTGTCCTCGATCAGCCACTCGCCGAACTTGTTCAGGCACTTCTCGCCGGCGTAGACCTCGAACCAGGCGATCTTCCGCTTGCCGCCATAAGCCTTCTCGACGGCGGCATCGAAGACCGGCTGACTGGCCGCCCAGATATCGACACCGGTGCCGTCGCCTTCGATAAAGGGGATGATGGGGTTGTCCGGCACAACGAGGCGACCGTTTTCCATGGTGATTCTCTGGCCTTCTGCGGGCGGGGTCAGCTTCTCGAACTTCGCCACAACAGCACCTCCGTGATGTTTCCGCAGCAGGTTGCTGCGGGGAGGGCGCAGGCGGCTGACTGGAGTGCGCCCCGGCGTCACCCGGGGCTCAGGGGCCTGTTCCCTCCGGGGGATATGAGCCACATGGCCGAACGGCGGGGGGCTGCCCGGGTTCGGTCAAGCTTGTGAACTCCGTCACAGAATGGATATTAGGAGAACTGGCGAATCGTGCGAGCGACCTATTCTAGCACCAATCCAGGCACTATAGTACCAATTCTTCTCCCCGGGCGAAAGCCTCATTGGTACTACTCCGGGTCAAAAATTTTGGAGACCCCTCCGGGGCTGTCGTGTGACAGGCGGCCGGAGGGGTCTCTCGGCTGCTAGCGGGTGTAGTACCCACCGTCGCGGCCCCTGGTCGAGTAAGTACCCGGGCGGCTGGTCCGGACCACCGGTCGGGGCTCCGGCCGCTCTGCGGCGGGGGCGGCCATCCCCGCTTCCACCGCCGTCAGCTGGGGGGCGGGCGGAGGCGCCGCCTGGTGCAGGGCCGCCTGCTGCAGGTGCGGCAGGAGCTGCGGCAGCATGGCCGCCAGCACCTGCTGCTGGTACTGCTGCTGGAGCGCCTGCTGGGCCATCAGCTGCTGCTGGGCGACCTGCTGTTGGAGCCAGAGCATCTGCTGGGCCGGGTCGAAGGCGGCTGCCTGCCCCTGTGGCGGCTCCTGGGCCGGGGCTGGCGCGGCAGCGCTCTCCTGCCCGGCGGGGGGCTGCGGCGGCGCCTGCTCAGCCGTCTGCGGGGGCTGCTGGACGAGGGGCTGCCCGTTCGCGAAGGGCTGCATGCCGCCGAAGGGGAGCTGGGGCAAGGGGAAGGGCATGGCCGCCTGCTGCTGCACCGGCGGCTGCGCAAATGCCGCCTGCGCCTGCGGCTGGGGCTGCGGCTGGGGCTGGGCCTGCCCCGGCGGCTGGGGTGCGAAGCCCTGTGCCGGCTGGGGCGGGAAGCCCTGTACCGGCGCCCCTCCCCCCTGCCCCTGGGGCTGCTGCGGTGCCGCCGGGGGCTGGGGCATGTTGACCGGCATGGGGGGCATCATCGGCGGAGGCCCCGGGAACCGCATGCCGCCCGGGGGCAAAAAGGGCGGGGCCGAGATCATTCCACGACGCACGTCGTACCACCTCGCTGTCGAGTTTCGGGTTGACTCCCCCCATGGTATGGAGCGCCTCCCGATTCGGTCCCTGGGACGCGCGACCCCGCCGTGAATATGCTGACCATCAGGGGGTGTCAACCGACGTGGAAGCGGTAAAGTCCCGCCTGGCCCGCGGGTACTCGCGCTCGGCGCCGTTCTACGACGAGGTGGCCGGCCGGATGTACCTCGCCAGCATCCAGCGCCTCCTCACCTTTGTCCGGCTCCCGCCGATGCCCGCCATCCTGGATGTCGGATGCGGCACCGGGCTCAACCTGGTGGAGGCGGCCCGGCGGTACGGTCCGGCCCGGCTCCTGGCCGGGATCGACATCTCGCCCGGCATGGTGGCTGTGGCCCGGGCCAAGATGGCCGCCCTGGGCCTGCCCGCTCAGATCATCGAAGGGGATGCCGAGCGCCTCCCCTACCCCAGCCACCAGTTCGATCTGGTGATCTGCAACTCGGTCTTTCACTGGTTCCGGGACCGCCCGGCGGCCATGCAGGAGATCGCCCGCGTCCTCCGCCCCGGCGGTCAGGTCGCCCTGATCAGCGCCACCGCCCCTGGCTTCGGCGAGTGGTTCACCCTGATCGACGCCCTGGTGCGAAGCACCTTCGGGGAGGCCTACGCCCCTACCGTACCCGACCTGCCCACCGGGCCTGAGATCGGCATGCTGATGCACCAGGCCGGGCTGCGGGTGAAGCGGTTCCGCAACCCCGTCCACCGCACGCTCGTACAGAACCCCGCCCTCTTCGTGCAGTTGATGTCCATCATCGCCCCCCACTGGGCCGCGGACCTGCCGGAGAGCGCCGTGGTACAGCTGCAGCAGGCGGCCGTCGCCCTGATCCAGAGGGGCTGGCCGGCTGGCTTCCCGCTCACCTGGTCGGCGGTGGAGGCGATCGGCGTCAAACCATAAGCAGGCCCGGAACGCACCCTTCGCGTTCCGGGCTGTTCGCGCCGGAAAAGATTTTTCTGGACTTGTAATAAAGGCTTTATGATTGGACGGTCACATGTTAAACTTGATGTGCAATAATTTACCGTACTGGAAATGATGATGAAGGGGCGGCAATCTGTGCTGGAGTCGTATACCATCAGCGACATCAAACAGCTGAAGGCCTTGAGCCATGCTTCTCGGGTAAAGATCCTCTCCTGCCTGGCCGAGAAGCCGATGACGGCCAAGCAGCTGGCCGACCAGTTCGGCGAGGAGCCGGCCAAGACCAGCTACCACGTGAAGCAGCTGCTCAAGGTCGGCCTGGTGGAGCTGAAGTTCACCCGGGAGACGCAGAACGGCATCGTGGAGAAGTACTACCAGGCCATTGCCAGAGAGTTTCAGACCGACCCCTACCTCGCCAGGCAGCCTGAGGGCCGGAACCACCTGGAGACCGGCTTTCTCCGCGAGCTGAACAAGACCCAGTCCGACTTCCTCCGGGCCTACCGGCTGGACCTGGAGCGGGCGGCGGAGGATCAGGCCGAGGTCGGGACGGCGCACGGCTTCTTCCGGTTGAACCTGACCCCTGAACAGCTCGGCACCTTCCTTGCGGAGCTGCAGCTGGTTCTCCGCAAGTACGAATCCAGCGACGGGGAGTACACCTTTCACTACCTGGCCTACCCGGTGGAGGGGAAGGCGGGGCACAACTGAGAACCGCCCCCGTGACCTGCCGGTCACGGGGGCTTTGCGCGGCGCGGAGCGCGCCCCGGCCCGGTCCCTCCTGTCACACCCCTCCCGGCCACATCATACTCTGGCATCGAGGCTCCACCTCAGGGGGCATCGACCTCCTCTGATCCCCGCGACGACGGAGGTCACGAGTAGAAAGGAGAGCTCGAACAGATGAACTTTGGCGCTTACGGAAAGGGACTGCCGGCCTTCTCGCCCTTCATTGGCGCCCAGGCCGGTGCCAATGACCTGGCCATCGCGCCGGGGGCGGCTGCCTACCCCGCTGCGAACGCCACCGTTTACCGGGTTTACGAGTACGCTGTGCCCGTGACCACCGTTGCTACCGTCCCCTCGGCCTACCCGACCACCGCCGGCATTCCCGGGATCGCTGCCTATCCCGGCGGTTTCGGTGGTTTCGGCTGGGGTGTCTAGGGTACAGCATACATCGGCCCGCCGGGCGTCCGGTAAGGGCAAATCAGGCCGTGGGACCCCCCACGGCCTGTCTCCATTGATGCGGTTAGGAAGGGTCCTGGCGTACATCCAGGTAATCGGCCAGGTGGGCGGCTACGATCAGAAGGGCGGAACCCAGGAAGAGAACCCCGGTCCCCGGTGCCACCAGGGCGGCGTAGAGGCTGACCCCATAGAGCAGCAGGGAGAGGAGGATCAGGCTGAAGGATCTCCGGCTCCCGCCCGTGCGGCGGAGGTACCGGATCGCCTCGCCGTACAGGGGCCAGCCGGCCACGAACTGGGCCAGCGTCCCCCAGACCGCCTGCAGCTTGGCATCAGCCAGATAGAAGATCTCAAACCCCAGCGCCTCCGCGACCACGTCGGCCAGCAGGGGCAAGGCCAACAGCCCGCTGACCACCAACCGGCCCAAGCGCTGGGACCGGATCTCGGCCAGGGGGTTTCGGACACCTCCCAGCGGGCTTCCCTTGCTCATTTGATGAACCGCTCCAGCACGTCCATCAGCTCGTTGACCGCCTCGTCTCCCTCGCCGCGGCGGACCGCCGCCTGCATGCAGCCCCGGGCGTGACCCTCCAGCAGCGCCATGCCGACCTTGTTCAGGGCGGCCTTGACGGCGGCGACCTGGATCAGCACATCGACGCAGTACCGGTCCTCATCCACCATCCGCTGCAGGCCGCGGACCTGACCCTCAATCTTCTTGAGCCGGTCCTGAATCGCCTGCTTGTCCCTGACCAGCGGCGGATCGGTCTCAAGCCTAACCTGACCCATCCGGAAGGCCTCCTTCCATACCCCAAGGGGGTACTATCCATTGTAAGTGGTTGGGGTGCGCCTGTCAAACCAGGCCTGGAGCACAAGGAACCCTCCCCAGAGGGTCGAGAGCACCAGGGCGGCCCCGCGGGCAAAGGGAAACTCCTGCTGATAGGGGAGGGTGGGGTGGGTCATCAGCAAGCTGTAGTCGATCAGGTCCTGGAACCACATCCAGAGCAGGGCGACGGCGGCCGGCGCCAGGGCGGGCTTGTAGTGGCGGGCGAAGATCATCGCCTGGAGCCACATGGCCGAGTGGGAGAGGGTCAGGTGGACGAAGGCGAACTCCCAGCCGTACAGGATGCCGGCCTGCGGCAGGACCACCGAGGTCCAGAGCCCATACTTCATGTTGGAGACGAAGGCGACGGCACCCAGCAGCTGCATGCCGGGCCTGCGCCAGTCAGCCCCGGCCAGCATCAAGGCCAGCCAGATGCAGAGCAGAAAGGTGGAACCGGGACTGTCGGGCACCATCAGCCAGTGCTTCAACGGGGTCTCCTGCAGCTGCGGCCAGTACCAGTAGAAGCCGTAGAGCGACCCGAAGAAGTTGATCAGGAGGAGCGCCCACCACCAGCGCCGGTCGTGGGCAACGGCACGAAAGAGCCCCTGCACCAATGCCATCGATCGCGTCTCCTTGTTACGGCTTGTCCGCCCCGGCCTTCTCCGCCGCGGCGATGTACTCCTCCATCTTCTCCCGGGTCAGCGGCCCGCTGTGGCGGGCGCGGATCACGCCGTTGGCATCGATGAAGAAGCTGGTGGGAATCCCCTGCACCTGGTAGGCCTCCATCGCCAGCCCCCGGTCGTAGGCGATGGTGAAGCTGAGCCCCATCGCCTTGGCGAAGGCGGCCATCTTCTCGGCCGGCTCCCGGGCATCGGCCCCGAGGGCGATGATCCGGACCTTATCGCCCATGGCCTGGTGCAGTTCCTCCATCTCGGGCATCTCCGCCTTGCACGGCGGGCACCAGGTCGCCCAGAAGTTCAGGAAGACCACCTGACCCTTCAGGTCGGCCAGGCTCAGCTTTTCGCCGGTAAAGACATCGGTCGCCGTGAAGTTGGCGGCCAGGTAGCCGGGGATCGGCTTGACGGCCCCCTTCACCGGGCCCCGGGGCGCCTCCCCCGCCGGCGGTTGCGCCGCGGCGGGCTCCGGCTGCTCCGGTTCCGGCTGCCTGCTCCCGCCGCAGCCGGCCGCGATGATCATCAGCACCAGGAGGAGGGCGGCCATGCGCTGCCGGGATGGCTTCTTCGTCTCGCTCACGGAATCTCACCTCCACGATGCGCTGGACCCAGTATAGCACAGGCAGCGCTCAGCGCGCAGCGCCCCGCCGCTCACGGATCAGCTCCCGCACCACCGCCCGGTCATCGAAGGGGATGCGCTTTCCCTGCCAGACCCAGGTCTGCTCGTGCCCCTTCCCGGCGATGATCAAGAGGTCCCCCGGCCGGGCCAGTTCCACGCCGCGGGCGATCGCCTCCCGCCGGTCCGGGATGATCTCATGGGGCCGCTCCCCCAGGCCGGCGGCGATCTGGGCGGCCACCTCCAGCGGCTCCTCAGCGTGCATGTTGTCGCTGGTGATGATCACGTAGTCCGCCCCCCGGGCCGCCTCCCCCATCTGGGGCCGCTTTCCCCGGTCCTTGCCCCCCTCTGCGCCGAAGATCAGAATCGTCCGCCCCCCCGGCTCCGTGGGCCGCAGGGAGACCAGCTTGGCCAGGGCGTCGGGGTTGTGGGCGAAGTCGACCAGCACATGGAACGGCTGCCCCTCGTCCACCGCCTCCACCCGGCCCGGCACCGGCGGGCAGCCCTCCAGGCCCCGGACGATCCCCTGCAGGGGCACGCCGGCCTGCCAGCCCACCGCCGCTGCCGCCAGGGCGTTGGCCACGTTGAAGGCCCCGGGCAGCGGCAGGCGGACCCGGACCGGGCTGGCCCCCGGCAGGTGCAGGGTGAAACCGGTCCCCGCCAACCCCTCGTCCAAGTCGGTGGCCCGCAGATCGGCGGGCCGCTCCAGGCCGAAGGTGATCACCGGAATCTCCAGCCCCTCGGCCATCCGCATGACCTGCGGATCGTCGGCATTCAGGATGCAGGCCTTGGGGCAGCCCGGCTTCCGCTCGGGGGTCATCTCCCGCACCAGCCTGGCCTTGGAGGCGAAGTAGTGCTCGAAGGTGCCGTGGAACTCAAAGTGGTCCCGGGTGATGTTGGTCACCACTGCCAGGTCGAAGTCGGCGGGCTCCACCCGGCCCATTGCCAGGGCGTGACTCGAAACCTCCATCACCATCCAGGGACATCCCTCGTCCAAAGCTTGACGGAAAAGTCGGACCAGGTCCACCGACTCGGGGGTGGTCAACTCACTGGGGATCGGCGGGCCGGCCAGCTGGTTGAAGACCGTGCCGATCAGGCCCACCGGGCTGCCGAGCTGCTGCAGCACCGAGCGGATGAAGAAGGTGGTGGTGGTCTTGCCGTTGGTGCCCGTCACGCCCACAAGGCGGAGCCGGGCGGCGGGGTCGCCGTAGAAGAGGCGGGAGAGCCGGGCGAGCGCCCGGCGGCTGTCGGGCACCCTGATCTGCAGCACCGGCAGCGGCAGGAACTCCTCCACCACCAGGGCCGCCGCCCCCGCATCCACCGCCTCCGCGGCGAACTGATGCCCATCCGTCTTCTTTCCCCGAAGACAGAAGAACAGTTCGCCCCTTTTCAACGTCTTAGAGTTGTAGGCAAGGCCTGAAAATGAGCCGGCCACCGGCTGGTTTGTCTCCGCAAGCGGGAAGGCGGCAAGCGCCCTGCTCAGCTCCAAGGGGAAAGCCTCCCTCTTTTTTACAAATTCTAGCAGGAATGGGGCACCATCGAACCGAAGGGTTCTCTGATAGCGAATGGGTGGGAAATGATCGTTCAGCAAGGGGAGTGGATGGGTTGGTGCACGCGCAGGAATCGCTCCAGTTGGTCACTCAGAACATCGAGAAGGTCGTCGTGGGGAAGCGTCGCGAGGTTCAGTATGTCCTGGTTGCGCTCCTCTGCCAGGGTCACATCCTGATCGAAGACGTCCCCGGCGTGGGAAAGACGACCCTTGTCCGCAGCCTGGCGCGCTCGCTGGGGTGCGAGTTCCGCCGCATTCAGTTTACCCCCGACCTCCTGCCCTCCGACGTGACCGGCGTCTCGGTTTACAACCAGAAGACCGGCGAGTTTGAGTTCCGCCCGGGCCCGATCATGAGCCAGATCGTCCTGGCGGATGAGATCAACCGGACCTCGCCGAAGACCCAGTCCGCCCTGCTGGAGTGCATGGAGGAGGGGCAGCTGACCATCGACGGCGTCACCCGCCGGATGCCCCGCCCGTTCCTGGTGCTGGCCACCCAGAACCCGATTGAGTACGAGGGCACCTTCCCTCTCCCCGAGGCGCAGCTCGACCGCTTCCTCCTGCGGCTGCGGCTGGGCTACCCGACCCTGGAGGAGGAGAAGCTGGTGGTCCAGCGGGCAAAGCAGCCGCCGCTGGACGAGCTTGGCCAGGTGCTGAGCGCCGAGCAGGTGGTCCAGCTGCAGCAGGCGGTGAAGGAGATCCACGTGGATGATTCTGTTCAAGAGTATATCATCAAGATCGTACAGGCTACCCGTGACCACAGGGATATCTACCTGGGCGCCTCCCCCCGGGGCTCCATCTCCCTCTATCGGACGAGCCAGGCGATCGCCATGATTCGGGGGCGCGACTTCGTCAGCCCCGACGACGTGAAGGAGATGGCCCCCCTGGTGCTCGGCCACCGGCTCATCCTCCGGCCCGAGGCGCAGCTGCGGGGCGCCGGGCCCGACCAGCTTGTGGCGGAGGTGCTCACCCAGGTCCCGGTGCCGACGGGGGTCAAGAGCTATGCAGCTAAGCATGCGTGATTGGCGGGTCCCGGTGCTCATCCTGGCGGCTCTGATCTTCGCCCGGATGAGCGGCGGGCGCCTCCCCTACTTCCTCTTCTACGTGACGGCGATGCTCTGGGCCGGCTCCTGGTTCTGGACCCGCCACGCCCTGCGCCGGACCGACTGCCTGATCCAGGTGGAGCGGGACCGGACCGAGGTGGGCCAGTCGGTGGGGGTCCGGGTCCGGCTCGACAACGACACCTTCCTGCCCCTGCCCTGGGTGGAGGTGGATGAGAAGACGCCCCAGCACCTGGTCACCACCGACATGCCCCGGCAGGCCACCTCGGTGCCGCTGCTGGGCAGCCGGGTGATCAGCTTCAAGCTGACCGCCCGCCGGCGGGGCCACTACCAGGTGGGGCCGATCCGGGTCCGGCTCGGCGACGCCCTGGGCTTCTTCCAGGGCGAGCGGGAGTTCCGGTCGCGGCTGAGCGTCACCGTCTTCCCGCGGGTCCACCAGATCGAGGGTCTGCCCATTCCGCTCTCGCAGCCCTTCGGGCCGACCCGGACCCAGGAGCGGGCCTTCGAGGATCCCTCCAACCACGCCGAGATCCGCCACTATGTGCCGGGCGACAACCCCCGCCACATCCACTGGAAGACCAGCGCCCGGGTCGGCGATCTGATGATCCGGCAGTACGAGCTGAACGCCACCACCCAGATGACCATCTTCCTGGACATGAACCAGGCGGTGCAGGTGGGGAGGACCGAGCTGGACGAGCCCTCCACCGAGGAGATGGGGGTGGAGATCGCCGCCTCCCTGGCCTCGGTCGGCCTGCGCCGCAAGATCGAGACCGGGCTGGTCTGCCACGGGCAGGAGCGGTTCGCCGTCAGCCCGGGGCGGGGCCAGCGCACCTTCACCGAGATCCTCGAGATCCTGGCCCGGGCCCAGGCCACCGGCCGGGTGCCCATCGAACAGGTGCTGGAGATGGAGACCGCCCACCTCTCCGGCAAGTCGACCCTGGTGGTGGTCACCCCGTCGCTGACCCCTCGCCTGACCGATCTGCTGCTCCGGCTGCGGGCCAACCATCAGGTGATGCTGCTCCTCCTGAAGCGGGAGACCTACGGGCCCCGCCTCGCCGAGGCGCCCGTGCGGGTGGAGGAGTCATTCCAGTCGCTGACCGGCCTGCTCACCCTCCGCCGCATCCCGATTTACATCGTGCCGGCGGGCGCCGATCTGCGCCTGCTGGCTGAGATGCGCATCACTTCCACGGGAGAGGGGGTGCGGTCATGGTCATCCGGCGGCCTTCAGCCGGCTACCAGCTAGCCCTGGCCCTCATCGCCATGGTGATGGTCTCCATCGTGCTCGACTCGCTGGCCGAGTTCTGGCGGATGAGCCTCCCCGGCAGCCATCTCCTGCTCCTCTCCGTCGCCTCGGTCCTATACGGCTGGCTCTGGTGGCGCGCCCCCTGGGCGGCCAGCATCCTGACCATCGCCGCGACCATCGGCAGCGTGCTGGGGATCCGCTACTCCCCCGCCTACCTCACCTGGCTCTCCAGGCTGATCCGGGAGGGCGGCGACCTGTACGAGCACCTGCGGGCGGCCCAGTTCGACGTGACCTTCGGACCGACCCTCGGCCTCTTCCTCCTGGCGGCCACCGCCCTGCTGGCCGGCCTTCTGATCACCTGGGAGGGCTTTGGCCGGGGCTCCGCCTTCTGGTCCATCGTGGGCGGCCTGCTCCTCTTCGGGACCCAGTGGGCCTGGTTCTTTGACAAGAGCGCCTCCTTCTTCATGGGCTTCGTCATCATGGCCCTGGTGCTCTGGACCGTCGGCCAGGCGGCGCAGCGGGACGCAGAGTGGCTCTCCAACGGTCGCCGGATCGGGTACCGGAGCCACATCGCGACGCCGTTGGCCACGGTCCTGGTGATCTCCCTGTTCGGAGCGCTGCTCCCCTATGAGTTTGCCCCGATCCACCTGGGCGAATTGGGGGTAAAGGTGCAGGAGGCCTTCCCGGTGCTCAGGGAGCTGCGCGGCGGGGGCGCCGGCACCATCGGCGGGCGGTTCAACCTGGCCGTCACCGGTTTCTCCCCGAACATGGGGAGGCTGGGCGGGCCGGTTCAGCCCGACGACACCGTCGCCCTCTACCTGACCCCCGTTCAGCCGCTGACCGAGACGATCTACCTGCGGGGCGCCACCTTCCTGGTCTACACCGGGGATACCTGGGAGGTCGGGGAGTCCCGGCCGGTGGAGATCCCCTCCGACGGCAACCTGCCCACCAACTACGCCACGGATGTGCTGCGGGAGTTCGTCACCTTTCGGGTGACCCCGGCGCTCAACTTCGGCCGCACCATCTTCAACGTGCTGGAGCCGATGCGGGTAGACGATCTGAAGAGCAGCCTGCAGGCGAATGCCGACGGCAACCTCTACGCCACCCGCTCCATTCCCCGGGAGTCCACCTACACCGTGACCGCCCGCCTGCCCCGCTACAGCACCGAGCAGATCCGCCTCCTGGGCGGCAGTGCGCCCGAGGCCTACTACGAGCCCTACCTGCAGCTCCCCCAGGGGCTGCCGCAGCGGGTGGGCGACCTGGCCGGCAACCTTACCCGGGGCGTCAACCACCCGTACGATAAGGCGGTCCGGCTGGAGAGCTACTTCCGGGGGATGATGTACGACCTCCAGGCCCCCGCCGCTCCCCCCGGGCGTGACTTCGTCGACTTCTTCCTCTTCGACCTCCGGCGGGGCTACTGCACCTACTTCGCCACCGGCATGGTGGTGATGCTGCGGGAGCTGGGCATTCCCGCCCGGCTGGTGGAAGGCTACGCCGTACCGGTCTCTGCGGACTACACCGAGGATGCGCAGGGGAGGCGGACCTACTCGGTCCTCAACTCCCAGGCCCACGCCTGGGTGGAGGCCTACTTCCCCGGCTACGGCTGGGTCACCTTCGACCCCACCCCGCGGGACGACCTGCCGACCATCGCCCGCAACACCCCCGCTCCCGATCCCAGCAGCGACACCGCCTCGGAGCCCACCGAGCCGCTGCCGGAGGATCTGGCCGGACTCGAGAATACACCCCTGGAGGACCTCAACGAAGGCGCCGGCTTCGACACCGCCGCCGGCCCCGCCGCCCGGGAGTGGCCCTGGTTCCTGACCCCGCTCCTGGTCCTGGGCCTCCTCTTCCTGGCCGGCCAACGCTACCTGACCTCCCAGGACCGGCTCGCCTCCACCGAGGGCCGGACCCTGGTGCAGGAGGTCTGGGAGAAGGCGGGCGGCCTGCTGGCCCGCTTCGACTTCGGCCGGGCCCCCCACCAGACCCCGCGGGAGTACGCCGTCACTCTGGGTGAGGCCTTCCCGCCCCTGAAGGAGCCCGCCCTCCAGGTGGCCGAGGACTACACCGTCGCCCGCTACGGCCCCGGCGAAGAGCCGGTGGACGAAGCAGCAAGCGAACGGGCGAAGACCTTCTGGCAGCGGGCCCACGAGGAGCTGTTCAACCGCTACGGCTGGCGCACCTACCTCTGGCGCCGCCTGCCCTGGCCCCGCAAAAAACGGTAAAGCGACAACCGGGTGGCCGTCAGGTCACCCGGTTGAGCGTTTTCACTAACACGGATTACACGGACAATGACGGCCACGGATTACACGGATTACACGGATAAAACAAATATACAAAAATGTAGTTGGTACCCTCTTCATTCGTGGTGCTGGTGCGAAGCACCGCACCACGGTGGTTCATCATGTGTCCACCCGGTCAGCACCGCTGATGAAAGCGAGGACAAACCGTTATTTATTTTATATATTTATCCGTGTAATCCGTGTAATCCGTGGCATTGATCATAGACCCAACGAAAAAGCCGGACCCACAGGCCCGGCTTCTCGCTTATCTGTTCTTCGGCGCCCCGATCCGTGCCAGGAGGATTGAGAACTCGTAGAGGCCGTAGAGCGGGACCAGGAAGATCGCCATGGAGATCACGTCGGGCGGGGAGAGGACCGCCGCCAGGATCATGATCGCCAGGAAGGCGAAGCGGCGAACCCGGGCCAGGAAGCCGGCGGTCACCAGGCCGATGCGGGCCAGGATCAGGACCAGCAGCGGCAGCTGGAAGGCGATTCCCAGCGGGTTGCAGATGCTCAGCACGAAGCCGAGATAGGCGCTGGGGGTGATCTGTGGGGTGACGCCCACGGAGGTGGAGACATCCAGGAAGAAGGTCTTGGAGATCGGCACCACCACGAACCAGCCGAAGGCCCAACCCAGGCCGAACATCACGGTGGCGAAGGGAAGGCCCAGGTAGAGGATCCGCTTCTCGTTGGGTTTCAGGGCCGGGAGGATGAAGGCGACGATCTGGTAGAGCACAAAGGGCAGCGCGAGAATCAGGCCCACCAGAATCGCCAGTTTGAACTGGGTGAGGAAGGTATCGGCAAAGGTAAACTGGACCAGCTGGACCCCGTCGGTCTTCGCCTGCTCCATGATGAACTTGAAGATCGGCTGGGAGAAGACGACGGCCACGATCACTGCGATCACGATCGCCAGGACCGACCGGATGATGCGCTGCCGCAGTTCCGCCAGGTGTTCGAAGAGGGTTTGTTCTCTGTCCATCATGGTCTCCAAAACTCCCTGTTGGCTCAGGTTCAGTCCGTGTGACGGAAGACTCCACCCCAAAAAGTGTAGCCGGGCCGGAATTCACCGTCAACCCGGCTAAAGCCCTACATCTTTTCACGCACTTTGGTACCTAGCTCAACTCCAGCGGGTTGTGAAGCAGCTTCAGGAGCAGGTCGGCCGCTCCGTGCAGGTCCCGCAGGTTGACCATCTCGTTGGCGGTTCCCCGGTAGCGGACCGGCAGGTCGATCACCGCCGTGGGCACGCCCCGTCCTGCCGATGTGAGCAACTGCCCCTCGCTGCCGGTCTGGCTGATCTCCACCTGCAGCGGGATCGCCTGCTCCTCGGCCACCGACTGCACCAGCGCAGCCAGGCCATGGTGGGCTACGTAGCCGGCATCCTTCAGCTTCAGTGCCGGGCCGCCGCCCAGCCTGCCCCCCAGCCGGGGGGCCTTGGGCACGTCGCCCGCCTGCCCGCCGTCCACCACCAGCGCCAGGTCCGGCTCCACCCCATGGGCGGCCAGACCCCCGAAGCGGACCGCACTCTCCCCGTGACAGGTGAAGGCGAAGGTCAGGTCATGCGCTGTCTCACCCAGGTGCTCGGCCACCTCCACCAGGACGGCGCACCCCGCCCGGTTGTCCAGCCCGGGCCCGACCACCAGATCCTCCAGCAGCTGCAGCTCCCCCACGAAGGCGCAGGCATCGCCCAGGGAGAGGTTCTCCAGCGCCTCCTCCCGGGAGGTGGCGCCGATATCACAGAAGAGCCGCTTGAAGTCGACCTCCCTGGCCTCCTCCAGGTACTCGGTCTGCAGGACCCCTACGAGGCCGCTCCCCCAGACCACCCGCTGGCCGATGGCATGGTGCGCCCTCAGCCCGCCCACCGGGGCCAGGTAGACCAGCCCCTTCTCGCTCACGTTGAGCGCCAGGGCGCCGGGGGTGTCCATGTGGGCGGTGAGCAGCACTCGCCGTCCCTCCCCCGTCCCCCTCCGGATGGCGAGCAGGTTGCCGAGCCGGTCCATCTTCACCTCGTCGACGAAGGGGGTGATCATCTCCGCCAGCGCCTCTGCCACCTTGCGCTCACGCCCGGAGGGCCCCCAGATAGCCGTCAGCTGCTGCAGCCGGTCCAACAACCTCGCACTCATGGACGGAAATCCCCTTTCCCGACACCTTCCAGGAACCGATCGATCAGCTTGATCGTCGCCTCCACATCTCCCAGGTCGCAGAGCGAGGCGGCGCTGTGGATGTACCGGCAGGGGACGCTGAGCGAGCAGGCCGGAATCCCGTCCCGCTGTACGGCGATACCCCCGGCATCGGTGCCCCCGGCGGCCACCCGCTTGTACTGCAGGGGCAGCCCCTGCTCCCGGGCGACCCGGGCCAGCGCCTCAAAGATCCGCTGATGCCCGGCGTTGGTCGCCTCGGCAGGGTAGAGCACCGGACCTTCGCCCATGTTGGCGCCGGTCTCCATGGGCTTGACCCCGGCCACGTTGGCCGAACTGGTGCCATCCACCGCGATGGCCAGATCAGGGTTCAGGTAGTAGGCGGCCACACGGGCGCCGCGCAGCCCCACCTCCTCCTGGACGGTGAAGGCCCCGTAGAGCGTCAGGCCGGGGTGGACCGGCCCCATCAGCAGCCGGGCCACCACGTAGCAGCCGACCCGGTCGTCGAAGGCCTTCCCCTTCACCACCCGGTCGCTGAAGCGCTCAAAGGTGCAGGCGAAGTAGACGGGCGAGCCCGGCTCCACCCCCAGCGCCTCCACCTCCGCCCGGCTCCGGCAGCCCAGGTCCACGTACATCTCGTCCAGCGGGATCACCCGGTCTCGCTCGGCGCCGCTGGTCAGGTGGAAGGCCTTCGCCCCGATCACCCCGGGGATCCGCTGACCGGTCACCCAGACCGCACGCCCCGGCAGCACCCGGTCATCCAGGCCGCCGATCTTCTTCAACAGCAGGAAGCCGTCCTCGGTGATCTCCCCCACCAGAAAACCGACCTCGTCCATGTGGGCATCCAGCATCACCCGGACCGGGCCCTGCCCCTTGCGGACGATCAGGTTGCCCATCACATCGGTCCACATCTCATCCACATGCTCTTTCAGCGCGTCCCGCAGGACCGCCCGGACCTGATCCTCCTGCCCGGGCACCCCGCAGGCGTTGGAGAGCCGCTCTAGTAGCATCGCACATCCTCCACAAAGGCCTGATCCACCCGGGCGACAACCTGGGCCAGCAGCCGTCCGGCCGCCCGGATGTCAGCGATCTCCACCAGCTCCACCGGGGTGTGCATGTACCGGATCGGGATGGAGAGGACGCCGGTGGCAACCCCGCCCCGCACTACCTGCATACCCCAGGCGTCGGTGCCGGAGGAGGCGGGCATCACCTCCAGGCGGTAGCTGATCCCCGCCTGCTCCGCCGCCTCCCGCATCAGCTTCACCAGCTTGGGCGAGCAGTTGGGGCCCACCCCGATGGTCGGGCCCCCGCCCAGCGGGAAGGAGTCCTTCTCGCTCTCGGGGGACTGCCCGAAGGTGACGTCGACGGCGATGGCGATGTCCGGCCGGATGGCGAAGGCCGCCGCGGTCGCCCCGGGCAGGCCGCCGAACTCCTCCCCCACCGTGCCGACCACGAAGAGGTCCGCCTGGTGCTTCACCTGGGCCAGCTCCTCCAGCGCCACCGCCAGGGCCGCGTTGCTGGCCCGGTTGTCCAGGTACCGGCTGGAGACCCGGCCGTTCTGCAGCACCCGGAACTCGTAGCGGGGAAGCACCGGGTCGCCGACGGCGACCGAGGCCCGCAGTTCGTCATCGGACAGGCCGGTATCGATGTAGAGCTGCTCCACCTCCACCAGCTTCGACCGCTCCTCCGGCGCCGTCAGGTGAGGCGGCTTGGAACCGATGATCCCCGGCACGAGCCGCCTCCCGTGGACCTCCACCTCCTGGGCCATCAGCAGCCGCCGGTCCACCCCCCCGACCGTGGTGAACCGCAGGAACCCCCCGGGCTCGATGGCGGTCACCATCCCCCCGATGGAGTCGATATGGGCGGCTGCCATCACCCGGGGGGGGCCCGGGGGCCGTTCCCCCGGCCTGCCGCTCCAGCTTTCCGGGCCGGGGTACGGCAGGGAGCGGAGTTCGGAGGCGGAGTTCTGCCCCCGTTTCAGGCCTATGTAACTGCCGAGCCGGTCGAGCTGGGCCTCATCCACCAGGGGGGCCCACTCCCGCAGGAGGTACTCGGCAACCGCCCGCTCCCGCCCGGTGATGCTGCTGAGGCGGGTCAGTTCCGCCAGGTGTCGCATGAGATCCAACGCTGTGTCGCTCCTCTTCCAAACGTTAACTCCTTCAGACTTCGTGAAGCGGCGGATCAAATCCTTGTGACTGGAAGCCGCCTCCATCGCGCTATCACGCTAATGGAACGAAGCGCTGGGGGTTGGCGATCCGTGGGATCTAGCCTAGTATGGCCACAACAGCAAAGAGCCCGCCGGGGTCAGGGTCGACCCGGGCGGGCGAAAAAGGCGTTCCTACGGGAGGCGGATCTTGTTCGCCTCCCAGTACTTCAGCAGGGAGTAGGGGTTGATCGCCCCGTTGGGGCCGTAGATGCCGAAGTGCAGGTGGTCGACGAACTTGCCCTCCGTCCGCTCCGGACCCTCGCCGGTGGAGCCGACGTAGCCCAGCAGCTGGCCGGTCTTCACCCGGGCGCCCTCCCAGAGCCCCGGGGCGTAGCGGTCGAGGTGAGCGTAGTAGAAGCGGTACTCGGGATGATCATCCAGCTGGATGGTCACCCGGTAGCCGCCGAGGGTGTTCCAGCCATAGCGGACCACGGTGCCGGAGGCAACCGCCACAATCGGGGTGCCCCTGGCGGCCAGGATGTCGGTCCCCTCGTGGGGGAACTGCCGCCCCTGCCAGTACCGGGAGTCGCCCATGGTGTCCACATAGGGCTGGTAGGCTGCGCCGGCCGGGAACGGGAAGACGTAGCCGGGCTTGGCCAGCACGTGGCTCGGCCGGGTGGGCGGCGTGGGCGCCGGGGCCGTGCTGCCGGTGTTGACGTAGAGGGTGTTGTTGCTGTAGGAGACCTTGGCGCCCAGGCGGGCGGCTGTCCACCAGGCGGGGACCATGGTCCTGCCCGAGCGCAGGTAGGGGGCAACCGGCGCCCAGACCTTGCTGCCGTTCTGGAACCCCAGGTGAGTGCCGATCCAGAGGGCCAGCTGGGACCCCTTATAGCTGATTGTGGCCATCTGCGCCGTGGAGTTCCAGTAGACGTTGCCGCCCATCGCCTCCACGAAGGGCCGGACCGAGACCATCAGCTGACCGGAGCGAAGCTCCGCCTGGGCGTCGGTCACGGTCCGCCCGTTGACCACGACGGAGTAGCCGGCAGCCAGTGCCGCCTGGGGAAGCAGGAGCAGAAGCAGGGCGAGGGCGAGCGGCGCCAACCGCTGTCTGAAGAACATCTTGTTCAACCTCCATAGCTTGATATGTTTTGGTGTTCGTTAGGTCATCCTCACCGGCATCATCCCTTGCTGTCGGCTGAAGGACCCGGGAAACGCTGCGCCTCACCACCCTCTGATTGGTTGTGAATTCCATCACGTACAGAATCTATGGGTACTGTAATTCGTTTGTGTTTGGATCAATCCTGCCGACTCCAGAAGATTCCAGCCCTTCTTTTGCAACCGCCCAGCCATTTCGCTCGTCAGCGCGATGGGGGGCGGCAATGGAGGGGGACACCGCCCTGCCCCGTCAGCAGAACGGTGTCCCCGTCAGACCTAGCGGTCGGTGAGAATCATCCCTCGCAGCTCCATGACCTCCCCCTCAGGGCCGGTCAGGCGGGCCTTGAAGGCTGCATTGAGCGGGGCTTTCAGCCGAACGACGGCGCAGGGGTACTCCGCCCCCTCGCCGTCCGGAAGCAGGGCGGCCGCCACCCGCCAATCCTTGCCCATCCGGCGGATCTCCGCCACCCTGACCGCCAGCCCCGGCTCGCTGACCGGGCCCGCCATCAGCAGCAGATAGGTCTCGCCATCCTTCTGAAGGACAAAGAGGCCGGGGACGGTTCTGGTCTGCTCATAGTACTGCCGCAGCTCCGGCGGCGCCTCCTCCAGGGGGACCGGGGTGAAGTCGACCTCCGGGCGCTTCGACTGCTGATTGCCGGCGCATCCCCCTGCCATCACGGCCATGAGAAGCAGGAGCGCCATCAGCCCGATCCATCTCCGTGCGTCCATCAGGCCACCTCCTCTCACCTACAGAGACGGAGGGGAGGCTCGGGGTGGGCGGACGGGCGCGATAAATCCCCCCGGGGTGAAAGGGGGGATCTCACGGCGCAGCCAGCTATGTGTTGGGCATGGCCCTCTCCCGGGCGATGTTGATCAGGGTGTCGCCGTCCCCTCCCTCGGTCGGATAGGTGGCGGTGCCGACCCGGACGTCGATGGAGAGCGAGACCCCTCCGGTCTGCTCGCCCATGATGGCCCGGGCGGTCTGCCAGACCCGGCTCTCCACCACCGAGGCGCCGATGGCGTCGGTGTCCGGCAGGAGGATCACCACCTGGTCATCGCCGAGCCGGACCAGGACGTCGGTCTCCCGCATGTGCCGGACCAGGCCCCGCATCAGGAGGGGGATGGCCTGCCCCTCCATCGAATCCACCACATGGACCAGCACCAGCGAGAAGTGGGAGCGGTTCCGCTCCGTCCGCTTCAACTCCCGGCGCAGGTAGTCCTCGATGGTCCAGGAGAGCAGCGCCCCCTCGCCCTGGGTGAGGAGCGTCACGTCGGAGAGGGTCTCGGTGACCCGCCGCAGGAGCATCTCACCGCCGAAGGGCTTGGTGACGATGGTGCTGACCCCGATGGAGACCATCTCGATCACCTGTTCACGCGGGGGCTGGGGCGTGACGATCATCACCGGAATCTCCTTGAGAGCGGGGTCGAGCTTGAGGGAGCGGATGAACGGCATCCCCTCTTCCTCGGGGAACTTGAGTTCCGACATGATCAGCTTGACGCTGCCACGGGGAAGCTCCCGCAGCTGAGACAGCGCCTCACCTGGGGTGCTGACCTCCATGACACCATGTCCCGCCGCCTCCAGAACGATGCGCATCCGCTTCCGATCCAGCAGTGACGGGTCTACAATGAGGATCTTGCCCACGGGTACACCCCCAGCCAGACTTCCGGTGGTTATCGTGGAGGGATTCAACGAGCCTCAGCGATGTTCCTTCCAGATATCGATAATACGGCGCTCGCCCGATCGCAAAAAAACCGACCGCCCTGCCCCGGAGCCCTTCTCCGTTGCACAAGCGGTCAATCCCACGTGGTGTATGGTGTTCTGTTCATCAGGCGCCCACCCGGCTCAAGTACTGCTGGGAAAAGGCCTGCCGGAGGTAGCCCTCGGTCCGGGAGGCCGCCGCGCGGATCAGGGCGGAGTCAGCGTTGCGCATCTTGGTGACGATGCCGCTGATGACGCCGGGGGCATCGAAGACGTTCTCCTCCTCCAGCTGGCGCAGACCCTGGAGCACGAACCGCCCTACCTCCGGGGACAGGTGACTGATCAGGAACTCCTTGCGACTCATCCTCCAGACCTCCTTTGCGAACCAACCCTGTGGATCGGTCACTCTATCTTGACAGACGAATCAGTTCATGATAAAGTTCCCTGTCCGCTGGTTTTTTCCGACGAACTTTTGAAGGCACTTTTCAAAAGCTCTTTCAGAACGCCGCGGAGCAGGGAGGAGCGCCAATGCCATCCATCGTCTGGTGGATCGTCGGGGTTGTCTTCGTGGCACCGGTCCTGATTCTGGTTGGGCTCTTCCTCGCCAACCGGTTCGGCAAGGGGAACCCGGCCAGGGCGGTCAACGCCCTCTGGTTGGTGCTGCTGGTCATGCTGACCCTCTTCCTCGCCTTTGCGTTCTTTCAGGGGGCCGAGTAGAGGGCGTGGTCCTGTATTTTCCACGGATTACACGGATTCCCCTGAAAGTGATGGCCACGGATTACACGGATTACACGGATAAAACAAATACCTTACAAAAATGCGGGTAGTGCTCTTTTCATTAGAGGTGCTGGTGCGAAGCACCGCACCATGGTGGTTACACGGATAAAACAAATACATCACAACAATGTGGGGTGGTGCCCTTTTCATCCGGGGTGCTGGTGCATAAGCACCGCCGATGAAAATGGGTATGAACCCCATCATTATCATTTTTTATGTCTTCATCCGTGTAATCCGTGTAATCCGTGGCCGTCATTTTCGGCACCGCCCCCCACTCCCACATGTTCATGAGACCACCCGTCCACCGCGGGGGGTCGTGTCGCCTCCCAGCCCGGGCTGAACCGTGACCGGGCTGACGGCGGTGACCGTCCCCAAGTCGATGAAGGTGATCCTCTCACCCAGGACCAGCAGGTTTCCCACGACGGCGCCCACCTGCCCCTCCCAGGCGTGGCCGCCCTCTGTGGCCACCTGGACCCGAACCCCGACCAGGCGGCCCAGGAGTTCGGGGAGCGCCGCCGGGGTGGGGGCGCTGGGCTTCTTGGGCTCGGGCATGGGCACCACCTCCTCCCTCACCGGCCGAGTACATGGCTGTGTATGGGAGAGGGGGAGCCTCTCCCACGAGATGGTCGGCCTTACGCCCCCGTGGTGACCGGCGGGACGCCATTGGCAGGCGGCACAGCCGGGACCACGTCGATGGCGGTGATGTCGTTGATGTCGATATACCGGAGGGTCACCCCGCTCAGCACCAGGAGATTCCCCACGATCGCAGCCACCTGGCCGAGCCAGATGTTCCCTCCCTCGGTCGCGACCTGGACCTGGAGACCCAGGAGGTTGCGCAGGGTCTGGGGCACGGTGGTGGGGACGGCGTCAACTCTGTCATGGTCACGCTCTTTGGACATCTCTCCGACCTCCTGTGGTGAAGATACTTGACGAGGCCCTCCCCGCGAGGGCCCTTTTGGATCTTATGTCAAACGCTCGCCGGTGGTGACAGGGTTGCGGCGAATGGCCGGGAGGCGGGCGTGAAAGGAGCCAGGGGAGAGCGCCTCCCCTGGCTCCGTCATCTCTGTCAGGCGTTGGCCCCGGGCAGCCGCTCGTCGCCTGCCCGGCGGGTGATCTTCTGCTCGTCCATCCACTCCAGCAGGGGCAGGGCGTACTTGCGGGTGGTGCCCAGCAGATCCCGGAACTCGGCCACGCTGATCTTGCCGTTGGCCCGCAGGTGCTCCCGGGTCCGGCGGACCCCCTCCTCCAGCACCGGGGCGTGGATGATCAGGTCGTCGCCCACCCGGACCGCCTCGCCCTGCTCGGTCAGGAAGGTGATCACCTCCTCGGTGTCCCGCCCCTTGACCAGTTCCTTCAGCTCGCCCACCGAGAGCGGGTTGAAGCCCGCCCGGGCGATGGCGGCCCGGACCCCGTCCGCCAGCTTGGCCTGCCCGGCGTTGAGGGTGGGCGTCCGGCCGGGCAGGGCGATCCGCTCCCGCACCACGCTCAGCTCCCCGGCCGTCTCCGCCGCCGCCAGCAGGGCGGAGAACTCCTTGCCCCCGATGTTCAGCCTGCGCCGGACCTCCTCCTTGCCCAGGCCGGAGCGGAGCGGAAACTGCCGGTAGAACCCCTCCAGCTCCCCCCGGACGGCGGCGATGAACTGGCCCAGCCCCCGCCGGTGGATCAGCAGGCCGCCCTCCAGGGTGCGCACATCCGCCGCCAGCCCGGGCAGCTCCTGCTGGATCGTCTCGGCGGGAATCCCGGTCCGCCGGGCCAGCTCGGCCAGGGAGAGGGGCACCATCCCCGACCGGGACAGGGTCTCGGCGATGACGCCGCCCAGCCCACCGGTCTCCTTCACCTTCAGCTCGGCGATCGCCTGGGCCGCCTGGGACTTCTTGTAGTGGGCGTGGGGCTCCACCACCACCCCGCCGCCCATGGTGTGGACCGGGGAGTAGGAGCGGATGATGTAGTGATCGCCCCGCCCCACCACCAGCGGCTCCTCGGTCTTGATCTGCACATAGGCCGACCGGCCCGGCTCCAGGAGGTCGCCCTCCAGCAGCAGGACCCGGGCCAGCACCTCGCTGGTGCCGGTGTGCAGGTGGACCCGCACCCCGTGCTTCAGCTCCTTGGGCCAGGAGTGGAGCAGGTGGAGCCGGGCGGCGAAGGACTCGGTGGGCTTCAGGGCACCGGGGGCGCAGAGCACGTGGCCCCGGGCCACGTCCGACCGCTCGATCCCCGCCAGGTTGACCGCCACCCGCTGGCCCGCCTCGGCCCGGAGCACCTTCTCCCCGTGGACCTGCAGCCCCCGCACCCGCACCTCCAGGTCGAGCGGGAGCAGCTCCATCCGGTCCCCCTCCTGGATGGTGCCGCCCACCAGCGTCCCGGTCACCACGGTGCCGAAGCCGGGCCGGACGAAGGCCCGGTCGATGGGCAGCCGGGCGAAGGCGGTCACATCCTTCGACTCGGCCGACTCCCAGACCGAGTCCAGCGCCTTGAGCAGGTCGGGGAGGCCATCCCCCGTCAGGGAGGAGACGGCGATGGCCGGCGCCTGCTCCAGGAAGCTCCCGGCGACCGCCTCCCGGATATCCGCCTCCACCAGCTCCAGCATCTCCTCATCCACCAGGTCCTTTTTGGTCAGGACGATGATCCCCTGCTTGATCTCCAGGAGCCGGAGGATGTCCAGGTGCTCCCGGGTCTGGGGCATCACCCCCTCGTCCGCTGCCACCACCAGGAGGACCACATCAATGCCGGTGATGCCGGCCAGCATATTCTTGATGAACCGCTCGTGGCCGGGCACGTCAATAACCGCCGCCCGCCGCCCGCTGGGGAGGGTGAACTGGGCAAAGCCGATGTCGATGGAGATGCCCCGCTCCTTCTCCTCGGGGAAGCGGTCGGTCTCCACGCCGGTCAGGGCGCGAATCAGCGCCGTCTTGCCGTGGTCGACATGGCCGGCGGTGCCGATGATCAGGTGTTTCAACGGTGCTCCTCCTCAACGTGGGAATGGCCCGCCGCTCCCCTCGGTGCGGCGGGCCTCTCCATTATGCCACATCCATCTCTTACTTGCCCACGGTCTGGGACCAGTCGTGGACGGCCGAGCCCTCCAGGAACCGCTCGCAGTCCAGGGCGGCCATGCAGCCGGAGCCGGCGGCGGTGATCGCCTGCCGGTAGGTATGGTCCTGGACGTCGCCGCAGGCGAAGACGCCGGGGATCGAGGTCCTGGAAGAGCCGGGGACCGTCTTGAGGTAGCCGACCTCATCCACCTCCAGCTGCCCCTTCAGGAAGCCGGTGTTGGGGGTGTGGCCGATGGCGACGAACATGCCGTCGGCCTCGATCAGCCGCTCCTCGCCCGTGGCGTTGTCCCGCACCTTCAGCGCCTTGAAGCCGCGCTCCCCCTGGATCACCTCGAGCGGGGTGACGTTCAGCTCCCAGGAGATCTTGGGGTTGGCCCGGGCCCGGTCCTGCATGATCTTGGAGGCCCGCAGCTCGTTGCGCCGGTGGACGATGGTCACCTCGGCGAACTTGGTCAGGAAGTTGGCCTCCTCCATGGCGGAGTCGCCGCCGCCCACCACCAGCACCTTCTTGCCGGTGTAGAAGAAGCCGTCGCAGGTGGCGCAGGTGGAGACGCCCCGGCCGATGTTCTCCTTCTCGCCGGGGATCCCCAGCAGCTTGGCCGAGGCGCCGGTGGAGATGATCACCGCCTCCGCCTCGATCACCTCGGTCTCGTCGACCGTGATCTTGAAGGGGCGCTGGGAGAGGTCGATGTCGGTGGCCCAGCCGGTCTTGAACTCAGCGCCGAAGCGCTCCGCCTGCCGGCGCATGTTGTCCATCAGCTCAGGGCCCATGATGCCCTCGGGGAAGCCGGGGAAGTTCTCCACCTCGGTGGTGAGGGTGAGCTGGCCGCCGGGCTCGTTGCCCTCGATCACCAGCGGCTGCAGGTTGGCGCGGGCGGTGTAGATCGCAGCGGTGAGGCCCGCAGGTCCGGTGCCAAGAATAACTACCTTGCGCAAGGTGCTTCCTCCTACTGGAAAAAGTCTGGGCGCATCTTTCCACGCGTCCATTCTACCAGTTATGACGTCACCCGTATACCAGATGGATATGCCCCTGGGGGTATCCGAATCTTCACCCGGACAGCAGGTAGGCGACCACCCCCACCAGCAGGCAGAGGAGGGCCATGGGCAGCGCGGTCCGCCGGATCATGGGCCCCTCCCGCCCCAGCAGCCCCACCACGGCGTTGGCGGCCACCACGTTGGCGACGGCGATCATGTTGCCCAGCGCCCCGCCGATGGCGCCGGCGGCGGTCACCACCTCCCGGTCCAGACCAATCCGCTCCGCCACCCCCCACTGAAAGAGGGAGAACATCATGTTGGCGAAGGTGTTGGAGCCGGAGACGAAGGCGCCGAGCGCCCCGATCCAGGGGGCGAAGAGGGGCCAGGCCGCCCCGGCCAGGGCGGAGGCGCCCGCCGCCAGGGCGAGGGGCATCGAGGGGTGGCCCGCCGCCCCGCCCCCCGAATTGATGAAGACCCGCACCATCGGCACGGCAAAGAGCAGGGCCGGCGCCGCCGCCCGGACCGAGATCAGCGACTGCTGCAGGCTCCGCCCCAGGGCCCGGCCGCCCACCCCGTGCAAGGCCGCCGCCGCCAGGGCGACCAGGAGGAAGAGGCTGCCGGGGGAGTAGAGCGGGTCCCAGTCGACGCCGATGCCGGTCCCGAAGATCTCCCCCCACCCGATGCGGAGCCCCGAGAGGAGCCCCTTCAGCGGCAGCCCGGGGATCCGGGTCAGCACCAGCACCAGGGCGAGGAGGCCGTAGGGCGCCCAGGCCTTCGCCAGCGACATCGGCCGGCCGGGGCCGGCGGGCGGGGCCTCCACCGCCCCGTGCCACCCCTCCTCCCACCGGGTGCGGGGCGGGAAGTCGAAGGGATCCCGGGGGAGGAACCAGCCCCGTCGCGCCGCCGGCACCACCAGGGCCAGGCCGATCAGCCCGCCCAGCAGGGAGGGGAACTCCACCCCGGCGAAGCGGGCCACCAGCCAGTAGGGGATGGTCATGGCCAGCGAGGCGAAGAGGGCGAAACGCCAGGCGCCCAGCCCCTGCCGGAAGGAGCGCCGCTCGCCGAAGAAACCGGTCAGCAGGCAGGAGATGGAGAGCGGGACCAGCAGCCCTGCCAGCACCCCCAGCGAGGCGGTCATCAGCCCGATCTCGGCCAGGTAGCCGTACCAGGTGAGGCCGCGGGCGGCCACATACCCCTCCACCGCCTCCACCTGCAGCCCGGTGCTCACCCCCACCAGGAAGGGGGTGCCGATCGCCCCGAAGGCGGTGGGGGTGTTCTGGATCGCCAGCCCGATCATGGCGGCGGCCGCCGCCGGGAAGCCGAGGGCGACCAGCAGGGGCGCCCCCACCGCCGCCGGCGTGCCGAAGCCGGCCGCCCCCTCCACGAAGGAGCCGAAGAGCCAGCCGACGATGATCGCCTGGACCCGCCGGTCGGGGGAGATCGCCATGAAGCCCTGCCGGATGGCGCCCACCGCCCCGCTCTCGGTCAGGACAGCCAGCAGGAAGAGGGCGCCGAAGATGATCCAGAGGACGGTCAGGGCGATCCCCGCCCCCTGGATCACCGAGGCGGCGATGGCCCTCGTCCCCACCCGCCAGACCCCGGCGGAGAGGAGGATGGTCACCCCCAGGGCCAGGGGCATCGCCAGGGCGGCCGGCCAGCGGAGGATCACGAGAAAGAGCAGCACCAGTGCGACGGGCAGGAGCGCCAGAAGGGCCAGCATCTGCGCAAAACACCCCTTCAACGGAAAACAGGGCGGGCACCAGGCCCGCCCCGTCTCACACCCGGAGAACCAGCTCCGGGCGTTCAGTTGTACCCGCACGGACGTACCGGGCGCCCGGCCGTCCGAACGGCCTTGGCGGGGCGCCGCCGGAGCCCATCACGGCCCGATAGGGCGAACCCGCCGCCTTGCGGGGAAGCCGGCCCCACCTGCGTTGGTCGGGCGGCGGCTTCGCTAGTATCTTGCGCCGGCCGGCGCCGGCCTATGCATCCAACGGGGCAGAGCGATCCTGCTCGGGTTCAGAATGGGCGATTCGGCCCTGCCCAAAACGCTTGAGGTTTGGTAAGATACATGCTTGCAGGGCTCGGCACAGGCCGGGCGGCAATCCGCCCCACAGGGAGAGAGCCATGACGGCCAAGGAGCGCATACTGGTCTGGTGGCGCATGCTGCGCCCCTTCACGCTGACCGCCTCGCTGATCCCCGTCCTGACCGGCACCATCCTTTCGCTGACCGGCGGCCGCTTCCACGCCGGTCGCTTTCTCGCCTTCCTCCTGGCAGCGGTGCTGATCCAGAGCGCAACCAACATGTTCAACGAGTACTTCGACTTCAAGCGGGGGCTGGACACCAAGGAGCATGTGGGGATCGCCGGGACCATCGTCCGGGACGGCATCCGGCCGGGCACGGTGCTGAGCCTGGCCTGGCTCTTCTCCGCCGCCGCCGTGGCCATCGGGCTCTACATTGCGGCCACCACCTCCTGGTGGGTCTTCGCCGCCGGTCTGGCCTGCATCGGCGTCGCCTACCTCTACTCGGCCGGGCCGGTCCCCCTGGCCTACACCCCCTTCGGGGAGCTGGCCGCCGGCTTTACCATGGGGCCGGTCATGATCATGCTGGTCTACTACACCCAGGCGCTGGCGCTCGACCTCTCCGCCCTCCTGGCGGCCCAGCCCATCGGCCTGCTGATCGCCTCGATCCTCCTGGGCAACAACATCCGGGATATGGAGGCGGACAGGGCGGGCGGGCGCCGGACCCTGGCGATCCTGCTGGGGCGGCGGGCCGCCACGCTCCTCCTGGCCTGCTTCTTCGGCCTCACCTACCTGATCACCCTGGCGCTGGTCGGGGTGGGGAGCCTCTCCCCCTGGACGCTGCTGGTGCTGGCGACGGTGCCATCGGCGGTCCGGGTGCTCCGGCTCTTCTCCCGGGAGAGCGACCCGCCCAGGCTGAACCCCGCCGTGAAGGGGATCGCCCGGCTGCTGGCCGCCTTCGGGGCGCTGCTGGTGGCGGGGATGCTGCTCTCGGTCTGGCTCTGAGGGGGGCCGGTCTGCGAAAAACCTTCGGGGCGCCCGGTTGGGCGCCCCGTTTGCTGCTTATGGCTTTTTCTCCGCCTCCGGCTTGGGCCAGGCGATCGATCTGGCGATCGCCTCGAAGGTGGGCCGGTAGAGTTCGAAGGTCTGCTCCGGCGCCGTGGCGTGGAAGACGTAGGCAACCTGCTCCCGGATCACCACCACCCGGTAGACCCTCGCAGGCCCCTTCGGGCCGGTGTAGGCGTCGACCATCCAGTGGGAGAGGATCCCGTCGATCTCCACCTCGCCGCTCTCCAGGGTCTGGGTGTCGGGGTACCGCTTCCGGATCTCCTCCCCCAGCGCCTTCAGGTAGGCGGCCAGGGTCAGGTCCTTGAACTGATCGTCGGCGGTGATGACGATGTTCTCCCGGAAGAGGTCCTCCACCCCGTTCTGAGGGCTGATCAGGACGACGACGGTCCCCTCTTTCTCGCCCGCCTCCCAGAGGATGGGGGTCCTGACGCTCAGCCCGGTCTTCTCGTCGGTGTAGAGCTGCTTCAGCACCGGTCCCTTCTTCTCCGCCTGGGGGTCGCTGGAGGGCGCCGGGGCCTCGCCCGTCTTGGCTCCCCCCTGCTCGCCGGTCTGGGCCGGCGGTTCCGTCCCCTTCTTCGCCGCGGGGGTGCCGCAGCCGGCCAGGAGGGCCGCCAGGAGGGGGAGCAGGAGCCATCGCATCCAGATGCGACGACGTCTATGGGTAATTGCGATGCACCTCCCCTGTTCCTGCCTCCATTATCCATTCGCTGTCAGGCCGCGAACCTCCTGTCACGGCGGAGACCTCTCCGCCGTGATTACGGACGCCTCGCTGTCTGCTCCTTCACCGGCTCCGCCCTCCGCACCACCCGGGCCTGGGCGGCGCCGGACAGCCCGAGCAGCCGCCGGAACTCGGCGGGAATGGCGGTGCTGACCGGCAGCCCCATCTCCTGCAGCTCCTCCACGTAGAGCGGGTAGTCGTGGGTCCAGCGGCCCTCGGTCAGCGCCCTGGCCACCTCGGTCGCCCGCTCGTCGCCCAGCTTGGGCTGGAGCAGCTGGAAGGCCATCCGGTGGAGCTGGGCCGTCGCCTTCCCGGCCAGGTCGGCCATCATGATCGTCTGGTCGCCGACGCTGTTCTTCTCCTTCTCCTTCAGCACCCGCAGGTAGGCGCTGGCGGGCATCCCGTTCAGTTGGGGGTCGACCGGCCCCAGCATGGCGTTCTCATCCATCAGGATCTGGTCGGAGGCCAGGCAGAGGAAGGTGCCGCCCGACATGGCGTACTGGGGGACGATGGCGGTGACGCCGGGCCGGTGGGCCCGCAGGACACGGGCGATCTGGCTGGCGGCGATCACAAGCCCGCCGGGGGTGTGGATCACCAGGTCGATCGGCCGGTTGCCGGCGGCGCGCACCTTCTCCATGATCTGCTCGCTGTCGTCCAGGTTGATGTACCGGGCCATCAGCGCCCCCAGGAGCCCCGCCTGCTGCCGGTGGATCAGGGTGATCACCCGGCTCCCCCGCTGGCGCTCGATGCGGGCGATCAGCCGGCGCCGCTGCATGGCCACCAGCGCCTGCCGGATGGCGGGCAGGATGGTGAAGCCGAGGATCATCCAGAGCCAGAGCAGGTTCTGCAAATTCTCCACGGGATGGACCTCCCCTCACGGACACCCGCCTTGTCGAGTGCCATCTATGGGAATATCTTACATCAACCTGGGCGAATTTTCCACCGCCTCCCCCCAATTTGCTGGCGGAAGAAGCCGAAGGGCCGATAGCCGCTCCCGGGACGGCATGCTACGATGCTCCCAGAATGGCCCGAGGAGGGAATGGCCCGTGCAACTATTCGACATCGTCTCCCGGAACCGGCGACCCGAGCCCTGGACAGAGGGCGAGAACATCCCCTGGAACGACCCCGGCTTCAGCCGCCGGATGCTGCAGGAGCACCTCTCCCAGGAGCACGACCTGGCCAGCCGGCGGGCGGCGGTGATCGAGAGCCAGGTGGCCTGGATCCACCAGGGGCTGCTGGCGGGGCGGCCCGCCCGGGTGCTCGACCTGGGATGCGGTCCGGGGCTCTACTGCCAGGCGCTGGCCCGGCTTGGCCACACCTGCACCGGGGTGGACTGGGCGCCCGCCGCCGTCGAGTACGCCCGGCAGAGGGCGGCGGCCGAGGCGCTGCCCATCACCTACCTGCTGGAGGACGTGCGAACGGCGGAGCCGCCGGGCGAGCAGGAGCTGGTGATGATGCTCTACGGCGAGTTCAACGTCTTCCGGCCGGCCCACGCAGCGGCTCTGCTGGAGAAGGCCCACCGCTCCCTGAAGCCGGGGGGCAGCCTCCTGCTGGAGCCCCACACGGTGGAGGGGGTCCGGCAGGGCGCGGGGGAGCGGGCCTGGTGGGCGATTCCCACCGGGCTCTTCTCCGAGAGGCCCCACCTGGGGCTGGAGGAGTCCTTCTGGGAGGAGGCGACCCAGACCAAGACGGTCCGGTACTACGTGGTCGACGCCGGGACCGGCGGGGTGACAGCCTATGCAGCCAGCTACCAGGCATACAGCCGGGAGGGGTTCACCGCCCTCCTCACGGCGGCGGGCTTCACCGAGATCGCCTTCCGGGAGAGCCTGAGTGAGGCCTACCCCCAGCCGGGACTCCAGGTGATCACCGCGCGCAAGGGCCCCTAGCCGCCAACGCCCCCCCTGTCCGGCGACAGGCGGGGCGTTCTCCTCCGATCCCGACCGATCGCCGGGCCGCGCGCCAAAAAGCACCCCCCTGCCGGTCAGGGGGGTGCGTTTGTCACGGATGGAGCCCCTTCCACTCCCGCCGGTCCCGCCGGGCCAGCCGGGAGAACTCCTCCCCCACCCAGTCCAGAAAGGCGGCATCCCAGGGCGGCCCCTGGGGCCAGCGCCCCTCCACCCGCTCCAGGATCTCCAGGTCCCAGCGGCCGTAGAGCGCCGTCAGGGTGGCGTGGGCCTCCCGCCCCGCCACCGCCTGCGCCTCCCCCTGGCTCTCCCCGCCGAAGAGGAAGGCGTCGTCGCAGATGTAGTAGTTGCAGGTGGCCGCCCGCCGCTCCGGCGGGATGGTGCAGCCCTGCGGGCCGTGGTAGACGCACTTGCTCGGCCAGACCCCGGCGTTGGCCTCCCGGTTCTCCACCCGCTTCAGCAGCAGCCCGCGGGGGCCGGTCCGCAGGTTTCCCGCCGCCAGCTCCGCCAGCAGCCAGTCCCGCCCGCCCAGGGTGACGATCCGGCCGATATCCGCCCAGTCCACCCCCGGCGGGGAGGCGCAGCAGCCGGTGGGGCCGTGGGGGCACTGGAAGCAGAGGGAGGAGTGGAGCCGGGTGTTCACCCCGGCCCGCTCCAGCCGGATCACTGGCCGAACCGGGCGATGATCGCCTGGTGCGCCCGCTCCTCCAGCTCGTTGTTCAGCGTCCCGATCTTCACCTCGCCGCCGTACCGCCGGTCCAGCGCCCGCTGGATCAGCCAGTCGGCCAGGTGGGGGTTCTTGGGCAGGATCGAGCCGTGCAGGTAGGTCCCCACCGTGCTCTTGAAGACGACCCCCTCCAGCTTGTCGGCCCCGTTGTTGCCGTAGCCCTTCACCACCCGGCCCAGGGGGCGGAGCCCCTTCCCCAGGTAGGTCTTGCCGGAGTGGTTCTCAAAGCCGACGATGGTCTTCGTCTCCCCGAAGAGGTCCGACTCGATGATGCAGTTGCCGATCATCCGGTCCTGCGACCCCTCGGTCCAGAGGTCCAGGATCCCGGTGAAGCGGATCAGCTCGCCGGTGTGGGTCTTGAAGTAGCGGCCGAGCATCTGAAAGCCGCCGCAGACCGCCAGCACCGCCAGCCCGTCGTGGATCGCCTGGCCCAGCGAGGCGCCCTTCACCTTCATGAAGTCCTCGGCGATCAGCGACTGCTCCCGGTCCTGGCCGCCGCCCATCATCAGCAGGTCGAACTGGCTGAAGTCGCTGCTCTCCCCCAGCCGAACCTGGGTGACCACCGGGTCCAGCCCGTGCCAGCGGGAGCGCTGCTCCAGCACGATGATATTCCCCCGGTCGCCGTACAGGTTCATGTACTCCGGGTAGAGCCAGCCGATGTGAATGCGCGGGCGCTCCACAGCTACACCTCCCAGAACTTCTTGGCGAAGCCCTGCTTTTGAATGATCTCCCGCATCTGCAGCATCGCCGTGTAGGTGGGCAGAATGTAGAGCAGGTCACCCGGCTGGATGTACCGCAGCCCCTCGCCCAGCGCCTGGCCCAGCTCCTTCTGGATCGAGAGCTTGGCGGGCTCCATTCCGGCGTACTTCAGCCGGACCGCCATATCCTCCGCCCGGAGGCCGGTGCAGATCACGAAGTTGATCTCGTCCTGGTGGGAGGCCAGCGCCTCGAAGTCCACATCCCAGAGCCAGGAGACATCGGTGCCGTCGGCATACAGGTCGTTGATGGCGATCACGATATTCTTCCGGGCGCCCGCCTGCATCACCGTCTGGATCACCGAGTTGAAGCCCGCCGGGTTCTTGACCAGCGCCATGAAGACATCCCGGTCATTCATCCGGATCAGCTCCATCCGGCCGAACTGGCTGGTGGTCGCCTCCAGCCCCTCCTTGACGGCGCTGAGCGGCAGCCCCACCGCCAGGGCGCCCGCCGCCGCCGCCAGGGCGTTGTAAATGTTGTAGAGGCCCGGGATCTGCAGCCGCACCTCCACCTCACCCTGCGGCGCCACCAGGTGGATGGTGGAGCCCCGGGCGTCCACCCCGGTGATCCGGTCCACATAGACCTCCGGCCGGGGCCGCTGGTGGCCGCAGCTTGGGCAGCGGTACTTGCCCAGGTGGGCGTAGTAGAAGACCCGGTACTCGTAGGGTTGGCCGCAGCGGATGCAGTGCTTCGCATCCGCCGTCTGGGTCATCTCCAGCGAGCCCACCGACTCGTCCTCGATCCCGTAGTAGAGCGGCGAGACCCCCTGCCGCTCACCCAGCCGTGCGCAGTTGGGGTCGTCGGCGTTCAGCGCCGCCCGCCCGCCGGGCGCCAGCTGCTCCAGGCCCCGGCCCACAAAGCTGACGGTGTGCTCCAGCTCCCCGTACCGGTCCAGCTGGTCCCGGAAGAAGTTGGTCACCACCGCCGCCCGGGGCCGGATCTCCCGGCAGGCCTGGGGCATGGTCGCCTCGTCCACCTCCATCAGCCCGGCGGTCTCCCGCACATGCCCGGTCCAGTCCGAGGCCTGGAGGAAGGCGGTGGTCAGCCCGGTGATCAGGTTGGCGCCGGCCCGGTTGTGAGCCACCCGGTGGCCCGCCGCCTCGAAGATCGAGGAGAGCATCTTGGCGGTGGTGGTCTTGCCGTTGGTGCCGGTGACGGCGATCACCCCCTCCTGCGGCTGGGCAGCGAGGTGGCGGAGCAGGTCCGGCGCCAGCTTCCGGGCGACCACGCCCGGCAGCGTGGTGCCGCCGCGCCCCGCCACCCGGGTCGCTGTCACCAGCCCCTTGCCCATCCAGACAGCCAGCAGCGATCGCAGATTCATCGCGGTCCCTCTTCTCTCGCATGTCGGGCGCACAGGCCCTCCGCAGCATCTGCGCAGCTCCCTGCTTCCCGCTCGTGATGTTTTATGTTAACTTGATCTCTGGGCCTATCGTCAGCATGCCCGCCTGCCACAGGCGGTAAACCTTTAGGATATTCCCTGCCTCGCCCGGAATTCCTCCGCCCGCCGGCGGATGGACCGGCTCAGAAGGAGTGGATCGACCTGCCATCACCAGACCGGATCGCCGCTCTCGCCCTCCTGGGACTCCTGCTTGCCGGCTGTTCCGCAGGCCTCCCCAACCCCTCGCCCTCTTCCGGCCCGCGGATCGACCTGAGTGCGCCCGTAGCGGCGGGCCACCCCGCCCTCCCGCTGCCCCACCGGCCTTCCCCCGTCACCGAGAGAGCCCCCCATGGACTCTATGCCGAAGCGCCGAACACTGACACCCTGGCCCGCCTCTCTACTGGGACGCTCTCCCCCGACGGCCGGTTTCGGTCGGCCCTGACCGGGCAGGGGGCCTGGGTGGTCCGGACCGACGGCGCCTGGCTCTGGCAGATCCAGCTGCCGGCCCCCCCGCCGCCCCCGCCGGAACCCCCGGCCCCCGGCAAGCCGCTCCCACCGCCCCCGCCTCCGCCGCCCCCGCCCACCATCGTCGGCAGCCCCCAGTGGACCCCACAGTCGACCCTGCTCTTCCAGGACTCCAGCGGAACCTGGCAGGAGGCCCATCCGGCCGGCGCCCGGCTGATGGCCCTGCCGCCCGCCCTCCAGGGCACGGTCGGTCTCGCCATCTCCCCCGATGGGCAGCAGGTGCTCTACTACAAGGGGAGCCAGCTCTTCACCGCCCGGCGGGACGGCAGCCAGCCCCGGCTGGTGGGAGCCGGCCTGATCGGCTCCTGGGCGCCCGATGGCACGCTGCAGACGGCGAAGGCCCCCCCGCCGGGCCTGGCGCCACAGGCGGAGCCGCAGGGCCTCGAGCGGGAGTAGCGCCAAGAGTGCCCCGTCCGGGCTTATCGCCACATACTCAACATAAGCGTTGACTATGTCTCTTTCGGGGTATATGCTGTGGGTGAGGGTGCCAATCTCGCTCACACAACCTGGAAGGGGGCTTCTGCGATGTGCCTTTCGATCCCCATGATCGGCGTGACGGTCTGCATCTCCCGGATGGAGCCGGCCGAGCGATCCGGTCCACGGTCGGCCATCAACCTGGACCGGCTGGTGGAACAGGCCAGATACAAGGCCCTCCTCTCCCAGCTGGGGTTCGGGGACCGATAGCCGGGCGGCGAGGGGGGAAGCACCGATGACGCTGCTGTTGACCGATGCGGATCTGCTCCGGGTGCTGGAGATGCGGCCGGCGATCGAGGCGGTGGAAGAGGCGCTGCAGGAGCGGGCCGCCGGGCGGGCCGTCTCCCTTCCCCGCACCGGTATGGAGGTGGCCTCCGGCCGGCTGGTCTTCACCCCCGGAGGCTTTCCCACCCTCGGCCTGATGGGCCTCCGCATCTACCCGCAGGCGGGAGACCAGCTGGTGGCGGTCTGGAGCACCTCCGGCGAGCTTAACCTTCTGATCACCGGCCAGCTGCTGGGCGCCATCCGGACCGGCGCCATCGGCGGGGTCGCCCTGAAGCACCTGGCCCCCCGGGGGGCCGAAACCGCCGCCGTGATCGGCGCGGGGCTGCAGGGCTGGACCCAGCTGCTGGCGGCCCGGGAGCTCCTCCCGCTCAGGGAGGTCCGGATCTACCGCCGGAACCGGGAGATGCGGGAGGCCCTGGCACGCCGCTGGTCGAATGAGCTCTCCCTGCCCGTAACTCCGGCAGAGAGCGCTCGGGAGGCGGTGGCGGGCGCCGAGGTGGTGATCTGCGCCACCAACGCCTCGGAGCCGGTGCTGGAGGCGGGCTGGCTGGCCCCCGGCGCCCACCTGAGCAGCCTGGGCCCCAAGTACCGGGGGCGGACGGAGCTGGGCGGCGACGTCGTCGCATGGGCCTCCCGCATCTACTCCGACTTCCCCGAGCAGTACCGCCGGGAGGAGCGCTTCCTCCTCCAGGGGACGCCCCACCTGGAGCGGCTGGAGGACCTGACCCGGGCGCTGGGAAGGAGCCGCCCCGACTCGGAGACCACCCTCTTCCTCTCCCACGGTCTGGCCGGCACCGAGGTCGCCGTGGCGGCCGCCCTGGGCCGGCTGGCCAGGAGCAGGGGGGTCGGGCAGGAGCTGCACCTGCCCCCGCCCGACCTCTGGCTTCACCGCACCGACGCATAACCAGACCGGCAGGCCAAGCGCCTGCCGGTCCCGTTTTTCTACAGCACCTTCGCCAGGAACTCCCGGGTCCGCGGGTGCTGCGGGCTGGTGAAGATCTTCTCCGGCACATCCTCCTCCACCACCACGCCCCCGTCCATGAAGAGGACCCGGTGGCCCACCTCCTTGGCGAAGCCCATCTCGTGGGTCACCACCACCATGGTCATCCCCTCCCGGGCCAGGTCCTTCATCACCTGAAGCACCTCGCCCACCAGCTCCGGGTCCAGGGCCGAGGTGGGCTCGTCGAAGAGCATCACATCCGGCTCCATCGCCAGCGCCCGGGCGATCGCCACCCGCTGCTGCTGGCCGCCGGAGAGGAAGTTCGGGTACTGGTGCGCCTTGTCCAGCAGCCCCACCCGCTTCAGGAGCCGCATCCCCAGCTCCTCCGCCTGCTCCTTCGGCAGCCCCTTCACCTGGACCGGCGCCTCGGTCACGTTCTGCAGGGCGGTCATGTGCGGGAAGAGGTTGAACCGCTGAAAGACCATCCCCATGTGCGTCCGCTGCTTGTCCAGCACCGCCTCGGGCAGCTTGACCAGCTTGCCGTCCACCAGCCGCTGCCCCACCTCCTCCCCCTTGAAAAGGATGCGGCCCCGGGTCGGGGTCTCCAGGAAGTTGATGCAGCGGAGCAGGGTGGACTTGCCCGAGCCGGAGGGCCCGATCACCACCACCACCTCGCCCTTCTGGACGGTCAGGTCGATCCCCTTCAGCACCTCCAGCTGGCCGAAGTGCTTGTGCAGCCCCTGGATCTCAATGATCGGCTGTGCCATGCTATCCCCTCGCCTCCAGCTTCTTCTCCAGGCGGTTGGCCAGGGCGGTGAGCGCCACCACAATGACGAGATAGAAAAGGGCTGTCCAGAAGTAGGTCCCCGCCACGACCGCCGTGCGGGCGACGTACTGCTGGCTCTGCTTCATCAGCTCCACCACGCCGACCGCAGAGGCCAGCGATGTATCCTTGGTCAGCGCCGCCAGCTCGTTGACCATGGGCGGGAGCAGTCGGCGGTAGGTCTGCGGGAGGATGATCCGGCGCATCGCCATCCCATAGCTCATCCCCAGGGAGCGGGCCGCCTCCATCTGCCCCTTGTCGATGGACTGGATCGCCGCCCGCATGATCTCGGCGATGTAGGCGCCGGAGTTGAGGGAGAAGGCGAGCAGCGCCGCCTGGTAGTCGGAGACCTCCGGCGGCAGCACCGACCAGAGGAAGAGCACCTGCAGCAGGAGCGGCGTGCCCCGAAAGAGCGTCACATAGCCGCTGGCCAGCCCGGTCAGCACCCGGTTCTTGGAGATCCGGGCCAGGGAGGCCAGCAGCCCCAGCGGGATGCCGAAGAGGGCGCTGAAGAGCGCCAGCGACAGCGTGTAGTAGAGCAGCGCTTCGATCAGATTCGGCAGGATGTTGATCGAGTGGGAGATGAACTTCTCCACCTCGCCCTGCCTCCTTTCCAGAGACGAGTCCGGCGGCAGTGGGTTACTGCCGCCGGCGTAGGTGCGTCCTTACTTGCCCAGCTCGCTGCCGAACCACTTCTCCGACAGCTTCTTGAAGGTGCCATCAGCCTTGGTGTCCTTCACGGCCTGCTCCAGGGCCTTCATCAGGTCCACATCTTCCTTGCGGATGGCGATACCCACCGGCTCGGCGCCCATCGCCTGGCCGGTCACCTTGTGGCCGTCCAGCTTGGCGTAGTAGCGGGCCACCGGCTCGTCGATCACCACCACGTCCGCCCGCTCGTTCTTCAGCGCCAGGAAGGCATCGGTGGCGCCGGGGAAGGAGTTGATCTCCTTGATGGCAATCCCCTTGGCCTTCTGCTCATCCGCCCACATGTGGGAGGTGGTCTCCGCCTGGACGGCGACGATCTTGCCCGCCAGGTCCTTCTCCGTCTTCACGTCGAAGCCCTTGCGGGAGACGAAGTTCTGCGCCATCTGGGCGTACTCGACGAAGTTGACCTCCTTGAGCCGCTCCTCGGTGATATTCATCGAGGACATGATGACGTCGTACTTCCCCGCCTTCAGGCCGGTGAGGATGCCGTCCCAGGCCACGTTCTCGAACTGGGCCTTGACGCCCAGCTTCTTGGCCAGCTCGGTGGCGTAGTCCACGTCAAAGCCGATGTAGGTCTTGCCGTCCTTGTCCACGAACTCCATGGGCGGGTAGGAGGCATCGATCGCCACCTTGAGGACGCCGGCCTTCTTCACCCGATCCAGGGAGCCGTCGCCCCCGCCGGCGGAGCCGCTCTGCTTCGCGCCCCCACAAGCTGCCAGCACCGACATGACCAGAAGCAGGATAACCGCCAGCGATACGGAACTCTTCTTCATCATGATGCCGAACCCCCTCGTACTCTCTTTTCTGCCACCCTGCGTGCTTTCAAAGGGCTGACGGTTTATTCGCCATGCATTCGGCAACACCTTCTATCCATCCACAAGAATACCGTTATGCCGAAGATCTTAGCGAGAAAAGGGGTTGGATGCAGATGGATACCACCCTCAAGACGCCCGAGCCCGAGTCGAATCCCCCGGACCGGTGGACCTGGGCGGGCCGCCTGGGGAAGGGGCTCGGGATGCTCCTGCTGATGGCGGCCGTCTCCGGGATGACCGCCTGGGGGGTTTTTGAATGGCGTATTCAGTCCGAGCAGGCCACCGCCGCCGGCGAGATGGCCGCCCTGCGGGAGCAGACCCTGCGGGAGGTGCAGGACCTCCGGGCCGAGCTGAAGCAGCAGCAGGCCGATCTGCAGGCCCAGATGAAGCAGGTCCAGGAAGCGGCCCAGGCCACCGGCCTTCTCCTCCAGCAGGAGGGCGAGGTGACCGGGCTGCAGGCCCGGCTGGCCGAGATCGAGACGCTGAAGCTCGACCTGAAGGCGACCCGGGAGCAGCTGGAGACCAAGCTCCAGAACCTGGAGCAGTCGGTGCGGGACCAGGTGGCAGCCTCCGGCAGGGAGACGGCGGAGGCACTCTCCCTGGAGATGCGCTACAAGAACCTGCTGGTGAAGGCCCAGGGCGAGGTGCTGCTGGCGCAGATTTACTGGGCCGAGGGCAACCGGGGGCTGGCGAAGGATGAGCTGGCCCTGGGCGCCGGCTCGCTCCAGCGGGCCCTGACGGAGGCGCCCGAGCCGGCGAAGGCGGGGATCAAGCGGGTGGTGGAGCAGGTGGAGCAGACCAGGGCTGCGCTGATCCTCGAGCAGTCCTCTGCCCGGGATTCCCTGAACCTGCTGTGGCACATGGTCAACGACCTGCTGGCGGCCACCGGGGTTGAGTAGGGGGAGCGTGAAGTATCTCGGGCGGGAGGTTTCCCTCCGTGATTAACAAGTTGATCGGCGCAACCGTCGATGATCACTGGCGCCTCGGGGATCTCCAGCAACTGAGGGCATCCATCAGCATGGTGGTCGGCCTCTCCGCTCTCCTGGCCATTGTGCGCGGCCTGACGTCCCACACGCATCACCCCGAATACTGGCCGACCGTCGCCCTCATGCTGGCGGTCTGGCTCATCATGTTCGCCCAGCGCCACCGCCCCTTCTCCCTGCTCTGGCTCCCCTTCCTCTCGGTCGCCGGTATGGGGCTGACCATCCTGGGCCTGACGGTGGAGCGGAGCCTGGTTCCCTACGGCCTTCTGCTCTATGTCCACACGATCTTCAGCGGCCTCTTCTTCCGCAACCCCTTCCGGAGCCTGATGCAGGGGCTGGCGGTCACCACCATCCTGGTGGGCGGCTACCTCCTGGAGGGGGTCGCCTCCTTCGACATGACGCTGGTGATCGCCGCCGTCAGCGCCATCACCGCTGTCTTCCTCAGCCGGGCCCTGCAGAACAGCCGGCAGCAGCTCCGGGAGATCCGGCACCTGCGGCTGATCAACTCCACCGTCCAGGAGCTGTCCGGCCCCCTGGACAGCCCGGCCATGCAGCGCCTCTGCCAGCGGTCCAGGGAGGCCTTCCGGGCCCAGGAGTCCGTCCTGCTGGAACTCTCCGCCGACGGCGCTCTCCTCCTGCCCCGGGCCGTCTCCACCACACCGGAATTCCGGGAGTTCGCCCTGGTCAGCCCCACCCCGCGGCCGGTGGGGCAGGGCTCGGTGGGCTGGGTGGCCCGCCATGGGAAGCCGATTCTGAGCGGCGACGTCTTCCACGACCCCCGCTTCGTCTACCCCCCTGACCTGCCCCGGCGGGATCTCTCCGCCATGGTCGTGCCGGTGCTCTACCCTTCGGGCCGGCTGGCGGGCGTCTTCCGCATCCAGAAGGAGGGGTACAACCAGTTCAACCAGGAGGACTTCACCCTCTGTCAGATGTGGGCCAGCGAGGTGGGCAAGGTACTGGAGAAGGCCTGGCTGCAGAACCAGCTGCAGCAGATGGCCACCACCGATTCACTGACGGGCACCTACAACCGGCACTACCTGAACCGCCGCTGGCCGGAGATCACCCGGCAGAGCCAGGAGAACGAGGAGCCGGTCACCTTCCTCATGCTCGACTGCTTCAACTTCAAGATGATCAACGACAGGCACGGCCATATGATGGGCGATCAGATCCTCCAGGCCCTGGGGGAGACGCTGGGCGACCAGGTCCCGCCCCACGGCTTCACCGTGCGCTATGGCGGCGATGAGTTCCTGGTGGTCCTGCCCGGCGCCACCTATGCGCAGGGGGTGGAGCTGAAGCGGGAGATCCAGCAGGCGCTGGAGCGGTTCCAGGTGCGCCGCCCGTCCTGGCCCGTGGTGATCGTCGACATCGGGGTCTACACCGGGGTGGGCGAGGAGCTGAACACCCTTCTCTCGGGGGTCGACATCGCCCTGTACGACGCCAAGGAGGATGACTACCGGCAGCGGCTGGCCAGCCTGCTGGAGTCATCGGTGGGCGAGCGGAGCCGGCACATGGTGCAGGCGGTGATGACCCTGACCCGGATCCAGGAGCTGAACGACCCCTACACCCGCGGCCACACGGAGCGGGCGAAGGAGATGGCGATGCGGATCGCCCGGGAGATGGGGCAGCCGGAGGATGAGGTCCAGGTAATCGGTTTCGGCGCCGTCCTGCATGACGTGGGCAAGGTGGTGGTACCGCCCCACATCCTGAACAAGCCGGGCCCGCTGAACGAAGAAGAGTGGGCGATCATGCGGATGCACCCCCAGTTCGGCACCAACATCATCGAGGAGCTGGACCTGCTGAAGGATGTGCGGCCGATCATCCTCCACCACCACGAGCGGTATGACGGCGCCACCACCGGCCGGCACCCCGGCTACCCCGCCGGCCTGAAGGGGGAGGCGATCCCCATCGGCGCCCGGATCGTCGCCGTGGTGGACGCCTTTGACGCCATCACCTCGGACCGGGTCTACCGGAAGGGCAAGCCGGTGGCCGAAGCGATGGCGGAGCTGCGCCGCATGGCCGGCACCCAGTTCGACCCCAAGGTGGTAGCCGCCCTGGAGCGGCTGATCGAGCAGGGTTTCCTGGCTGAGAACTAGGTCGCGCAAAAGCCCGCGGGCAGTACCGCGGGCTTCCTTATTTTGCCACGGATTACACGGATTACACGGATGAAGACACACAATTCATAAATGTGGGGTTGTGGCCCTTTCCATGGGTGGTGCTGGTGCGAAGCACCGCACCATGTTGGTCACACCGAGAAACTACGACAAGAAAATCAGTCGCCTTTTGAAAGAACACCCTGGCGGCCAGCTCTTCTTAAGCCTTCCCGGGGCTGGTCCGAATCTGGCCGCCAGGTTGCTCGCTGAGATCGGTGACAACCGAGACCGGTATGCCACCGCCTACAGCCTTCCGTGTGAGACCGGAACTGCGCACGCCAGTCAGCGCGCCAAGGGCAAGCGCAATCCAGAGGCACTGCGGGTCGTCGCCCACAAGTGGCTCAAGATTATCTTCGCCATGCGTAGTCAGGTACCCTCTACGACGAGCGGACCTATTTGCCTTCCAACGAGCGCTTTGCGGTTCAGGCCGCATGATCTATACGACCTCTATGCACAGCCCCATCACCCTATTGACATCAGGAGTCCGCGGCCGTCATGTTCCGTGTAACCACCACACATTCTTGTAATGTATTTGTTTTATCCGTGTAATCACCATGGTGCGGTGCTTCGCACCAGCACCCCGGATGAAAAGGGCACCACCCCACATTGTTGTGATGTATTTGTTTTATCCGTGTAATCCGTGTAATCCGTGGCCGTCATTTTCAGGGGAGTCCGTGGCCGTCATGTTCCGTGTCATCCGTCTACTCGGGCTCCGCCTCCGCCTCCAGGATCTGCCGGGCCAGCTCCGCCAGGTCCGGGGGGACCTTCAGGAGCAGCTGGCCGCTGGCGGCGTGGCCGAAGATGTAGGGCATCGCCTTCAGCCCCTTGGCCTCCATCAACACGGGGATCTGGCTGGTCTCCAGCAGCCCCTTCATAAACTCGGCCTCGATCTGGTCGGTGGTCCGGAAGACCTCGACCCACTCCTCTGCCATGGCGGGACCCTCCTTGATGGCTACCCCTTCCAGGAGAACGGGAGCCGCTCGATCAGCCCCGGCCCCTCCAGCTTCCAGGCGGCCTCCAGCGCCTCCCGGATCAGGTGCTCGTGCTTCCCGGCGTTGCCGGGGTTGCCCAGGGGGGCGCCGTCGGGGTGGCTTACCACCACGGCGCGGGGCACCTTCACCGCCTCCAGCACCTCGGGCCGGGTGCCCAGCACCAGGGTGGGCACCCCGGCCAGCTCGATCGCCCGGGCGACGATGGCCGCCGTCTGGTGATCCACCCCGCCGGTGGCCACCACCAGCGCCAGGTCGGCCCCCATCCGCCGCATCCGGTAGGCCACCGAGGGGGCGTAGTTGGACAGGAGCTGGACCGGGCGGCTGATCCGGCCCATGAAGCTGTAAGCGAAGGGCGCCACCGACCCGATGTAGCCCGCCTGCGCCAGCGCCCGGAGCCGCTCCAGCGGGAAGAGGACGTTCACATCCTGCCGGGCGTAGCCCAGGTCGATCCCGCTGTGGGCCACCTCCAGATCCTCCTCCGCCACCACCGACGGGAACTCGCGGAAGGTGGGGTCGCCGGCGGGGGCCTCCAGGTCGAACCGCTGGTGGAGGCCGTGCTTCAGGAAGACGCCCCCGGTGGTCACCAGTGCCACCTTCGACTCGGCCACCGGCGGGGTCCACTGGGTCCAGGGAACGAATTCGTTGGACAGAAGCTGAAACTCCGGATCGGTCGAGCGGACCGACTCAAGCCATTGGTTCAACGCCTCGGACATCCGCTGCTGCTCCTCTCGCGCTCGATCATCACGACCAGATTCCCACGGGAGTATGGTATCACGTCCGCGCAAGCTCTGCCAGCCGCTTCAGCAGCCACTCCCGGTCGTTGCGGGACGGCTCCTCGGTCACCTCGTCCAGCAGCTGCTCCAGCACCTCCCCCACGTAGGGGCCGGGCCCCCGGCCGAAGGCGGCCATCACGTCGTGGCCGTCCACCGCCAGGTCGGTCACCTTCAGCGCCGCATCCTCGGCGATGATCCGCTGCATCTGCTGCAGGATCTGGACCGTCTCGGGGCTCAGGTCGCCCTGCCGCATCCCGGAGGCCAGCCGGTCGGCCCGCCGCAGCTGGATCAGGTCGTGCATCTGCTCCAGGCCGATCCGCCGGATCATCCGGCGCAGAGCGGAGTCGCTCGCCTCGCCGTCCAGGTGCAGGTCCATGTGATACCGGACCAGGTGGACCACCCGCTGCCGGGTCTCGCTGTCGAAGCGGAGCCGCTCCAGCAGCGCACCGGCCATCTCCGCCCCCACCGACTCGTGCCGGTAGAAGTGCCGGTTGCCCGCCTCATCCACCGAGAGGCAGCGGGGCTTGGCCACGTCGTGCAGCAGGGCGGCGAGGCGCAGGTGCAGCTCCGGCCCCACCAGGGCCAGCGCCAGCAGGGCGTGCTCCCAGACCGTGTAGGCGTGGTACCGGTTCTGCTCCACCCCCACCATCTCCAGCAGCTCCGGGGCGAAGGAGGGCAGCAGCCCCCACTCCCGCAGCCGCTCCATCCCCCAGGCGGGCCGGTCGGTCACCAGCAGCCGGCCGAACTCCATCCCGATCCGCTCCGGCGCCACCCCTGCCAGCCGGGGCGCCGCCCGGCGGATGGCCGCCGCCAGCCCCGGCTCGATCGCCAGGTCGAACTGGGCCGCCAGCCGCACCGCCCGGAGCATCCGGAGCGGGTCCTCCGCGATCCGCTCATCAGCGCTGCCGCAGGCCCGCAGGAGCCCCCGGGCCAGATCCTCCCGCCCGCCCAGCGGGTCGAGGAGGCGGCCGTCGATCCCCAGCGCCATGGCGTTGATGGTGAAGTCCCGCCGGGAGAGGTCGGCCAGCAGCCCATCCCCCCGGTAGGGGGTGATCTCGTAGGCGGTGCCCTCCAGCGGGATCAGCACCGTGCCGGTCTCCCGGGCCGCCCCGATCAGCCGGCCCTGGGGGAAGAGCGCCAGGATCCGGTCGGCTGTGGCGCTGGTCACCATGTCCCAGTCCTTGGGCCGCCGGCCCAGCAGCAGGTCCCGCACCGCCCCGCCCACCAGCCCCGCCTCGTGCCCCTCCCCCGCCAGCCGCTCCAGGATGGCCCGGGCAGCGGGGGGCAGGGCGCGGTCCAGCCGGACCGGCAGAGTGAGCCGGCCCCAGAGCAGCTGCCAGCGCCGCCGCATCTCAGCGCCTCCCCAGGTGGCGGATCAGGGCGCCGGTGCCGACAGAGGACGGGTCATCCGGGTGGGCAAGCATTGGCATCAGGGTGAGGCGGCTCATACTCCCTCTCCTTTCGACAGCAGGCTCCTGGGCCCTACCGGCGGCGGAGCACCCGACCGATGGCATCGGCGGGGGTGGCCACCCAGTCGGCCGCCGCCCGCACCGGCTCGTGGCCGTCGGGCACCGCCACCCCGATGCCGGCGAAGCGGAGCATCGAGAGGTCCATCGGGGCGTCGCCGATGGCCAGCACCTCCTCCGGGGCGATCCCCCGGGCCCGGCAGTAAGCCGCCAGCGCCCGCCCCTTGTCCACATCCCGGTGCCAGACGTGCAGCACCGTCTCCCCGGCGATCCGATCGGAGAGGTCGAACTGAGAGAAGGGGAGCCCTTCGGGGAATACTTCCAGGGCGCGCCGGGCCGACCGGTCGCCGTAGATCGCCGCCATGATCGGCGGCGCCGTGCACCGGGAGAGGGTGGGGTCCAGTTCGGTGTAGGGGTTCCAGTCCTCCCAGCCCACGAAGTCCTCCGCCTTGCCCGTGGCGAAGGCCAGGTCGGCGGCCACCAGGCCGGAGGCGGGCAGCACCCCCTCCGCCACCTGCAGGTCAGCGGCCACACAGGCGGTCAGGGAGAGCCCCTCCGCCAGGGCAAACTCCCGGAGCCGGCTCCAGGCCTCGGGCGCCAGGGGCCGGTGGTGGAGCACCCGGCCCGACCCGTCGGCCAGCACCAGGGCGCCCAGGTAGCAGATGGCCGGACCGGTCAGGCCCAGCGCCTCGTAGAAGGGTCGGGTGGAGCGCCAGGAGCGCCCGGTCACCAGCACGACCTCCAGCCCCGCCTCCCGGGCGGCTGCCACCGCCCGGCGGTTCTCCTCAGGGATCCGGGACTGACGGTCCAGCAGCGTACCGTCCAGATCGATGGCCAGTAGTCTGATCTTCATATCCCCTATTGTAACAGAACCGGGGGGCCGGGTCAGCGCCCCTCACCCCGGCGGTGGCGAAAGCTTTGTCCTGCCGGTGACCACCTCCCGGAGAGGCCCCTGGTGTGGTATGCTATTGACAGACTATTAAGCATAGGTGTAAAATATGTTTATGCAAGATGCGCATATTGCATAAAGGAGGGATGGTGCGTGACCGACCGGATGCCCCCGTGGAGCGTCCTCCACTCCCTTCCCGCCAACCTGGCCACCGCCCTCCTGCTGGTGGACTACGCCTGCCACGGAACCGCCACCCCCACCCCCTGGCCCGCCACGGCGGCGGAGCGGCTCTCGGCGCCGGGGCGGGAGCGGCTGGAGCTGCTCCGGGCGGTGCTGGCCCACGGCTGGGTGCTGCGGACCTGGCTGATCCGGCGGCTGGAGCCCGCCCACCCGGCCCAGCGCTCCTGGCCGGAGCTGCGCCGCTGGCTGGCCGGCCGGTCGGAGCGGGAGGTGGCCGCGCTGGTCAGCCTGGGGATCCGGGCGGGCCTGCTCTGGGAGGCGCCGCCCGGGAGCGGCCCGGCGGTGGATGAGGCCCTGGCCGACCCGGCCCGCCGGGTGGATGGGCTCCGCCGGGTGCTCCAGGGCTGGAAGGTGGCCGATCCGGAGCAGGCGCTGGCCCTGGCGCTCAACCCCATCCAGTTCCAGGCGGAGCTGCTCGCCCTGCTGGATGAGCTCTGGGAGAGCGGTTTCCGGCCCGGCTGGGAGGCGGCGGAACAGGATCTGGCGGCCAGCGCCGCCGCCCTGGCCTCCCTGACCCCCGGCCTGGTGGCGGCCCGGTCCGCCCGGGCGCTGGTTACCGAGCTGACCGGCCTGGAGCCCACCGGTCCCTGGGCGGCCACCCTCGACCGGGCGCCCTCCCTGCTCTTCATCCCGACCCTCCACCTGGGGCGCTTCCTGGCCATCGCCCCGGAGGAGGATCTCTGCCTGGTGCTCTACGAGCCGGCGGCCCTGCGGGAGCGGGGGAGCGGCGGCGCCGTCCCCGGTCTGCACCTCTGGGAGCTGGCCGACCTGGGTGAGGCCCTGATCGCCCTGGGGGATGCCAACCGGCTGGCGATCCTGAACCTGCTCTCCGCCCGGGGGACGCTCTACGGCCAGCAGATCGTGGAGCAGACCGGGGTCCACCAGTCCACCGTCTCCCGGAACCTGGCGCTGCTGGAGCGGGGCGGCCTGGTGGCGGTGCGCCGGGAGGGGAACATGAAGCGCTACAGCCTGAACCGCCCCCGGGTCCACGAGATCTGCCGACTGCTGACCGGGGCCCTCGGTTAGCCCCATCCTGAGAGGAGGAATTGCCCATGGCCGTACTGCTCGATCCGGCCCGCCTGCTGGAGATCCTGGAGGGGAACCGGCGCCTGACCCGCCGCACCGTGGAGGCCTTCCCGGAGGATGCCCTCTTCCGGTTCAAGCCCGCCGACCCCCTCCGCCCCTTCGCCGAGATGGTCAAGGAGATCCTGCACCTGGAGCTGGCTCTGGTGCGCGGGATCGCCACCCACGAGTGGGTCTACGAGGAGCCCTACGTGGTGGTCCAGTCCAAGGAGGAGTTGCTCCGGGCCTGCGAGGCGGTCCGGGAACACACCCGGGCCTACTGGGATCGGATCACCACCCAGCGGCTGCTGGAGGTGGAGCCCGACCCCTTCTTCGGCGGCGGTGAGCAGCCGCTCTTTGAGCGCCTCTTCTACGCCCTGGAGAACGAGATCCACCACCGCGGCCAGGGCTTCATTTACCTGCGCCAGCTGGGGATCGAGCCCCCCGCCTTCTGGGAGCGGTAGAGGGCGTCCGAGCGGGAACAATGGAAAGAGCCGGGGGTCGGTCGCCCCCGGCTGCTGCTTTTCCGCCCGATCTTACGAGGCGATGGCCATGAGGCCGCCCAGGATCAGCAGGGCGATGCCGACCACCAGGCAGACCTGAAAGAGCATGTAGAAGGCAGCGGAGATCCCCTCGTTCTTCCGCAGCCCCAGCGAGAGCGGTGCCATCACCAGAATCCCCAGGGCGATATCGATCACGCCCAACCCCAGAATCGCTGCCACAGGCATCCCTTCCCCCTATCCGTATTCCTGGCTCGACCCGCCTCCACCCTCTCCCTGGATGGTACACAGCCGGGATGAGCA
>JBMONC010000006.1:73429-131557 GCA_049324875.1 Bacillota bacterium
CCAGCGGCTCCCGCCGCTGCCGGTCATGGCGAAGCAGGTGGTGCTCCCCAGGGCGATCAGGCGGGGCTCCAGGCTGGCTGCGTCGGCGACCACGGTGGCCGGCACCAGATCGCCCGCCAGCCACTGCTCCCAGGCGATCCACCGGCCGTCCGGCGAGATGGCGACGTAGCTGCCGGGGATTCGCTGCTCCCCCGCCGGCTCCCCCTCCCAGGTAAAGCGGTGGACGGCGGTTTGCCGGAGGGGGGCATCCCGGTCTTCGGCCCACAGGAGCTCCACCGACAGCTGATCCCCCTGCCCCTTGAGGACGGCGGAGCCCACATACCCCGGCGACGGGACCGTCAGGCGCTTCCACTCCCCGCTGGCCAGATCGACCAGCCCGACCTGGTGCGGCCCATCCGCCGCCGGCGGCATCAGGATCGCCAGGCGGCGCCGGTCCGGGGAGAGCAGCGCCACGCGACCCCAGCGGCCCATGGCCTCCAGGTCGATCCGGTGGACGGGCCGGTAGTCCGGCCCGGTCCAGATATAGCGGCTGGTGCCCGCCTCCTCGAAGAGGGCGCCCTCCGCCCCGGCCAGCATCGCCCGGAACCGCTGGGCATCGTACTCCCGGAGGATCCGGCTCTCCCGGTCGAGGATGTAGCCCTTCCCCTCGGGGACGGCGATCACGAAGCGGTTATCGCCGCTGATGTAGCTGATGAAGGGCGTGTTGCCGGGCGCAGTCCAGCCCTCCCCCTCCCCGGTGCGGGTGTTGAGGAAGTAGACCCCCGGGGCGCTGATCCTGTCGCCGGCCCGGAAGGCGACGGGCTGCAGGCCCCCGGTCACCGGCCGGGCCAGCACCTCCGGCAGGGGCGGGGGCTCGGGGGCCGGCGGCGGGGCGGCGGGCTCCGCCGGGGCGGTGGCAGGCGGCGGGGGCTCCGGCCCGGTGGGGCCCGGCTCCGGCGGCCTGGCCGTCGGGCTGGTGCAGGCAGCCAGCAGCAGGGCAGCGATCAGCATCGAGGCGACACGGGGCGCCCTCATGATCCTCACTCCTCTCTCTTCCTAGGACGCTCCGCAGCCCGGCCCGGTTCTCCGGCGGAAAAAAGGCGGCCCCCAGGTCTCCCTGAGGGCCGCTGTTATGCTAGGAGGCCAGGTACTGGGCCATGGAGAGGTAGATCGGGATCCCCACCACCACGTTGAAGGGGAAGGTGATCCCCAGCGCCGCTGTGATGTAGATCGAGGGGTTCGCCTCGGGCACCATCGACCGGACCGCCGCCGGTGCGGCGATGTAGGAGGCCGAGGCGGAGAGCACCCCCACCAGGGTGGTCCCGCCCACTGAGAGCCCCAGGGCGTGGCCCACCAGGATCCCCGCCGCCCCCTGGAGCAGCGGCAGGAGGATGCCGAAGGCGGCCAGGAAGAGCCCGGTCCGTCGGAGCGCCGAAAGCCGGACGCCCGCCTCCAGCCCCATCTCCAGCAGGAAGAGGGTCAGCAGCCCCTGGAAGGGCGTGACGAAGAAGCCTTCGGTCAGCTCCAGCCCCGGCTTCCCGGCCAGGTAGCCGGCGCCCAGCGAGGCGATCAGCACGAAGACCGACTTGGATCGCAGCACCTCGGTCACCGCCGCCCAGAGCTCCCGGGGCCCGGCCCGCCGGCCCGGCGCCCCGTCGGGGCCGGCAGCGGGGGTGCCCATCAGCTCGTACATCCCCAGGGCCACGATCACCCCGGGCACCTCCATCACCGCCAGGAAGGCGGGGGCCGAGCCCTCGAAGGGGATGCCGGCCACATCCAGCTGGCTCATGGCCGAGGCGTAGGTGACCGCCGAGACCGATGCGTAGGTGGCCGCCAGGGCGATGGCGTCCACGTGGGCCAACCGTCCGAGGAACCGGGCCACGGGGTAGATCCAGAGCGGCGCCACAGCGCCCAGCGCCGCGATGGCCAGGCCCTGCAGCCAGATGCTGGCAAGCCCCGACTGGTTGACCGCCACCCCGCCCTTGAAGCCGATCGCCGCCATCAGATAGACCGTGAGGACCGTCCGAAAACCGCCCGGCAGGGGCAGCTCCACCCGTAGGAGCGAAGCCACCAGTCCTATCAGGAAAAAGAGTACCGCCGGGTTGGCAGCATTGGTCGCCAGCGAGGCGATCAGCTCCTGCAACTCACTTCCTCCCCCACTCTGTTCGCCAATGAAGTAAGGTAACCTTAGGTCTGAGTGCCCCTCAGGTCCGCCACCAGGGCGGCCGTGCCCAGGCGGGCGCCGGTGCCCCGCTGCAGCTTCTCCTGCCACTCCACCGCCCCGCCGGGCGCCCAGTAGTGCTCCCGGATGTAGGCCACCGCCTCCCGGCTGCCCCAGACCGAGCCGAACCGGCGGCGCAGGTCGTGGTGGATCTGGCTGGCCACCACATCGGCCAGCACGTAGTTCTGCCAGTAGACCGGGTACCGGGAGTACCAGGCGTTGGGCTCGGAGGCCCAGCGCGGGGTCGGGTCTACGGCGCAGCCCAGCAGGCGGGCCTCCACCTCGGCGTTGATCCGGTCCAGCTCCCCGTCCGGGTTGGCGTAGGCCTGGTACTCAAAGAGGGCGTGGGCCGAGCGCTGCCGCAGGTAGGCGAACCACGGGCCCATCGCCTCCCGGCCGGCCGCAGCGATCTCCTCCGGGGAGAGCCCCACATGGGCCAGCCAGGCCGGCTCCTGCACCAGGTAGCCCATCATCTCCGCCATGCCCTCGCTGAAGACCGAGGGCTCCCGCCGCAGGATGTAGCTCCCCGGGTCGCTGTGGGCTAAGTGCAGGGCGTGCCCCAGCTCGTGGAAGGCGGTCTTGTAGTAGTTGTGCCCATCCGCCGGATTGCCGAGAATCCGGATATCCCGCCGGCTGATGACCATGCAGAGCCCATTGTACGGAATGTCCATGAAGTAGACCCGGATGCCGAGCTCCGCCAGATCCACCCCGTGGAGCCGCCCCCACTCCTCCAGCCGGCCCATGATGCCGGACCGGGGGAAGTAGCGCGGCGGCAGGCCGCCCTCGCCGTCCAGCAGGAACTTCACATCCCACGGCTGGATCTGGCCCAGCCCATGCCGCTCCGCCCCCGTCTCGATCACCTTCCGGTAGGCGGGGCTGCTGGCCTCCGCCAGCTCCTCCAGGATCGCTTTCACCTGCTCCAGCTCCAGCCCCTGGGCGGCGATCTGCATGTGGGCGTAGGTCTCGAATCCCTCCGCCCGGGCCGCCTCGTTGCGGCGGTGGAAGAGCTCCCGGGTGCGGGCCGCCAGCTTCTCCGAGAGCGGGGCGAAGGAGAGCCAGGCGGCCCGGCGGCGCTCCCGGTCCGGCTCCACCCGGAGGATGTGCCGCACGGCGCCCAGGTCCAGCTCCTGCCCCTGCACCTGGTAGCGGAAGGCGACGATGGCGTCGCTGATCTCGTTGACAAGGGCCCGGATCTCGGGTCGGAAGCTGACCCGGGCGCCCTGGAAGGAGCGCTGCCAGACCACCAGCCGCCGGGCCAGCAGCGGGTCGGAGACCCGGCCCACCCAGCGGGCGACCAGCTCCTGGTAGCCGGGATCGGTCATGATCGCCGCCTGGGCGGACTCCACCGCCTCCATCTCCGGTGGTCGCTGCTTCGATTCATACTGCGCAAAGGCCAGGAGCGAGTAGCGGCTGTTCAGCTGCTCCAGCTGGGCCTCCAGCCGGTCCAGGAACTGCCGGAGGCCCTGCTCGTCGCTCACGGTAGCGGGGTCGAGGCGCTCTGGTTCGTACATGCGAAAACAGACCTCCCCAAGCTTAGTCCCAGGCCTGGATCACCAACAGATATCCCTCGCCCACGCTGACCCGGGCCTCCGGTCCGGCGAGCCGGTTGGAGACCCCCAGGGACTCGCCCCACCGGAGCGTGGCGTTCTGCAGGGGCCAGCGGGCCGGGCTGACCGAGACCCCGGTGGCGGCGGGCGTAAGCGGGAGCAGGGAGAGGAAGTCGCCCGGCTGACCGGCGACGGTCAGGCTCTGCCCCGGGCGGAGGAGCCGGGCGATGTTCTTGCCGTCCACCAGCGTGACGGGGACCGCCACCCCCGGCAGCAGCAGCAGGTTGGCCAGGGTGTGGTCCAGCCGGCTTCCCGCCCCGCCCACCAGGAGGATCTCCCCCGCCCCGCGCCGGACCGCCTCCTCCAGCGCCAGGTGGGTGTCGGTCTGGTCCTTCTCCACCGGCACCCGCTGCACCGGGGTGCCCGCCGCCTCCAGCCGGGCGAGCACGGCGGGGTCCGCCGAGTCGAAATCGCCCAGGATCAGGCCCGGTGTCAGCCCCAGCGCCAGGGCATGGCGAATGCCCCCGTCGGCACAGATCACCAGGTCGGGCGCTCCGATCAACCGGCGGACCCGCTCGTAGTCGTAGACCTGTCCGGCCGAGAAGATGACCACCCTCACAGCGACACCACCCTGCGGGCCACCTCCGCCCGGCGCTGGTCGTAGGCGACCAGGGTGACCGGGCCGCCCCCCAGCCCCGCCCGGGGCACCCGGGCCACGGCGTAGGGGTGGGTGAAGGCCTGGGTGACAAACATCCCCGGCTCCGGCCGCTGCACGGTCAGCTGCAGCTCCACCCGGTCGGGGGCGGCGACCCGGGCGCTCTCCACCCGGACCCCGTAGCCGCCGGTCCGCTGCTCTCCCATGTCGACCACCACCGCCACCTCGCTCGACCAGTTGACGCCGGCCAGGCTGACCAGCGGACCGGCGAGGTCCCCTTCCAGCCGCAGGCGCTCCTGTGGCTGTGATACCAGGATCAGCTTCACCCTCATTCCCCCTGGCGCGGCGGGCCCTTGCGCCCCCGCGGGAGTCTGAACCGGAACTTGAGGGGCCGCCGCTCACCCGCCCCCTCCCCGGCGGCGGATGCGGCCAGGTGCCCCCGGTAGTAGGCCCAGCCGTAATCGATGCCCGACCAGATGGTCAGGGCGACCGCCGCCCAGAGGAGCGGGGTCTGCAGCCACTCGGCCAGCGATCGCAGGAAGAAACCCGGGGCGCCGGCGAGGATCATGGTCACGATCAGGACGATCTGGGTGACCGTCTTGGCCTTGCCCCAGGGGCCGGCCGCGATCACCGTCCCCTCGGCGGCGGCAATGGCCCGCAGCCCAGTCACCGCCATCTCACGGCCGATCAGCACCATGGCGACCCAGGTGGAGAGCATCCCCAGTTCGACGAGGGCGATCAGCGCTGCGGAGACCAGCAGTTTATCCGCCAGCGGGTCCAGGAACTTCCCCAGCCGGGTGATCTCCCGGTTCTTCCGGGCGAGGTACCCGTCCACCCCGTCGGTGATGGCCGCCACGATAAAGATGCCAGCCGCGATCAATTCCCCGTAAGGCAGGCGGGTCAGGAATGCCAGCAGGAAGAAGGGGATGAGGAAGATGCGCGCCAGCGTCAACAGGTTTGGTACGTTCATGCTGCGTCTCCTTCGGAGCCATCTCACCCCATTATAGCAAAGCCGCCTCCCCTGTGCAGGCTCTTTCGGGGGAAGGACCGAAGTTGCCCTGTCAGGGCCTGCGCTCCCATGCGAAGAGGGTGCAGCGCTGGCTGCACCCTCCCGACGGCATAGTTCTTATGTATCCAGCAGGTCAGGTCCGATGCCACGTTCCATTAAGACTCGGGTCAGCCCCTTGAGGGCATAATTCAGCCGGCTCTTGACTGTACCGAGAGGAATTTTGAGAGTTTCTGCAATTTCTTGGTAGCACATATCTTGAAAGAACCGCATCTCGATGACGTCTCGGTACTGCTCGGGCAGCTCCTCAAGGGCCTCCAGGATCGCCTCCGTCAGCCAGGACCTCTCTGCCTCCCGCTCTGGCTGCTGCTCAACCGATGCGGTGTCGTGGGCGGACTGGAACTCCTCGGTAGGCAGCCGCTTTCGGCGGATGTAATCGATGGCGTTGTTGCGGGCCACCCGGAAGAGCCAGGCCTTCAAATGGCCGTCCATGCGGAAGGAGCCGGCCTGCTGCCAGGCCTTCAACATGGTGTCCTGGGTGATCTCCTCGGCCATCTGCATGTCGCCGACCAACCTGTGAGCGAAGTGCAGCAAGGCGCCGCCGTATCGATCCATCAGGATGCCCAGGGCTTCCTCGTCCCCCGCTGAGAGCCGCCGGATGATGCGGGTCTCGTCGGTCGGCGGCACAAACGGGTCGGCCGCTGGCTTCAGATCATATTCGTCTGCCGCACGCACCTTCGCAGCTCCCCCCTCATCCGGGTCCGCCCAGCCGGAGGCCTGGTCGGGACCGACACGAGCTCTGGCTTCCCGCTCCCCCCGCCTGTCAGCTGGGGAGAATTTGAAGTCCTGTCCCTCGTAGGATTCTCCACCGCCCACAGGTTTCCCTCCTTCCAATGAGAATTTTCTGCCAATGCAAGGGAACCTCTAATATTCGTCCGCACTCTTATTCTAACTCTGTATTGTGCAACATGCCGACTAAATCTGAAAATATTTGCCCGGAGAGTGGTGCGTCTGTGTTACATGTCAAGTAGATACTTGGTGCTAAAAAAGGCGCATCTGCTGGGAGGAGCCGGGCGGTGGGGTCGGAATCGGCACGCCCCGCTCATCCCGCTCGGGGGTGGGGAGGCCCAGCAGCTCCATCAGGTCCAGGGCGTTCCGGACGGCGTAGTTGGACCGGTTGTTGTTCATCAGCAGGTGGACCTCCTCGGCGGCCGCCGCCAGCTCTTGCCGGATGGGCGCGACCCACTCGGCCAGCTCCTGCTTGCTGTAGAGGTAGTCGAAGCGCTGGGCCGTCTTCTCCGCCTTGATGTACCAGGTCTGGGCGTTCCGCCCGTGGAAGCGGACGATGGCCAGGCGCGGGTCGGTGACCGCCACCACCGCCGGCACGGTGCCGGAGCCGACCTGCGGCTCGTCGCAGACCACGTTGACAGCGCGGATCTGGGTCAGGAAGCGGAGCGTCTCCTCCCGGTTCCGCCCCAGGAACCAGGAGTTGTGCCGGAACTCCACCGCCACCAGGTCCTGTGCGAAGAACTCGCGGCAGAAGTGAACCCACTCCCTGGACTCCGGGGTGCAGGTGAACCAGGGGGGGAACTGGAAGTGGAGCGCCCTCAGCTTCCCTGCCTCCCGCAGCGGCTCCACCGAGGCGGCGAAGCGCTTGAAGACCTCCCGGATATCCTCCTCGCCGGGACGGGGCTGCCGGTGGTGCCGGGTCATCGCCCCGTAGGCCTTGACGTTGAAGACGAAGGATGGCGGGGTCTTGGCCGCCCAGGAGGCGTACCACTTGGGCGGCTGCAGGTGGTAGAAAGAGCTGTCCACCTCGACGATGCTAAAGTGCTTCGCATAGTACGCAAGCCTTTCTGTAGGTGGCAGCCCCTTGGGGAAGTACTCTTCGTGGTCCGACCAGGCGCAGGTGCCGACGCGAATCAGGGCCACAGGCAGAACCTCCTCAGACGCCCAGAGTGGGAACCGGGATCTCCACCACCACATCCCCCAGGATCTCGGCCTGGCAGGAGAGCCTGACGTCGGGCGGGGCATAGAGCTCCGCCAGCCGCTTCCGCTCGTGGCGGGCCATGGGCGAGAGCTGGTCGCCCCCGGCCAGCACCTTGCTGCGGCAGGTGGCGCAGGTGGCCTGTCCGCCGCAGAGGTGGCGCAGGAAGAGATCGGCCCGGATGGCCGCCTGCAGAATGGTGCAGCCGGCCTCGACCTCCACCACCCGGCCCATGGGCTGAAATGTAATGCTCGGCATTGGCCGCTCCTCCTCTGGCCCCATCATAGCACAGAAGCCCGCCCCTGACAGAGAGGGGTGGGCTTCTTTCGGCTGTGGACTCAATGGGCCCGGAAGTGCTCCGGGATCTGGTTCTCCGCCGGGTGCTTCTGCGGGTCGGCGGTCTGGTAGCGGCGGAAGGAGGGGTTGTCGGTCAGCCCCATCTGGTCGTGGATCTGATGGTAGCGCCGCCGCATCTCCCGGATCCGCTCCGCCGAGGCCATCTGGGTCGGGTAGTACCCCCGGGTGTGGAGGAAGCTGAAGAGGATCTCCTGGTTGTGGCTCTCCTCGCCGTGCATCGCCAGGAAGAACTCCCGCACGCCGTTGTTGGTCGCCTCCAGCGCCGCCGAGGCGTAGAGCTTGGCCCGCTCCTTGGCGCTGAAGAGGCAGTCCCGCAGGCGGTCGGCGTCGGACATGTGGCCGCGGGTGGTGTTGTTCAGGTCATGGGTGTTACGCATGCCGGTACCTCCCTCCCGCATTCTGGAGCAGGAGCTTCGCCTGCTTGGTGATATCCCCCGGGGCGTCCAGCAGGGCCAGCATCATGTCGATCCGGCGGTGGTGGATGTCGGCATGCTCTCGCAGGAGCTGCCGGGCATCCTCATCCACCACCTCCTGGGCGTAGTGCAGGCACTTCTTCAGGCCCAGGACCTCGGCATCCAGAGCGTGCTGGACAAAGATCAACTCCGGCTCGGTCAGCCGGTGTTCGCCCTCGAGGCTTGCCAGCTCGCGTGGGTTGTGCTCCATCGGTCATCCGCCTCCTTCGGGCTCTAGTATCGCGCTGCCACCCCCCGCTGATACCCGGTGCTCCCGGCTCGCTCGGCTGCAGAAGCCCTGATGGTAATCCCTGAGAGCCGTTTATCGTTGCCACGGATTACACGGATTACACGGATAAAACATATATTACAAAAATATGGGTGGTGCCCTTTTCATGAGGGGTGCTGGTGCGAAGCACCGCACCATGGTGGTTACACGGATCTTACAGACAACCAGACGATGATGGTGTCTGGACTCACCCTGGTGCTATCGCCGTAACGGTTACACGGATTTTTGAAGAGAGCGCGGCTGAATCCATGGAAAGGATGTCTCCCATTCACCCATGGATTCAGCCGCGCTTCGCTCGTTTGTCCGTGTCACCCCTGTGGTGCGGTGCTTCGCACCAGCACCACCCTTGAAACGGGCATAAACCCCATCATTGTAAATTTTATGTCTTCATCCGTGTAATCCGTGTAATCCGTGGCCGTTCAACAGCCATCCGTGTAATCCGTGGCCGTCAATCTGGCCTGACACCCCGACCCGATCGTTCCTGCTCGATCGCCTCCACCTTCTCGGCCAGCTCGGCCCAGCGGTTCATCGCCTGGTCCAGCGCCTCCCGGGCCCGGGCATGCTCCTGCGAGAGCGCCTGCAGCCGGCTGTAGTCGGTGGCCGCCTCCTCCATTGCGCGCTCCAGCCGGGCCACCTCGGCCTCCAGTTCGGCGATTCGATCTTCGATCGTCTCCCACTCCCGCTGCTCCTTGAAGGTGAGCTTGAGGGCGGGCGCCCGGCCAGGGGTCCGGATCTCCTGGCCTCGGACGAGTCTCTCCTCGGCCCCGGCCGGCTCTGCGGCCTGCTCCAGCTCCGCCAGGTACTCCGAGCAGCTGCCGACATAGCGGCGGATCTGCCCGTTCTCGAAGCAGAAGAGGTGCCCGGCGATCCGGTCCAGGAAGTACCGGTCGTGGGAGACCGCGACCACCACCCCCGGAAAGGACTCCAGGTACTCCTCCAGCACAGCCAGGGTCTCAATATCCAGGTCGTTGGTCGGCTCGTCCAGCAGCAGGACGTTCGGCTCCTCCATCAGCTTGCGCAGCAGGTAGAGCCGGCGCCGCTCACCGCCGGAGAGCTTGCCGATTTCGGTCCACTGCAGCTTCACCGGGAAGAGGAAGCGCTCCAGCATCTGGGAGGCGGTGATGGTGGCCCCGTCGGGGGTCTGCACCACCTCGGCAACCTCCTTGATATACTCGATCACCCGCTGATCGGGGTTGATCTCCTCCGACTCCTGGTCGTAGTAGGCGAGGCGGACGGTCTTGCCCACCTTCACCTGGCCGCTGTCGGGGGCAAGCCGGCCGGCCATCAGCTTCAGGAGGGTGGACTTGCCGGCCCCGTTCGGACCCACGATCCCGATCCGGTCCCGGGGCAGCAGGTTGTAGGTGAAGTCCCGGATCAGGCTGCGCCCCTCAAACCCCTTGGAGACGCCGTCCAGGAGGATGATCTCCCGGCCCAGCCGGTGGGAGCCGACGGCGATCTCCACCCGCCCCTCCCGGGCTTCGGGCGCCTGCTCCGCCAGGGCGTTCACCCGGTCGATGCGGGCCTTCTGCTTGGTGGTCCGGGCCTTGGCCCCCCGCCGCAGCCAGGCCAGCTCCCGCCGGAGCAGGTTCTGCCGCCGCTCCTCCCGCACCGACTCCGCCGCCTCCCGGGCCTCCTTCAGCTCCAGGAAGCGGGTGTAGCCGCCGTCGTAGCTGTAGAGCTGCCCCCGGTCCAGCTCCAGGATCCGGGTGACCACCCGGTCCAGGAAGTAGCGGTCGTGGGTGACCAGCAGCAGCGCCCCCGGGAACCGGGCCAGCTGCCCCTCCAGCCAGGCGACAGTGGCGTTGTCGATCTGGTTGGTCGGCTCGTCCAGGATCAGCAGGTCGGCGGGGTGGATCAGCGCCCGGGCCAGGGCGACCCGCTTCCGCTGCCCGCCGGAGAGGCTGGCCACCGGCGCCGCGTACGCCTCCACCCCCAGGCGGGAGAGGATCGCCTTCGCCTGCGCCTCCAGCGCCCAGAGCTGGAGGGCGTCCATCTGGCTCTGCAGGTCGGCCAGCCGGCGCTGCAGCCGCCCGTGCTCCGGGGCGGCGGCCAGCTCCTGCAGGGCCTGCTCGTACTCCCGGAGCAGCCGGAACTCCGGGCTCTCCCCGGCGAAGACCGCCTCCAGCACCGTGGCCCCCTCCGGAAAGGAGGGGTTCTGGGCCAGGTACTGGATCCGCAGCCCCTGCCGGACCGTCACGGTGCCGGCATCCGGCTCCGCCAGCCCCGCGATCACCTGCAGGAGGGTCGACTTGCCGCTGCCGTTGATGCCGATCAGACCGATCCGCTCCCCCTCCTCGATGCCGAGGGAGAGGTTATCAAAGAGCCGCTTCTCGCCGTAGACCTTCGAGAGCGACTCCGCTGTCAGGATGTTCACGTGCCCCACCGCTCTTTCTGCCGGTCTCCATCCCTGTTATGGTACCGGAAAACCGGGGCGGGTGCCAGATCAGTGGGCCGCACCGACAGCCATTCCCAGGCCCAGGGCGATCAGAACCGCAAGGCTGAGCAGGGCGAGGGGCCGCTCGCCCCGGCGGGCGAACTCCCACCCGTCCACCACCACCCGGAGCACCGGCACCGCCACCTGGGCGATCAGGCCCATGACGGTCAGGGTGGGGCCCAGGGTGGAACTGGGGGCGGTCAGCATCACCATCACCCCGAGGCCGATCAGCCCCGCCGAGCCGAAGGTGCCCGCCCAGAGCAGCCCCATCGCCGGCACCGGGCTGCTCTGCTCCCGCTCGTGCGCGGCCGTATCCTGGAACTCCGCCATCAGCCACCCACCCCTTTCACCAGCATCTGCACCGCGATCACCAGCAGCACGGGGATGAAGAGCTTCCGCAGGGTGCTCCCCCGCATCCGGACCATCAGGAGGGTGCCCAGCATCGCCCCGGCGAGCACCCCCAGGGCGACCGGACCGGCGATCTGGGGCACCACGTCGCCCCGCAGGAGGTAGACGATGCTGCCGGCCGCCGCTGTCACGCCGATCATGTAGGCGGAGGTGGCCGAGGAGACCTTGATCGGCATACGCATCACCTGGTCCATCGCCAGCACCTTGAAGGCGCCGCCGCCGATCCCCAGCAGCCCGGAGATCGCCCCCGACAGGTACATGACCGCCAGGCCCGGGAGCGTCCGGGTGATCTGGTAGTCCACCACCCGTCCCAGCGCCTGGTCATAGTAGCTTCCCTGCAGCGCGAGGCGCCGGGAGACCGCATCGGGCTCCACGTTCTGGGGCAGCTCCAGCCTGCGCGCCTGGTACATGCTGTAGGCCGAGTAGGCCATCAGCCCGCCGAACATCAGGTAGAGGATGTGGGGGTCCAGCAGCCCCTCCACCACCGCCCCCGAGACGGCGCCCAGCGTGGCGCCCACCTGCAGTAGCATCGCCACCCGGGTGTTGATCAGCCCCTCCTTCAGGTACCGCAGGGAGGCGCCCATGGAGGTGGCGATCACCGAGACGACGCTGGCGGCCACCGCTGTGTGGATCTCGACCCCGAACAGAAGGGTGAGCGCCGGCACGATGATGATGCCGCCGCCCAGCCCGAGCATCGACCCGATGATTCCGGCCAGAATCGCAACCAGGAAGTAGGCAAGGATGGTGGTTACCAAGAGACTATCTCCTTCGCTTCAGCTCCACTTCATATTCGTACCGGTCGCCCCGGTACAGGGTCCGGAACCAGACCAGCGGTCGCTCCTGGGCTCCGATGATCACCCGGACCACCCGCAGGATGGGCTCGCCGGGAGCGATGCCCAGCAGCCGGGCCGTCTCGGCGCCGGCGCACTCCGCCCCGATCCGCTGCCGGCCCCTGACCGTCGCCCAGCCGGACTCCTGCAGCAGCTGGGAGAGCGCCGTCCGCTCCACCCGGTGCCGGTCCAGGGCCAGGCCCAGGTCCGCCGGGAGCCAGACCTCGGAGAGCATCAGCGGGGCGCCCGCCACGGAGACCAGCCGGAACAGGTGGTACCCCTCTGCCCCGGGCTCCCGCTCCAGCGCCCGGGCCACCCCGTCGGGCAGGGGCGCTCGCCCCAGCCGCAGCAGCTTCGGCCGGGGGTCCAGCCCGCGCAGCTGCAGCTCCTCCAGGTGGCCGGTCAGCTCCGACAGGCTCTCGGCGATCACCCCGGCCGGGGCCGGGCTGACGTAGGTACCCTTCCCGTGCCGCCGGTAGAGGATTCCCTCGGCCACCAGGTCGGCCAGCGCCTGCCGGACGGTGATGCGGCTGATGCCCCACCGCTCCACCAGCTCCCGCTCCGGCGGGATGGCCCTGTGGGGCTCCCAGCGCCCCGCCGCGATCTCCCGGCGCAGGACCTCCTTCAGCTGCTGATAGAGCGGTACCGGGCTGGACGGATCCAGCATGTCCATCCCCCTCGCTGAACAGTGGTCATGTTGTCATAACCACTGTAGCACAGGCCAGGATCTGGATCAAGCCCCAACGGCGGGAGCCCACCCCGCCGGGTGGGCTCCTGCCCGCTACCCCAGAATGACCGCCAGGGTCCACTCAGCCAGCGCCTCCAGCTGGTCCAAAGGCATCCGCTCCTGGGTGGAGTGGATCTCCTCGTAACCGACCCCCAGCACCGCCGTCTGGATCCCCTTCCCGTTGAGGATGTTGGCGTCGGAGCCGCCGCCGGAGGAGGCGAGGGAGGGCTTGGCGCCGATCAGCTCCGCCGCCCGCATCGCCCTGGCCACCGCCGGGGAGTCGGCCGTCAGGTTGATGCCGGTGTAGGAACGGGTCACCTCGATCGAAACCTCGCCGCCCAGCTCCCGGGCCGCCGCCTCCATCGCCCCGGTCATGTGGGCGATCTGCGCCTCCAGCTTCTCCTGGTTGAGCGAGCGGGTCTCCCCCATCAGGGTGCAGCGCTCGGGGACGATGTTGGTCGGCCCCTCTGCCACCAGCGAGCCGATGTTGGCCGTGGTCTCCTCATCCACCCGGAGGAGCTTCATCCGGGAGATGGCCAGGGCGGCCATCTGCACCGCGGAGATCCCCTTCTCGGGGGCGACGCCGGCGTGGGCCGCCCGGCCCTGGAAGGTGGCGCTGATCTTGGCCGAGTTGGGCGCCCGCACCGTGATCTCGCCCACCGGGCCGCTGGAGTCCAGCACGAAGCCCAGCTTGGACAGGAACCAGGTCTCATCCAGGTGCTTGGCCCCCAGCAGGCCGACCTCCTCGCAGATGGTGAAGGCGACCTCGATGGTCGGGTGCGGCAGGTTGCGCTCCTTCAGCACCTTCACCGCCTCGATGATGGCGGCCAGCCCGGCGGCATCATCCGCCCCCAGGATGGTGCTGCCATCCGAGACCAGGTAGTTCCCCTCGATCCGGGGCTTCACCCCGAAGCCGGGGGTGACCCGGTCCATGTGGCTGGAGAAGAGGAGCGGCTCCCCGTCGCCGGTGCCCTGGAGGCGGCCGTACAGGTTGCCCGCATCGCCGCCCACCTTCTCGCCGGCCTCATCCTCCATCACCAGGAAGCCCAGGTCGGCCAGGATCGCCTTCAGCTTGTCTGCCATCTGCCGCTCCCTGCGGCTGCCCGAATCGGTGGCGCAGAGCTCGATCAGAAGCGCCGTCAGCCGCTCTCGATTCACCATGCCCTTGCTGTAGGCCACTTGGAATAGACTCTCCCTTCGGTGCTCAGGTACATCTCACTCACTTCGCCTGATGCTCCCCGGAATCCTTCGGGTGCAGGAATATCTTGCCCTTCTCCACGAACCTCCCGGGATGGCCGGGCGGACCCGCTCCCCCAACCGCCAGAGAAAGGAAGAGACCGCTCCGGTCGGGAGCGGTCTCCTTTCGCTTACTTTGCGGCGGCGTACTTCTCGGCCACCTTATCCCAGTTGACGACGTTGAAGAAGGCGTTGATGTAGTCAGGGCGCCGGTTCTGGTACTTGAGGTAGTAGGCGTGCTCCCAGACGTCCATGCCCAGGATCGGGGTGTCGCCCTGCATCAGCGGGCTGTCCTGGTTGGCGGTGGAGTAGACGGCCAGCTTCTTCTCCTTGGTGACCACCAGCCAGGCCCAGCCGGAGCCGAACCGGGTGGCGCCGGCCTTGGAGAACTCGGCCTTGAAGTTGTCGAAGGAGCCGAAGGTGGCGTTGATGGCGTCGGCCAGGGCGCCGGACGGGGCGTTGGCGCCGCCGGGGGTCAGGATCTCCCAGAAGAGGGTGTGGTTGGCGTGGCCGCCCCCGTTGTTGCGGACGGCGGTCCGGATGTTCTCGGGCACGGAGTCGATTCGGGCCAGCAGCGCCTCGATCGAGAGATCGGCCAGAGCGGCCTGTCCCTCAAGGGCGGCGTTCAAGTTGTTGACATAGGCTGCGTGGTGCTTGCCGTGGTGGATCTGCATCGTCATCTCATCGATGTGCGGCTCCAGGGCATTGTGAGCGTAGGGAAGCGGTGGAAGCTGATAAGCCATGTAGAAACCCCTCCTGTACCGTTGGAATGTCCGATTGTGCACCAACCGGCCCCAATGAATGAGACGAAAGGCGCACACCATTGGTAATGGCCCTCCAACGAAAGGTTACCCCATAGGACGTAGATTTTCAACTATCATCAATAAAAAGTTGGCTGGCCAGGGAGCGCGAGCCGGTGGAAGCACCCCAAGTAGCATGTAGGAAAGCACCCCGCTTCATACGGAGCAGAGCCTCTTCGGAGGGAGAGAATTCCACGCCGTCACCTTGCGCGGCTCGCCTCCTTCAGCGATAATCGTATGCGGGATTCCGGGTGATTTGGAAGGCGCTCCTGTCTTTCGTGCGCGCACAGGCTCTGAGGAGGTAGATCCCATGCCAGTCCCGAAGGCGGTCATCGCCATTGCGGGCGGAACCGGCTCCGGCAAGACCACCATCGCCAAACGGATTGTCGAAGAGCTGCCGGCGCACGTAACCTTGCTGGCCCACGATGCCTATTACAAGGATTACCCCCACCTCTCCTTCGAGGAGCGGTGCCGGCTGAATTACGACCACCCCGACGCCTTTGACAACGAGCTGTTCATTCAGCATGTCCGGGCGCTGAAGGCGGGGAAGGCGATCGACCGGCCAGTCTACAACTTCTCCACCTACCTGCGGGAGGAGTTCACCGTCCACGTCGAACCCCTGGAGATTGTGGTGGTGGAAGGGTTCATGGTCCTGGAGAACCCCGATCTCCGCAAGCTCTATGACCTCCGTGTCTTCGTCGACACCGACGCCGACGTGCGGATCCTCCGCCGGATCATCCGGGACATGCGGGAGCGGGGACGGACGCTGGACTCGGTGATCAACCAGTACCTGGACACGGTCAAGCCGATGCATGAGGCGTTTGTGGAGCCCACCAAGCGCTACGCCAATGTGATCATCCCCGAGGGCGCCTTCAACCAGGCGGGGCTCGAGGTGTTGATGGCCCAGATTCGCCACCTGATTGGGCGCAGCTCTTAAAGGGGCATACTGTTCATAGACCTTGCGGACCTTTTCATGGATCGCACCCCTATGGTAAACTGGGTCTGATAGGGGTTTCTGTACAACCGAATCGCCCCGCTCCGGCGCGGCGTTTGACGGAAACCGGATCGGGAAGACTATGATCATCGCGGACCCGATCGAAGTTCTGGGGGTGGATATTGCATGGCTGAGGAGACGCTGTTTCAGCGTGTGGATCGGGCGCTCGACATGATTCGGCCGGCGATTCGGATGGACGGCGGCGAGGTTGAGCTGATTGAGGTCGAGGAGGGCGTCGCCCGCGTTCGGATGATGGGTGCGTGTGGCGGCTGTCCCATGTCCACCATGACCCTCAAGATGGGCATCGAGCGGGCCATTCGGCAGCAGGTGCCCGAGGTCCGGGCCGTCGAGGCGGTCTAGACGCAACCCGTGTGGAGGGGGCTGGTGCCCCCTCTTTCTGTGCCAGGGGAGGGCGGAGCGTGACAGAGGAGAACCGGCAGCCGGCTGATGAGGAGCGCCGGCTGAAGGAGGAGCGGGAGGAAAGGGAGTTCGACGAGGCGGTCAGGCAGTTGAACTACAAGGTGCACCGGCACATGGGGATGACCGCCGCCGTCCTCGGGCTGATCGCTGCGGGGGTGGCGTTCTGGCGGCTCTCCAGCGTGATGGGGATCTCGCCATGGGAGGCGTTGAGCGGGGCGATGCCGCTCTTCGGACTGATCCTGGTGATCCTGCTGCTGGGCGTGATCTTCAGCCTGGGCACCTCCCGGCTCGCCTGGGGGATTGAGAAGCTGATCGAGCGAGCAAAGAAGCGGAAAGCCGGCGAGTAGCCGGCTTTCTTCGCGGAGTGACAGTGCAGGTCCCGGTTGGCCGTCCGCAGGTTGATCGGCAGGCCGGTCAGGCCCCGTGGCCCCAGCCTCGGGAGGCTGGATCGGTGGACCATCGTAGCCTGCACCGGTCCTCAGCGCCCGCACCCGGCCGCACCGGGGCTCGGGGCGGACCAGAGGGTCCAGTCCAGGTAGCTGTTGGTGTCCTGCCCGGCGGGGTTGCGGCAGAGAGTCCGCCGGCCGGAGAGGGTCCAGCCCGGCAGCGCCCCGCCCCAGGCAACCCTGTCCACCAGCTCGGGCCCGTTCCGCAGCTCAGCCCGGTCCCGCTCCGGGGAGAGGGTGAGGCCGGGCAGCTCCAGCAGGTAGGGGTAGGGGCCGAACCGCTCCCGGAAGGCTGCAGCGCTGCGGACCAGCAGCAAGGGCTGGCCCGGGGTCAGGGTGGTCCCCGCCGGGAGCCGGAACTCCCCGCCCCCGCCGGCGATGGACCAGCCGCCCAGGTCGAGGGGCCGGGGGCCGAAGAGGCCCAGCTCGATGTAGCCCTGGGCTGCATCCACCTCGGTGATCAGCGGCCAGTCCGCCGGCCAGCCGTTGTACCAATCATAGGTGAAGATGTAATTGACTGGTAGTACACGCGGTGGTATGGTGGAGGAAAGGGTCCAGGAACTGGGAGGCTGTACCAAATGGGTTCGGCAGCACGCTCGATCGATCCTGCCAAGGTCGCCCTCTACATCCGCTGGTCGACGGAGGATCAGGGGGAGGGGACCACGCTGGAGGTGCAGCTGGAGGGCTGCAGCCACTTCGTGAAGAGCCAGGGCTGGATGGTCAACCAGGAGCTCATCTTCGTGGATGACGGCTACTCCGGCGGCACCCTGGACCGCCCCGCCCTGACACGCCTTCGCCGGCTGGTGAAGGAGGGCCAGGTGGACTGCGTGGTGGTCTTCAAGCTGGACCGGCTCTCCCGCAACGTGGTGGACACGGTCAACCTGGTGCTTCGGGAGTGGGAGAACCGCTGCTACCTCAAGAGCGCCCGGGAGTCCATCGACACCTATGATCACGCCGGCAAGATGTTCTTCTACACGCTGGTCAGCTTTGCCGAGTGGGAGCGGAATACGATCCGGGACCGGACCTTCTCCGGCCGGGTGCGCCGGGCCCAGGAGGGGCGCAACCCGGGGCGGAAGCTGCCCTTCGGCTACACCAGCGGGGAGCGGCGGGGCGAGGTCCGGGTGGTGCCCGAGGAGGCCGAGGTGGTGCGGCGGATCTTCCGGGAGTACGTCGCCGGCTCCTCGGTCCGGGCCATCGCCTTCAAGCTGAACGAGGAGGGGATCCCGGGCCCCCGGGGGAGCGGTTGGTCCGGTCCCACCGTGGCCCGGATGCTCTCCAACGAGACCTACACCGGCAGGCTGATCTTCGGGGCGGTCACCCGGATGCCGAAGCAGCGGCCGGAGGGGACCCCGGCGGTGGTGGCCAACGAGCAACCGCTGGTCGTGAAGGACGGGGCGCTGCCGGTGATCATCCCGCCGGAGGAGTTCGCCCTGGCCCAGGCGGTGAAGCGGGAGCGCCCGAGCCCCGGCCGGGGGGATGGCGGTGGCCGGGCCATGGCCTCCGCGTACCTGTTGAGCGGGCTCCTGGTCTGCGGCCTCTGCGGCGGGACGATGCGGGTCCGGCCCCCCTACGACCGGAAGCACGCCCTCTACTTCTGCCTCACCCGCTTCCACCAGGGGCCCTCGGCCTGCGACTCCTCCTACATCCGCCAGCCGGATCTGGACGCCGAGGTGGTGCGGCACCTGAAGGAGCGGTACGGGTCGGCCGAGCACCGGATGCGCCACATCCGGGAGTACCTGGCTCAGGTGAGCGGTGAGATGGTGGCGGTCGAGGGCGCCCTGCGGAAGGTGCAGGAGCAGCTGGCCGGCCTGTCCGAGGAGGAGGCCCATGTCCGCAAGCACTTCCGGCAGCAGGCCATCACCCTGGAGGAGTACCGGCAGATGGTCGCTGACCTCCGGGTCGAGGAGGCGGAGCTGAGGGGCAAGGAAGGGACCCTCTCGACCCGCCTGGGCGACCTTCGGGCCACGGCAGGGGGACAGGCCTACCTGCTGGATGCGGCCCGTCGGATCGACCAGTGGGAGCAGCTGGAGCCGATGGAGCAGAAGAACGTGCTCCGGTTCTACGTGCACGAGGTCCGGGCCTTCAAGCGGCCCCGGTCCAACCAGGTTGACTGCACGATCGTCTGGAAGAGCCAGGGGTGCTAGGAGTGGTTGGGGAGGCCCGCGACGGGCCTCCTCGATTTGTTTCCTGGGAGGGTCAAGGCCCTGGGGGACCCGCCGGCGAATCCCTTGGCAGGGTGGGGTAAACAAAGAGGGTGAGGCAGATGGCCAGCAGGCCAAGGTCATACGTGTTCCATGTTTCGCATGAGCATGTCGTCGACCCTCAGTCTGTGGAGCGGGGGCACCGAGTCTGGGCCATGTACCTGGCCGAGCGGCTCAGGAAGCAGGCGGCTAGGTCCCTTCCCCCGGAGGCCAAGGCAGGCGCTCACTGATGATTAAAGGCGGTTCCGCTCTCCAAGCGGGACCGCCTTTCTTTGGGGGCTTGTTCGCGACCCGTTCGCCCCGTCTGCCGGTTCGGATCTGCTTTACATGTGGTGCCACCTGTTCTAGCCCAAGTGAGACAAGCCCTTCCCGGTCTCGCGACGCACACAGTGAGGGTGTGCGTCGTCTTCAAACCCTTGCCGCTGTAGGCCTTCGTGGTGCGGAGACGCACCATCTATTCTGCATGCACGCCAGGGCGGATTCCGACGACACCCTGCTCAGGGCTTGAGACTCTAGCCCATTAGGGACTGCGACACCCTGGTCGATCCCTCGTGGCAGCTCGTCTACCCCAACTGCCACAAGGCATGAGACCACAACGACACCCTACTCTCTGCGTACCCGAAGGGGAATCTCATGCAAAGGGACCCGCGAACCAAGCCGCGGGTCCCCTCGTATTACTTGGTGGCGGCCCCTTGTTGAACGGAAAGGGGGTGGAAGCATGAGCAAGCTGGATGATCGTCTCTTCTGGCTGATCTTCCTGACGCTCTTGCTGAAGCTCCTATCCCTTAACTTCTAAGGGGTAGGGAGAAGAACCCTGCCCCTCGATGCTGACAGACAACGGTGGCCGCCAGGCCCGGTGTGCAAGCACCGGGCCTGTACCAGTTTGGCCCAACCGTCAGGCTCTCATACGGCCGGTTACGACAGCCCACCACGCGGCCCGAGCAGAATCATGACAATCCCGAAAACGAGCCAGACTGGGTACAGAGTGCGGGTCCACATGTGGTGAAAAACCCGGGCGCAATATGGCGATCACTGATGTGTATTTCTCGTAACCAACGCCAAGATGTCGGTGTAGTACTGCCCGATTGTGGGATGCTCCAGGATCAGCCCGACCTCCCGGTTGTTGGCCGGTGAGTTGTAGGACCAGTTGATGGAGGAGACCAGCACCCGCTCCCCGTCCACCACCAGCCCCTTGTTGTGCAACTTGGTCAGCCGGGCCAGGTCGGTCCGCATCAGCCGCGCCTGCATGTCCAGCCCTTCCTCACTGGCGATCCGGTTGACGTAGGCGGCGGTCCAGGCGTTGTCCCGCGGGGCGCTGGGGTCAACCCAACTGCCCGAGAGGAGGATCCGGACCCGCACGCCCCGGCGGGCTGCCTTGATCAGCTCTTCCAGCAGCAGGTTGGGGGTTCGCTCGGGCGAACCATCCTTCGGCCCCCAGTGGGCGTGCCTTCACTGCCACGTATGCCGTACATTCTCCAGGAGGGAAGAGGCGCTGCGCTTACAGGAATGGAATTCTCTACCTCGTGAGCGACACCCTCTTTCCGAACGCCGATGAGGGGGCTGGAGAATGCGACGGGAGAAGCTGATCGATCCGGACAAGGTGGCGATCTACATCCGCTGGTCCACCGATGACCAGGGGGAAGGGACCACCCTGGAGGTCCAGCTGGAGGGCTGCCGCCACTATGTGCTGAGCCAGGGCTGGATCGTCAACGAGGAGCTGATCTTCGTGGATGATGGCTGGTCCGGGGGCAGCCTGGAGCGGCCGGCCTTGACCCGCCTCCGCGGGAGGGTGCAGGCGGGCGAGATCGACTGCGTGGTGGTCTTCAAGCTGGACCGGCTCAGCCGGAGCGTGATCGACATGGTCAACCTGGTCCTGGAGGAGTGGGACGGGCTGACCCATGTGAAGTCGGCCCGGGAGGCGGTGGATACGTCGTCGGCGATGGGCAAGCAGTTCTTCTACATGCTGGTCTCCTTCGCCGAGTGGGAGCGGAGCGTGATCCGGGAGCGGACCACAGCCGGGCGGCAGGCCCGGGCGAAGGAGGGCTACAAGCCCAGCTCCAGGGCGCCCTACGGCTACCGGCACGGGGAGCGGACCGGGGCCTACGAGATCGAGGAGGGCGAGGCGCCGGTGGTCCGGCGGATCTTCGAGCTCTACGCCCGGGGGGAGGGCTCCAAGGCGATCGTCAACCAGTTGAATGGAGAGGGGCTGCGGACCCGCAGCGGGGAGATGTGGAACGAGCGGACGGTGCTCTACATGCTGAGCAACCCGGTCTACACCGGCCGGTCCATCTATGGCCGACTCACCCGGAACCCCCGGCACGCCAAGGGCGAGGGGGAGCCGTACTGGCTGAGGAATGAGCAGCCCACCGTGGTGGAGGGCTCCCCCTTCGTGCCGCCCCTGATCGCGGAGGAGCTCTTCGCCCTGGTGCAGCAGATGAAGGCGGGGCGCCGCTTCAAGAGCCGCCCGGGGGAGTGCCCCTCCCCCCGGGCGGTCGCCTCGCCCTACCTGGTGACCGGGCTGGCCAGGTGCCGGTGCGGCCACAGCCTCTACGCCCGGGTGCAGCGGAAGGGCGGGAAGCTCTACGAGTACTACGCCTGCCTGGGAAAGAAGAACAAGGGGCCGGCCTTCTGCAGCGCCACCCCGATCCCGCGGGAGGCGCTGGACGGGGCGGTGGAGCGGGAGATCCTGGCCCGGTACGGCGACCGGCTGGCCCGGGAGCGGTTCAAGGAGGCGGTGAGCGCCAGCCTGGAGCGGGAGAGCCGGGCGGTCGACGCCTCCCTGGCCCAGGTGGCGCAGCGGCTGGAGCGGCTGGAGGCGCAGGAGCGGCAGGTCCGGCTGGACTACCGGGAGCAGCGGCTCACGGCGGCGGAGTTCCGGGCGCTCCGGAAGGATCTGCTGGAGGAGACCCAGGAGCAGCGGGCGAGGCAGGAAGAGTTGCTGGGGGCGAGGCAGCGGCTGGAGGCGGGGCAGGTGGCGCTGCGCGCCCGGCTCCAGGCGGTGGAGCGGCTGGACCGGTGGGGGGAGCTCTCCGCCGAGCAGCGGAAGATGCTCCTGACCTGCTTTCTGCGCTCCCTGCAGGCCTGGAGGGAGGCGGGTGAGACGGGGCTGCGCATCACAGCGGTCTGGACGAGTTGAACCGCCACCCCGCCCTGGCAGCAATCAGTGCCTGTGCAAATTTTCGCAAGTGAAGAGGATTTGGCGCAAGGTTCGGTGAATAGGTAGATCCTGCGAGGTGATGGTATGAAGGTGGCCATGTGGATTGGCCTGTGGGTCCTCATGGACCTCCTGGCCTACGGGATCCTCTTTGGTCTGAACCAGAAACCCGCCCTTCACACCCTCTTCCTGATCAGCGCCGGCAACCTGGTGGTCCTGCTGGTCCTGGAGGAGGTCCTTCGCCGGTACCGGCGGGAAGCAGCGTCGTAGATGGACGACACCGGGCACAGGGATCGCTGTGCCCGGTGCTCTGTTTTGGCTCCGTGTCGGGGCGCCGTCCCCGTATACAAATGATGACGCCGGTGGTACCCTGCTGGTAAGCAGCACGATGAGGAGTGGCAGGCGTGACCAACCAGAAGATCATCCCGTTCCTGATGTTCACGGGCCAGGCCGAAGAGGCGATGAACTACTATCGCTCCCTCTTCGACCGGTCGGAGATCCTCAGCATTCGCCGGTACGGCCCGAACGAGGACGGGGTAGAGGGCAGCGTCATGCACGCCACCTTCTCACTGAACGGACAGATCTTCATGTGCATCGACAGCTCCATCCAGCACGGGTTTGGCTTCACCCCCTCCCTCTCGCTTTACGTGACCTGTGAGACGGAGGAGGAGATCGACCGGCTCTTTGGGAAGCTGTCGGATGGGGGAGCGGTGCTGATGCCCCTGGATGCCTACCCCTTCAGCCCCAGATATGCCTGGGTGTCGGACCGGTTCGGGGTCTCTTGGCAATTGGCGTTGGTGCACGAATAGTCACTTTGTCGAACACGGGAAGGCTCTGTCGACAGTTGACGATCGAAACACAGAACGCACTTCCAGTCTTCGACGGACAGGGAGTGCGTTCCGTGTTAACCTATATGTGGGAGTACATGCAGGCCTGCCTCCGAAAGGAGGATGCCAACGGTGAAGATCAGCATCCATTTCACCATCGAGTTGAGCGTCAGCAACATGCGGACTCCCAGGCACCCCCATCCGGGTGCCGTTTTCATGATTGCCTCGCTCCGACCTTCGCTATGCACCTGCAGCTTCATTCCACCTATCGCCCCCGGTCGAACCATCGCTTCCGGTCCGGGATTTCCCTGGAGAGCTCTCGGTCGATGTCCCTTACGCGCCCGGCGGTCCGTGGCGGGTGGCGTCTTACGCCTCCTGCTTCGCCTTCCGCTCCTCGCTCATCCGGCGGATCAGGTGCTGGGCCAGGAAGGTGGCCCAGAGCTGCAGCCCCCGCTCCACCGCCTCAGGGTCGTGGACGTAGCTGTGGGTCACATGGACCGTATACTCCTTGGGCTTTCTTGCCACCCTGATCCCCCCTTTCTTCAGACTTGACACACAGATTCTTCCAGAATCCCTCTCCTCCCTTGACCCCCTCGGAGAAAACCGGGCGCGAAAAAGCCGCCCCGAGGGCGGTCCGGGCTTGGCGATGAGAAAGGGCGCTACGGCGAGCGATCGGGCCAAAACCCTGCCACAGCTCCCCTAGCCGGTCAGGAATTCGGCGCAGTGCACTTGGATGTACATCTGCTGCACCAGGATCGACCGTTGGGCGCCCCGGATCAGGCCGGTCAGCCCCTTGGTCTCCAGCAGGGCGTGGTCGGGCGCCAGCACCGGGGTGACACGGACCGGCTCGGTCACCGTCACCGGGCGGAAGGGGTGCGGGTACTGCCCGGTGGGCAGTTCGGTCTCCGGGCTGGAGCCGGGCGGCGGCGGACCGAAGGGGTCGCCGTCCTCCCGGTAGGGGAAGATGTCCCCGTGGCCGGGGTTCCAGTCGGCGGCGAAGACCCGGCTCAGGTAGCGGGCCAGCCCGGGGTCCTGCACCACCACGCCCCAGCCCCGGTTGCCGGCGCTGTTGTCGACCGGCACCCCGGAGCGGCCCAGGTTCTCGGACTGGACGAAGACCGCCCGTCCATCGACCACGCCGTACTTGGCGTGGTTGAAGACGTACCGGCCTACCACGCCGGCCCCGGGCTGGTTCATGATCCAGCGCACCTCGCCCCCGGCCTCGTGGACCAGTTGCGCCACAAAGCGCTCCTGATCGCTCAGGGCGCCGAGGCTGGAGGCCTCCATCAGCAGGCGGACCTGCACGCCGCGACCGGCGGCTTCGGCCAGCTTCCCGGCCACCAGCAGGTTGGTAAAGCTATAGACATTCAGGTCGATCCGCTCCCGGGCGCCGTCGATCAGCCCGGCCAGGATCCGGTAGGAGCTGTCGGGGCTGGCATAGGCGGTGACGCCCCGCACGGTGAAGCTGGGGTAGGGGAAGAAGGTCTGCCCGGGCCGCAGCACCCGGCGGTCCAGCCAGTCGCTCCCCTGCCGCCAGTCGGCGGCCGAATCGGTGTCGGGACGGTAGGGGCCGGGGGCGCGCCCGCCCCAGCCGGCCTCGTCGCGGGCCCGGTCCAGCACCTCGCCCGGGGCCGGGGGTGGCGCCCCGCTCCCCCGCCAGCCCAGCGGGGCACCGCCGGCCGGGGATCCCCAGAAGAGCTGATCCACCACCTGACCCTGCGGGCCCCGCAGGACCACAGCGCCCGCCTCCCGCCGGAGGAGCCAGCCGGCCCCGCCGTTCATCCGGGGCGGCCCCCCGGACGCACCGGGGCCCCAGACCGCATCGGGCGGAAAGGCCATCACCTGCTCGAAGCCGGCGGCGCTCCGGGCAGCGTAGAAGGTCTGCCCCGGCCCGACGGCCGCCCCGGATGGGAAGAGGGCCCGCACCTTCCCATCGCCCAGCGACCAGCCCGCCAGGTCCAGCGGGTAGGGCCCCGGGTTGTAGAGACGGACGTACTGATCGGCTCCCCCACCGGCAGAGCCGGCTGCGTAGACCTCCACCAGCATCGGATGGCCCGGCGCCTCCTCTCCCGGCCCTCCAGCCGGCAGGGCACAGCCGGCCAGCACCAGCAGGACGGCCACCAGGGCCACAGCTCGCCGCCGGGGCCACCTGCGTCTCGGCATGCGCATGGGGACCACCTCCCTTCCCGAAATACCACCTCTTTCCATCCCAACTGGATCGATCCTCCCCGGCCCTCCCGTTTCTCCCGGGAAGAGATAAGCAGGAGCGCCTGCCCGGTAGTGGGGCAGGCGCTTCGCGATCGCGTTCTGTCCGGTTCAGCCCAGGAAGATGCCGGCGTGCAGGGCGAACTGCCCCACCAGGACCGAGCCCAGGGCCGAGGCCCAGATCGGCGACTGCCAGCGGGGGAAGAGGCGATGCCCCGCCGCCACAAGGCTCAGGGGTGCCAGGAGCGAGAAGGTGGCCCAGAGGCTGAGCGCCAGCACCGGAGCGCCGCCGCCGAAGAGCAGGGTGTCCACCAGGGCCAACAGCGTCACGCCCAGGCCGGTTGCCACCACCCGGGCCGGCATCCCATAGGGGGTCATCTTCACCACGACCTGATCCCCGCCGTGACTGCCCACCAGGGCGCCCAACAGGAGCGTGCCCAGGCCGCCGAAGAGGGCGGCTGAGCCGGCAAAGGCAGCCATGACCAGCGCCGTTCCCTCGGTCGCTGTCGACTGTTCCAGGCTGACAAAGAGGACGGTCGTAACGCTGATGATGAGCGCTTCGCGCCCCCGGACCCGCCGCCGCTCGGCGGGATATCGCCGCGCCCATGCCCAGGAGTAGGCGAGCAGCATCAGCGCGGCGGGCAGCACCACCGCCAGGCAGAGCCAGAGCGGCCCGCCGCAGAGCAGCAGGAAGACCAGGCTGAGAGCGGCCAGCGGGCCCGGAACCAGCCCGCCGATCCGCCACGCCAGGGGCGGGTGATCCCGCACAAGCCCGGTGTCGCTGTCCAGCAGCACCACGGTTACCAGCGTTCCCACAGCCCATGCGAGGAGCTGCAGGCCCAGCACACCCACCCACCAAGGCATAACGGGCACCCCCTGGAAGCGAACTCTCACCTCCAGTGTAGCGCCCGTTCCTTTCCCATACCTTTCCCCAACCTATCTCAATTCTATCAAAAGAGCGTACCCGGAGGGGCAACGCCCACGCGCAACAGCACCGGCATGGCTCTGCCGGCGTGGCCTCCGGGGGTAGGCTATCCCTCAAACTTGTACCCGATGCCCCAGATCGTCTTTACGTATTCCGGGTGGCCCGGGTCCTGCTCGATCTTCTCCCGCAGCCGGCGGACACAGACGGTCAGAGCCGCTTCGTCACCGGTGTAGTCGGAGTGCCAGACCCGCTGCAACAGAGCCTCCCGGCTGAAGACATGGCCCGGGTGGCTCGCCAGCAGCCAGAGCAGGTCAAACTCCTTCGGGGTCAGCTCCACCTGACGGTCGCGCACCGTGACCGTCCGGGAGGACCGGTTGATCTCCATCTCCCGGAACCGGAGCGGCCGCTCCTCGGTGCTGGTGCCGCTCTGCGTCCCGCCCGTGCGGCGGAGGATCGCCCGGACCCGGAGGATCAGCTCCGAGAGCCGGAAGGGCTTGGTGAGGTAGTCGTCAGCGCCGACGTTGAAGCCGACCACCTTATCCATCTCCTCACCGCGGGCGGAGAGGATCAGACAGGGAACCGCCCCCGCCATCTGCAGCTGCGCACAGACCTCGAAGCCGTCCATCTTGGGGAGCATGATGTCCAGGATGATCAGGTCGGGTTTGGCCTCCCGGGCGACTCGGAGCGCCTCCAGGCCATCGGCGGCCCGGTAGACCTCGTAGCCCTCCTGCTGGAGCGCCTGATCCAACGCCTTCAGGATCTTGGGGTCATCATCCACCACCAGGATTCGCTTGGGAGCGTTCGTCATAGGATCTCCTCCCTTGCTCCGACCAGACCGGCAGGGTGAAGGTGAACCGGGAGCCCTCCCCGAGCCGGGACTCAACCCAGATGCTGCCGCCATGGAGCTCCACCAGCGACCGGGCGAGGGCCAGCCCCAGACCGGAGCCCTCGGGACGGTGTCTACCCCCCTGCCGGAACGCCTCGAAGATGCGCTCCTGCTCCTCCGGGGCGATGCCGATGCCCGTGTCGGTGACTGAGATCTGGACCGTCTCTCCCGCTGCGGCGGCGCTCACCTGGATCCGGCCGCCCTCAGGGGTAAACTTCACGGCGTTGCTCAGCAGGTTCATCAGCGTCTCGCTCACCCGGAGCTCGTCGGCCTCCACCAGGGGCAGGTCGGCCGGAGCGTTCACCGTCAGTTCGATCGCCTTCTTCTCCGCCAGCGGATGGACGCTGCGGGTCACATCCCGCAGCAGGTCCCGGACGTCCAGGACCTCCTTGAAAAGCTTCACCTTGCCGGCCTCCAGCCGGGAGAGGTCGAGCAGGTCGTTGATCATCTTCAGCAGGTGCTGGCTTGACTCCAGCACATCGGTCAGGTTCTCCCGCTGCGCCGGCTGCAGCCGCTCGTCGGCCAGGAGGAGTTCGGTGAAGGTGATGATGGAGGTGAGCGGCGTCCGGAACTCGTGGGAGACCATGGTCAGGAACTCCGACTGATGCCGGTTGGCCCGCTCCAGCTCCCGGTTGGCCTCCTGCAGCTTGGCCGTCCGCTCGGCCACCTTCTGCTCCAGCCCCTCGTACAGCTCCTGCAGCCGCTGGGACATCTGCTCGAAGGCATCGGCCACCACCGCCGTCTCCCGGTTGGCCCGCAGCGGACGCAGCTGCTCCGGGCTGACCCGGAAGTGACCCGTGCCGATAGAGGCCGCGACCTCCGCCAGCTGGGCCAGGGGGCTGGAGACCTGCCGCCAGAGCAGGAACCAGATCATCACCAGGGTCAGGCCGGCCAGTGCCAGAACCAGGATCGCCATCCGGATCGACTCGGCCCGGGCGGCATTGAGCGCTTCCCGCATCGGCAGGATCACGCTGATCGCCCCCGCCAGGTCGCCCTCCACCAGCCCTTCCTTGGGGTAGCCGGTCTTGTCCAGCTCGCCCGCGGGCTGTCCGTGGCAGATCAGGCAGGACTCATCGGCCCGCAGCGCCATCATGTAGCGGAAGGCCGGTGCACCGTCGTCGAGGGTCACCCGCTGGAAGATCTCCGTGCGGGTCGGGTCAGCGGCAAAGAGCTCCAACGCCGCCCGCTCGAACTCGTCCGGGGTGTTCTTCTCGTTTCGCACCTGCAGGTGCGTCTGCTTCACCTGTGAGCGGGAGAGGTCGGCGAAGATGGCGCTCACCCCCTGGCCCACCTCGTGGGGCTCCAGAGGTCTGGCCTCACCGCCGTGGACGAACTCCTCCTGGTTCGACGATTTTGAGAGGAAGGAGCGGGTGGCCTCCTGCTGCTTGGCGATCAGGCTTGCCTTGGCCAGCAGCTCCTCGTCGGTCTGCTTCTGCTGGTACTCGAAGTCCCACATGAGCGACAGGAAGAGAACGGCGGCGACGATGCCGGTGATGCCAATCATGAATTTGGCGGTCAGACTATGCGTCATCCTCCTCCTCCTCCCTCCGTTCAATGATACCTGCCGCTTCCGGTCGCCGAATATCGACCGGTGGGCCCAACCGCGAATGGCCCCTTGGCACTAGCGCAACGGAAGAAAAGCGCTACGAAGGGTGTCGGGTGGGCGCGAAAAGACCCGGCGGCAGCACCAGCCGGGTCTGATCATCACTCCTCCTCCTCGCCTGCATACCGGCGCATCCCTGACCAGGCCGCCAGGGCGATGATCGCAGTCGCCACCCCGGGCCCGAAGAGGGGCAGCACAAAGAGCAGGGGACCGGGCAGCAGCGTCAGGAGAAAGAGGGCCAGGGCGGCGCCCAGCAGCCCGCCCACCGCGGGCAGCGGGTGGGCCGCCGCCAGCAGGAAGGCCCTCCGGAGCAGCGGCCGGATCGGTTGCGGATACCAGGCCAGGAGAGGCCAGGCATACAGGTTGATCATGAGGAGGAGCAGGACCACCGAGCCCAGGAGATAGGCGGTCACCCTGCCCAGTGGGTGGTTCAGGGCCCAGAAGAAGCGGATGTCGACCCAGAGGATCAGCCCCGCCAGCAGGTTGAGCAGCGCCAGGAGCAGCGATCGCCCGAAGCTCCGCCGGAAAGCGCCCCAGAAGAGGGAGAGCCAGTCGTCGCTCCGCCCGCGCACCAGGGGGCGCATGATGGCGAAGAGCCCGGTCAGGGCAGCCGGAAAGGTGACCACCGGGATCAGGAAGAGCCAGAGGGTCAGACTGCCCAAAACCAGGGAACTGACCTGCTCCAGGGCGGCCCAGAGCTTCGGGTTGCGCTCCGCAAATCGGCTCATTCCACCCAGCGCTCCACGCCCGCCTCGGTCACCAGGCCGTAGATCAGCGGCCGGGCCGGCGGCTGCTCAGCGCCGATGCGGAAGGCAGCCAGCAGCCGCTCCTGCGCCTCCCGCAGTCGCCGCTCGTCGCTGACGTGCAGCTCGGCCAGGCTCTCGCCGGCCTGCACCGGGTCACCCACCTTCTTCTTCAGGACGATGCCGACCGCCAGGTCGATGGGCGCGTCCTTCGTCTCCCGGCCGGCGCCCAGCAGCAGGGCGGAGATCCCCACCTCGTCCGCCTCAATGTGCTGGACATAGCCCGCAGCCGGCGCCGGGAGGGGAACCACCCGCGCCGCCCGGGGCAGCTTGACCGGCTGGCGGACATAGCTGGGGTCACCCCCCTGGGCCTCCACCAGCTCGATCAGCTTGTTCAGGCCGTGACCGGCCCGCAGCGCCCGGGTCAGCATCCTCCGCGCCGCCGCCGCGTCGGGCGCCACCCCGGCCAGCCGCAGCATCTGTGAGCCCAGGTGGAGGCAGACCTCCTCCAGGTCCCTCGGTCCGAAGCCGCGCAGCGTCTCAATGGCCTCGGCCATCTCCAGGGCGTTGCCCACAGCGTACCCCAGCGGCTGGTCCATATCGGAGATGAAGGCGGCCACCTCCCGCCCGACCTCCCGCCCGATGGCGACCATGGCCTCCGCCAATCGGAATGAATCGTCCAACGAGCGCATAAATGCTCCTGAGCCTGTTTTGACGTCGAGCACAATCGCATCCGCACCGCCGGCGATCTTCTTCGACATGATCGAGGAGGCGATCAGGGGGATGGAGTCCACCGTGGCGGTCACATCCCGCAGGGCGTAGAGCTTCTTGTCCGCCGGTACCAGATTCCCCGTCTGACCGACCACGGCGCAGCCGACCCGGTTGACCTGCTCGATGAACTCCCGCGGCGAGAGCTCCACCCGCAGGCCGGGGATCGACTCCAGTTTGTCGATGGTCCCGCCGGTGTGGCCGAGCCCCCGGCCGGACATCTTGGCGACGGGCGCCCCGCAGGCCGCCACCAGCGGCACCAGCACCAGGGAGACCTTGTCGCCCACCCCGCCGGTGGAGTGCTTATCCACCTTTCGACCTGCAATAGCCGAAAGGTCTACCACATCCCCCGACCCGGCCATCGCCATGGTCAGGTCAGCCGTCTCCCGAGGGGACATCCCCTGCAGGCAGACCGCCATCGCCCAGGCTGACATCTGGTAATCGGGCACCTCGCCGGTCACAAACCCCCGGACCAGGAACTGGATCTCCTCAGCGGTCAGCTCCTCGCCCATCCGCTTCTTATAGATAATGTCGTAAGCGCGCATCGTCTCGTCCTCCTTCAGCGAAAAAGGGCCACCATCCCGAGCAATTCGCTCTTTCTTCAGCCGTTCCTCCCAAAATTCGGGTATGCTGCAGGCTGGGACAACTCCCAGAATCATCTTTTCTCCAGGAAGATTGGCTTTCGTTTGCTTCCGTACCCAAGTTTTGCGTGTCATTTTACATTGCCGAGAGGATTATGCGGCTGTAGTGAGAACTATATCACAAGTGCCTTTTTCGTCTGGAGGTGAGAACTTAGGCACTACGCGAGTCTAGGTCGTTGAGAGCAACGTGTCTGGTCAGGAAAATGCGAAGGAGGTATCAGTGAGTGAAGCGCTTCTTGGTATTCCTTCTCGTCACCATCCTTGCGGTGGTCGCCGCCGTCCCTGCTTCCGCTGCCCGTCCTGAGTCGAAGTACCGGGTGACCTTCAACGGGCGTCTTGTCGCTTTTGACAGCCAGCCCACCGTCATCGACGGAACGACCTTCGTTCCCTTCCGTGCCATCTTCGAGAAGATGGGCGCCAGCATCACCTGGGATGGGGCCACCCAGACCATCACCGCTGAGCGCGACGGAACGACCATCAGCCTGTCGATCGGCAGCACCACCGCCTATGTCAATGGCCAGGCCCGCACGCTCCGCGCTGCGCCCTACATTGACCCCCAGTTCAACCGGACGCTGGTTCCCCTCCGCTTCGTCGGTGAGGCCTTCGGTGCCCAGGTCAACTACGACCCGGTCACCACGGCAATCTCCATCGTCGACAGCAACTGGCCCAAGCGGGGCGGCACCCTGAACCTGGCGCTGTGGAACAAGCCGGAAGGTGACTTCAACCCGATCACCTCCTCTGACACCTACAGCTCCAACATCATGGGTCTTATGTACTCCAACCTGTGGCGGCTCGATGAGCAGCTGCTCCCGCAGCCCGACCTCGCCGAGGCCTGGGAGTGGTCCGAGAACAATACCAAGCTGACCTTCTACCTCCGGAAGGACATCAAGTTCTTCGACGGCACCCCGATCACCGCCCACGACGTGGTCTTCACCTACAAGGCCATCGCCCACCCGCGGTACATCGGCCCGCGCAACACCGGCTTCGACAAGATCCTGGGCTGGAACGACTACAACAAGGGCCTGAAGGGTGAGAACGCCGCCAACTTTGAGAACGGCTTCGTCACCACCGAGGGCATCGAGGGCCTCTATGCGGAGGATGACCACACCGTCGTCTTCAAGCTGAGCGAGCCCGACGCCCCCTTCTTCATTAACCAGATCCTGTACGCCCCGGTCGACAGCAAGCGCTACGCCAACGTTCCCGTTCAGGACTGGGGCACCCCGCGCGACCCCAACAACGCCTATCCGAACGGCAACGGCATGTATAAGATGGAGCAGTACGTCGAGGGTCAGTATGCGATCCTCGTCAAGAACGACCTCTATCACAACGGCGTGCCCTACATCGACAAGATCGTCTACCGTGTGGTCGACCCGAACGTCGCCGTCGGTGAGATGCAGAAGGGCACCCTCGACTTCGCCGAGTTCTCCGCTCCCGAGCTGACCGCCTACCAGGAGATCAGCCACGTCAACATCCACGAGTATCCCGACTTCGTCTACCAGATGATGGTCTACAACACCCAGCGCGAGCCGTTCAACGACGTGCGGGTGCGCCAGGCGTTCAACTACGCCATCGACCGCCGGGCCATCATCGACAACCTGCTGGAGGGCCATGCCTCCACGATCTACGCCCCGATCCACCCGCTCACCTGGGCCTACACCGAGGACGGGGTTGAGAAGTACGAGTACAACCCCGAGAAGGCGAAGCAGCTCCTGGATGAGGCCGGCTGGGTCGTCGGCGCCGACGGCATCCGCGAGAAGAACGGCAAGAAGCTCTCGGTCGAGCTGATGTACCCGAACGTCGGCAACCTGGTCCGCCAGCGCACCGCCCCGGTGGTGCAGCAGTGGCTGCAGGCGATCGGCGTCGACATCAAGATCGGTGGCTACGACTGGGGCACCCTGCTCCAGAAGACCTTCACCGACTTCGACTACGACCTCTTCTTCATCGGCTTCTCCCTGGCGCTTGATCCCGATCCCACCGGCATCTGGGACAAGGCCTCCTACGTGCCCGACGGCTTCAACGCCTCTGGTTGGTGGACCGACTACTCCGAGGAGCTCCTCCAGAAGGGTCGTGCCACCCTCGACATCGGCGAGCGGATGGAGATCTACGCCGAGTGGCAGCGCCACTGGGCCGAGGAGTCCCCGGCGATCATCTTCTACGCTCCGAACACCTTCGTCGCCGCCAACAAGCGGCTCCAGGGCTTCAAGCCGGGCCCGCAGGGCGCTCTTTGGAACCTGGACGATCTCTGGCTCAGCAACTAGTGACCGGCTGGTGAGAGGAACCGGGACGGTCTGGGGTCAACGCCCTGGACCGTCCCGACTCCCGCCTGGAGAAGGGGGACGGAGTTTTGCGACAGTACATGATCCGACGGCTGCTTCAGATGATCCCGATTCTCTTTGGGGTCAGCATCCTCATCTTTGCGATCGTCCGCTCCACGCCTGGGGACCCATACGCCTACCTATTCGGTCCACGCGTGGACCCCAAAGTCAAACAGAAGCTGAAGGAAGAGATGGGGCTTAATGACCCGCTCCCCATGCAGTACTTGACGTGGCTGAAGACCACGCTCAAGGGCGACCTGGGTTACTCCCTCCGCACGCAGCAGCCGGTGGCAGAGATGCTGGGCAAGCGGCTCGGTCCCACGTTCATCCTGAGCTTTGCCTCCCTCCTCATCGGCATCACCCTGGCGATCCCCATCGGGGTACTGTCGGCCACACGACAATACTCCTTCTTTGACTATGCGACCACAACCTTTGCCTTCCTGGGCATATCACTGCCCACCTTCTTCACGGCGATCCTGGCCATCTACTTCTTCGCCGTAAAGTACCCGCTCTTCCCGATGAACGGGATGGCGACCCCCGGTGTCAACGAATTGTGGGACAGACTTCATCATATGGTCCTTCCGACCCTGGTGCTGTCGGTCGGTTCCATTGCGGGCTTCACCCGCTACACCCGGGCTAGCATGCTGGAGATCCTGCGCCAGGACTACATTCGCAGCGCCCGGGCCAAGGGGCTTGCCGAGCGAGTCGTCATCTATAAGCATGCGCTCCGCAACGGCATGATTCCCCTGGTCACCCTGTTGGGTCTCTCCCTGCCCGGCCTCTTCGGCGGTGCGATCATCACCGAAGGCATCTTCACCTGGCCCGGCATGGGTCTGCTCACCATCGAGGCTGTGAATAACCGGGACTACCCGGTGCTCATGGCGACCAACATCTTCTTTGCATTGCTTACAATCCTGGGGAACCTGATCGCCGACCTCCTTTACGCTGTCGTCGACCCCCGGATTCGATACTCGTAAGGGGGGCCATCCATGGAGGCCGCACGCAAAGACCGTGAACAGGATCTGATCCGGGAGGGTCTCGTCACCGACGCCCAAACCTGGGGTAAGATCGTCTGGCGACGCTTCAGACGGAACCGTCTGGCGCTCTTAGGCGCCACCATCCTCTTGATTATGGTTCTCCTGTCGATCTTCGCTCCCGTGATCACCAAGTACACGGTGGGCTGGGGGCGCGACGAGATCGATATCCGTTATATTCTGGCCCCGCCCAGCGCCCGGCACCCGCTCGGCACCGACAACGTCGGCCGGGACAACCTGACCCGACTCCTTTACGGTGGACAGGTCTCCCTCGCCGTGGCGGTGGTCTCGGTCGGCTTCAACCTGATGATCGGCGTCACCGTCGGTTCGATCGCCGGCTACTTCGGCGGGACAATTGACAACGTCCTGATGCGCATCACCGACATTGTGCTCTCCTTCCCGTTCCTGCCCCTGGCGCTGACCATTGTGGCCATCCGGGGACCGGCGATCTCCAACCTGATGATCGCCATCGTCTTCCTCAGTTGGCCGGTCGCCGCCCGAATTGTGCGAGGGGAGTTCCTCTCCCTCAAGGAGCGGGAGTATGTGGAGGCCTCCCGGGCCACCGGTGCCCGGCCGGGGCGGATCATCTGGAGGCACCTGCTCCCGAACGCCCTGGCGCCCCTCATCGTCTACGCCACCCTCGATGTGGCGTCGATCATCCTCGCTGAGGCTGGGCTGAGCTACCTGGGCTTCGGTGTCCCGCAGCCCTGGCCCACCTGGGGCAACATGCTGAACCAGGCCAGCAACATGGCGCTGGTGACGAAGATGCCCTGGATCTGGGCGCCGCCCGGCCTGATGATCATGCTGACCGTGCTGGCGGTCAACTTTGTGGGCGACGGGCTCAGGGATGCCCTGGATCCCCGCCTCAAGCAGTAGGAGGAGAGGACCGATGATCAGAAAGCGATTGGCCCTTCTGCTTGCCGCTCTGATGATCCTCGCTGTTGGCTGCGGCAAGAACGCTCCAGACCCGAATGCGGTACCGGCTGCCGGTGGCTCCTCGCAGGGCTCGGGCTCCAGCGGAAGCAGCGGCAGCGGCTCCACCGTCTCCAACCCGTCCGGCTCCTCTTCGAGCAACTCGTCGGGCAGCAACTCCGCCGGCACCGGGAGCAACACCTCCGGCCAAAAGGAGCAGCAGCCGTCGGCCCCGGCTGAGAAGGTGAAGCTCGGGCCCCTCAAGGTCGGCGAGACCGCCAAGGTCCACGTCTTCGAGGTCACCCTGCATGAGGTCGGCCTGGTGACCAAGGCCGGCGGCCTGCCCCCCGGGTACGGCTACATGCTGATCCGGTTCACCGTGAAGAACGGGAGCAACGGCCAGTACGCCATCAACGTGACCGATCACTTCAAGCTGATGCAGCCCGACGGGAAGCCGGGCCGGTACAACATCTCCGCCACCGCCCAGCGCAATCCCAAGCTCGGCGGCACCCTGGCCCCGGGTGATTCCGGCTCCGGCTGGGCCGGCTACCTGATCAAGCTCGGCTCCGGCACCTTCAAGCTGACCTACACCCACCCCGACTTTGGCGAGGCCGTCTGGGAGATTCCCCAGTAAGTGAAGACGCAAAAACACCCACCGGACCGGTGGGTGTTTTCCTTCACTTAGCGCCCCTGCTGCAGTCGCTGCAGGACCTCCTTGTTGACCTCCTTGCCCTTGGCAATGCGGGCGCGGATGTTGGGGTCCAGGTACTGCTTGCGCAGGCGGATCGACTTGGGGGTCACCTCGACCAGCTCATCCTCAGCGATCTGCTCCAGCGCCTCCTCGAGGGTGAGCAGCCGCGGGCGCTCCAGCCGCAGCGCCTCGTCGGCGCCAGCGGAGCGGATGTTGGTCAGGTGCTTCGTCTTGCAGACGTTCACATCCAGGTCGAACTCCCGGCTGTTCTCGCCCACGATCATCCCCACGTAGACCTCGGTGCCGGGCTCGATGAAGAGCACCCCCCGCTCCTGCACCTGGTAGAGCGCATAGGTGGTAGCGGTGCCTGCCTCCGAGGCGACCAGCGAGCCCCGGAGCCGGGTGGGAATCTCCCCCCGGTAGGGGCCGTAGCCATGGAAGAGGTGGTTCATGATCCCGTAGCCCTTGGTCATGGTCAGGAAGTCGGAGCGGAAGCCGATCAGCCCCCGGGCGGGGATCAGGAACTCCAGCCGGAGCTGACCGTTGCCGTTGTTGGTCATGTTGGTCATCTCGGCCTTCCGGTTCCCCAGCGCCTCCATCACCGTGCCCATAAACTCCTCGGGGATGTCGACGGTCAGGCTCTCGATTGGCTCCAGCTTGTTGCCATCCTCATCGTAGTGGTAGATGACCTCCGGCTTGGAGACCGCCAGCTCGTAGCCCTCCCGCCGCATGGTCTCGATCAGGATAGAGAGGTGGAGCTCGCCCCGGCCGGAGACCACGTACGAGTCGGGGGAGTCGGTCTCCTCCACCCGCAGGGCGACGTTCTTCTCCAGCTCCTTGAAGAGCCGGGCCCGCAGGTGGCGGGAGGTGACGTACTTGCCCTCCTTGCCGGCGAAGGGCGAGTCGTTGGTGCGGAAGGTCATCTGCAGGGTGGGCTCATCCACCTTGATGGGCGGGAGCGCCACCGGGTTCTCCGGGTCGGTGATCGTCTCGCCGATGTTGACGTTCTCCAGGCCGGTCATGGCGATGATGTCGCCCACCGTCGCCTCCTCCATCGGCACCCGCTTCAGCCCCTGGAAGCCGAAGAGCTGGGCCGCCTTGAACCGGGCCACGGTGCCGTCCAGCTTGGCCACCGCCACCTGCTGCCCCGCCCGCACGGTGCCCTGGCGGATCCGGGCAATGGCGACACGGCCGACAAACTCATCGTAGTCCAGGGAGGTGACCATCGCCTGCAGCGGGGCCTCCGGGTCCCCCTCCGGGCAGGGGATGTGCTCGATGATCGTGTTGAAGATCGGCTGCAGGTCCTTCGCCTCGTCCTCCATCTTGTACTTGGCCACCCCGGCCCGGGAGGAGGCGAAGAGCACCGGGTAGTCGATCTGCTCATCGGTGGCGCCCAGCTCGATGAAGAGCTCCAGGATCAGGTCCTGGACCTCCTCGATCCGCTGGTCGGGCCGGTCGATCTTGTTGATCACCACCACCGGCTTCAGACCAGCCTCCATCGCCTTGCGCAGCACGAACTTGGTCTGTGCCATCGGCCCCTCGGAGGCGTCCACGATCAGGAGGCAGCCGTCCACCATGGTCATGATCCGCTCCACCTCGCCGGAGAAGTCGGCGTGGCCTGGCGTGTCCACAATGTTGATCTTGGTTCCCTTATAGATGATACCGGTGTTCTTCGACAGGATCGTAATGCCGCGCTCCCGCTCCAGGTCGTTGGAGTCCATCACCCGCTCCGCCACCTGCTCGTTGGCGCGGAAGGTGCCCGACTGGCGGAGGAGACCGTCGACCAGGGTCGTCTTGCCGTGATCGACGTGGGCGATGATCGCCACGTTGCGCACATCGGTCCGCTTCATCTCGCTCATGACGCTCCTTTGGCGAATGATGCCCACATGAATAAGAAGCCCTCCATACAGGCTCCCAACTTTCTTATTATAGAGGTAGGTCCGCAGAGCTGTCAAAGCCATTCCGCGCCCCGGGCCTGAAATAGTTCCCCGGGGCTCGCATCGTTTACAGGACCAGATCCAGCAGGTAGAGGACCAGCCCCGTCAACCCGCCCGTGGTCACCGCCAGTCGCAGGGCCTGCCGGTTCCGTCGGAGGAAGGCCTCGTCCAGGAAGATGATCGCCCCCCAGGAGGCGCCCACGGCGAGATAGATGGGAAGGCGTCCCGGGAGGTAGGGCTGCAGGAGGGGAATCGTCATGAAGGCCAGGGGGAGTGCGATCAGGCTTCGGATTACGTTTCGAAGTGGCTCGTGCATCCAGGTGCCTCCCTATTTTTCCGCAGGCTCGACCGGGTCGGGCTGGAAGAGCTTGTCGACGGCCTCCGCTGTCAGCGCCGGCAGGGGGACCACCTGCTGCTCCCCATAGCCGTTCCACCGGCCCAGCACCTCGGGGATCGCCATTAGGTCCAGGTCGGTGTCGATCTGGCCGGCCAGCCTCAGCCCCTCGCTTACGCCGATGTTCGGCTGCCGCTCGCCGGCGGCCACCGAGACGGCCATCAGCACCTGGTAGGCCCGCTCCGGCCCCCGGGCCGCATCCTCCCGGATGTACGCCACAGCGGCAGGGCCGTCCATCCGCCTGCCCTCCACCTCCACAAAGCCGAAGCCGTTCACCAGCGCCTCCACCACCTGGTAGGGCAGGAAGAGCCGGTGGTGGACCTGGCGTCGGCCCAACTCCGCCACCTTCTGCTGCACCCGCTTCACATCGCCCCGCTTCTGGAAGACCGCCCGGGCCTCCTCCGGCGCCGGGAAGAGCACGGCGGTCAGCCGCCCCAACTGGTGGGACTCCTCCACCAGGAGGCCGATCGCCGGACCGCTGGGGCTCTCGGCATCGTAAATCCAGAGCAGGCTCCGCTCATGCGCCGGCCGCTCCTTCGGTTGGGCCGGCATCAGCATCACCAGCGCCGCCACACCCGCCAGCAGCAGCAGGATGCCGGCCCCCATCCAATACAGCACCTTGTACGGGTTCTCCTTCGGCCGCGTTCCCTTCGTCGACAAGGATGAAACACCCCCATCCCGAAGGATTCGACATCCACCCCCCCGCCCCTCCTCCGCCCCGGGGCGCGCGAAGGCCGGAGAGCGGCGCTCTCCAGCCAGGCTCCTCCCGGAGCTAGTTGACCCGCCTGACCGACTGGCCGGTCGCCGGGTCGACGGGCGGCTCGTCGGCCACAATCCGCCACCGGTGCCCCACCGGCGTGATCACCACGTCGTGGAGCGCCTGAAAGACCTCCAGCAGGTCCCGGTCCTCCACGTAGACCTCGCCGTAGGTCTCCAGGGCGTCCAGGGCCGCCTTGTGCCGGCGGGCAAAGGAGTTCATGGAGCGAACGAAGGCGGGATCCAGCCCGGTGGCCGACTCCATCTCCACGGTGCAGTGCTCATCGCCGTACTTGCTGGTGAGGAGGGCATGCACCATGCCCAGGATGAAGAAGGCGGTATCGCTCTCAACGGCTTCCTTCAGCCGCCGGCGCACCCCGGCTCGGTCCAGTCTGATCCGCAGGGTGACCTCCAACCTATCCACCCCGCAAGCCCCCTCTCATCACCTATATACCCACAAATTACCAAAACGATGAGAGGTTGTCAATACCCACCTTCACATCTTGGAAGTGCAAACCAATAGGAGGGTGGCAAAGGGGCCGCTCCCGCCGTACAGATGGAGCAGAGCAGATCGCTGCACCGCCGCCTCCGGAGGAGGGTCCGGGGGCTATGCCCTATCTTACGGGCTGGCCGATTCGACGGTTCCAGCCGGGCAGAGGAGCGATCCGAATGGATCGGGCTGCGTGGCGTCTCACTCCGTGGCACATCCGGCGAAGCGGGTTCCCCACCGCCTGGCGGCTGCTCCGGCAGGGGCAGGCGCGGCGGGGCCCGGTGGAGATCGGCCTGCTGGACAGCGGGGTCGACCTGGAGCATCCCTGCCTCCAGGGGCTGCTCGGCCCGGGCATCAACCTGCTGAGCCCCGGGGAGGCCCCCCGGGATGAGCACGGTCACGGCACCCACATCGCCGGCATTCTCGCCCTGGCCTCCGGCACCCTGGCGGAGGGCCTCTCCCCGGAGCGCCCGCCCCTGCGGATCCGTCCGGTCAAGATCTTCGACGGCAAGGGCTACGGGCGGATCGGCGACATCATCGCCGGGCTCACCTGGTGTGCCGAGCAGGGCTGCGAGATCATCAACCTGAGCTTCGGGACCGATGGCAGGAGCAGCCGGGCCCTGGCCCGGGCCGTGCGGGAGCTGGAGGAGGCGGGGATCCTGCTGGTGGGGGCCGCCGGCAACGACGGCCACCGCGGCGCCGTCGACCTGCCGGGCCGCTACCCTCAGGTGCTGGCGGTGGCCGCCTCCAACCGGCGGGACCGGCTGGCCCGGTTCTCCAGCCGGGGGCCGGAGGTCGACCTGGTCGCCCCGGGGGCGGGCGTCCTCTCCCTGGCCCCGGGCGGCGGCCTCTGCCGGATGAGCGGCACCTCCATGGCCGCCCCCCACGTCACCGCGGCGGCGGCACTGCTGCTCTCCGCCGAGCCGCACCTGAAGCCGGCGGCGGTGAAGGCCCGGCTCAGGCGGACGGCTGAGTGGCTGCCCCTGATCCCCGCCCTCGCCCAGGGGGCCGGGCTCCTCCGGGCGGACCGGCTCCTGCGGGGCCACCCATGAAGCAGGCCCCCTGCCTAGATCGGCAGGCGGGCCTGTATCATCTCGCCCCGATGGACAAAGTTGTGGACCGAGAGCCCCAGGAGGCGGACCTTCCGCCCCTCCCACTCCACCCGGGCGAAGATCTCCCGGGCGGCACGGCCGATCTCCGCCGGGTCGTCGGTGGGCGTGGGGAGCGTCTGGCTGCGGGTGATCTGCTGGAAGTCGCCCCCCTTGGGCCCCCCCTCGATGAAGACGTTCCACTTGATCTTCACCGTCACCGTGCGGGCCGCCACCTGCTGCCGCTTCATCTCGGCGGCCAGGTTGGCGGCGTACTGCTCCAGCAGCCCCGCCAGATGGGCCCGGTCGGTCTGGTCGACGGGAAAGGTGTTCTCCTCCCCGATCGACTTGGCCTCGTGGGTGGTGACCACGGGGCGGGTATCGATCCCCTGGGCCAGCAGGATCAGCTCATCGGCCCGGCGGCCGAAGTGCTTGCGCAGCACCTCCGGGTCGTAGGCCAGCAGGTCGGCGCAGGTGGTGATCCCCAGCGCCTTCAGCGCCTGCTCGCTGGCCGGCCCCACCCCGTGGATCCGCCGGACCGGCAGCGGCGGGAGCAGCTGCTGGGCCCGCTCCCAGGTGATCACCGTCAGCCCGTCCGGCTTCTCCATGTCGGAGGCCATCTTGGCCAGGAACTTGCAGTAGGAGACGCCCACCGATGCGGTCAGCCGCAGCTCGCTGCGGATCGCCTCCTTCAGCGCCCGTCCCACCGCCAGCGCATCCTGCCCCGTCACATCCAGGTAGGCCTCATCGATCGACATCGGCTCGATCACCTCGGTGTACCGGCGCATGATCTGCCGGACCTGCCGCCCCACCTCGGCGTACTTGGCCATGTTGGGCCGGACGAAGACCGCCTGCGGGCAGAGCCGGAGCGCCTCCCGGGAGGGCATGGCCGACCGGACGCCGAACTTGCGCGCCTCATAGGAGCAGGTGGAGACCACCCCGCGCGAGTTGGGCGACCCGCCCACGATGACGGGCCTGCCCCGCAGGCGCGGGTTGTCCCGCTGCTCCACCGCTGCGAAGAAGGCGTCCATATCCAGGTGGATCACCCAGAGGTCGGTCCGCTGACCGGCCAGCGCATCTGCCATGCCCCATCCCCATCCGCCCATGGATTCATTGGAATAGTACCATACCGTACAATTGTTCGCCACCCCTTGAAGAAGCCCCCCGCCCGGCGTTCCCGCCGGACAGGAGGCTCCCTCCTCAAGCCAGCTCGGCCACCAGCGCCTTGAAGTGCCGCCCCCGCTCCTCGAAGTTCCGGTAGGCATCAAAGGAGGCGCAGCCGGGCGAGAGCAGCACGTTGTCGCCGGGCGCTGCCGCCCGGTGGGCCAGCCGGACCGCCTCCGCCATGTCGGCCGCCCGGTGGACGGGCCCGGCGTAGCCGCCCCGCCGCACCGCCTCCTCGATCTTCGGGGCGGTGGGACCGGTCAGGATCAGCACCTTCACCTTCGCCGCCACCAGCGGGGCCATCGGGTCGAAGGGGATCCCCTTGTCGGAGCCGCCGGCGATCAGCACGATGGGCGCCCCCAGGGTGGTCAGCGCCGCCACCGCCTCCGCCGGGGAGGTGGCCTTCGAGTCGTTGTACCACCTCGCCCCGTTCAGCACCCGGACCGGCTCCAGCCGGTGCTCCACCCCGGTGAAGCTGGTCAGCACCTCCCGCACGGCGCTCATGGGGGCGCCCGCCAGGTAGGTGGCGGCCATGGCGGCCAGCACGTTCTCCTGGTTGTGCAGCCCGGGCAGCTGGATCTCCTCCACCCGCAGGGTGGGGTACTCCCGCCCCTCCCGCCGCCAGATCACCTCGCCCTGGCGGATGAAGGCGGCGTTCTCCCCGCCCGGGTCGCCCTGCCGGCTGAAGAAGAGCACCCGCCCCCGGGCCTCGTCGGCGAAGGCGCGCACCGTCTCGTCGTCGTGGTTGAGCACCGCCCAGTCCTCCGCCGCCTGGTGGCGGATGATCTGCCGCTTCGCCGCCACGTACTCCTCCATCGAGGCGTGGATATCCAGATGGTTCGGGGTCAGGTTGGTGACCACGGCGATCCGGGGGGAGCGGCGGACCAGTTGCAGCTGGAAGGAGGAGAGCTCCAGCACCACCGCCGCCTCCGCCGGGATCTCTTCCACCTGCTCGATCAGCGGGGTGCCGATATTGCCCCCCACGAAGGTCTCCCGCCCCGACGCCTTCAGGATCTCGCCGATCAGCGTGGTGGTGGTGGTCTTGCCGGCGCTGCCGGTTATCCCCACCACCGGGGCGCGGCAGAGATCCATCACCAGGCCGATCTCGCCGGTGATCACCGCCCCCCGCTCCCGCGCCGCCTGGATCTCCGGCAGGTGCTTGGGCATCCCGGGGGTGAGAAAGATCAGATCAGCCCCCGCCAGGGGGGCCAGGTAGCCATCCCCGGTGGCGAGGCGGACGCCCAGCCCCTCCAGCTCCTGCGCCCGGTCCCCGAGATCGGCGGCGGAGCGCCGGTCGCAGGCCACCACCTGCGCCCCCTTGCGCCGGAGATAGCGGATCAGGGCGATGTTGGAGATGCCGACCCCCACCACCACCGCGTGCTTTCCCTGAAGCTCCACGAACTCGTACCTCCTTGGACAGATGCGGAAAGAAAGACCCGATGGGAGGGTTTCGCCCCATCGGGTCGGATCTTCCTGCTACTTCACTTCCGACAGCAGCCGTTCGATGCGGTTGATGCCCTCGTCGATCCGCTCCATCGAGGTGGCGTAGGAGAAGCGGATGTAGGCGGGCGAGCCGAAGCCGCTCCCCGGCACCACCGCCGTCTGCGCCTCCTCCAGGATCACCTCGGCCAGGTCGTCGGAGTTGGCGATCTTCCGCCCCTTGACCGTCTTGCCGAAGAGGCCGGAGACGTCCGGGAAGAGGTAGAAGGCGCCCTGGGGGGCCACGGTGATCGAGAAGCCGGGCAGCCGGTTCAGCCGGGCCATCATGTGGGTGCGGCGCCGGTCGAACTCGGCCCGCATCGCCTCCACCGGCTCCTGGGAGCCCTTCAGCGCCTCCACCGCCGCCTTCTGGGAGATGGAGGAGGGGCCGGAGGTGGAGTGGGACTGCAGGTCGGCCATCGCCTTGGCGTAGATGGTCTCGGAGGCGGTGTAGCCGATCCGCCAGCCGGTCATGGCGTAGGCCTTGGACATGCCGTTGACGGTGATCGTCCGCTTCTTCACCTCATCGCCCAGGGTGGCGATGGAGACGTGCTCCGCCCCGTCGTAGAGCAGCTTCTCGTACATCTCGTCGGTGACGATGATCAGGTCCTTCTCCACCGCCAGCTCGGCGATCGCCTGTAGCTCCGCCCGGGTGTAGACCGCACCGGTCGGGTTGCTGGGGCTGTTCAGGTTGATCGCCCGGCTCCGGGGGGTCAGCTTCTCCCGGATCTGGTCGGCGGTCATCTTGAAGCCGTTGGAGCCGTCGGTCTCCACCACCACCGGGACGCCGCCCGCCATCCGGATCATCTCCGGGTAGCTCACCCAGTAGGGCGCCTGGAGGATCACCTCTTCGCCCGGGTCCAGCAGCACCTGGTAGGCGTTGTAGAGCGACTGCTTCGCCCCGTTGGAGACCACGATCTGCTCGGGCTTGTAGGAGAGGCCGTTCTCCTTCTGCAGCTTCTCGCAGATCGCCTTCCGCAGCTCCAGGGTGCCGGCGGCGGGGGTGTACTTGGTCTCGCCCCGGTTGATCGCCCCGATGCCGGCCGCCTTGATGTGGTCCGGGGTGTCAAAGTCGGGCTCGCCCACGGAGAAGTTGACGACGTCGATCCCCTCGGCCAACATCTGCTTGGACTTGCTATCGATCGCCATGGTCGGGGAGGGCGTAATCGCCCGGGCACGGGCTGACAAGCGCATGTTGGCTCAGTCTCCTCTCGGCGGATGCTTTTAATAGGGTAGTATACTAGAGGATAGACGTCATGCCTAGAGAACATTCACGAATGCATAAAACTCCTGTGAATGCCGGGGATTCGTCAGGCAAATCTTGCGTCAGTGGTCCTCGTGGTCGTGATCATGGTCGTGCTCCTCGGTCTGGGGGAGGACGCCGGTCGCCTCCACCGCCTCGTCGAAGACCTGGATCAGGTGCTCCAGCCCCGCCTCCCGGGCCACCTCGCCGCCCGCCTTGAACCAGTAGTAGGCAGGGCCGAACCGGTCCTGCTGGTACATGATCTGCCCCATGCGCAGGTAGGCGATGGCCACCAGCCCCACATCGCCGGACTCCTTGGCCAGGGCGACGGCGCTCCGCCCCAGCTCCTCTGCCTCCTCATACCGCTCCAGGTAGCTCTGCAGCAGGGCGAGGCTGGCGGTGGCCTGCGCCCGCAGCACCGTCTCCCCCAGCTCCCGGGCGATCCCCTCCGCCCGCTCCATCAGCTGGGCGGCCTCTACATACTCCCCCATCTCCATCAGGATATTCCCCTGGACCGCCAGGGCTGCCGCCTGCGCGAGCGCATCGCCCGCCGCCCCCGCACCCACCGCCGCCATCTCCAGGTAGAGCAGCGCCTGGTCGGGCCGCCCCTGTTGGTGCAGAGCCTGGCCGATGCCCATCTCCGCCCGGTGGATCTCCGGCAGGTGGTGCTCCCGGGCCAGGGTGAGCGCCTCGCCGTAGTGGGTCAGGCTGGCCATGGGGTCGGTCAGGTACCAGAGCAGGGTGTCGGCCGTCTTCAGCTCCAGGGCGAAGCGATCCGCAGGGGCCAGGTCGCCGGTCAGGGCCTGCTGCATCTGCTGCAAGGCTTCCCCCACACGGCCGCCGGCGATCAGCTGATCAAAGGCGGTGAGATCCATGGCGCTCTCTCCTTCTGATGCTTGTCCCTGTCAGTATACCCTCCCGGGGATCGGGCTGCCAGTCTCCGCCCTTTCGAAAGGGGAGAGGCGGCGCACGATCTGCGCCGCCTCCTCTCACCGCTACCGGGGCCGCTCGGCGAAGAGCCGCTCCAGCGCCCGGACCATCGACTCCACCGCCGCCATCTGGAAGGCGCTCTCCCGGGCCCGGGAGCCGTCCTGCTGATCGGTCACGAAGGCGACCTCCACCAGGACCGCCGGGGCCTCGGTGTTCCGGGTGACGTAGAAGGTGTCGTCCTTGGCGCCCCGGTTGACGGTACCCAGCGCCCGGACCAGCTCCTCCTGGATCAGGGCGGCCGCCTTCTTCGACCGCTCGCCGTTCAGGCTGCCGGAGGTGTAGAAGGTCTCCGTCCCCCGCAGCCCGGCGTTGCCGGCGTTGTGGTGGATCGAGACGAAGAGGTCGACCTTCAGCTGGTTGGCCATCAGCGTCCGGTACTGCATGTCCAGCTGGTCCCGGGGCTCGCCCTCGGCGCTGGTCAGGTAGCTCTCGGGGGCAGCCCGGCGATCGGTGACCCGGGTCATGTAGACCTTCGCCCCCCGCGCCTCCAGCGCCGCCCGCAGCCGCAGGGCCACCTGCAGGTTCAGCTCCTTCTCCACCACGCCAAGCAGCCGGCTGACCGCCCCGCTGTCGTCACCGCCGTGGCCGGGGTCCAGCAGGATTACCTTGCCCGCCAGCCCGGGCGGGTAGACCACCAGGTAGTAGCCCTGGTCGTAGCGCTTCATGGAGAAGCCGCGGTAGGTGGGAATCGCCACCCGCACGCCGGTCTCGTGGGCCACCACCCTCAGCCCGTCCAGGCTGACGGGGCCGCTCAGCACGGCGCCGGGGATCTCCACGATGATGTTCTCCCCGGCCTCCCGGGCGACCGGCTGCGTGCTGCCGCTGATCTTGAAGCGGAAGACCGCCTTGCCGTCCACCATCTCCCGGGTGATCCCCTGCAGCACCGGCCGGATCATCAGGGAGAGCTTGCCCGGCACCGACTGCTCCACCTGCAGGGCGGGCTGCCCCTCCAGCTCCAGCATCAGCCCCGCCGGGGCGACCGTAGCCCGCTTCACCCCCAGCAGGTTGAGCGGGATCGACCGCTCCTCCGGCTCCCCGGTCGGGAAGGGGATCACCAGCACGCTGCCGCTCAGCACCGGCTGCCCCATCGCCGTCCCCTCCGGCGTCTGGACCATTAGCCGCGAGGCCCCGGTGAACGGCTGCTCCATGGTCACCCGGAAGCCGTCGCCCTTCACCACGGGGGCGGGGGTTGTGGCGGGCAGGCCGTGGGGCAGTGTGTAGTCGCCGTGGACCCAGCCGGTCAGGCCGGCCTGGGTCTTGACCCGGTACCAGGCGCCCTGCTTCTGCAGCACCTCCAGCATCTCGCCCTGGGGCAGGACCGCCACGATCCGGCCGGTCATCAGGGGCACCAGCCGCAGGTTGAGGCCGTCGGCATCCCGGACCGTGCGGAAGGGGGTCTCGGCGGCCGGGGCCGCCGGGGCGGTGACCGGGACGGCGCTCAGCGCCTCCAGCGCCCAGGCCATCTCGGTCAGGGAGAGCTGCAGCCGCCCGTCAAGCACCTGGACAAGGCTGCCGTGGATCCAGCCCCGAAGGCTGCGGGGCGTCTCCGCCCGGACCCAGCCCCCCGAGACATCCAGCAGGCGGAGCCGCTCCCCCGGCCTGACGGTGTCGACCTTCCGGGCCTCGCTGTTGGGGCCGGCGTAGACGCCGGTCTCGCTCCGGACCTGGACCTCCTTGCCCGGCAGGGCTGCCAGGGTCCGGGGCGGCGGCACCACCAGCTCGGGCACGGTGCCCGCCGGGGCCGGCGGGGGTGCGGCGGGCGCCGGCTGGGGCGTGCCCGCCCCCGGCGCCGGGCCGGGGCTGGGAGTCGGGCTGGGGTTGGGGCTCGGGCTGGGGCTGGCCTTCGTGCCGGCGGGCACCTCCTTCATGTACTGGGAGGCCACCCAGCCCTCGATGCCGCTGGCCAGCCGGACCCGCCACCACTGGGGGTTGATCTCCAGCAGCCGCACCCGCTCCCCCTGCACCACCTGAGCCACAATCGCCGCCTGCAGGTTGGGGATCCGGCGGACATTCAACAGGTCGGTATCGACCACCGCATAGCGCTCTTCATCATCCAGCAGGACCCGGCTGTACCAGCCTGCCACCCAGCCCTCCTGGCCGGAGCTGAGCCGCACCTTGTACCAGTCGCCCTCCCGGCTGATCACCAGGGCCGACTGGTCCTGCGCCAGCCCGCCCACCACCGCATACTGGGTGCCCGGCCCGGCGCGCAGATTCAGCCCATCCCGGTCGATGGGCTTGATGGTAGCCGCGTCTGCGGCGGGGGCGAGCACACCGGTGAGCAATATCAGGGCCGCCGCAGCGGCGATGCGCTTCACAGCTCATGCACCCCTTACACTTTCTATAGATTAGACGTTATTAGGTTAGGGGCGGTTTCCTCTTTTGCCCCGCGCATACATTGTTCGACATCCCTTGGCTTATTTTGTCGGCCCTCGCCAAAATCCTGCCGGAATCGCGCAGGAAAGAGCATCCGCCTCCACACCGGGCTCCGAAAACGGGGAAGGGGCTCTGCCGAGCCCCTTCCCGCGGGTCGTTTTTAGTGTCCGTCCCTGATCGGGTGGCCATAGTGCTTCTGAATCGCCTCCACCGAATCCCCGGCGATGACGAAGTCCGAGTTGGGCGTCTTCAGCTTGATCACCCGGTTATGGGTGTCGAACTCGGTGTCGCCCAGGTGGATCTCGTAGCTCTCGCCCGCTGCGGTGGTGATCAGCAGCTCGCCCCAGTGCTGCAGCTCGTGCTGGACAGCCTCCATCTTCACGGCGCATCCCTCCTTCCGCCGATAGTCTGTCCCGAATGCGGAAGGGGATGCAGAACGGCGGAGGGTCAGGCGGCTTTCTTCCGGTCCAGCAGCCGGACCGCCACCCAGGGCCCCGCCAGCAGGATGATGAACCAGCGGGTCATCTGCATCGCCAGCACCAGGCCGGTGTCGGCCCCCAGCTGCACGGCGCTGGCCACCATCACCTCCATGCCGCCGGGCGTCAGCCCGAGGACGGCGGTCATGGTATCGACACCGGTCAGCAGGTGGAAGAAAAAGCCGATCCCGAGGCAGGCGCCGATCAGCCCCACCACCAGGGCCGCCTCCACCAGCGCAGCCCGGCCCAGCTTCCGGGCCATGGGCACGTCGAAGCGCAGCCCGATGGAGAGGCCCACCAGCAGCATGCCGGCATCGAAGAGCCATCCCGGCATGGCGAACTGGTAGGGCAGGCTCCAGGAGAGGGGCAGGACCGCCAGGAAGGGGCCCAGGAAGGTGGGCGAGGGCAGCCGGAGCAGCCGCCCGCCCAGGTAGCCCACCCCCGCCCCCACCGCCAGGACCAGCCCGTTCAGCCAGAGGGGGGCGGCGGGGAGCGCCGCCGTGGGTACCGCCCCGGCCAGACCGGCCGGCTGGGCAGGGAAGAGCGCCCCCACCGCCAGCGGGGCCAGGAAGACCACGATGATCAGCCGCAGGTACTGCAGCACCGCCACCACCACGGCGTCGGCGCCCATCTCATCACTCATGGCCACCATGCTGGAGGCGGCCCCGGGCAGCGAGCCCATGAAGCCGGTCGCCCGGTCCACCCCGGCCCAGCGCCAGAGCAGGTGGCCGTTCAGCAGGCTGAGCCCGCCGGTGACCACCACCGCCAGCCCCAGGGGGAAGCCGTAGACCGCTGCCAGCTGCAGCGTGGCCAGCGGGAACCCTACCCCCGAGGAGACGCCCAGCACCGCCTGGCCCACCGCCTGGTAGACCGGCGGGAGCGGCTGCGGGCGACCGGCTCGGCTCGCAAAGAGAATGCCCCCGGCCATCGGACCCAGGAGCCAGCCCACCGGCACCTGCAGCCAATCAAAGAGCCACCCCAGGGCGGCGGCGCAGAGAAGGCGGAGAATCAGCTCTCGCATCGGCTATCCTCGACTCCTGCCATGGGGCGATCCGGCTCGCCCGCGATTGTCCGCAAACGGTCACACCTTTCGCCAGGAGAACCCGATCTCCTCCCGGAACCGTCTCAACCATGGCCCCTTCCCCAACGAGATGCAGAAACCGAGGTGGCCCTCTATGCAGCACCTGCTCCCCGGGCTGGCCGTCCTGATCTTTGCCGCCAGCCTGTTCAAGTTCGCCGAGGGGCTCTACGCCCGGCGCCGGGTGACCGACCTGGCGGCCATGGTCCCGCCCGACCGCTCCCCGGGGCCCGCCCCGCCGCGCCCCTCGGTGATCATGCCCGCCTGCAACGAGGAGCGGGCCGTCGAGGAATCCGTCCGCTCCCTGCTGCAGCAGGACTACCCCAACCTGGAGCTGGTGCTGGTCAACGACCGCTCCACCGACGCCACCGGCGCCATCATGGACCGGCTCTCGGCCCGGTTTCCCCAGCTGACGGTGCTCCACGTCGACCAGCTCCCCCCGGGCTGGCTCGGGAAGAACCACGCCCTCTGGGTGGGCGCCCGGCGGGCATCGGGCGAGATCCTGCTCTTCACTGACGCCGACGTCCACTACCACCCCACCACCCTCCGCCGGGCCGTCGCCTTCCTGGAGGAGCGGCGGCTGGACCACCTCACCCTCACCCCGGACATGGCGGTCAAGGGCTACTGGCTGGAGGCCTGGGTCGGCTTCTTCATCATGGCCTTTCTCGCCTACAAGAGCCCCTATAAGGCCAACGACCCCCACTCCCGGAACGGGATGGGGATCGGCGCCTTCAATATGATCCGGCGGAGCGCTTACGAGCGGATCGGCACCCACCGGGCGATCTCCCTCCGCCCCGACGACGACCTGCGGCTGGGGCAGCGGGTGAAGCGCCTGGGCCACTCCTCCCACGTGGGGATGGGGCGGGGGCTGCTCTCGGTGGAGTGGTACACCTCGCTCCGGGAGGGGATCCGGGGGCTGGAGAAGAACACCTTCGCCGGCCTGGAGTACAGCTACGGCCTGCTCCTCTTCGCCGTGATCGGGATGCTGACCATCATGGTCTGGCCCTTCATCGCCCTCTTCCTGGCCGGTGGCTGGAGCCTCGCCCTCTACGCCGGTGCGATCCTGCTCCAGCTGGCCACCTACCTGATGGCCAACGAGATGATCTGGCCCCGCTCCCTCGCCCTGCTCCCGGCCTACCCGGTGGCGGCGCTCCTCTTCGCCTTCACCGTGGCCCGGGCCGCCTACCTGACGCTGCGCCAGGGCGGGATCACCTGGCGGGGGACCTTCTATCCCCTGGAGCTGCTGAAGAGCCAGAGCGGGCTGGAGCCGTAGGGCCCCCAAGGGCCCCCTCCAGCCGGAGCAGCCGCTCCTTCACCGCCGGGCCGCCCATGGAGAAGTTGCCGATCACCCCGTCGGTCCGGACCACCCGGTGACAGGGGATCAGCCAGGGCACCGGGTTCTTCCGCATGGCCGTCCCCACCGCCCGGGCGGCACCGGGCTTGCCCACCGCCGCCGCCAGTTGGGCGTAGGTCCGCACCTGGCCCCGGGGGATCGCCCGGCAGACCGCCAGCACCGTCTGGATGAACGGCGTCTGGCCCGAGAGGTCGATGGGGCCCTCGTAGGGCTCCCCCGCCAGCCAGCCCTCCAGCATGGCGGTCAACTCGGCCTGCCGCCCGTCGCTCCGGACCGGCACAACCCCCGTCTGCGCCCGGCAGCGCTGGAGGAACTCCCCCTCCGACGCCTCGCCCGCCACCAGGCAGGCGATCCCCCGCTCCGTCCAGGCGACGTAGACCGGGCCGAAGCTGGTCTCACACCGGGTGTACTGCATCGTCTGTCTCATTTCGATACAGCTCCTGTCTCATTTTGATACGCACCAAGCACCTCGGCGGCAAAGGGGCTGAGCGGCAGCCCGGTGAGCTGCTCCACCGGCCACCACTGGGCGCCCAGGGAGTCGATCCCGTCAGGGCCGGTCCGCAGCGCCGCCCCTCGGTCCACCTCCACCCGGTAGATGATCCCGATGTGCTGCAACTCCTCCAGCTCCCCGCTGCTCAGCCGGTGGAGCAGCCGGGTGTGGCAGACCCGGTCCAGGGCCAGCGAGCGGACCGGCAGCCCCGCCTCCTCCAGCAGCTCCCGCCGCACCGCCTCCTCGGGGGACTCGCCGAACTCGATGCCGCCGCCGGGCAGGTCCCAGCTGCCGGTGTAGGGCCCCCGCCCCTTCCGGATCAGCAGGACCTCCCCCGCCGCCACCGCCAGGCCGTAGGCGCCCAGGTGCCGGTGCTGCCGCACGGACCATCCCCCTCCCTGCAGATGCGGCGGAGGGGAGCCGCGCCCCCCTCCGCTGATTGCCTCTCCCTATCCAATTCCGCGGATCCGCTCGATCTCCTTCACCGCATCCGGGTTCTCCAGGGCGGAGAGATCCCCGGGCTCCTGGCCCAGGTAGGCCGCCTTGATCACCCGGCGCATGATCTTGGCGTTGCGGGTCTTGGGCAGCGCCGAGACGAACCGGATCTCCTCCGGCGCCAGCGGGCGGCCCATCTCCCGGGCGACCCGCTCCCGCAGCTCCCGGGCCAGCTCCTCGCCCGGCCGGGCCCCCGGCTTCAGGATCACGAAGCAGACCGCCGCCTCCCCCTTCACGGCGTGGGGGATGGAGATCGCCGCCGCCTCCTGGACCGAGGGATGGCCCACCAGCACCGACTCGTACTCGGCGGGCCCCACCCGCTTGCCGGCGATCTTGATCGTGTCGTCCGACCGGCCGTGGATGTACCAGAAGCCGTCCCCGTCCACCGAGGCCCAGTCCCCGTGGACCCAGACCCCCTCGAAGCGGCTCCAGTAGGTTTCGAGATAGCGCTGCGGGTCCCGCCAGAAGCCCCGGGTCATCCCGACCCAGGGGGCGGTGATCGCCAGCTCGCCCACCGTGCCCGGCTCCACCGGCCTGCCCTGCTCATCCAGCACCGCCGCCGCCATCCCCGGGATGACCGCGTTGAAGGAGCAGGACTTCAGCGGCCGGGTGGGGACGCAGGCCAGGATTCCCCCCGAGATCTCGGTCCCGCCGGAGTAGTTGATCATCGGGCAGCGCCCCCCGCCCACGTGGCGGAAGAACCAGTCGTAGGGCTCCGGGTTCCAGGGCTCGCCGGTGCCGCCGATCACCCGCAGGCTGGAGAGGTCGTGCTTCTCCACCCATTGGGTGCCGAAGGGGGCCAGCGCCCGGATCACCGTGGGGGAGAGCCCCAGGTGGGTGATCCCGTGCCGCTCGATCATCGCCCAGAGCCGGTCGGGCTGCGGGTAGTCCGGCGCCCCGTCGTAGAGGAACATGGTGGCGCCCAGCATCAGGGTGCCGAAGATCAGCCAGGGGCCCATCATCCAGCCGATGTCGGTGAACCACATCATCAGGTCCTGCTCGTCCACGTCGAAGCAGTGGGCCATGTCCTGGGCGCCCTTGATCGGGAAGCCCCCGTGGACGTGGACCGCCCCCTTGGGCCGGCCGGTGGTGCCCGAGGTGTAGATCAACATGCAGGGGTCCTCGGGGTCCATCGGCTCCGTCTCGAAGCGGTGGGACTGCCGGGCCACCAGCTCCTCGTACCGGAGGTCCCGCCCCTCGGTCCACCCGGTCTGATTCCCCGCCCGGCGGACCACCACCACCCGCTGTACCGAGGGGGCCAGGGCCAGCGCCTCGTCCGCCACCGCCTTCATATCCACCAGCTTCCCCCGCCGGTAAAACCCGTCGGCGGTGATCAGCAGCTTCGCCTCGCAGTCGGCCAGCCGGCTGGCGGCGGCGGCAGGGGCAAAGCCGGAGAAGATCGGCGTGAAGATCGCCCCGAGCTTGGCCACCGCTATGATCGCCGCCACCGTCTCGGGCATCATCGGCAGGAAGATCCCCACCCGGTCGCCCCGGCCGACGCCCAGCGCCTGGAGCCCGTTGGCCAGCCGGTTGGACTCGGCCCAGAGCTCCCGGTAGCTCCAGCTCCGAACCGTCCCCTCCTCCCCCTCGTAGATCAGCGCCAGCTTGTTCCGGCGGTGGCTCCGCAGGTGCTTGTCAACGCACTCGTGGGCCAGGTTGATCCGGGCGCCCCGGAACCAGGCGGCCCAGGGCATCCCCCCGCCCAGGTCCAGGATCTGCGCCGGCCTCTCATACCACTCGATCCCCAGATCCTCCGCCACCTGCCCCCAGAACCAGGCCGGGTCGGCCGCCGCCCGCTCCTGCAGCTCCTCGAGGGTGCGCAGACCGCACCGCTCGATGAACCGGGTGATGCGGGCCCCCTTGATCCACTCCTCACCTGGCTGCCAGATCAGCTCCGACATCTCCTCACCCCATTCGTCGGGTTTCTGTCAGGTATTCTGATTACTTATACATCTGTCGGCGATCTCCTACTCTATCTGTACGGGAGGATGAGCCAATGCAGGACCTTTTGCTCGAAGAGGGCTTCACCTACAGGCCGGCCTCGCCGACCACCGGCCTGCTGGAGGGGCCGGATGGCAGCCGGGCCGGGATCCACTGGGAGGTGAGCAGCGACGGCCCCTTCATCGCGCGGCTGGAGCCGCCGGGGTCGGACCACTGGGGCGTCTACCGGCTCGGGCTGGACCGCCCGGTCCGGGGCGAGGCCGACCTGGCGGAGGCCCTCCGGGCGCTGATGCCCAAGCTGCGGATTCTCTACCAGCGGGCCCGGGTACAATAAGGGTCGGCGGGCGCGGGAACGCCCCCTCGGCCGGAGGGGGCGTACAGGCGGGTTGGCGGTTCTGCGATCGGGCTCAGGTAGGCCAGACGGTCAAGACCCCGTCGGCGTTGACGATCCCCAGGGACTCCAGCAGCTGGACCAGGAGAGACGCCCCCTTCACCATCAGCGCCATCAACATCATCATCGGTCCATCCCCCCTCTGCCATTCTCCTTACCTATTCGCCTATTCTTGTTGGAATTCCTTTCCATTAAATCAGGTTACCTCATAGCGAAACCGGCCTTCCGGGGGAATGGCACTCTGTGAACAAATGGAAGGGGGCGGTTGAATGGCGGTCACAGCACCCCCGGTGGCGGCCCCGCACCCCGCACGGCGGCGCTCGCTCCTCCGGTCCGCTGCGGCGCTGCTCCTGCTGCCCGGCCTCCTCTGGTGGTCGGGGCCTGCCCTGCTCGCCCCGGTACAGGACTTCGCACAGGGACCCGGGGCCGCCGTCGCCTACGTCTCGCTCTCCCATCAGATCCGGGAGCAGTCGGCCCAGTTCTGGACCGGCGGCGACGTCCAGATCCGGCTGGCCCAGGAGGAGTTCAGCGGGATGCTCGCCTCCGCCCTCCTGACCGGGCGCCGGCCCACCGACCCGATCCAGCGGGTCCGCGGGAGCCTGGCCGGCGGCGAGGTGAAGGTGGAGGCGGTGCTCTCCCTGCCCTACAGCCAGGTGCCGGAGCGCTTTCGCGGCCCCATCGGGCTGCGGCTGTGGCTCCAGCCCGTGGTCACCCGTTCCGGGCTGGTCCAGTTCCGCATCACCCGGGCCCATGCGGGCCGGATCCCGGTATCGCCGGCCCTGATCCGCCTGGCGGGCCGGCTCCTGCCGGCCACGGCTCCCGGCTTCAACGCGGCAGCCGCCGCCATTGACCTGCCGCTGAGCGACATGGTCTCGGGCAGCCTGGGCCGCCGGCTGGAGATCAAGCGGTTCAGCGCCGAGTCCGGCCAGCTCCACCTGACCATCGCCGTGCCCCCTGCCACGAACTGAGCCGCGGGAGTTACCCGCGGCTCGCTACTTTTGCTTGTCATGCAGGGAAGTGGGGTCGCTTTACCCGCCGAACTTCAGGAGCGTGCCCATCGCGCGCTTGAGCGCCTCGGGGCGCTCCTCCTCCTTCAGCGAGATCAGACAGTGCTCCAGCTCCCCCTCGATCAGGAGGACGCCGGCCCGGTTGGTCGCCTCCCGGACGGCGGCCAGCTGGGTCAGCACCTCTTCACAGCGCCGCCCGTCGGCCAGCATCTTCTCGATCCCCCGCAGCTGGCCCGAGATCCGCCGGATCCGGCTGATCACGTCCTGTCGGTTCTTGGTGGTCACTGACTCCACGGCGATCCCCCCCGGATTGCATCTCCACTTTCAGGCTAAAGCAACGGCGGTCCGGGAGGAATCCCCCAGCCGCCGCATTTTTCCGGTAGTGCTTTTCGGCACAAGGACTACCAAGAGGCCATGCCCCGAGGGGTATTCTGTCTACAGAATGCGGGTCGGGCCCAGCGCTTTCCGCAGGGCCAGCAGCGCCTTCTCCTTCATCTTGCACTCCAGGACCACGTCGGCCTCCAGGTCGGGCACCCGCTCCAGGAAGGCGGCGAAGTCGGCCGGGTCGATGTAATCGGCGTGGTGCCGGGAACGGAGGCCGTCCTTCGGGGAGGAGAAGTGGAGCTTGGGCCGCACGCCGCCCCAGGTGGGGAGGATCTCCTCCAGCCAGGGGAGCCAGTCATCCTCCCGCAGCACCCGGTGATGGTGCAGGTCGAAGACCATCGGGCGCCCCACCTCCCGGGCGATCTGGAGCACCTCCGCCGTGTCCCAGGTCACGTCATCGTTCTCCACCCAGAGCCGCCGGGCGACCTCCGGGGGCAGGGCGCGGAAGTTCTCCACGAACCGCCGGGCGGCGGCCCCCTTCTCCCGGTACCCACCGCCGATGTGGAGCACCAGGCCCGACTCGGGGCCGGTCCGGAGCAGTTCCAGAACCCGGGCGTGGTAGCGCAGGTCCTCCACCGCCCGGCGGAGCACATCCGGGTCGGGGGCGTTCAGCACGGTGTACTGCCCCGGGTGCATCGTCAGCCGCATCTGCAGCCGCCGGGCCAGGTCCGCGCAGGCCCTGAACTCGTCGGCGAGATCCTCCTCCCAGTCCCACTCGGCGGCCACCGGATGGGTGGCCAGCGGGATCAGGTCGGAGGTGATGCGGAAGAGGTGGATCTGGTGGGCGTGGTTCCACCGGATCACCGCCTCCAGGGTCTTCAGGTTGTTGCGGGCCACCTGGTAGAGGTGCCGGCGCCGCTCGGCGGGCTCCATCGGCGCCAGCCGCTTGGCGGTGACCGACCGGAGCCGGGGGCCGTCCCTCTCCTCCTGCAGCGTCAGGTTGATGCCTACATAGCCGAGCCGAACGGGCACGGAAATCCCTCCCGGGGCCCCGCCTGCCTGAGGGCGGCGCAGGCTCAGTCCAGCAGACCGCGGCGCATCGCCTCCGCCACCGCCTGGGCCCGGGACTGGACACCCATCTTATCGAAGAGGATGTTCATGTGCCGGCGGACGGTCCGCTCACTCAGGTAGAGCTTGGAGCCAATCTCCCCATAGGATGCCCCGGCAGCGAGCAGCTTCAGCATCTCGATCTCCTCACCGCTCAGATCGGCCTCCCCGGAACGGCGGGCCAGCTTGCCCGCCAGGGAGGCATGCAGCACCACGCCGCCCCCGACGGCGGTCCGCACCGCCGCGGCGATCTCGGCGAAGGAGGCGGTCTTGGGGATGTACCCGCTGGCCCCCAGCTCCAGCGCCGACTTGATCAGCGCGGCGTCGGTGTAGGTGGAGAGGATCAGCACCGCCGGCGGCTCGCCCCCCTGCAGCATCTGCCGGGCGGCCTCCAGCCCGCTGCCGTCCGCCAGCTTCAGGTCGAGCAGCACCACGTCGGGCCGGCTCCGCCGGGCCGCCTGGACCGCCTCGGCCACCGTCCCCGCCTCGGCCACCACCTTGAAGCCCGGCTCGCTCTCGATCAGCTGTTTCAGCCCTTCCCGGACCACCGTCTGGTCCTCCACCAGCATCAGGCGAATCGTCTCCATTGGTTACCTCCCTGGAGGGTTCGTTCCCCTCCGACACGAAAAGGTTACACGGAGCGGAACAGGGGGGGCGGGGATCGCATGAGAAGGCCCGAGGTCCCGGTCGAAAACGTCGCCGAGATCGGCTGGGGCGTCCTGGTGGTAATCTACCTGGTCTTCGCCGGCCGGCCGGAGTTCTTCCAGCCCGGGGTGGTCACCGTCTTCACCCTCTCGGGCCTGGCGGCCTTCCTGGAGCTTTACCTGCGCCGGATCCGCTGGCCCTACATCCTCTGGTACGACTCTTTTGTCTGGACGGTGCTGCTCTCAGGTATGGTCGCGGTGACCGGCGGCCGGGGCTCCGAAGTCTGGCCTGCCTACATCCTGATGTCGCTCACGGCGCCATCGATGGGCTACCCGGCGCTGCCCTACATCCTTCTGGCGGTCAACGCGGGGCTTTACGCCCTCCTCTATCTCTTTGTCAACCCCTATGGCATCCCCTTCGACGGGGGGCTCCTGGTGCTGCGAATCGGCGCCTTCTTCCTGATCGCCTACGTGGTGGACCAGTCGATGGTGCGGGAGCGGCAGGCGAACCAGAAGGCGATCGAGCTGGCGCACAGCCGGGTCCACGAGCTGGTCCAGGCCCGGGACGCCGAGCGGCAGCGGATCGCCGGCGACATCCACGACTGGCTGGGCACCGGCATCGTCGCCCCCATGCGCCGGCTGGAGATGGCGGCCCGGGCCCGGGACGCGGGGCAGATGCAGCAGCGGATCGAGGAGGCGGTCGAGCTCCTCCGCCGCTCCCACGCCGAGCTGCGCCGGCTGATGGAGAACCTGCACCCCCACCTGCTGGAGCAGATGGGGCTCTCCGAGGGGCTGCGGGCCTACCTGCAGGAGTGGGGCGAGGAGCACGGGGTCCAGACCGAATTCCACCTGGAGGATGGGCCGGAGCCGCCGGCTGGTCTGGCGCTGACCCTCTTCCGGATCCAGCAGGAGGCGCTGAACAACTGCGCCAAGCACGCCGGGGCGAAGCGGGTCTCCGTCCGGCTGATCCTCCGGCCGGAGCAGGTCCGGCTGATGGTGACCGACGACGGCCAGGGCTTCGAGGCCGGCGAGCGGCCCGGCGGGCGGGGCCTGGCCGGGATGAAGGAGCGGGCGGCCGTCTCCGGCGGCACGCTGACCCTCTCCTCCCGCCCCGGCCAGGGCACCACGGTGGATGCCATCCTGCCGGTGGCGCGATAAGGGGCCACGGATTACACGGATTCCCCGGAAAATGACGGCCACTGATTACACGGATT
>JBMONC010000007.1:0-9078 GCA_049324875.1 Bacillota bacterium
AAAGAAAAAGGCCGGGGGTGCCGGCAGATTGTTGGTTCATCGTCACGGATTACACGGATTCCCCTGAAAATGACGGCCACGGATTACACGGATTACACGGATAAAATAAATACATTACAAAAATGTGGGTAGTGCTCTTTTCATTAGAGGTGTTGGTGCGAAGCACCGCACCATGGGCGGCCGCTGATCCTGCTCTGATCCCCCGGATCTCCAGACCGCCATCCTGTGCATTGCACGTCGGGGTGAATTCCTTGCGCGCAAGAGCGAGAAGGTGTAGTGGACAGGTTACAGCCGGTTGGAGGACCTAGTTGAAATGTGGGAGGTCTGCAACCCAACCGTATGAAGTTATGGGTAACGATGAGATTATAAAGGCACGTATGACTATGGGTAGGCTTTCTGTTTTCATCCGTGGTTTTGGCGCGGTGCGCTACGGGACCATGGTGCGGTGCTTCGCACCAGCACCACCCATGAAAAGGGCACGAACCCAATCATTATAAGTTTTCATGTCTTCATCCGTGTAACCACCATGGTGCGGTGCTTACGCACCAGCACCACCCATGAAAAGGATACGAACCCCATCATTGTCCATGTTTGTCTTCATCCGTGTAATCCGTGTAATCCGTGGCCGTAATTTTCGGGGGAATCCGTGTAATCCGTGGCCGTCATTTTCGGGGGAACTCGTGTCAGCTTCGCCGGCGGAAGAGCGCGGGGGGCACGGCCAGACCCGCGGCCAGCGCCCCGGCGAAGAAGAGGGCGCGGGAGATCTGCTGGGCTGCCTCCCCGATCTCCTCCCGGGAGAGGAGCAGCATCCCGTTGTAGGCGATCAGGCCGGGCACCAGCGGGAAGAGGCCGGGGATGATGAAGAGGGTGGTGGGCTCCCGCAGGCGGCGGGCCAGCAGTTCGCTCACGGTGCCCAGGGCCAGCGCCCCCAGGAAGACCGCCAGCGCCGGCGGGGCTCCGGCCCGGAGCGGCAGGTCGTAGCCGGCCCAGCCGGCCATGCCGCCCACCCCGGCCCACAGGATCGCCCGGCGGGGCGCCCGGAAGGAGACGGCGATCGCCGCCGACGTGAGAAAGGCGAAGAGGTAGGTGGTCACAGCAACTCACCCCCGCCGAAGAGGTAGAGGGCAGCGGCCACGCCGGAGGCCAGGGCGGCGGCCTTCATGATGGCCTCCAGCCCCCGGGCCCCGGCGCTGACCAGGTCGCCGGCCATCGCATCCCGGACGGCGGCGGTGAAGGCGATGCCGGGCACCAGTACCATGATGCCGCCCGCCACCACCGGCCCGACCCGCACGCCCAGCCAGGCGTTGAGCGCCAGGGCGCAGGCGACGGCGCTCGCCCCGGCGATCAGGTCGCTCAGGGCATCGGGCAGCCGGAGCCAGCGGGTGAAGCGCTGCCCGCCCTGGACCACCAGGTTGGCCAGGAAGGCGGGCAGCAGATCGCTCAGCGCCCCGCCCACCAGCATGGTGGCAGCGGCGGCGGCCAGGCCGCTGGCCGGCACATCCAGCCAGTGGGGCAGCGGGCTCGGCTGCTCGGCCACCGCCCGGATCCGCCGGAGCGCCTCGACCGGCGGCACGGGCCGGGCCGCCAGCTCCCGGGAGAGGGCGTTGATGGCGCTCACCCGGTCCAGGGCGATGGTCCGCTCCCCCACCCGCTTGACCACGGTGGTCTGCTCCCCGAGGCTGACGAAGAGGCCGGTGGGGGTGGCGTAGATCTCCGCCTCCCCGATGCCGTAAGCCCGGGCGATGCGGGCCACCGTGTCCTCCACCCGGGCCACGTCCGCCCCGCAGCGCAGCAGGAGCGCCCCCGCCGCCGCCGCCACCTTCAGCACCTCACCGGGTCCCGCTCCGGAATCGATGGCAGCGCCCACATCCCTCACCTCCCTTGCTCCAGGACCGTTGGATCAGGCGCCCGCAAGAGGGCTCCCGTCCATCGACTCAGCCGCCGGCAGGTACCGGTAGACCCCCTGGTCCATCATCAGGCGGGCCCTGCCCCGGACCACCAGCAGGTCCAGGTGGGCCAGCACCTCGGAGAGCGCCAGGAAGAGGTCGAACTCCCGCACCCGGGGGTAGAGCTCCCGGGTCAGCTCCCAGGCGACACCCCCGCCGGCCAGCCGCAGCAGCAGGCTCTCCAGCCGGCGCTCGTGCCGGGCGGTGTAGGCCTCCACCACCGCCCGGTGGTCCGTGATCACCGGGCCGTGGCCCGGCAGCACCTGCGCCACCTCCATGGCCGCCACCCGCTCCAGCGCCGAGAGGAACTGGCCCAGGGTCAGCGCCCGGATCGGGTCGTGGGGGACCGCCGCCGGGTGGCCGGGCCGGACCGGCTCCATGATCGGGTTCGGCGTCACCTTGTCCAGCAGGTGGTCGCCCCCGATCAGGGTCCGGGAGCGCTCCTCGTAAAAGCCGGTATGCCCCAGGGCATGGCCCGGCAGGTGGACCGCCGTCAGCGCCCCGCCGTCAAACTCAAACCGCTGCCCGTCGGCCAGGGGGGACCAGCCCGCCAGCGGCAGCGCCATCCGCCGGCCACGCTGCCAGTAGCGGTCCATCAGCTCCCGGGTCTCGGCGGGGACGCCCGCCTCGGCCAGCACCCGGTCCCGGCCCTCCAGCCACCAGTCGGGGGTCTCCGCCTTTCCCGCCTCATCCGGGTGGAGGAAGATCTCCGCCCCCGACTCCGCCGCGACCCAGGCAGCCTGTCCCAGGTGGTCCAGGTGGGCATGGGTGATCAGCACCCGCCGGATCTCCCGCACCGAGAGGCCCAGGGCGCGCAGCCCCTCGGTCAGCGCCTCCCGGGACTCGGGGGTATGGAGGCCCGCATCGATCAAGGTGACCGGCTCCTGCCGGATCAGGTAGACGTGGATCGGCCCCACGGAGGGCCATGGTGTCGGCAGCGAGATCTGGTGAATCGGCAACAAGATCGGTCACACCTTCCGCAGGGAGTCGCCGTAACAGGGGAGCGCCGTGCCCCGCACGGCGCCCCATTCGTTTAAGTTACTCCTTTTCCGCCGAGGCCGCAACCTCCGTTTCGGCTCCCGAACCGGTGGACTTCAGGAGCATTTCGGCCAGGTCGAGCACCCGCAGTTGTTCGGAGTTGTCAATGGCGGCCACGCCGTCGCTCATCATCGTCATGCAGAAGGGGCAGTTGGTGGCGACGGTGGTCGCCCCGGTGGCAACCGCCTGCTGGCTCCGGTCGACGTTGACCCGGGTGCCGTGGTGCTCCTCCATCCACATCCGGGCGCCGCCGGCGCCGCAGCACATACCGGTCTCCCGGCTGCGCTCCATCTCCTTCAGCTCCACCCCCGGGATCGCCCGGAGCAGCTCCCGCGGCGCCTCGAACTCCCCACCGTAGCGGCCCAGGTAGCAGGAGTCGTGGTAGGCCACCTTCTCGTCGATCGGGTTGACCGGCTTGATCCGCCCGTCCTTGACCAGCTGGTTCAGGATCTGGGTGTGGTGGATCACCTCCACCTCCAACCCCATCTCCCGGTAGTCCTTGGCGAATGTGTGGGCGCAGTGGGGGCAGTGGGTGATGATCTTCTTCACCCCGTAACCCTTCAGCGTCTCGATGTTCTCCATGGCCAGCTGCTGGAAGAGCATCTCGTTGCCCGCCCGGCGGGCCGCATCGCCGGTGCACTTCTCCTCCTTGCCCAGGATGGCGAAGGAGACGTCCGCCTGCTGGAGCAGCTGGACGATGGAGCGGACGATCTTCTGCCCCCGCTGGTCAAAGGCGCCGGAGCAGCCGGGCCAGAAGAGATACTCGGCGTCGGGCCGGTCGGCCATCAGCGGGATGTTCAGGTCCTCCGCCCACTGGGTGCGGGTGTGGGCGCCCATCCCCCACGGATTCCCCTGCCGCTCCAGGTTCTTGAAGGTCTGGTTCAGCTCCGCCGGGAACTCGCCCTGGAGCATCACCTGGTGGCGGCGCATCTCGACGATCTTCGGCACGTGCTCGATGTAGACCGGGCAGACCTCCATGCAGGCCCGGCAGGTGGTGCAGGCCCAGAGCGCCTCGGGGTCGACCACCGGGCCGACCAGCTCCGACTCGAAGGGCTGCTCGCCGGGCCGCTCTCCCTTCATGGCGGCCAGCGCCAGCAGGGGCCCCTTCTCGTGCAGGTGGCGCTGCAGGTCCAGGATCAGCGCCTTGGGGTTGAGCGGCTTGCCGGTCAGGTAGGCCGGGCAGTTCTCCTGGCAGCGGCCGCACTCGGTGCAGGCGTCCAGGTCGGCCAGGTCCTTCCAGGAGAAGTCCCAGAGGGAGGCGGCGCCCAGCACCGGCACCTCGGCCTCCAGGTCGGGGTTGGTCAGGTAGCCCTTGGGCCGCAGGTCGGCGAAGAAGATGTTGAGCGGGCTGGAGAAGATGTGCATCAGCTTGGAGAACGGCAGGTAGGCGATGAAGGTGAAGGAGATGGTCAGGTGCGTCCACCAGAGGATCCGGTGGAGCGTCTCCATCGCCGGCACCGACAGGAAGAGCGCCAGGAACTGGCCGTGGAGCAGGCCGAAGGGCGACCAGGCGCCGTGCGGGTCGCTGGTGGCCACGATCCGGATGCCCTCGACGAAGAAGCCGGTCCAGAGGATGGCGAGGAGGTGGGCCAGGAGGACCCAGTCATCCATGATCGACGGGTGGTTCCTCCCCGCCGTCAGCGCCCGCGGCTTCAGGATCGAGCGGCGGATCCAGGCGATCGCCACCCCCAGGAAGGCGCCAAAGCCAAACACATCGAGGATGAAGGACTGGAAGACCAGGTAGAAGGTGCCCTGCATGATCCGGATCTTCAGATCTTCGTGGATCATCACCACCAGGGTGCCGATGAAGAGGATCACGAAGCCCCAGGAGAGCCAGAGGTGGAAGAGGCCCGCCACCCTGTTCTGCTTCAGCCGGTTCTGGAGCACGGCGTGCTTGAAGAGCAGCTTCAGCCGCTCGCCGATCCGATCCAGTCGCCCCTCGGCCTTGCCGATCCGCCAGAGGCGGATCCGCCTCCACATCCCGTAGGCGAAGACGGCCAGGGTGGGCAGCAGCATCAGGTACATAATGATGTAGGCATTCCCGACATTCCAGTAGACCTCGCGCGTGGCAGCCATGCCGATCCTCCCTTTACCCCAGCAGGGCTCGTGCAATTACCAACCGCTGAATCTGGTTCGTCCCCTCGTAGATCTGCGTGATCTTGGCGTCCCGCATCATCCGCTCCACCGGGTAGTCCCGGGTGTAGCCGTAGCCCCCCAGGATCTGGACGGCGTCGGTGGTGACCGACATGGCGGTGTCGGAGGCCATCATCTTGGCCATGGCCGAGATCTTGTTGATCTCGGTGGGCAGGCGCCCCCGCACCTTCCCCTGGCCGTCGATCAGCGCCGCCGCCTTGTAGACCAGCAGCCGGCTCGCCTCGACCTTGGTGGCCATCTCGGCGAACATGAACTGGAGCCCCTGGAACTCGGCGATCGGCCGGCCGAACTGCTGCCGCTGCTTGGCGTACTGCAGGGCGTACTCCAGCGCCCCGGCGGCGATGCCCAGCGCCTGGGCGCCCACCGCCGGCCGGCTCTGGTCCAGGGTGATCAGAGCGATCTTGAAGCCGTCGCCCTCCCCGCCAATCCGATTCGACGCCGGCACCCGGCAATCCTCGAGGATCAATTCGACAGTGGGCGACCCACGGATCCCCATCTTCTCCTCGTGCCGCCCGATGATCAGGCCGGGAGTGCCGGCCTCGATGAAGAAGCAGGCGATCCCCTTGGCCCCCGCCGCCGGGTCGACGGTGGCGAAGAGGGTGAAGGCGCCGGCCACCGAGCCGTGGGTGATGAAGACCTTGCGGCCGTTGAGCACATAGTGGTCGCCGTCCCGGACGGCGGTGGTCTTCAGCGCCGAGGCGTCCGACCCGGCGGAGGGCTCGGTCAGGGCGAAGGCGATCAGTTCCTGGCCGCCGGCGAAGCGGGGAAGCCAGGCCCGCTTCTGCTCCTCGCTCGCCCCCACCAGGATCGGCAGCAGCCCCAGCTCCTGGTCGGCGATGATCAGGGCGCTGGAGGCGCAGGCCTTGGCCACCTCCTCGATGGCCAGGCAGCAGGCCAGAACCCCCATGCCGGAGCCGCCATACTCCTCGGGGACCGCCAGCCCTAACAGCCCCATCTCCCGGAACAGCTGGGCGATGTCCCAGGGGAACTCACCGGTCCGGTCGATCTCCGCCGCCCGCGGCCAGATCTTCTCCCGGGTCAACTCCCGCACCGTCTCACGCAGCATCTCCTGCTCCTGCGTCAGGCTGAACTGCATCCCACATTCCCCTCCCCGTGGGTATTCAAGGAACCAAACGGTTGGTTGAATGAACGCCCATTCATCCGGTATGGCTCCCTTTATTCGTCTCTATGTGCGCAATCTCCTCTCTGATCACCCTTTTCGAAGGGGCAGCGGATTTCTGGAGTTCCGTCTACGGGCGCGGCAAAAAGCGGGGTGGGGGCATAGGCTGAAAGGGACTCCCGGCCCCTCGCCGGGAAGCCCACTCCACACCACGAACATACGAGGTGCATGCGACGTGAATCAGGTGCTCACCACCACAATCAGCCCCACCACCGCCGGGCTGCAGTGCGTGACAGGGCGGTTCAACCTCCTGTTCTTCATCCAGGGCCAGGCGCAGGCTCAGATCGTGCCCCCTGTCGGCGGCGACGTCGTCGGCCAGATCACCCCCCTCACCGGGGGCGCCCCGATCCCCGTGATCCAGACCCAGCAGATCAACATCCCGCTCAGCGCCGTTGACAACCAGATCGTCACCCTCTGCGGCGTCTTTACCTTCCGGCAGGGCCGGCTCGTGCTGGATGTCCGGTTCGTCCAGCGGTTCACGCCCACCGTGCCCCAGCCCCAGCCGATCAACTTCCAGCAGATCCTGCTGCTCCTGCTGCTCCTGAGCCTCTTCGGCCGCACCCCCTTCGGCTTCGGCGGCCTGGGCGGCTTGGGCCAGCTGGGCCTGGGCGGCTTGGGCCAGCTGGGCCTGGGCGGCTTGGGCCAGCTCGGCCTCGGCGGCCTGGGCCAGCTCGGCCTCGGCGGCCTGGGCCAGCTCGGCCTCGGCGGCCTGGGCCAGTTCGGCCTGGGCGGCCTGGGCCAGCTGGGCACCGGCCTGACCGGCCTCAGCGGAACCACCACCGCCTCCTCGTAGGAGACGGCGAAGCCCGCACCCACCCCCGGGTGCGGGCTTTGCGCGAGGAGTGGAGGGGCAGGATCACGAATCCCCCATAGGTGCAGAGGGGGGATTGGCGGAATGACCATACTGAGCTGCCAGCAGATCAAGAAATACCACGGCGCCAACCTCATCCTGGAGGATGTCACCTTCGAGCTAGGTGAGGGGGAGCGGGCGGGGCTGATCGGCCGGAACGGCTGCGGGAAGTCCACCCTGCTGCAGATTGTGGCCGGCCTGCAGCAGCCCGATGGGGGGCAGCTGAGCATCCGGAAGCGGAGCCGCATTGGCTACCTGCCCCAGATCCCCGCCGAGCGGGAGGGCATGACCGTCTACGACCTGCTGGCGCAGGGCTACCAGGAGGTGCTGGCCTCCCGGGAGCGGATGCGCGCCCTGGAGGTGCAGATGGCCCGTCAGGAGCCGCCCCCCACCCAGCGGCAGATGACGGCGTGGCTGGAGCAGTACGCCGAGGAGCAGGAGCGGTTCCAGCGGGAGGGCGGCTACGAGATGGAGGCGCAGATCCTCCAGGTGGCCCACGGGCTGGGGATCCCGCCGGAGCAGTTCGGCCGGCCCTACACCAGCCTCTCGGGCGGCGAGCAGACGAAGGTGGCCCTCGCCTCCCTCCTGATCGAGCGCCCCACCCTGCTGCTGCTGGACGAGCCGACCAACCACCTGGACACCGAGTCGATCGAATGGCTGGAGGGGTTCCTCTCCACCTACACCGGCACCTGCCTGATCGTCTCCCACGACCGCTACTTCCTCGACCGGGTGGTGACCCGGGTGATCGAGCTGGAGGATGGCGAGGCAGCCCTCTATAGCACCAACTACTCCGGCTACGTCAAGGAGAAGGAGGAGCGGCTCCTCCAGCAGTTCGAGGCCTACCAGGAGCAGCAGAAGCGGATCCGGCAGATGCGGGAGACGATCCGCCAGCTGCAGGAGTGGGGCCGGATCGGGGACAACGGCAAGTTCTTCCGGCGGGCCGCCTCGATGCAGAAGGCGCTGGATCGCATGGAGCGGGTGAAGCGGCCCAACCTGGAGCGGACCACCGAGTTCGACCTGCGGCCGAGCGACCGCTCCGGCCAGGAGGTTCTCACCATCGCGGGGCTGAGCAAGAGGTACGGGGAGCGCCCCCTGCTCAGCCGGGCGGAGGGGGCGCTCACCTACGGCGAGAAGGTGGTGCTCGTCGGCCGAAACGGTGCGGGCAAATCCACCCTCTTCCGCCTCCTGCTGGGCGAGGAGCAGCCGGACGAGGGCAGCGTCAGGCTGGGGGCCCGGGTGGCGATCGGCTACCTGGCCCAGCAGGAGCGCCCCCAGGGCGACAAGAGCCTCCTGCAGGCCTTCCGTGAGGAGGCCGGGGTCGAGGAGGGCGAGGCCCGCTCCCGGCTGGCCCGCTACCTCTTCTTCGGCTCTGATGTCTTCAAGCCGCTCAGCGCTCTCTCCGGCGGTGAGTGGACCCGCTTCCGGCTAGCCCTGCTGATCCACCGGATGCCGAACCTGCTCCTGCTGGATGAGCCGACCAACCACCTGGACATCCCCTCCCGGGAGGCGCTGGAGGAGGCGTTGGAGGAGTACCCGGGCACGCTGCTGGCCATCTCCCATGACCGGTACTTCATCAACCGGCTGGCCCAGCGGGTCTGGGAGCTGGAGGAGGGCCGGCTGACCAGCTACCTGGGGAACTACGACGCCTACCGCGAGAAGCGGGAGCAGCTGCGGGAGCCGGCCCCCGAGCCGGCGGAGCCGAAGCGGCAGACCGCCGCTCCGGAGCGCAGGCGCCGCCCCGACCCGGGGAGGGAAGCCCGGGCCCGGATCGAGGAGCAGATCGCGGCGGTCGAGCAGCGGCTGGCCGCCCTGGAGGCCGAGCTGGAGCAGGCGCAGGCCACCGCCGACCTGGACGCCCTGACCGCCCGCTGGGCCGAGCGGGAGGCCCTGGAGGGGGAACGGGACCAGCT
>JBMONC010000007.1:9178-24299 GCA_049324875.1 Bacillota bacterium
CGGCGGTCGAGCAGCGGCTGGCCGCCCTGGAGGCCGAGCTGGAGCAGGCGCAGGCCACCGCCGACCTGGACGCCCTGACCGCCCGCTGGGCCGAGCGGGAGGCCCTGGAGGGGGAACGGGACCAGCTCTACGCCGCCTGGGTGGCACTGGAGGAGGCCTGAGATTGGGGGTCCGGATTAAAACAAATACATTGTGACAATGTGGGCATCCACCCCAGGTACTTTGCACCTCTGCCGTGTAACCACCAAGGTGCGGTGCTTCGCACCAGCACCGCCTATGAAAAGGGTACGACCCCCATCATTGTCCATTTTCTGTCTTCATCCGTGCAATCCGTGTAACCCGTGGCTGAGATCAAGAAGAGCCCCACACCCATCCCCAAGGGTGCGGGGCCTTCGCTATTCCTCCGTGGCCGGCGCCGGCGGGACCGCCCGGACCTGGTCGATCCGGTGTCCCTCCATCTTCTCCACCACCAGCGTCCAGCCGTCGACCGTCACCTTATCCCCCACCTGAGGGATCTCGCCGAGACGGTCGAGGATGAAGCCGGCCAGGGTCTCGTAGTTGGGGCTGCTGGGGATCTTCACATCCAGCAGTTCGGCCACGTCCTCCACCGGCTCGGCGCCGTCGATCAGCCGCTCCGACTCCCGCTGCTCCCGGGTCAGGACCGGCTCCTCGGCCACATCCCCTACGATCTCCTGCAGCAGGTCCTCCATGGTGACCAGGCCGGCGACGCCGCCGTACTCATCCACCACGATCGCCATCTGCTCGTCCGCCGTCTGCAGCTCCTTCAGCAGCTCCAGCGCCCGCTTCGCCTCGGGGACGAACCGGGCGGGCCGCATGATGGCGGCCACCCGCTCATCCGGTGCGGTCTCGCCCACGTGCTGCACCAGGTCCTTCACCGTGATGATCCCGACGATGTCATCGTAGTCCTCCCGGTAGACCGGGTAGCGCCAGTAGCCGTGGGTGCGCACGAACTGCAGCGCCTCGCTCAGCGGGGCATCCTGGTGGATGCACTCCATCTCGGGGCGGGGCACCATCAGCTGGCGGACCAGGCGGTCGCCAAAGTCAAAGACGCCGGCGATCAGGTTCTTCTCCTCCTGGTAGAGCTCCCGATGCTCCTCTACATAGAAGCGAAGCTCCTCCTCGGAGAGGGTGGCCTCCTGCTGCTCCACCTTGCCGCCCAGCATCCGGACCACCAGGTTGGTGGATTGGGTCAGCAGAGCGGTGAAGGGGCCGGTGGCCTTCGCCACCCACTCCACCGGGCGGGCGACGAACAGGGCGATCCGCTCGGGGGCCTGCAGCGCCAGCCGCTTGGGCACCAGCTCCCCCAGCACCAGCGTCAGGTAGGAGATGATCAGCGTCACCGCCACCAGGCCCAGCGGCCTGGCAACACCGGCGGGAAGGCCCAGCCTCGCCAGGGCGAGGCCCAGGTCGTCGGACATGCCCACCGCCGCCGATGCGCTGGCCAGGAAGCCGGCCAGGGTGATGCCCACCTGGATCGTCGCCAGGAAGCGGCTGTGGTCGGCGGTCAGCCGGAGCAGCGCCTGGGCGCTCCGGTTTCCGTCCTCGGCCAGCTGCTTGATCCGGACCGGCCGGGCCGAGATGGTGGCGATCTCACCGGCTGCAAAAAAGGCGTTCAGCAGCACCAATCCCAGAATCAGCACGAACTCCTGCCAGTAAGCGGTCACGTTCTTCCCCCCTGCTCGGACCGACCGGCGGTGCCCCCCACCGGTCACTGCCCCTCTAGCATAGCACAGACAGGCTGAGGCATGGAAACACCGCCCGGGCCCCAGGGAGGGCGGGGCGCCGAATCGATGAGGTTGCCTGGAAAAGACCCGCACCCTGTCGGCAGGGGCGGGCCGTGAGCGGTCAGTCAGCTGCAGGGGGGACGATGGGGGGCAGCGGGGCCACGCGGGTTGGGATCTGCAGGCCGCCGCCGATCTTCTCCTGCGGCTCCACCCGGCGGTCGTCGGGGCCCACCGGGTACATCCAGACCTCGGTCTCGGTGGTGATCCCCTCGTGCATCCGGACCCCCATGTAGATCGCATCCCTGTAGCCGTTCTTGTAGCAGAGGACGGTCAGCTGGCCGTGCAGCTCCGCCAGCATCTCCTCCAGCCGCGGGTTGCGGAAGATGGGCGCCTGGATCACCGGAGCGACCCCCTTGGCATCGGTCTCCACCCGATCGCCGGTCTCGCCCACCACGCAGCCGGCCCCGGGGATGCCTTTCATGGTGGTGGCATCCACCACCCGCAGGGCCAGGGGGGCGGTCCTGATGCCCAGCGCCCGCCAGTAGGCCCGCTTCAGCGGCCCGGTGGGCCCCACCTGGCCGCCCTCCTGGGCCGAGGCGGTCAGCGCCGCCGCCCCGCAGGCGATGGCCAACGCCACGGCGGCGGCTATCCATCTGGTTCGCTTCATCGCTCGTCCCCTCCCCTACAGGTTCGGAACCAGGTGCAGCGCTCGGGGGCTCAACTCCACCTGGGGCCAGCCCCAACCCCGGAAGTCTATTCCACCCGCAGCTCGCTTCTCGGTCACCACCAGCCGGGTGATGCCGGTCTCGCCCTCCATCTGCGTCCGCGATGGGCACCGGCTCGGTCTGGATGGTGGAGGATCAGACCTGGGCAGAGCGCCCTCTGCATGCGCCCGCACCTCCCTTCGCCCCCAGTCTTTCCCGGACGGATGGGGGTTGATGCAGGGCATGTTATGTTTACTTTCATGTTGTCAAGTTTATTTGCCCACAGGCGCGCAGAAGGACCCGCAGGGGATGCGGGTCCTCTCTTGGGTATCACTCGCGGGCCGGCTGGGCCTCCTGCTGGCCGACGGCGGCGATCCGGCCGTCGGGGGCGAACTGGAACCAGAACCAGGGCCGCTCGGTCCGCACCGGGTGGATGTAGACCCGGTCGCCGTGGAAGAAGCCGTCGGTGGTCCAGGCGGAGCCCGCCAGCCCCGGCAGCTCCGGGGCGTGCTGCTCCAGGTAGGCGGCCAGCCCCCCGGGCGGCGGCGCGGCCATCTCACCGGCGGCCCGCTCCAGCTCGCCGGCCTCCAGGAGCTTGACGAACCGGGCCAGGCGGTAGTTCCGGTCCGCCATCCGCTCATGCCCCACCTGCCGGTACTCCCCGTCCACCCAGCGGTAGGTGAAGCGCTCGGTCACCCAGGGGTCCAGCTTGTGCTCCATCCACTGGAGCTTCCCGGTCACCACCAGGTCGGGCGGCCCCTCCGGACGGGGGCGCACCTCCACCCTCCCCTCCAGGATGCCGCCCAGCCGGAGCAGGTGCCGGTCCGCCCGGTAGAGGTCCAGGGAGAGCACGTTGCCGGAGCCCTCGCTGGCGCCGCAGATCACCACCGGGTCGCTCTTCTGGCTCCGGGTGCCGCTCCAGATCCAGCGGGCGCCCTCGCAAATCGGGGTGGCGCTCCAGCTGGATGGCCCCCGGTGCAGCAGGTAGGTGTGCGGCTGGTCGGGCCGGGGCGGACCGCCCAGGTAGTAGGCGTAGCGGCCCCCCTCCAGGGCGCCCACCAGCACCGCCGAGGCGCCGGGGGGCGGCTCCGGGCTGCCGGTCTCCTCGATCTGCCTGGCGATCCGCTCCAGCTCCTCCAGCCCGCCGGGGCTGGCGGGGTGGGGCACCGGGCTCGGCACCTGCCACCGTTCCCGCGGCGATGCGGGGTAGGTGGGCACCTCCTGGGTCAGGCCGGGCGGAGGGGGCGCCTTCGGCGCCGCCGGGGCGGGCAGGGGCTCGGTCACCACCAGCCGGATCCGGGAAACCGTTTCGGATGGAGCCCCGTCGGCGACCGGGGGCCCTGCGGCGGGCACCTCCGGGCCGCCGGCGGGCTCCCCCCCAGTGCGCCAGATCATCCAGCCAACCAGCAGCAGCGCGGCCCCGCCCAGCACCAGCCACCGTCTCGCGAAGGTCACTCCGCTCCCCCCTTCTCCTGGTAGGACGGCGCTGGGCGGACGGCGGTTCCCGAAGGCCTCCCCGGCGGCAGGCGAAGGGACCCCGGCCAGGGCAGGCCGGGGTCCCTGCGGGCTAGTAGATGACCTCGCCCGGGATGCCGCCTGTCACGCCGAAACCGGGAGCGCCGAAGGCACCGGCAGCGGGGCCGGCCCAGGCACCGAGCCCGGGAGCGGCGTAGGCGCCGACACCGGGAACCCCGAAGGCTCCGGCCACCGGAGCGGCGATCGGGGCGGCCTTGCCGAACGCCCCGACACCGGGGACCCCGGGGGCACCCAGAGGAGCGGCCTTACCGAAGGCGCCCAGGGTCGGAGCGGTGGCAGCGGCCACGGTGACCGGCGGACCGGCGAAGGTCTGCGGCGCAATCGCGTTCGGAACCGGGGTGACGGTGGTGGTGGGAACGATCTGGGTGATGGTGGTCGGCACGGTCTTGGTCATCGGGATCATCGTCTGGCAGACGTTGGCCACCGGACCATACTTCGTGGTGCAGGCAGGAACAGCGCCGACGGTCGGTGCCGCCTTGCCGAAGGCGCCGATGGTCGGTGCCGCCTTGCCGAAGGCGCCGACGGTCGGTGCCGCCTTTCCAAACCCTCCAATCGCCGGCACACCCGGGGCTGCCAGGGCACCCAGAGCAGGGGCCGTGGTCGCGCCGTAGGGGGTCAGTCCAGGAGCAGCATAGGCCATTGCAGAACACACCTCCATAGATGGACTCAACGGTCCTCTATACCCTATGCACCACCGCGGAGAAGGTTGACATAAGCCGACGGAAAGATGGCGGTGACAGGAGCGCTCCCTCCTCTGCCGAATAGAGAATGCATGACGGAAACAGGGAGGAATCGGCCTTGCTCCGACCGCTTCTGCAGCAGTTAGCCACCGAGATCTCCGGTCAGGCCTGCATGGATCATCTGCTCACCATCGTGCGCCATCACCGCATCCAGGCCAGTCCGGGCTACAGGGCAGCCGCAGGAGACTGCCTGCGCATCCTCCGGCAGAGCGGGGTGGAGGCCTGGATCACGACCTACCCCGCCACCGGCCGCCACCGGGAGTGGAGCCACCTGACCCCGCAGGAGTGGGACTGCCAGGATGCCGAGCTCTGGCTGCTCGACAAGGGGGGGTGCCCCCAGGAGCGGCTGGCGTGGTACAGCGAGATGCCGCTCTCCCTCATCCAGCGCTCCACCAGCGCCGATGGTTCCGCAGAGTTGGTGGTGATCCCGGAGGCCACCGAGGCCGCCTCCTGGAGCGGCGATCTGGCCGGCAAGATCGCCCTGGTGGGCAACGGCGACATCCACCGGATCTGGGCCCACGCCCGGAGGGCCGGGGTGATCGGGCTGCTGACCGACCGGATGAGCTACCACCCGCCGGTCCGCCCCGAGGGGGACCTGGCCGACGCCCGCCAGTACACCTCCTTCTGGTGGTCGCCCGATGAGCCCAAAGGCTGGGGCTTCGTCCTCACCCCCCGGCAGGGCGCCCGGCTCCGCCGGCTGGCCGCCTCCGGCCCCGTCCGGCTCAGCGCCCGGATCGAGGCCCGCTTCTATGACGGGACCATCGAGAACCTGGAGGCGGTGATCCCCGGCCGGACGGCGGAGGAGGTGCTGGTGGTCTCCCACCTCTGCCACCCCAAGCCCTCGGCCAACGACAACGCCACCGGCCCGGCGGTCTGCATGGAGGCGGCCCGGGCGATTCAGAAGCTGGTCGCCACGGGCCGGCTGCCGCAGCCGAAGCGGACGATCCGCTTCCTCCACCCCCCGGAGATGACCGGCACCTACGCCCACCTGGCCAACCGGGACTTCAGCAACATCGTCGGGGCGCTGAACATCGACATGGTGGGGCAAAACCAGGAGCTGACCGGCTCGGTGCTGCTCTGCGAGTACCCGCCCCTCTCCTGCCCCTCCTACGCCGGCGACCTGATGGCGCTGGTCCTGGCCGAGGCGGCCAGGGAGACCACCTCCTTCTCGGGCATGGGGACCCGCTACGCCCACTTCCGGCATGCGACGGTCGCCTTCTCGGGGGGCTCCGATCACTATATTCTGAGCGACCCCTCGGTGGGAGTTCCCTGTCCGATGGTGATCCAGTGGCCGGACCGGTTCTACCACACCAGCGCCGACACCCCCGACAAGGCGGATCCGGCCATGCTCCGCCGGGTCAGCCTGATGACCGCCACCTACGCCTACTTCCTGGCGAATGCGGGCCTGACCGAGGCCATCTGGCTGGGCGCCGAGATGGCCGCCGCCTTCCCCGCCCAGCTCCACGCCGCCGTGGCCGAGGCCGGTGATCCCGAGGCGGTGGCGGGCTTCCGGGTCGACCGGAAGCTGGCGGACCTGGCCTCGCTGACCCGGCTGGTGGATGCGGCCGAGCGGGCCGCCTTCGACCCGGTGCTGGAGCGGCTCTCGACCCAGGTGAAGGTGGCGGCTGAGCTGGAGCTGCAGCGGGTCGCCCTGGCGGGTTCCAGCCGCCCTGAACCGGTCTCAGGCGCCCAGAAGGAGAGCCCTGTGACCGGCTGGATCGGAACGGCGCTGCTCAGCAGCCTCCGCCCGGTGCGAAAGGTGCCCGGGCCGATCAGCCTGCGCAACTGGCTCGACGAGCTGCCGGAGGAGCTGGCCGAGTCCTGGCGGGCCTTCGCCGCCGCCCACCCGAAGGTGGGCGCCATGGCGGACTACCTCTGCTACTGGGCCGACGGCCGGCGCTCCCTGGCCGAGGTCTGCCGGCTGACCGAGCTGGAGACCGGCCTGCGGGACGACGCCGGGGCGCTGGGCTACATGCAGCTGCTCGCCCGGCTGGGCCTGCTGGAGGGGGTGTAGGCGGTGGAGTTCGCAAAGCCTGTGCGCCTGCAGAAGCTGGCCTCCGCCGTCTTCACCACCATGGATGAGGCCCGGAAGCGGAAGCTGGCGGAGGGGGCCGATGTGATCAACCTCTCCATCGGCAGCCCCGACCTGCCCCCGGCCCCCCACGTGATGGAAGCGCTGGCCGCCGCCGTGCGCGACACCGGGGTCTACGGCTACCCGATGCGGGACCTGCCGGCCTTCCGGGAGGCCGTCGCCCACTGGTACCGGCAGCGGTTCGGCGTGGTGCTGGACCCGGCGACCGAGGTGCTGGGGCTGACCGGCTCCCAGGAGGGGCTGGCCCACATCGCCCAGGCGGTGACCGACCCCGGCGACCTGGTGCTGGTGCCCGACCCGGGGTATCCGATCTACGCCGCCGGCCCCGTGCTGGCGGGGGCGGAGCTCTACCCGGTGCCGCTGGAGGCGGAGCGGGGCTACCTGCCGGACCTGGAGGCGCTGCCCGACGAGGTGAAGCGGCGGGCGAAGCTGCTGCTGCTCAACTACCCCTCTAACCCGCTCTCGGCGGTGGCCACACCCGGTTTCTTTGAGCAGGTGGTCGCCTTCGCCCGCCGGCACGGCGTGGCGGTGCTCCACGATGCCGCCTACAGCGAGCTGACCTTCGACGGCTACCGGCCCCCCAGCTTCCTCCAGACCCCGGGGGCGATGGAGGTCGGGCTGGAGTTCAACTCCCTCTCCAAGACCTTCAACCTGGCGGGCGCCCGCATCGCATACGCCGTGGGCAACCCCCGGCTGGTGGGGCTGCTGGCCGAGGTGAAGAGCCACCTGGACTACGGCCTCTTCCGGCCCATCCAGTTGGCGGCGGTGGCGGCCCTGACAGGGCCCCAGGGCTGCGTGGCCGAGATGGCGGCCACCTACCAGCACCGGCGTGACGTGCTGGTGGGCGGGCTGAACCGGCTGGGCTGGGCGGTGCCGAGCCCGAGGGCCACCATGTTCTGCTGGGCGCCGGTGCCGGCGGGCTACGCCTCCTCCCTCCAGTTCGCCATGGCGCTGCTGGACCGGGCGGGGGTCACGGTGGTGCCCGGCTCCGGCTTCGGCGAGCGGGGCGAGGGGTACGTCCGCATCGCCCTGGTCCAGCCCGCCGAGCGGCTGGCCGAGGCGGTGGAGCGGATCGGACGGGCGGGAATCCTGTCCCGGTAAGGGAGCACCCCCGGGGAGCCTGGGCTTCCCGGGGGTGATGCTGTTCAGGAACGGCTCAGCTCACCGACTCCCCGCAGTTGGAGCAGTAGTTGCCCCCCTCGGGATAGACCGCCCCGCAGTGGGGGCAGGGGGTCTCCGCCGCCGCCAGCTGGATCGAGGCGATGGGGCGGAAGGGCGAGGACTGCTGCGCCTTGCGCACCCGGGGCAGCAGGATCAGCCACAGGGCGACCACCGCCGCGTAGAGCAGGGCGGAGCCGAAGCCGTACCGGAGCAGGTCGATCAGGGCGTCGACCGCCATCTCCTGGTTGAGGCTTCCCAGGTTGTAGAAGCCGTGGAGGAGGACCGGCAGGATCCAACCCTCAGCCAGGTGGACCATCCTGTCCTGCCGCCGCCGGGCGAACCTGGCCACCCCCACGTGGTAGCCCATGATCATCCCCACCACCACATGCATCGGCACGGCGGTGGTGGTCCGGACCATGGCGGTCAGCAGCCCCTGGTAGATGTCGCCCCCCACAAAGACGTAGAGCATGTTCTCCGCCACGGCAAAGCCCATGTGGGCCACGCCGAAGTAGACGATCCCGTCCATCACCTCATTGAATTCCCGCCGGCCGCGAATCGCCAGCCAGGCGAAGAGCCCCTTGGCGCTCTCCTCGGTCAGCCCGGCGATGATGAAGGCGCTGTAGACCGTCGCAATAAAGCCGGTGGTGGGGCCGATTGACCCGAGGAAGGCCTCCACGAAGAAGGCCGGCACCGCGGAGAGCGCCCCGGCCACGAAGAGGCGGAAGAGCAGGGTCCAGGGTTCGGGTTCGTACCGGTCCAGATGGCGGATGTACCAGAGCAGCGCCCCGGCCGGGGCGACGGCAATGATGAAAGCGAGCAGGTGGAGCAAGCGGGGTCACTCCCAAAGGTGTCATAGGGAGGAGGATACGGTACCGCCCCCCTCCATCCCTGCCTGTTACGAAACTCAGCGCATGGTTTCGGCGCCCTCCCAGGCTGCGGAGAGCGCCGCCTCCCCCTGCTGGACCACCCGCCGGCAGAGCTCCCGGAAGAGCCAGGACTTCAGGTCCAGCACCTTGACCCGGGCGGCCCGGGCCTCCGGCACGCCGGCCGGCACCCATCGGACGTTGGCCGCCACCGGCAGCCAGGGCAGCCCCTCGCCGCTGGCGAAGAAGAGCCAGCGCTGCGGGGCGGTGGCCGGCACCCATTCGGCCAGGCGCAGCGGGGCGAGGTAGGTCCGGCTCAGCAGGAGGATCACCAGATCGAAGCCGGCGACCGCCTCCTGCAGCCGCTCCACCACCCGGGTCTCCCGGACGATCCGCTCCACCTCCGCCCGGGGCCGGCCCTTCCAGGAGAAGTCGTAGGGGGCAATCACCCGGTCCGGGTCCAGCGGCCCGTGCCAGGGCGAGAGGAGCACCTCATCGATCAGGGCCCGGTGGCCGTACCGCTCCCAGACCAGGGAGAGCCCCTCCCGGACCAGCCGCTGCTGGCTCCCGTCGTAGAGCTGCCAGGCGGGGGTGGGCGCGCTCCGCTTTCGCCTGGTGGGCTGGGCAACCACGATCGCTCGCACGGCGAGCCTCCTTTCACAGCAGATGCCTGCCTGTGGCATTCTGACACCGGCCAGGGGGGTGCGGGGGCCGCAGCCACTCGCCTCCTCCGCAGATGGAGTTCGGCATCCAGCAGGCAAAGCCCCCCCGTGGCTCGAAATAATCAGAGTCATCGACGCAAGCCTCCCCGTACGGGGGATACAGGGGGATCACATGAGAGCACGGGTTACTCACCGCATCGGACACGCAGGCCGGGGAGCCGCTCTCCTTCTGATCGCAGCGCTCCTGGCTGCCTGCACCGGCAGCAAGGCTCCCACGGCCAACGAGACAACTCCCAAGGCGGCCCAGACCGGGGGGAGCACCCCACAAAGCCCGCCCGCAAAGCCGGAGAACCAGACCGCCCCCGCCGGGAAGGAGGCGGCTCCCGCTGCCGAGAAGAAGCCGGCCGGCCCGGTCTGGACCTGGGCCCACCCGAAGCCCCAGGGCAACCCGCTGGTCTATGTCACCTTCGCCGGGGACCGCTTCCTGGCCGCCGGGCTGAGCGGGACCATCATCTCCTCGGTTGACGGCAAGGACTGGCAGGTGCTGCGCACCGGCCAATCGGAGACGCTGACCGCTGCCACCCGGGCAGGCGGCCTTTACGTGGCCGTGGGCCTCGAGGGGGTGCTCACCTCGGAGGACGGGGTGACCTGGACCCCCCGCCCGCTGATGCCCCCGCGCAGCCTGAGCTACGTGATGCACGACGGCACCCAGTTCATCGCCGCGGGCAAGGGGCTGATCACCTCGCCCAACGGCATCACCTGGGCGCAGCGGATCGGGCAGGATGTGCTCCTGGGTCCCATGGCCACCGACGGCAACCTGCGGGTGGTGGTGGGCGACAAGGGCGCCCTCTACGCCTCCACCGACGGTCTGAACTGGACCCGGCGGGAGACCGGGGTGCAGGAGCCCCTGACCGGTGTGGCTTACGGGGCGGGGCGCTTCGTGGTCACCGGGCGCCGGGGGGTTCTGCTCACCTCCGCCGACGGCGCCACCTGGAGCCGCCAGTCCCTGGATGTGAGCACCGATCTGTTCAACGTGGCCTATGGCGGGGGGCGCTTCCTCCTCCTCGGTGCCAACGGGAGGAGCTGGACCTCATCCGACGGGCTGACCTGGACCAGGCTCCCCGACCTCAAGGGGGAGATCGCGACCATTGCCTTCGGCAGCGGCACCTTCGTGGGCGTCAGCGTCGATGCCAGCATCCTCACCTCCCCCGATGGCGAGGGCTGGACCAGCCCGAACCCGGGGCCCCGCACCGGCATCTGGGGCGCCGTCTACGGCCATGACAGGTTTGTCGCCGTGGGCGACAAGGGGGTGGCCATGACCTCCCCCGACGGCCGGAGCTGGACCGTGCAGAAGACCGGCACAGAGCACGGACTATACAACGTGGCCTTTGGCAACGGCCAGTTCATCGCCGTGGGCCGGCAGGGAACGATCATCGCCTCACCGGACGGCGCCGCCTGGACGGTCCGATCCTCGGGCACCACCGAGCGGCTGAAGGATATCGCCTTTGGCAACGGCCAGTTCGTGGCGGTGGGCAACCTGGGGGTGCTCCTCACCTCCCCCGACGGGGAGGCCTGGACCAGCCGACCGACCGGCATCGAGCACGAGATCACCGGGGTGACCTACGGCAAGGGGCAGTTCGTGGCGGTGGCCCGTGGCGGCGTGGTCCTCACCTCCGCCGACGGGACGGCCTGGAGCCGGCACCAGCTGCCCGATGACACCCGCTACGGCCTGCTGGACGTCGCCTTCGGCGGGGAGCTCTTCGTCGGGGTGGGCGACGGGGGCCGGATCTACACCTCCCCCGACGGGGCCACCTGGACCCTGCACCCCACCAGCGTGAAGAACGGCATCACCGCCGTCGCCTATGGGGATGGCCAGTTCTGGGCCGCCGGGAACGGAACCGCCTTCTTCTCCCCCGACGGCACCACCTGGATTCCGCACCCGGCCCTGATGCGTCCGATCGTCTGGGGCATCGCTTACGGCGCAGACCGCTTCATCGCCGTCGGCGACCGGGGCTCGATCCTGGTGCGGACCCTGCAGGAATAGGAGCGGCGAAGGGCGGCAGACTATCCTCCGGAGCACAGACGACAGGAGGATGATCTGGATGCGCCTTGCCGCCCACGAACTGCAGGATCTCAACGAGTTGGCTCTCAGCTGCGTCAACTCGATCACCAAGATGGGGCTCTTCATCAATCAGGCGGAGGACCCCGAGCTGAAGGCGATGATCATGCGCCATTTCCCGCTCCACATCCGGGATTACAACAAGAAGGTGGAGTACCTCCAGAAGGCGGAGGGCTCGCAGGCGGCCTTTCCGGTGCCGGAGCTGAACCAGAACCTGGAGAACTACACCCGCACCCCGGCTCCGCCCGCCCCGCCGGTCACCCCCCGGACCGACGCCCGGACCCTGAACGACCGGGAGATCGCCGTCGGCTACCTGCTCAACCTGAAGCGGGCCGGGCGGGAGTACGCCTGGGCCGCCATGGAGATGACCCACCCGGAGGTCCGCGCCTTCCTGGAGGACGCCTTCCGCATGTCCTCCCACCACGCCCACGACGTCTGGCAGTACATGGCCAAGAAGGGCTGGTACCCGGTGCATCCCGCCCCGCAAGTCGACCAGCAGGCGATCGCCGGCATGTACAACCTGGTGCCGGAGCAGGCCTCGCCCAACGTGGTCATGTAGGAACTTCAGCCCCGTGCCTGACCGGCACGGGGCTGTGCGTTTGGGAGATCGCCTCCCGCCCTACCAGGGGAACTCCCCGTCCAGGGCGCGCAGGTCCTTGATCATGCGTCCGACAACGCTCCGGGCCACCGCGATCCCCCAGACGGGGGTCATCGTCACGATATCCCCCGCATCCCAGATGGCCCGGGCCCGGAGCAGAGCCGGGAGTGCGTCTCTCTCTGCCGCCGAGAGCGGGCGGATGGACTGGTAGGCCTCCAGGAAAGCGGGCCGCTGAGCGGCCTCACACTCCCGCAGGGCGATGCCCAGGTCATAGGCTCGCCAGCCATAGCCACAGGTGTCGAAATCGAAGAGGACCGGCCTGTCCTCCACGAAGTGAGCGTTCCCGGAATGGGGATCCCCGTGGATGATCCCCCAGAGGCCCGGACCCGCATCAAGGCCGTCCAGCACGGCCCCGACCCGGGCCGCAACCCCCTGCACGTACTGGTGGTCGTCGGGACGCCCCGCCAGGTAGGGTTCCATCCGCTGCATCGGCAGGTCCAGCAGGGCGCTGCGGTCCAGTCGATGACGGTGGTAGGCGGTGCGGAAGCTCTCTGCGGCGAGATGGATCTGCGCCAGCGCCGCGCCCAGCCCCCGGACCTGGGCCTCGGTCAGGGTGGTGGCGTGACCGCCCGGGGCGTAGTGGAACAGGGCGAAGTGACGGAGCCCCTCAGCCGCCTGCACGCTTCCCAGTCTGTCACCGCCCCGGCGCGGCAGGGCTGTAGCCACGCCAACCCCCTGCGCTGCAAGGTGGTCCAGCAGGTCCAGCTCGAACCGGAGGTCATCCGGCCCCTGGACATAGTACTTGTCGTGCAGGTAGAGCCGCAGGACGTACCGCTCCTCCCCGACCGTCACCTGGTAGCTGTCGTTGAAGCCCCGCCGCAGGAGATCCGCGCGGGGACTGGGCAGCCCGTACTCGGCCTCCACCAGGGAGGCGATCGCAGCGGCCGGCAGCGTGGAATAGACCGGGGGGAGTAGGCTCAACACCGGCACCTCCTGTTCTCAGAGAGCCTCCAGGGTCCGCCAGATCAGCTCGGGGACCACGGCGAAGGAGTACCCCTTCTCCACCCGCTCATGCCGGGTGTGAGCCCCCTCCCCGTAGGGGCCGATGTTGACCACCGGCAGGGAGAGACGGGCGTGGGCCTCGTGATCCACCCGGTAGAGCGTGCCCCAGCCCGGACTGTTCTCCCGCAGGGCGGCGAGCCCCTCCGGCCCGTCCGGAAAGCCCAGGAAGGACATGTCGGAGATGTACGGGAAGAAGGCCCGGACCTGGATCTCCTCCCCCGTCTCCGCTGCCACCCCGTCGGTCGCCCGGCGGACCGCCCGCATCAGCGGGGTGTCGGGGTCGAGTGCCATGGGGGCGCTGTAGATCTGGGCGTAGCCCACCACCGCGGCCGGTCCCCGGAGCCCTGAGGCCTGCCAGAGCTCCTCGGTCATGCGGCAGGAGAGGCTCCGCAGGTCGATGCCCGGCTGTTGGGAGAGCCGCTCCGCCAGCAGGGCGGGGTAGTCCGCTCCGACCCGCTCGGTCGCCTTCTCCACCAGTTCGGCGTAGGTGTAGACCTGGGGCAGCCAATCGGTCACCGGGCTCCGGGTGCCGCCGAGGGCGGCGTGCCGGGCAGCCCGGTCGCTGAACTCGGTATGGAGGTGGGCGAAGGCGTCGGCCACCAGCCCCTTGAAGAGCTCCAGCACCTCGGCGGGGGAGCGCCTGAAGGTGAACCAGTTGAAGTAGGCCCAGCTGTAGAGCGGGGTCTGGACCGTGTAGGCCTCCTTCAGGTCGGTCAGTTTCAGCGAGACCGGCGGCGGGGTCACCTCGCCCAGCTCGCTCTCGCAGAGATCCGGATTGTAGTCCACCCGCCGGGTCACCTCAGCCACCAGCCAGTTGGGATCAAACCCGCCGAAGGGCTGGCCGGCATGGGTCTCCAGCCCCGCCACGAAGAGCGAAGGCAGCAGCTTGCCGATGGTGCCGGCGTAGATGTACCGGGCCGGATCCCCCGGGTACCGGGGTGCGGTGTAGTCGGTGTTGATCGCCGCGATCAGATCCAGCCCCCACTCCCGGCTCAGCTCGGGCAGGTCTGCCACCACCGAGAGGATGCCGTGGGAGCTGTCCTCCTCGTCCGGAGAGAGCGCCAGCAGGAGGGAGAGCTCCTGGGGCCCCTCCCCGGCAGCGAACCGCTCCAGCACCGCCAGGTGGGCGGCATCGCCGCTCTTCATGTCGAGGCTGCCCCGCCCCACCATGTACCCCGCCGGGGCGCCCGTGGCGGCAGCCAGCGGCTCGGGGCGGCAGGCCAGGTGCATCAGCGGCCCGTAATCCTGGATGTCCACCGTGTCGAAGTGGCCCATCAGCAGGACGGTCCGGGCCCCGGCGGCCGGCGCCCTCTGCCCCCTCACCAGGGCGATCACGTTGTACCGCTCGCGGGTATCATCGTGGGTCCGGCAGAGGCGCAGGTAATCGGGATGCTGCTGGAAATAGGGCCAGGAGGACAGCATGTCGTACAGGTTGCGGGCGATGGTCACCTCGCCCTCGGTTCCCACAACGCTCGGAGTCTCCACCAGCCAGCGAGTCAGCCCCTCCACCCGGGGCGACCAGTCATACAGAAATGTATACTTGCCCATGAGGAGTAGGGTTTCGGCTGGAAGCACGGAAATCCTGCTGCTTGGTCACGCAGGAGATGTGGGGGCCTTGTTCTTTGCCACGGATTCCCCTGAAAATGACGGCCACGGATTACACGGATTACACGGATAAAACAAATACATCACAACAATGTAGGGTGGTGCCCTTTGGGCTTGACCCGTTTCGGTGGACACCCCATATTGGGGCTAAGGCCCAGAGAGGGGTGGCCGAGATGGCACGACGGAATTACTCGCCCGAGTTCCGGAAAGAAGCGGTTCGGTTGGTCCTGGAGA
>JBMONC010000008.1:0-1781 GCA_049324875.1 Bacillota bacterium
GTCCCCGCCACCCTGCGGGAGACGATGGTCACCCGGCTCGTCCAGGACCTGGTCGGCTTCGGGGTGATCCAGCCGCTGATCGACGACGCCAGCATCTCCGAGATCCTGGTCAACCGCTTCAACGACATCTGGGTGGAGCGGAACGGGAGGCTGGAGAGGGTGGCCGGCCTGGCCTTTGACAGCGATCAGGCGGTGCGCCACCTGGCCGAGCGGATCGCCCAGCCCATCCGGCGCCGGATCGACGAGCGCCACCCGATCCTGGACGCCCGACTGCCCGACGGCAGCCGGATCTGCGCCACCCTGGGCCCCCCCGCCCTGGACGGCTGCGCCATGGCGATCCGCAAGTTCAACCCGCGGATGCTGGGGGTCCAGTCGCTGGTGGAGGTGGGGACGCTCAGCCCGGAGGCGGTCGACTTCCTCCGGCGGGCGGTCCGGGCCCGGTGCAACATCCTGGTGATCGGGGGTACCTCCAGCGGCAAGACCACGGTGCTGAACGCCCTCTCCGGCTTCATTCCGCCGGATGAGCGGGTGATCACCATCGAGGATGCGGCGGAGCTGCAGCTGCAGCAGCCCCACCTGCTCCGCTACGAGACCCGGCACGGCAACGCCGAGGGGCAGGGCGCCATCACCATCCGGGACCTGGTCCGGACCTCGCTCAGGCTCCGGCCCGACCGGATCGTGGTGGGCGAGGTGCGGGGCCCGGAGGCGCTGGACATGATCCAGGCCTGCAACACCGGCCACGACGGCTGCTTCTCCACCCTGCACGCCAACACCGCCTCCGACGGCCTCTCCCGGCTGGAGACGATGGTGTTGATGGCAGACAGCGGCCTGCCGATGCGGGCGATCCGCCAGCAGATCGGCTCCGCCTTCGAGCTGCTGGTCCACTGCGCCCGGCTCCGGAACGGGGGCCGGCGGGTGATGGAGATCGTCGAGGTGGAGACCACCGACGAGGGGGAGTACCGCTACCGGTCGCTCTTCCGCTGGAACCCGGCGGCAGATAGGCTGGAGCCCACCGGCACCGCCCCGGAGCGGATCGTCAAGCGCTACCTCTGGGAGGAGGAGGGATAGAGGTTGCACTACCTGGCAGGGCTCTTCACCTTCCTGGCGGTCGCCTTCGCCCTGGCGGCTGCGGTCCAGCTGCTGGGGCACCGCTCCCGCCTGGCCCGCCGGCTGCTGGCCGAGCGGGATCCCCGAAGCCAGGCGGCCACCGCCTCCGCCCGGGCGCCCGGCCTGCTGGAGCGGCTGGAGCGGGAGGCGCTGCAGGCGGGCCTGAGCTGGAACCGGCGCTTCTTCCTGCTCTGCATCCTCTCCGGGATGGGCCTCGGGCTCCTCCTGATGATGGCCGGCAACTCCCTGATGGGCCTGGTGCTGGTCGCCCTGGGCGCCCTGGGCCCCGCCGCCTTCGTCAAGCAGCGGGCCACGGCCCGGGCGGAGCGGTTCTCCCAGCAGCTGCCCGCCACCCTGACCCTGATGGCCAACGTGATCCGGGCCGGCGGCACCCTCTACCAGGCGGTGCAGGCGGTGGTGAAGCAGGCGCCGGAGCCGATCCGCTCCGAGTTCGCCCGGGTGGAGCAGGCGATGCAGCTGCAGATTCCGGCGGCCGAGGCGCTGGAGCGGATCCGGGACCGGATCGGGCTGGCGGAGTTCCACTCGGTGGTGGTCGCCTGCAAGGTGGCCGGCCAGGCCGGCGCCGACCTGGATCGGGTCCTGGAGTCCATCGCCCGGGAGCTGGTGGAGGACCGGCAGTTCCTGAAGGCGATGCAGGCGGCCAGCGCCGAGGG
>JBMONC010000009.1:0-8567 GCA_049324875.1 Bacillota bacterium
CCGCCGGGGACCTTGACGGGGCAGATCAGGACGGCGCCCTCCCGGACCCGGTTGATATCCATATGGCCGTCGGTCCGATCCTCCAGCTGGGCGGCGGTCAGGGCGTACTCGTGGGGGGCGCCGATCAGGAAGGCGCCGAAGTCGCCGGCGTTGTGGCTGTCGGGGATGGGGCGGCTCGGGGTGGTGCCCAGCTGGCCCAGGAAGGGGCGGAGCCGGGCGTAGGCGCCGACGATGTCGTGGGGGGCGAAGGCGACGATCGGGTTCTGGATCGAGTTGTCGGGGGTGGCCATGTAGCGGCGGCCATCCCGGGCGATCTGCTCGGCGGCGGCCTGGTTCAGGGTGATGCCGAAGCGCCGGCTCGGGTCGAAGGCGATGGTATAGCCGTTGGTGAAGGCGAAGGGGCTGGCCTCGGCCCCGCACTTGGCGCAGCGGACGGCGCTGGGGCCGATCCCTTCTATATAAGTCTCGGGGTAGAGGGTGCCGCACTCGGGGCACTTGCCGGCCACGTAGGGGTCGCCGAGGCAGCGGTCGCTGAAGATCTGGTCGTTGCCGGAGGCGGTGGCCAGGCTGGTCACCCGGATCGACTGGATCCGGATGACGATCGCATCGCCCACCTCGGCCCCCTCCACGTAGACCGGCTGGGTCACCTCGTGGCCGCCGCGGATCGCCGGGGTGATCATCGGCCCCCAGCAGCCGGGGGCGGTGTTGGCGACGATGTAGCCGCCGTCCTTCACGGGGCCCAGCATCGGCTGGGCCGGGTCCAGCACGCCGTTGGTGAAGCGGTCGACGAAGACGGTCTCACGGGCCAGGCTCTCAGGCATCACGTTCCCCTCCTCATTATCCGCCGGCGGTTGGGATCAGCAGGGCTAACTCCTGCTGGTCGGTCAGGGTGAAGTTGGGGTCGACGGGGCGGCCGTCCACCACCGCCACGGCGCTCGCCAGGGCGGCGGCCTCGGGCTGCGCCGCCCGCAGCTGGGCCAGCAGGTCGGCCACCCTGGCCCCATCCGGCAGGGTGACGGTCAGCCGGGGGCGTTGGAACTGGGCGGCGAGCGGGCCGCTCAGCCGCACGTGGATCTGCACCGGGCTCCCTCCTTTGCGCTGCCGACCCCTTACCCGCCCGCAAGCGGGATGTGCAGGTTGACCTCCTGTTGGTCGGCCAGCGGGTGCTGGCGGCCCACGTGGGTCTCGCCGACCACGGCCACCGCTGCCCGCAGGGCGCCGTCCGCGGCGGGCTGCTGGGCGGCCAGCGCCTTGAGCAGGTCGGTGACGGTCGCCTGCCCCTGGAGCTTTACGCTCACCTGGTCCTGCTGGAAGTGGTGGACCAGGCTGCCGTTTAACCGCACGTGAATCCGCATGGGTCTCACCTCCGCCTCGAAGCTGGTACTGGCAATGAGTTTGCTTTTGTACGGTGAAATCCTGCAGTATTTTCTGGCAATAAAACGGACCGGGATTGCTCCCGGCCCGTCTGTTTTGCGCTGCGGCTGCGCTACGCTGCCTTCCGGCCCGCCCCGCTCCTGCCGGCCTTGCTGGTGAGCGTCCCGGCGATCAGGATGGCGAACAGGAGGGCCAGCACCACGCCGCCGATCGCCATGGCGTTGCCCTGCAGGGCGCTGCCGATGCTGCCGACGATGATGCCGACGAACTGGAAGTCGGCGTCGCCGAAGGTGGTGTTCTCAAAGCCGAGGGCGCCCATGGCGGGCAGCATGAAGGTGGCGCCGAAGGAGATCAGGAGGCCGTTGAGGAAGGAGCCGAGGATGGCGCCCCGCTTGCCGCCGGTGGCGTTGCCCACCACGCCGGCGGTGCCGCCCACGAAGAAGTGGGGGATCAGGCCGGGCACAATCACCGTCAGGCCGACCATGCCCATGATCAGCATGGAGACGATGCCGCCCAGGAAGCTGACCAGGAAGCCGACCAGGACGGAGGTGGGGGCGTAGGGGAAGGTGACGGGGCAGTCCAGCGCCGGCTTGGCGTCGGGCACGATCTTGTCGGAGATCCCCTTGAAGGCGGGGACGATCTCACCGATCACCATCCGGACGCCGAAGAGGACGATCGCCACGCCGCCGGCGAAGGTGAGCGCCTGCATCAGCGAGTAGACCAGCATGTTCTGGCCGCCGGACTGCTGCAGGGTGAACTCGTTGCCCGCAGCGATGGCCGAGACCAGGAAGATGATGAACATGACGGTGGAGGTGGAGACCACCGAGTCACGGAAGAAGCCGAGCCCCTTGGGGAACTGGTAGTTCTCCAGCGAGTCCTCCTTGTTGCCGAAGTACTTGCCCACGGTGCCCGAGAGCCAGTAGCCCAGGGTGCCAAAGTGGCCGAGGGCGATCTCCGACGAGCCGGTCACCTGGTCCATGTAGGGGCTGACCAGGGCGGGCATCAGCACCATCAGGCCGCCGAGGACCACGGAGCCCACCAGCACCAGGAGCCAGCCCTCCAGCCCCGCGGTGCCCAGCACGGCGGAGAGCATCGCTGCCATGTAGAAGGTATGATGGCCGGTCAGGAAGATGTACTTGAACGGGGTGAGGCGGGCGAAGAGCAGGTTGGCGATGAAGCCGAAGACCATGATCAGCGCCGTCTGGGAGCCGAGGGTCTGCTGGGCGATGGCCACGATCGCCTCGTTGTTGGGGACGACCCCCTTGACGCCGAAGCCGGCCTCCAGCAGGGGGCCCATGGCGTTGAGGGAGCCGATCAGGATGCCGGCGCCTCCACCCAGGATCACGAAGCCGAGGATCGATTTCACGGTGCCGGTGATGATCTCTTCCACGGACCTGCGGGCGGCCACCAGGCCGACCAGCGCTGCAAGACCCAGGAGCACAGCGGGAACTGCCAAGACGTCCTTGACGAAGCTCATCAGGAAGCTCATCAACGATCCGACCTCCCCATGTGCGAAGCATTGGTTGCCCTCAAACGGGTCCGGAAGCTGAGCGGAACCGGCGTTCGTCGCATCACCTCCTTACAGTTTCAGCGCCTCGGTCAGCTTGGATCGCATCTCCTGCTTGTCGACGTAGTTCTTGATGGCGACCACGGGAGGGCCGCCCTGCAGCCGGTCGACGAACTGGGGCGAGGTGACGATCAGGTCGGCGGCCATCCCCTTGGCGGTGGAGACGTCGGTCACCTCCACCTTGAAGTTGGTCACCCCCAGCTCCTTGAGGGCCGCCTCGATCTGCATCCGGAGCATCAGGCTGCTGCCGAGCCCCATGCCGCATACCGCCAGAATCTTCATGTTGGCTCCTCCTTATCGTGTGGGAAGCTGCAGCGCCCGGAGCGCCCCCTGGACGATGCCGGCGGTATCGACGCCGAAGGCGGCCAGCAGCGCCTCGTCGGGCCCGGACTCACCAAACCGGTCGGCGATCCCCACCCGGATGAGGGGGGTGGGGAGCTGTTCGGAGAGCAGTTCGGCCACCGCCCCGCCCAGCCCGCCGATCACGGAGTGCTCCTCGGCGGTCACCACCCGCCGGCAGCGGGCGGCGGCCTCCAGCACCGCCTGGGCGTCCAGCGGCTTGAGGGTGGGGAGGTGGAGCACCTGGGCCTGGACCGACTGCCGGGCCAGCTCCTCGGCGGCGGCCATCGCCCGGTGGGTCATGGAGCCGGTGGCGATGATCGCCAGGTCGCTCCCCTCGCGGAGGGTGACAGCCCGGCCGGGGCGGAATCGGTAACCGGGGGGCATCAGGTCGGGGACCGGGTTCCGGCTGAGCCGCAGGTAGACGGGGCCGTCCAGCTCGGGCAGCAGCTCGGTCACCTGGGCCACCTCGATCCCGTCGCCGGGGGCGATGAGGGTCAGGTTGGGCAGGGCCCGCATGATCGCCAGATCCTCCACGGCGGTGTGGGTGCAGCCGCCCTTGGAGACCAGCAGGCCGCTGTAGGAGCCGACGATCTTGACCGGGAGCCTGGGCTGAGCGACCGATGTGCGGATCTGGTCCAGCGCCCGGCAGACGGCGAAGACGGCGAAGGAGTTGACGATGGGAATCAGGCCGGCGGCGGCCAGGCCGGCGGCGATGCCGACCATGTTCTGCTCGGCGATCCCCACCTGGATGTAGCGCTCCGGGAAGGCCTTGCCGAAGGCATCCGCCTTGGTGGAGTTGCCCAGGTCGGCGTCCAGGACGATCACGTCGCTCCGCCGCTCCCCCAGCCGGGCGAGGGCGGCGCCGTACGCCTCTCTCATTCGCTCACCCCCAGTTCGGCCAGGGCGGCTGCGGCCTGCTCGGCGGTCAGGCTGCCGGAGTGCCACTCGGAGCGGCCCTCCATGAAGGAGACGCCGCGGCCCTTCACCGTGTGGGCGACCACCGCCACCGGGCGGTCGGAGCCGGGCTGGAGCGCCGGGAGGATGGCGGTCAGGTCATGGCCGCCGATCTCCCGGACCTCCCAGCCAAAGGCCCGCCAGCGCTCGGCCAGCAGCCCATGCAGCGGCGCGGTGGGGCCGGTCTGGGAGAGCTTGTTGTAGTCGATGATCGCCGTCAGGTTGGCCAGCTTGCGGGCGCCGGCGAAGATCGCCGCCTCCCAGACCTGCCCCTCCAGCGCCTCGCCGTCGCCCAGCATCACGTAGGTATGGTAGGCTGCCTGGCGGAGCCGGGCGGCCAACGCCATTCCCACCCCGGCCGAGAGCCCCTGTCCCAGGGAGCCGGTGGAAAAGTCGATGCCGGGCGCCTTGGTCATGTCGGGGTGCGCCTGGAGCCGGGAGCCCAGGGCGCCGAAGCGGGAGAGCTCTGAGACCGGGAGGTAGCCCCGCTCGGCCAGGGTGGCGTAGAGCGCCAGGGCGCAGTGCCCCTTGGAGAGGATGAACCGGTCCCGCTCGGGCCAGTCGGGCTGCTCCGGGCGGATGCGGAGCTGGTGGAAGTAGAGGGCGGCCAGCAGGTCGGCGGCGGAGAGGGGGCCCCCGATATGGCCGCCGCCCACCTCCCGGACGACCCGGATCACGTGGGCGCGCACCCGCCGGGCCACATCCTTCAGGGTTGTGATCTCCGGATGGATATCAGACACCCCCTGGCTGGGCGCCGGCGGCCGGGTTGGAAGCCCGGGCCACCAGCTGCAGCACGCTCTGGATGTCGGGGGCCGCCCGCAGGGCGGCGACGCTCTCGGCATCGCCCAGCAGGTCGGAGAGCTCCATCAGCGCCTTCAGGTGGCTCTCGTGGTCGATGGCGCCGAGGGCGATCACCAGGTCGACCGGGTCGTTGTCCGGATGGCCGAAGGCGACCGGATGCTTCAACCGCACCAGGGCCATGCTGACCCGGAGGACGCCCTCCTCCGGGCGGGCATGCGGCAGGGCGAAGCCGGGTCCCAGCACGATGTAGGGGCCGAGCTTCTTGCAGGTGTCGACCATGGCATCGACATAGCGCTCCTCGGCGGCACCGACCCGGACCAGCAGGTTGCCGGCGGTCCGCACCGCCTCCTCCCAGTCCTTGACGGGGACATCCAGCAAGATGGTGGATGGGGTCACCAGATCGGCAAGCACGGGCTGCCTCCCCCTCTGCGGAAGGATATTGGCCGATTGCAGGGCAGATCGAATCCGGGCCAGCTCCTGATCGGTCACCAGGGGCGAGACCCGCACCACCGGGACCGCTGTCTCGGGTACATGGCAGGTGGCGATGATCAGGTCGAAGGGCTGGGCCTCCAGCGCCTCCTTCACCTGAAAGGCGGAGACGACGGGGCCGACCGCCAGCTCCGGCAGGTTGGAGCGCAGCCGCAGGGCCAGCAGCTGGGCGGTGCCCACACCGGCGCCGCAGACCAGCAGCGCCCGGGCGGGGGTCCGGTGCCGGAGCCGGGCCCGCTCCAGGGCGGCCGCCACGTGGATCGCCAGGTAGCCCACCTCCGCCTCGGGGAGGGTCAGCCGCCACATGGAGCCGAGCACCCGGCCCAGCTCCTGGGCGGCCCGGTAGGCGGCGGGATAGGTGGTCCGCACCTCGTTGAGCAGCGGGTTTTCGATGGTCAGCTGCCGGAGGACCCGCAGCCGGATGGGGCGGAGGTGGAGGGCCAGGCCGACGACGAACTCCTGGTCCTCCACCAGGGAGACGCCAAGGTGGGCCTGCAGGAGTCCGGCCAGCGACCGGGCGGTGGCCAGATCCTCCTCAGAGGGGCTGGCGGCGTCGTCGACGGGGGCCCGAGCAGTCTCGAAGAGCAGGGCGAGCATCGCCTGTTCGGTGGTGGGCAGGGTGATGCGGCACTCCCGGGTCACGGCGGCGGCCAGGCGGCGGGCCCGGTGCCAGGCGCCGTGGCCGGTCACCCGCTCCAGCAGGTTCGGCTGGTAGGTGAGGGTGCAGCCATCCAGCAGGCGGCTGACCATGACGATCAGGTGGACGGTCACCTCCGGGGAGGGGACCTCGCGGACCGCCCGGCCCAGGGCCAGCCAGTCGATCCGGGGCAGCATCGGCCGGAGCAGCAGCTGCAGTGGCTCCACATCGGGGTGGCCCTCCAGCAGGAGCGCCAGCTGTCCCTCGTCGGCCAGCTCCATGATCAGGTCGGCCATCGCCTTGCGGAGGAGGGGCTCCCGGCCGGCGACCAGGGCGCCGGCGGAGGTCCGCTCCAGCATCAGGCCCCGCACCCAGCACCAGTCCTCGACGGCGGTCAGGTCGTTGTGGACGGTGGACTTGCTCACCCCCAGCCGGTCGGCCAGGACCTGGAGGGAGAGGGGAGCGCCGGCGCCCAGGAGATGGAGCAGCAGCCGCCGCACCCGCTCCCGTGGGGAGAGGATGTAGTCCATGGGCGGCCCCTCCCAGAGGGGGAGGCTCTCCAGCGCCTCCCGTACCCGGTGCAGGTCGCCCTCCAGGTGGTAGCCAATGCCGGCCACGCCCACCAGCCGTCCGCCGTGCCGGCTGACCCATTCGCTGATCGCCTCCAGGTCGTAGCGAACGGCCCGGGCGGGGCAGCCCAGCCAGCGGCCGATCTCGGCCGCGGGAAGCGGATGCTCCGCGGTGAGCAGCATGTGCAGGGCTCGCTGGCGCCGCTCGTTCAGCACCTGATATCCCCCCTTGCAGAGCCGTTTTCCATTTGTCACGGCGAATTCCTTCTATACAGACCATTCCGCTTTTGTGCTAGCGCTGTGACAAGGAATGAACGGGTTCCGAAGAGTCAGGTAAGTGGTACATGGTATGCGGTGAGCTGGGGGCGAGCACCCGTGCGGCGGAAACAGGAGAAGGGCCGGAGGGGATTAGCCTCCAGCCCTTCTGTGCAGACTCTACGGCCCCATGGGCCCCTGCATCCAGCGCCAGGCCCCCGCCACCAGCCCCACGGCGAAGGCGGTGACGGTGCCGAAGACGATCACCGCCCCGGCCAGCTGGAACATCCGGCCGCCGATGCCGAAGACCAGCCCCTCCCGCTTGAACTCCATGGCGGTGGCGGTCATGGCGTTGGAGAAGCCGGTGACCGGGACCGCCAGGCCGGCGCCGGCCCAGCGGGCCATCTTGTCGAACCAGCCCAGGCCGGTCAGCAGGGCGGCCAGGAAGATCAGCGTCGCCACGGTGGGGTCCTGGGCCCGCTTGTGGGAGATCTGCATCGACCACTCCCAGAAGTCGGTGATCCCCTCGCCGATCAGGCAGACGGTGCCGCCGGCGACGAAGGCGGCGATGGCGTTGCGCAGCCGCGGGGGTTTGGGCTCCACCTTGGTCACCCACTGGCTGTACTGCATCTGGTCCAGCTTCGATTGCAGCTGGGAGGCGTGGAACTGGGCGTCTGCGGCCATCGTCTGGTACATCTGCTTGGCCTCCTGGTCCTGCGTCGCCTCGGCGAAGACCAGGTACTGGCCCTGGACCATCTCGGCGTTGGCCAGGGCCGACTCGAGCTCCTGTTTCGAAATCGACATCTCTTCCGCCCCCGTTTCCATCGAAAGTCTGCGCGGGGCGGGGGCGGAATATCCGCCTCCGCGGAGTCTGCCCAGGGCAGCTACCTGATGTTCGCCTCCGCCACCCAGGATCAGTCGGCCAAGCAGATGTTCCAGTCGATGGCCGGCGACATGCAGAAGCACATCGACCAGCTGAAGGGCCGGCTGGATTACCTGAATTCCCACAACGCCCTGAACCAGCAGCAGAACCAGCAGCAGAACCAGAAGCACCACTAGCCGCTTCGCCACCCCGTGTCCCCAGGGCACGGGGTGCTCTGTTCCCTGCCCGCCCGGCGGGCGGAAACCGGAGGATGGGCGGGGGCGTCACACCAATGAGGTGATTCCATGATGCGGAAGGTATTGATCGCGCTGCTCCTCTGCGGTCTGCTCGGCCTCGGGCGGCCGGTGGGGGCCTTCTCGGGCGGGGAGCCGCCCCCGGCGGCGGAGATTCTGGAGAGGGCGGAGCTGATCCTGATCGGCCGGGTGGTGGAGGAGCTGGGCACGGTGGATCTGCCGGGCGGGGGGATCTACACCCTCCACCGCCTGGAGGTGGAGAGCTACATCCGCCCGGCGGCGCCCGGGCCGGATTCGCTGGTGGTCAGCACCATCGGGGGGATGGGGCTCTACCGGGCGATGGACGGGCCGGGGATCGGCCCGCACCGGTCCCTCTTCTTCCTGCGGCGGAGCGGCGACCACTACGTGAAGGCGGCGGGGGTGCTGACGCCGACCATCCCCCTGGAGGGGGAGCGCTTTGCGA
>JBMONC010000009.1:8667-45586 GCA_049324875.1 Bacillota bacterium
CCCTTCCAGGAGGCGCTGGTGGATGGGCGGACGGGCGAGCTGCGCTTTGTCCGCCTGGTCCGGAAGGGATCGGGTGGCGAAGGATCTGCCCCGGGGGGTGCCGAACTTCCCTAGCATCGTCTTCCAGAGGGGGTTCGGGAGCATGACCGAGTTCGCGGCCCGGTTGGACCAGTACGCAGCGCTCCTTGTCCGGGTGGGCATCAACCTGCAGCCGGGCCAGGAGGTGATGGTGAGCGGGACGCTGGAGCACGCCGACCTGGTGCGGCGGGTGGTGGAGAAGTCGTACGACGCCGGCGCCCGGCGGGTCCATGTGCGCTGGGAGGACCCGCAGGTGACCCGCATGACCATGGCCCGGGCCGATGCCGGGGCGCTGGCGGAGTACCCGGTCCATCTGGCCAGGTGGGATGAGGAGATCCTGGCGGGCGGCGGCGCCTACATCAGCATCGTGGGCTCCGACCCGAAGCTGCTGGCGGGAATCGACCCGGCCCGGATCGCCTCGGCCTCCCAGGCGGCGGCCCGGGCCCGCCAGGGGGTGAACGCCTACATCTCCAGCCTGAAGGCCAGCTGGGTGGTGGGCGCTGCCCCGACCAAGGGGTGGGCGGATCTGGTGGTGGCCGACCGGCCGGAGGGGGAGCGGGTGGATGCGCTCTGGGATTACATCCTCCAGGCCTGCCGGGTGACGGGGGAGGGCGACCCGGTGCAGGCCTGGCAGGTCCACCTGGGGCGGCTGAACGACCGGACGGAGTACCTCAACCGGATGCGCTTCGCCCGGCTCCACTTCCGGGCGCCGGGGACCGACCTGACGGTCGATCTGCCGGCGGGGCACCTCTGGGTCGCCGGCGGGGCGGCCCGGAACGCCCAGGGGACCCCCTTCTGCCCCAACCTGCCCACCGAGGAGGTCTTCACCGCCCCCCTGCGGGACGGGGTGAACGGGACGGTTCGGTCCACCCTGCCGCTTAACAAGGGCGGCAGCCTGATCACCGGGATGACCCTCCGCTTCGAGCGGGGGCGGGTGGTGGCGTACAGCGCCGAGCAGGGGGAGGCGGTGCTGAAGGGGATCCTGGAGACCGATGAGGGCGCCTCCTACCTGGGCGAGGTGGCGCTGGTGCCGGTCAGCTCGCCGATCTACCGGACCGGGGTGCTCTTCTACAACACCCTCTTCGATGAGAACGCCTCCAGCCATCTGGCGCTGGGCCGGGCCTACCCCTTCAACCTGGAGGGCGGGGTGGCGATGAGCGCCGAGCAGCAGCGGGCGGCGGGGCTGAACTACAGCCATGAGCATGTGGACTTCATGATCGGCTCCCCGGAGCTGGATGTGGACGGCGAGACGGCGGCGGGCGAGCGGGTGCCGCTCTTCCGGAAGGGGCTCTGGGTCTAGGTGACAAGCCGGGGATGGCGGGCCGCGCAGATCCCCTCTGATGCAGAACGCCCTCGGGCTCGCATCCCCCTGGATGCGCCCGGGGCGCCTTGTTGTTCGCCGCGTCCCCTCCGGGAGCCCTGGCGGGAGAGGGGGGGTCCTGGCGGGCGAGGGCATTGCGACGGCGTGACTTGGCATTGCGATGGCGTTCTCTCGGCGGGTCCAGTTCGGTAACCGAACCGTCTCGCATGCGTGACCGACCGCTCTCTGCCCGGGCTCGGGCGGGTGATTCGGTCACCGAAGTTGTATCCGCCGCTCTCACGGCGAGACCGCAGGGGATCTTCGGAAACCGGAGTGGTATCTGGGGTTCCCGCGGGAGACCGGGCGGATCACTCGGTGGCCGAAGCGTTCTCGCCCCTGGAACCCTCCCCGCACCCGGCGGGGTGCTCCGGTGGGCGAAGCGTTCGCCGGTGCTTTCTCACCGTGACCCGGCGGCACCTGCGGTTCCCGAGGTTCACCCGGTGTTCCCTTGCCGAGCCCACTTTGGATGATCCGTTCCATCGATATGGGCCTGCGGGAAGGTGGGGAAGAACAGGAATAAATGAAAAATAGATCTTGAATGGAATTCAATCCCATGATACTATTTAGGTGACAACAGATCCGATGATCGGGAGCCTCTGATGGGTTGGGGTGCGACCTGCGCCCGGTGGCCCGAGATAGACTGCGACCTTGGCGTTGGCCCTCCTGCGATGGCAGGGGGGCCCGTTGACTGGATGGGATTCTCTCAGGAGGTGGAAGATCGGTGAAGCGGATGATCGGTGGATTTACCCTGGTGCTTCTGCTGCTGGCGATCCTGGCCGGCGGGGTTGGCGCGGAGGAGGTGCGAATCATCCAGTACCCCGAGAGCAACTACCAGCCCGGCCCCGGATGGCCCGAGGGCTGGACCCCACCGCCGGTACCGGCGGAGCTGCCGGAGTGGCAGCGGGAAGAGGTGGAGCAGCTCCTGAAGGATCGGCCGGAGTATACCCGGTTCGAGGTGCGGGTGCAGGAGCCGATGCCGAGGTGGACCCAGGAGTACCCCTATGAGTGGTGGACCGACCTGGTGGCCTGTGGGGAGACGATTTACGTCTTCTGGTATCCTGACCTGGACCAGAACCTGATCTACGAGACCTGGGAGCGGACCTTTGTTTCCGGGAAGCGCTCCAATGACCCCTGCGCCTTCTACCCGGTGCGCTACATCGTGGAGTCGATCGCCCCATCGCCCGAGCAGCAGGAGGCGGAGGCCCAGGGCATGGAGTTTCAGTACCGGGTGGACAAGTCCAACGACCCCCTGGGCCAGAACCACGGAGCCTACGATAACGGGAGCCCCGACTCCATCTTCGTCTACCTCAACGACGGCTTCGCCAGCTACCACTTCGATGTTCCAGCCTACCTGGATACCACGGTAAACCGTGTGCGGGTCCCGATCCGGTTCATCAGCGAGTACATGGGGGCCGAGGTCCACTGGGAGGAGTCCACCCAGCAGGTGACGATCCGCTTCCCGGCGGTCGATCAGCAGGTCCGTAAGGCGGTGCCGATGGAGGGCTTCACCTACGAGGACCTCTGGAAGCCGGAGGCCTACTACCCCGATCACTACAAGTTCCGCATGGAGGATGCAACCGTGACCCTGCCAGCCCGGACCCTGGTACTGACCATCGGTCAGCCCCGGGCGCTGGTGAATGGGGAGGAGGTTCCGTTGGACGCCCCGCCGGTGGTGCGGGATGGCCGGACCATGGTGCCGGTCCGCTTCGTGGCGGAGCAGATGGGGGCAAAGGTCTACTGGGTGGGGGATCAGCCCATCTTCCGCACCGTAGAGGGGACCCTTAGCGGCACCTACCACGTGCACATCTACACTCCGCTTTTCCCGCTCTTCGAGTACCCCAGTTGGTACATGGAGAACCGGGCCCAGCGGTTCTAGGGGGACATGGGCGATGCGCAGATGGCAATTGGCTGCACTCCTCTGCCTCATCCTCATCCTTTCGACCGCTGCCGCCTCCCCTGGGGTGGAGGCGGGCGACTGGCTGACCAAGGGCGGCTCGCCCCAGCGCCGCTCGGCCGTCAGCGACGCGGTTGGCCAGATGGCGCTGCAGGAGGCCTGGGTCGCGGAGAACCTGGGACAGAGCGCCACCCAGCCCGTGGTGGTGGGCCGGACCATCTACCACCTGGCCGGCGCCTACCTCTGGGAGATCCAGGTCGATGAGGCCGGTATGAAGGTGGCGGAGCGGCCTTTGGGGAGTCCGGATCCCGAGAAGGTCAATCAATACAAGAGTTCCGAGGTGCTGGTCTCCCAGAGCAGTCCCAGCCTGAGCCCCGAAACCGGCATCCTCTACTTCGGCACTGCCTACGGCTGGGTCTGGGCCTATGATCCTAGGTTGAAGCGCTTTGACTTTGTTCGAGTCACCACTGGGTGCCCCATCGTCGGCTCCCCGCTGATCTTCCATGAGAACGGCCGAGACTTCGTCATCGTTTCCGACCGGCCGAACTACCCGGGCGAGCAACTGAAGCAGGGGCAACCGCCCTGCTCCAGGAAGCAGGGCAAGGTCTGGGTGATCGAGAACCTGGACCGGATGGATGGTTCGGGTGTGCCCAAGGAGTACAGGACCTCCGCCCACAAGGGGAGGGCAGGGGCGATTGGTGGATTCATCACGCCCTCGGCCGTTCCCGCCGGGGAGGATCCCCGCGGCCCCGCCTTCCTGATCGGCGCCGATGGTTTCGCCGGAGGCCGGGCCATCCGGCTCGTCCTGGACCGGAACCAGGGGTATGAACTGGTCTGGGATCGCTCCATTGACAGCGAGTCCAGCGGCTTTGCGGGCAACTTCACCTCCGATGGCCGCCACGTCTACTGGCTGGACACCAAGGGCTGGCTCTGGGGGGTGGACCTCTCCACTGGCTTCTGGCCCGCGGGCTGGTCAGACTACATGATCAACCTGCCCGCCCAGATCGGCGCCGGCGCCGCCTTTACTAACACCGAGCCCGCCGTCGTCACCGACGGCGGCCGAACCCACCTCTACATCACCTTGCGCAACCAGGTCCCGCCCGGTCAGGAGCACCGCCTCCGGGCCGGACCCACCGGCAGCGAGGGCGCCGTGCTGGCGGTGGACCCCACCGGGCAGGTGGAGTGGCACCGCCGCTTCACCGGCACCGACTCGATCAACACCGCCCCCCTGGCCATCACCAGCCAGCAGGTGCTCCTCTTCGGCGACGTCAACGGCAAACTCCACAGCCAGTCGCTGACCACCGCCAACCCCAGCGGCGGCGATGTGAAGCCCTTCCTGATCCCGGAGGGAAGCCGGGAGCCCCTGGCCACTCTCAACCTCCTGAAGGACGGGGAGCAGCCCGCCCATGGCCCCTTCAACTTCTCCCAGGTCTCCGGGGTGGGCGTTGACCCCGTTATGGCCGGCGGGCTGATCCTGGTGGGGGTCAACTACCGGGTGGGCCAGGAGGCCGGCGGCCGGCTGGTGGCCTACCGGGTCGGGGAGCCCTACGACCTTCGCTGGACCGGCTCGAACCAGCCGCTCACCCTGAAGCTGAACGAGTCCACCCCGATCAGTCGAAAGCTGGTGCTGGAGGAGACCGGGAAGAGCCTGGCCGCTCTCTGCCCCGCCAGTGAGTTTGCCGTCCAGTGGTACCTGACCGACCCATCCGGCGCTCCGGTCCGGAAGCTCTGGCCCGAGGTGGCGCTGCCGGCGTCGATCCAGCCCGGCGCACCCATCGAGACCGCCCAGGCGATCACCCTCGAGCCCGCCGACCCGGCGGAGGGGCAGATCGTGGCGGTGATCGACCATCCGAGCGTCATGGCGCTCAGCGTCGCCCATCCGAAGAGTCCTGATCTGAAGCTGGCCCGGGCCCTGGGCGAGGCCTTTGGCGTCGAGCCGGCCAAGAGCTGCCGGGGGCTGGCGGGGGAGCTCTCCAAGCTGCCCGACCACACCGACCCGGAGGAGGGGCTGGCCAACAACATCCTGATCATCCCGTATCAGCGGACGAAGGTGCGGGACGATCCCTTCATCGCCACCCTGTCGGGGCCGGAGGGGGTGGTGCTGGGCGACCGTTTCGGCCTCAGCCTCTATCTCGGCTACTCCAACAACCTGGGCAGGGAGGCGGTGCAGGTCCGGGCACGGGCCTGGGCCAGTCAGGAGCCGGGGCCCGAGGACTACCCCTGGAGCGAGATCACCATCCCCGCCGGCTGCTGTGAGAAGGTTCCCATCACCTTCGAGAAGATGCTGCCGGGGGTCTACACCGTCACCGTCGAGATCGACTACGAGCCGGACACGAACCCGGCCAACAACCGGAGAAGCATCACCGTCGAGCTGCGGGACTTCATCCAGAACGAGGCGCCGGGCTACGGCAGCGGGCTGGAGCGTTAGGCGCATGTCCGGGAGAGGGTCCCAGCCCTCGCCAGCGGGCTGGAGCGACAGGGGCCGGACGTGGGAGAGCGTAGCCCACTGCAGCAGGATCAAGGCGAGCCTCCATCCTCGGGGGCTCGCCTGTTCTTGGCCCAGTCCGCCCGCCGCATAGAGATTCTTGGGCCCTCCCTGGGGTCCGCCGGATAGAGATAGGTGGGCCTCCCCTGGGGCTACGGCAGTTCATCGGCTGGAGGTGCAGAGAACCTCTTGAAATTTTCACGCTAGATCGGTGCAATGGATGCTGCGGGGTAAAATATATGCGAAATTTTGAGTAAGTATGAATTCGCATGGCGGAAAATACTCAGGAACGAAAGGTTCTGACCACGAGCTTTGGCGCCCCGGTGGAGGATGACCAGCACACCGCGACGGCAGGGCCCGGCGGACCGGCCCTCCTCCAGGATACCCACCTGATTGAGAAGCTGGCCCACTTCAACCGGGAGCGGATTCCCGAGCGGGTGGTCCATGCGAAGGGTGCCGGCGCCTTCGGCTACTTTGAGTGCACCCGGGAGATGTCACAGTACACCCGGGCTCACTTCCTGGCCGAGCCGGGCCGGCGGACCGAGGCGGTGGTCCGCTTCTCCACGGTGGGCGGCGAGAAGGGCTCGGCCGATGCCGAGCGTGACCCCCGGGGCTTCGCCCTCCGGCTCTACACCGCCGAGGGCAACTACGACCTGGTGATGAACAACACCCCGGTCTTCTTCATCCGGGATCCCCTGAAGTTCCCGGACTTCATCCACACCCAGAAGCGGAATCCGGCCACCAACTGCAAGGATCCCGACATGTTCTGGGACTTCCTCTCCCTGACGCCCGAGTCGGTCCACCAGGTGATGGTGCTCTTCTCGGACCGGGGCACCCCCTTCAGCTACCGGCACATGAACGGCTACAGCGGCCACACCTTCATGTGGTACAACGCCCGGGGCGAGCACGTCTGGGTCAAGTACCACTTCAAGGCCGAGGCCGGGATCCGGAACCTGACCCGGGAGGAGGCGAACCGGCTCTGCGGGGAGGACCCGGACCACGCCACCCGGGATCTGTACGAGACCATCGCCGGTGGCGGTGAGGCGGCCTGGCGGGTCTATGTGCAGATCATGACCTCGGAGCAGGCCCGGAGCTACCGGTTCGACCCCTTCGATATCACCAAGGTCTGATGGCACAGCGACTTCCCGCTGATCGAGATCGGGCGGCTGGTGCTGAACCGGAACCCGGAAAACTACTTCGCGGGCCGAAGCCCGACCCGCAGGTGGCCCCGCCCCCGCTCGCCCTCTCCGGGGCGACGGTGCGGGCGGAGTACACCCATCCCAACAGCGATTTCGAGCAGCCCCGGGCGCTCTACGAGCGGGTGATGAGCGACACCGACCGGGCGCACCTGGTCCACAACATCGTCCAGCACCTGGGGAACGCCAAGCCCTTCCTGCAGCTGCGGCAGGCGGCGATCTTCCACAAGGTCCATCCGGAGTACGGCTCGCGGGTGGCCGAGGGGCTCGGGCTGGATGTGGACGAGGTGAAGCGGCTGGCGGAGCTGGAGCCGGCGCAGCTGGCGGAGGCGACGGCGGCACATTGACGGCCTCGGGGCCGGGGGAGCAGATCCCCCGGCCCCCTCGTCTGCCCTGGAACAGGTGGAACGGGAAGAGGTCCCGAATGCTGACCTGAAGCGGGTGTACAAACAGGGAATTCTCCCTATTGCACGCATTCGCAATACACTTGTAAGATAAGAGACAAAGCTGGGAGGGGGCGCTACCCATGAAGATTGACCCGCGCTCGGTGGAGTTTGCGCAGAACCCGTACCCGACCTACGCCTGGCTCCGCCGGGAGGAGCCGGTCTACTACATTGAGCCGCTGAAGCTCTACTGGGTCACCCGCTATGCCGACGTCTCCCAGGTCCTGACCGACCCGCGCTTCGGCAAGCGGAACCCGACAGCGCCCCAGATGCCGCCCCTCCCGCCGGAGTACCAGAAGCTGGCCGAAATCCCGCCCAGCCTGATCCTCCAGGACCCGCCCGACCACACCCGGCTGCGGGGGCTGGTCTCCAAGGCCTTCACGCCCAAGGCGGTGGAGCGACTGCGGGGGCGGATCGAGGCGATCGCCCACGAGCTGCTCGACCGGGTGCAGGGGGAGGGCCGGATGGACCTGGTGGCCGACTTCGCCTTTCCCCTCCCGGCGACGGTGATTGCCGAGATGCTGGGTGTCCCCCGGGATAACCTGCCCCGGTTCCACCAGTGGTCCCGGGACTTCATCCGGTCGGGCGACGCCAGTCAGGCCCACCTGCCGGGGGTCCGGGAGGCCGGGCTGAAGGCGCAGGTGGAGATGGCCTACTTCTTCGAGGAGCTGGCCAGGCAGCGGAGGGCGGCGCCGGAGGATGACATGATCAGCGCCCTGGTCCAGGTGGAGGAGCAGGGGGAGCGGCTCTCCATGGGGGAGCTGGTCTCCACCTGCATCCTGCTGCTGATCGCCGGCCACGAGACCACCACCAACCTGATCGGTAATGGGGTGCTGACGCTGCTCACCCACCCGGAGCAGCTGGGCTGGCTCCGGGCGCATCCGGAGGCGATGGGGACGGCGGTGGAGGAGCTGCTCCGCTACGAATCGCCGGTCCAGCGGTTCGGCCGGTTCGTCCAGGAGGACCTGGAGCTGGGCGGCCGGGAGCTGAAGCGGGGGGCGCACGTGAGCGTCCTCTTCGCCTCCGCCAACCGGGATGAGGCGGTCTTCGCCAACCCCGACGAGCTGGATCTGACCCGGGACCCGAACCCGCACCTGGCCTTCGGCAAGGGGATCCACTTCTGCCTGGGCGCCCCGCTGGCCCGCATTGAGGGGCCGGTGGCGCTGCGGGTGCTGCTGGAGCGGATGCCGAACCTGCGGCTGGACCCCGACAGCGCTTACGAGTGGGCGCCCCAGACCCTGGTGCGGGGGCTGCGCAGGCTGCCGGTCCGGTTCTGAGGGGTGGCGATCAAAACGGGCAGCACCCGGCGGTGCTGCCCGTTCTGCTGGGACCGGTCCCTACTCGTGGTCGTGATGGTGGTCGCGGTGCTGCTCGTGCTCCTCCCGGCCCATCTGCAGCAGCCGCTGGACGGTCTCCCGGCCCAGGGCGGCGGTGGCAAGCCCGGTGGCCCGCTGCAGGTGGCCGATGCTGGCCTCAATCCGGCCGCCGATCTGCTGTGCCCACGGCCGGAGCGACTCGGGCACCTGGCCGGACATCCGCTGGTAGGCCTGGCGGGCCCTCTGCAGATACTCCCGCGCCTGCTGCTGGCAGCTGAGCATCAGCGCCAGGTAGGCGGGCTCACGGGTGCCCCTCATCAGCATCCGGGCGGCGCCGATGGCGGTGGTGAGGTGGTAGGACGCCTCGTAGTTCGCCCGGTGCAGCTCCTGGAGCCCGGGGAGGTTTCGCGCCTCGGGGATGTACGTGGCGACCGAGGCGGCGGCACACTGGAGCGCCAGGTCGGTGTGGGTCCGCAGCATGGCGTTCAGCAGCTCGCCGATGGGCAGGTAGCGCCTCGCGGCGTGGTCGTGCATCATGGCGTGGTCGTGCATCATGGTGTGGTCGTGCATCATGGTGTGGTCCATCATCATGGTGTGGTCCATCATCATGCCGGGGTCCATCATCATGCCGGGGTCCATCATCCCCAGATGCATCTCAGGGCCCATCATGGACCCCATGGTCATCTGGTGGTGGGGCATCTTCCCCATGGGCTTGCCCATGGGACCGAGCGACCCATAGGGCCCCATGGAGGGCCAGCCTCTCTCCATCTGTCACCTTCCTCTCTTCCAAGGTACGTGACAGAATATGCGGCTCAGCCTGCTCCGGTCACTCCGGCCCCGCCTCCAGAGCGGCCTGCAGGATCTGATCGAGGAGCGGATGCCACTGGTGGTGGTACCGGGGCGCCTCAGCCGGCTCCACGAAGAAGCGGCGGCGCGATTCGAAGGCGGCGTCGAAGGGGAGGAGCCGCTCGATATCCATCCGGTAGAAGACCTGGTAGCCGATCCTGGGGTACCTGCCGCCCGGCTGCCAGTGGATGTTCTCGCTGTGGTCGATCTCGGCGCAGCCGATGTAGGTGCAGCGCCCCTCGACCGAACCCTCCTCCCGGCACTCCCGGCGGAAGGTCTGCTCCGGCGTCTCGCCGGGCTCCCGGTGGCCGCCCGGGATGTCCCCGCCCCGCTGGTCCAGGTCGACCAGCATCACCTTGCCCTCGAAGAAGCAGAAGCCGTGGGCGCTGGTGACCAGCTCGAGTGGCGGGAGCGGCGCCCCGGGGAGCCAGGTGATGCGTATCCGGCCACCGTTCCAGTCGACGTAGGTGGTATACGACATGCTTGCTCCTTTCGCGCGAATAATCGATCGCATTGGTAACGAAAGATGACCAAAATATTTTGAGAAATCGAACGTTCATTCTCTATACAAGCTGAGGGAGGCGTGCTACATTGGCAATGCACCTCAGGAACGGGGTCGACGACAGAGCCGACGGCAGCGATTCGGATCAGCTCGGGGCGATATCGAAAGGTATCGAGACGGACTGCACTGCGGGTCGAGATGCGGCGGATCTGGAGCAGAACGGAAGACCGGTAGCGATCAGATCGGCGGGCCTGTGATGAGCAGGACCAAAGGTCTGGAGTCTCGATCGGAAGCCTGTGATGAGCAGGCGGGAAGGTCGGGAGTCCTCAGATCGGAAGACCTGTGTTGAGCGGGTCGGAAGGTTTGGATCCTTGGATTCGGATGACCTGTGATGAGCGGGTCGTACGGTCTGGGTCCGGCAGAGCGGAAGGTCTGTGATGAGCAGATCGGCCGGCTGCACGGGGCACGGTCGGAAGGGATGGCCGCACGGGAACTGACTTTGAGGTTAACACGCTGCACGATTACATCTCGGCGCAGGAAGTTAGCTGAAGAAGCGTCTCGTGAAGGTTCGTACCGGTCTTGGGGTGCAGCTCATTGCCCGGGAGGGGATCAAACCTCCCGGGCTTTTAGCTTTTTCGCGAGGATTTCGAAGTCGGCCCGGTCGACCAGCTCGATGCGGACATCGGGGTACTGGTGGTGCATCGCCTCCACCTGCCGGAGCTTCCGGGTCATCAGGTGGGGCTTCTTGGTGGTCACCTCGATGTAGAGGTCGAAGTCGGGCAGGAAGAAGTCGGGGGTGAAGCCGACCTGGGTCTTCCCCTCCTCGTCCTCCTTCAGCACGAAGGTCTTGGGCTCGTAGAGCCAGCGGATCCGGTAGTACTCCAGCAGCTTGGCGAAGTCCTCCTCGCTGGGGTGGGCGAAGCGGACCCGCTTGGGCTCCTCGGCCATGATCTCATCCTTCAGGACGCCGATGCACCGGAGGTTGCGGTACCGCTCCTGGAAGTCGAGGCCGTAGCCGACCACGAACTTGTCCCGCACGTCGAAGCCGGCGTAGCGGACGGGCAGGTCCTGCAGCAGCCGCAGGCCGGACCGGTTGATCAGGGTGGCGACGGTCAGGCTGCGGGGGGAGCGGGCCTTCAGCTGGGTCAGCAGGTAGCCCAGGGTCAGCCCGGTGTCGATGATATCCTCCACCACCAGCACATCCCGGTCCTCGATGTCATCCTCCAGGTCCTTGATGATCTGGACCCGGCCCCGGGAGCCGTAGGAGGCGATCGCCATGAAGTCGACGGTGACGGGCACCCGGATGTGGCGGACGAGGTCGGTCACGAAGAAGACGGCGCCCCGGAGCACGCTGATGACCGCCAGCGACCACCGGGGGTTCTCCTGCCACCGGGGCAGGTACTCCAGGGTGATCTGCTCGGCCAACTCCCGGACACGGTTCTGAATGGTCTCCTCGTCGTAGAGCACCTCGCCGATGTCGCTCTGCGGATCCCAACCCTGGGTGGTCACGTTGGTTCCCCCCATGATGCTTCTCCTTTCGGCTATTCGCGACCGTTGGGCGATTTCCCTATCGGTCGGGTGCCTTCTTTTTAACACGGATTCCCCTGAAAATGACGGCCACGGATTACACGGATTACACGGATGAAGACAGAACATGGACAGTGATGGGGTTCGTACCCTTTTCATTTGTGGTGCTGGTGCGAAGCACCGCACCATGGTGGTTACACGGATATATGAAAAGGGTACGACTAACATTTTTGTAATGTATTTGTTTTATCCGTGTAATCCGTGTAATCCGTGGCAAAGATAAAGGCGGCCCCCGGTTGCCCGGGGGCTTTTGCTAGTGCGCGTAAATGCGGTAATCCAGCTGGGGGAAGAGGTTGTCGGCTGCCTCCACCTGGGCGAGCCAGGCGGGGTTGGGCAGTTCGCCGCGCAGGGCGTGGTCGGCGATCCGGCGGAAGCGGCCCAGGTGCTGGTGGACCCGGCGGTGGGCGTACTGGGTGGCGGTGCCGGTCCGGAGGATGAAGGGCCAGTCGCTGGCCTGGGCCAGCAGCAGCTCCCGGGCGGCCTGGTTCAGCGCCCGCTGCAGCGGGGGATGCGCCCCCCGGTGGGCGGTGGCCAGGCGCTCCATCTGCCGGCCGGCGGCGTGGAGGTGGCGGTAGAGCCAGTGGTTGGCGCCGTCGACCCAGAAGTCGGCGTAGCCCTGGTACCCCCAGGAGGAATGGCCGGGCTCCGCCACCCCCTGACCCGCCCCGTGCATATCGATGTAATCGCCGGGGGTGATGAAGCGGACCGTATGGTGGTGCTGGGCGGCCCGGGCCACCTGCTCCAGGAAGTAGGGGCCCTCGAACCACCAGTGGCCGAAGAGTTCGGCGTCGTACGGTGCCACCACCAGCGGGGGCGGGCCCTCGGGGAGGAGGCCGCGCAGGTAGGCCACCTGCTGGGCGCGGCTCTGCACGAAGTGGGCGGCGTGCCGGATGGCGGTCTGCTCGGCTGCCCAGCGGTCGTAGAGCTCCTTGTGGTCGGTGGGGCCGGTCACCTTGTAGTACTTGAAGCCGGAGAAGGTGCGGATGCCGTCGGGGCCGGCCAGCAGGCCTAGGTGCTCCGACTCCCGCTCGAAGCCGATGTCCCGGTAGAACTCCCGGTACGCCGAGTCGCCCGGGTAGCCCTCGTTCGCCGACCAGACCTGCTTGGAGGACTCGGGATCCCGCCCGAAGAGGGCGAGGCCGGAGGGGGTCCAGGCATGGGCATAGGGCCCCATGGGCGGCGCCGGGCGGGCGTGGGCGAGGCCGTGGGTGTCGACGAAGGCGTACTGGATCCCCGCCTCCCGCAGGAAGCGGTCGACGCCGGGGAAGTAGCCGCACTCGGGGAGCCAGAAGCCCCGGGGGGCGTGGCCGAAGCGGCTGCGGAAGACCTCGGTCGCCACCTGGATCTGGGCCCGCACCATGGCGGGCTGCCCCTCGTAGCTGGGGAGGAAGCCGTGGGTGGCGGCGCAGGTGATCAGGTCGAGGTACCCCGCCCGCGCAAAGTTGTGGAAGGCGGTCAGCAGGTCGCCGTGGTACCGCTCCGTGTAGAGGTGGTGGAGGCTCTGCATCCGGTGGAGGTAGAAGCGGGCCACCGGGTGGGCAGAGGTGCCCTCCGTGTGGGCCACCTCCCGCTCCGCCAGGGCCACGGAGGCCTCCACCCAGCGCCGGGTGCGGTGCCGCAGGAGCGGGTCGTCCAGCATCGCCATCAGCGTCGGGCTGAGGGAGAGGGTGAACCGGAACGGGATGCCGTCCGCCGCCAGCCGCTCCAGGCTCTCCAGCAGGGGGAGGTAGCACTCGCAGACCGCCTCGTGGAGCCAGCGCTCCTCGAGGTAGTCCTCCCGGTCGGGGTGGCGGACGAAGGGCAGGTGTGCGTGCAGGACCAGTGAGACATGGCCGAGGGTCAAGCGGGCTACCTCCAGGGGCTGCCGACCCGTGCCCCAGCCATCTGCTGCTCAAGCCTTGCGTAGAGCATGCCGCGGGTGGCGGGGCTCTCGTGGGGCAGCGAGACGGGGCTGGAGAGGGCGAGCAGGTAATAGCGGCCGTCCTCGGTGCGCCGCTCGAAGGAGACGACGTACCGGTGGCCGGGCTCCAGGCCGTGGACGAACCAGTGGTCGTCGTGCTCGGCGAGGTCGACGGCGAAGGCGCCGCCGGTGGTCACGTCAAAGAGCCGCAGGCAGGGGATGGTGGTCCGGTAGACCGCATCGCCCAGCATCGCCCGCAGCCGCTCCTCGCCGCCGCCGGCCCGCTCCCAGTAGACGTACAGGGAGCGCGGGTTCCGGACGATGGCCACCACCGCATCCTCGCCGTAGTCGGCGGGGAGGGGGTCGTGGTCGTAGAGCAGCGACCAGTCGGTCTCCGGCTCAGGTCGGAAGGTGACCATCTCCTCGCCCACCTCGAAGTCGGGGCGGAAGGTGATCATCGGTTCGGCGACCGCCATCGGTCGCTCCGGTTCGGGCACAAAGGTCACATCGGGGCCCAGGGCGGCGTCCGGGTCGAAGTTGACGCGCCGGACTGACGGCATCGCGCCGTGCGGGCTGTCGGTCAGGCCGTCTTCCATCTCCGGCTGTTCCACGGGGTAGTCTGCCTCCTCTTCATCACCGGGGTCTTTCTCCCTGGCACCTATGTCGGGCTTCCGCTCGGGGCGCTGGAAGCGGAGCGGCTCGCTGCCGCCGGGGCCCGGGCCGCCCTCGCCGTCGGTCCCGCCGGGCCGGGTGCGGCCCAGGCCGTAGCCGGGTTCCTGGCCGGTGGTCGACGGGCTGGCTGCCAGCCGCCGGTCCATCTCCCGGGAGCCGAAGGCGGCGGGGAGGGTCTCCTCTGCCAGTTCCACATCCCGGTGGGTGTCGGTGACCCGCCGTCCCTTGGCATAGGGGCTTCCGGGCTCCTCCGGCGTCCCGGGGCGGCTGCCCTGCGGGCCCTCGGTCAGGACCTTCGCCTTGGGCTCGGCCTCGGGCTGGCCGGGCACGGCGCCGGGTGCCACTTTCTCGGCGCCGTACTTGGAGACATCGGACGGGGGCTCCGTCATCCGCGTCATGTCGCGGCCCGGCACGGGCGCCTTCACCTGATCGGCGCTGCCGGGCAGGTCGGGGCTCAGGTGCTCGGTGCGCTCCTTGAGCGCCGTGTTGGCGATATCCAGCCCCTGGCCCTTCCCCTCGTGATGGACGACGAACGTCTCGGGGTTCCGAACGTTGGTGCCGTCGGGCCCGATCTTGGCCCGGGGTCCCGGACGCCTGGCCAGGTTGATCCAGATTACCGCGAACACGAGGGCGATCACAAGCAAGAACACGTATCCCATCATGTCGCTCCTCCCCCGATCAGCTAGTCACGCATAGGTTGAGTTTCCGACCGGACGGAGCATTTTATTCTACCGCCCTGCCGGGGCAGACTATGGTGGCAGAGGGGTGGAAACGACTTGGCAAGGCCTCTGGTTATCGGGAACGGACGGCTGCTGATCTGCTTTGACCAGGACCTGACGATGCGGGATCTCTACTATCCGCATGTCGGTCAGCTGAATCATATCGTCGGCAAGCGGAATCAACTGGGGCTCTGGGTGGATGGCAAGTTCGCCTGGCTCGGGGACGAGGGCTGGGTGCGGGATCTGCGCTACAAGCCGGGGACGCTGGTGACCGATTCGACATTGAGCCACCGCCAGCTGGGGATCGAGATCACGGTGGAATCGGCGGTGCACCAGCGGGAGCCGATCTTCGTACAGCGGCTGCAGATCAGCAACCGGCTCGCCCGCGGGCGGGATCTGCGCCTCTTTGCCACCTTCGATGTGGACATCGACGAGACGGATGTGGGCGACACGGCGATGTGGGAGCCGACCCTGGGCGCCGTGATGCACTACAAGCGCCGCCGCTGCTTCCTGATCGGGGCGAGCGGACCGCTGGGGGGGATCGACCAGCACGCCACGGGCCGCAAGCGCTGGGGGGCGGAGGGCACCTGGCGGGATGCGGAGGATGGCCACCTGGAGGGGCATCCCATCAGCCAGGGGGCGGTGGACTCCACCATCCGGCTGATGGTGCCGCTGGCGGCCAACGGCTCGGCGACGGCCTATATCTGGGTGGTCTGTGCCAGGGGGTTCCAGGAGGCGCGGGCCGGCCACCGGCTGGTCAAGGAGAGCGGGCCGGGGGAGATGCTGGGCGAGATCGGGCGCTACTGGCATTCCTGGGCGCAGAGCGGGGGCGGGGTGGATGTCTCCAACCTGCCGCCCGACCTGCAGGAGGCCTACCGGCGGTCGCTGCTGATCGTCCGCACCCAGGTGGACAACGACGGCGCCATCATCGCCGCCAACGACTCGGACATCCGGGACCACAACCGGGACCACTACTCGTACATGTGGCCGCGGGACGGCGCCCTGGTGGCCGCCGCCCTGGACCGGGCGGGGCTCTCGGCGGTGACCCGCCGCTTCTACCGGTTCTGCGCCTCGGCGCTCACCGAGGGCGGTTACCTGCTGCACAAGTACAACCCGGACGGCTCGGTGGGCTCCTCCTGGCACCCGCTGGTGGGGCCGAAGGGGGTGCAGCTGCCGATCCAGGAGGATGAGACGGCGCTGGTGCTCTGGGCCCTGGGCAGCTACTACCGGCTCCGGCAGAGCCAGGAGTTCGTGGATTCGCTCTACGACAACCTGGTCCGGCCGGCGGCGGACTTCCTGGTCTGCTACCGGGATGAGCGGACGGGACTGCCCCAGGAGAGCTACGACCTCTGGGAGGAGCGGCGGGGGATCTTTACCTTTACCACGGCGGCGGTGGTGGCGGGCCTGCGGGAGGCGGCGCTGCTGGCCGGCGTGCTGGGCGACCAGCGCCGCTCCGACCGGTACGCCGCAGCGGCGGCGGAGACCTTCGAGGCGATGCTGAACTACCTCTGGTCGGAGGAGCACGGCCGCTTCCTGCGGGGGCTCTACGTAGGGGAAGGCGGCGAGCTGGTGCCCGACCTGACGCTGGAGTCCAGCGTGGCCGGCGTCTTCCTCCTGGGCGTGCTGCCGGTGCAGGACCCAAGGGTGGAGGGGACCATGCGGGCCCTGGAGCAGGGGCTCTGGGCGCCCGGCCGGATCGGCGGCATCGCCCGCTATGCCGGGGACTACTACTTCCGCCTGGTGGAGGACGCCCCCGGCAACCCCTGGATCATCTGTACCCTCTGGCTGGCCCGCTGGTACATCCAGCGCGCCACCAGCCGGGAGGAGCTGGAGCCCGGTCTGAAGCTGATCCGCTGGGCGCTGGACCGGGCCCTGCCCACAGGGGTGCTGCCCGAGCAGGTCCACCCGCACACCGGCGCCCCGCTCTCCGTGGCCCCGCTCACCTGGAGCCACTCCACCCTCTGCGACACCCTCCAGGACTTGGCCGAGAAGCTGCGGCAGCTGTAAAGGCAAAGACGCCGTGACGACAGGTACGTCACGGCGTCGGGCGGGCAAGCGAGAGGCGGGGGAGGACTGGGAGGGGGGGTGCGTCCTACCCCCTCCCACTAAAATTCAAAGTAGATGAAGGTGGACGGCTCACCGGAGGCCAGGACAGCGAGCACGGCAATCACCGCCGAGTAGACCAGCGCCCGCAGCGGGCTGGGCACCCACCGCCGCCAGCCCTCGTAGACCGCCACCTGCCGGTGGCGGAACCAGAACTCGCCCAGGTGGAGCAGCCAGAGCAGGCCGATCAGCGCCAGATAGCGCAGGTTGAAGGCGGAGACGTTCAGGTTCGCCAGGGTGAGCATCTGTCGCACCAGATGGAGCGCCACCCCCATGCCCTCGGCCCGGAAGAAGACCCAGCCGATGGTGGTAGCCTGGAACATCAACACGATGGAGAGCCAGCGAACCGCCCACCCCGGCAGGGGCCAGCGAAACCGCTCCCCCACCCGCCGGCTCCAGAGCCGGTGTCCGGCGGCCAGCAGCCCGTGGTAGAGCCCCCAGACCACAAAGGTCCAGGCCGCCCCGTGCCAGAGGCCCGAAAGCCCCATGGCGACAAGCAGGGCCGCCACCGCCCGCCCCTCGCCCCTGCGGGAGCCGCCCAGGGGGATGTAGACGTAGTCCCGGATCCAGCGGGAGAGGGTGATGTGCCACCGTCGCCAGAACTCGGCAGGATTCCCCGCCAGGTAGGGCGTCCGGAAGTTGTCGGTCAGCCGGTAGCCGAAGAGGTGCCCGATGCCGACCGCCATGTCGCTGTAGGCGGAGAAGTCGAAGTAGATCTGGAAGGCGAAGAGGGAGGCGGCGATCCAGGCCTCCACGGCGCCCAGCGACCAGGCCAGGTCAAAGAAGGCGTCCGCCCTGGGGGCGAGCAGATCGGCCAGGCAGACCTTCTTGATCAGGCCGATGATGAAGAGGAAGGCGCCGTACCTTCGCTGCCGCTGGTCCGGGGCCAGGTTGGCATCCGCCTCAATCTGGGGCAGAAACTCCTTCCCCCGCATGATCGGCCCGGCGATCAGCTGGCCGAAGAAGGCGATGAAGACCCAGAAGTGGAGCAGGCTGCGGGCCGGGGGCAGCTCCTGCCGGTAGACATCCACCAGGTAGGCGATCAGCTGAAAGGTGTAGAAGCTGATGCCCACCGGCAGCAGGAGCCGGAAGGCGCTGGGGTCAAGCCCCAGGTGGAGCAGCCGCTCCAGGTTCTCCGCTACAAAGCCGGTGTACTTGAAGATGCCCAGGTTGAGCAGGTTGAGCCCGACGCCCAGCCCCAGCAGCAGGCGTGGCCGGATGCCCCGGGCGATGCCGATGGAGAGGGCGTGGGTGGCAGCGGCGATCCCCAGGAAGAGGGCCAGGTACTCCGGTCCGGCGGCCCCGTAGAAGAGCAGGTTGGCCAGCGCCAGGATCGGGGTGCGGGCACGGGGAAGGGCGCGGACGAGGAGCAGGGTAAGCAGCATCATCAGGAGGAAGACTGGGCTGTGAAAGAGCATGGCGGCCTACCCTCCCGGTTCCAGCTCCCGCAGGAGCATGGCCGCCAGATGGCGGTAGCCCTCGGGGGTCAGGTGGAGGTGGTCGGTGAAGAGACCCGGATCCAGGGCGCTCTCCCAGTTGCGGTAGGTGACGGGCTGCCGGCGGAACCAGGCATCGATCCGGTCCAGGTTCTGCTGGTAGCCGGGGTGGCTGACCCGCTCCTTCACCAGCGCCTGGTTGGTGGGGGTGAGGAAGAGGAGGGGCCGGCTGTCACGGGTCAGGCGCAGGATCCGCTCCAGGAAGTAGATCTGGGGGTTGGCCCCGGTCATGTCGAAGGGGGTGGGGTCGAAGACCCAGTGGTACGCCGGCCCCGCCAGCAGTTGGGGCAGGTCCGGCTTCTCGGTCCAGGGGCGGGTGTCGTGGAGCTCGCCGGGTCGGGTCCAACCCATCAGCCTCTGCTTCAGCACGGGCCGGTAGGCCAGCAGCGGGATGCGGGGGACCACGTACCGGTCGAAGAGGGCGGAGGGCGACCTGTCCGTAGCGACACGGCGGTTGGCGGCCAGGTGGCTGCGGTGGTGCTGCCAGGCCTCCGGGTCCAGGCGGCGCAGGTCGTCGGCCAGCCAGAAGGCGATCGGAGGTGCGGGTGCCCGGGCGACAAAGCCGGCATAGAGCAGGTTGATCACCACCCGGTCGGTGGCGATGGACCGCTCCTTCAGCTTGAGCAGCACCACGTAGAGATCGCCGACCTGCATCGAGGGCAGGGCAAGGTTGAAGACCCGCAGGGGGCGGCCCGCCTCCCGGCTCATCTCCTCCATCACCGCACCGATGGACTGCTCCGGCCCTCCCGGGCCGCTGTAGCTGACCGAGTCGCCCAGGATGATCACGTAATCCTTCAGGCGCTCCCGCCTGATCTGCCACTGGATCCGGTCCAGCACCCGGTCCAGCAGCCGGGGGTCCTCCCGGAAGAGCTCAAAGGGGATGCGGTGGTGGTAGAGCCACCGCTGGGGGATGGCAAAGCCCAGCCCCACCTGCAGGGCCAGCAGGTATGCCAGCAGGTACTTGACGGTGGGAGAGATGGCGGCCCCTCCTTCCTGGCCCGTGATCAACTCGCGGAGAATCTGTAAGTTTAACGCCGCTCTCTGCCAAATGGTTGCGCAGCGATGGGCAAGAGAAAGGGTATCGGCTATACTAACAGCATGGTAAAGATTTATGGCAAGCTACCCGAGAGGAAGAAGCGGGATCTGGTCATCGGTCTCAGTTCGATGGTGAGCGCCACCGCCCGGATGCAGGCGGAGCTGGAGGAGGGGCAGGGGCCCCACCTGCTGGCGGAGCGGCTCCGGGGGATGGGCCTGCCGGATGGCGTCAGCATCATCCTCCGGCCGACTCTGGCCTTCCTGCACGCCGACATCTGCCTGATCGGCGGCGGCAAGGTGCTGGTGATCAACGCCCTGCACTGGAGCGGGGAGATCGGGCGGGGCAAGAAGGGCGAGTGGACCGGCGCCAAGGGAGCCGTAGACCTGGGGCGCCCAGACCGGCGCGCCTACCTCTTCTGCGACCGACTGCGGTACAGCGGCCTTGCCGACGGCTTTGCCGTGGAGCCCGTGGTGGTCTTCACCGCGGGGCCGGTGCGCTGCCACGAGCCGGAGCCACAGGCGACCCTGGTGCAGTGGGCGGAGCTGGAGGCGTTCCTCCGGCGCTCCCTGGCCGGTCCCGAAGCCGGCCCGTCTCCCGCCGGGCTGATCGAGACCCTCACCTCAGCGTAGCAGCGGGGAGCATCCGCCCCGAATGGCTCCGTTCAACAGACCCCCGGCCCGCTCCCAGCGACCGGGGATTTTTGTATTTTGCAACACCATTAGCAGGAATTGGATAACTATGTGTAGAATATAACATAACGTGCTGGAACCTGGGAGATAGCCGGAGGGACCGCAGGAAAGGGGGAATCGGTTTGGTGCGTACCGAGTTGACCGAGGCGTTCGCAGAGGCCGCCGTCCACGTGCTCCAGGAGATGCTGGGAACCCAGGTGGAGCGGGGCGCCCAGCGGGTGGAGAGCACGGTGCTCCACGCTGAGGAGGTGACGGTGCTCGTCGGCCTGACGGGCGAGATGAGCGGGCTCTGCCTGCTGACGATGCCGAACGCCACCGCCTACGCGGTGGTGGGCGCCATGATGGGCGAGCCGGTGGAGAGCCTGGACGAGATCGGCCGGAGCGCCGTGGCCGAGCTGGGCAACATGATCGCCGGGGCTGCGACGATCAAGCTGGAGCAGCAGGGCATCTCCTCCAATATCACCCCGCCCTCGGTGCTGCAGGGTCGGTCACCGGAGATCGCCACCCCACATCTGGAGCGGAGCGTCGTACCGCTCTCCACCGGTCTGGGTGCGATCTGCCTGCACGTCTCGCTCAAGGGGTGAAGCCATACCGAAGAGCCCCGCAGGGAACGGCCTGCGGGGCCTCTTGCGTGCGCCTGTTTATTGAATCTGGACCGGGCGGGGCATCCGCACCAGGACGCTGAAGTCCGGCTCGGAGAAGGGGCCTTCCCGCAGGCGGAAGAGCAGGTTCTCCACGGCGGCCCCCGGCACTTCGAACCGGCTCATGCCCAGCACCCGGTCCGGGCGGGTGGAGTAGCGTCGCGTGGCGGAGGCGTCGATCCAGTCCGACCGCTGCCCGCCCATCCAGCGCCGGCCGATGGTACGAACCTGCGGCTGGAAGAGCCGGTAGGCGTCAGCGGCGGCGGGGCCGGTCACCTCCCACCAGATCTGCAGCTCCTGTCTGGCGCTGGGACCCGAGCCCCGGACCTGCAGATCCACCCGGTAGACCCTCAGGGTGAGATCGCCCAGACCCCTGGTCGAGGCGATGGCGGGGGCGGAGTAGGCCGGGTGGTTGGCCAGCCCGGGCCGGAGGAGATCGGAGGCCAGGTATCCCCCGGCGCCCAGGACGAGCAGGGTGGCCAGGGTGGCCAACCAGAGCTTCACCCTGTGGCGCGCCTCGGCCCGCCGGGCGAGATGGAGGGCGTGCTCCTGCTGATCGGCGTCGAGCACCACCAGAGCGGGGGGCTCATCCAGTGGCGGGAGCCCGTGCTGCTCCCGCCAGCGGGCGGCGCGCCGGCGCAGTTCTGACTCGCTGCGGGAGAGCATGAACAGGTCCCCCGCCGCATCCTGGTCCGGAATCAGCGAGAGCGCCAGCCGGTAGCGCTGCATCAGGTCATCCACCGATCTCCCTCCCCTGAACCGCAATACGCTTCTTGAAGAATAGGACGTATCGAATGGGCTCACAGATGCTCAATGGGGCACCCTATTCGCGAGGGAGGCGTCATAAGCAGATGGTTCCATTGTGGACTCGATCCCGTGGGGCTGACGGTGGAGGAGGCATTGGCGCGCGGCTGGCAGGGTTCTTCTTCCGAGCGGGCGAACTCCATAGACCTGGGAAATCAGGGGGAGTCCACGCAGGGCTAGCCCCGTGAGGGGGGATCGGGAATGCCCATGAGCCGGTTCTGGAGCGCCTTCTGGACGGTGGCCGGCTTTCTCTTCTTGATGGGCTTGCTGCAGATGATCGCCGATACGGTGGTGATCCTCTTTGGGGTGGTGCCGCTCTTCCTGGGAGGGCAGAGCGAGTGGCTGATCGCGATCAGCCGGGTGGCGGTGCCGATCTGGGGCGCGCTCATCTGGGGGGACTGGAAGTGGGGCTGGAAGTCGGACAACGCCGGGCTCCGCACCACCCCGGCCGCCCTCTTCTGGCTGGTGCCCGGCCTCCTGGGCGGACTGCTGGCGGGGGGGCTCGCCCTCCTCATCAGCCAGGGCGGCTCCTTGAGCCTGCCCGCCCTCAAGCTGGGGCCGGAGGTGCTGGCGGCGACCCTGGTCGCCATGGCGGCCGCCTTCGCCACCGAGCTTATCTTCCGGGGGATGGTCATCTCCCGACTCCAGTACGATCTCGCGGGGCAGCAGCTGCTGCTCCTGGCCCTGGGGATGCCCCTGGCCTGGGAGTTCATCCAGGCGGTGATCGGCCGGGTGCTCTTCATCTATCCCGTGCCGGATCCGGATATCTTCGGCGCCGGGACGGTGGCGCTCTCCCTCTTCCTCACCCTGCTCTTCCTCCGGACCGATTCGGTCTGGCTGACCGCCGGGGTGCGCATGGGCCTGGCGCTGCTCAGCGGCCTGCTCGGCGTGGGCGGGGGCCTGTCGGACCTGCGCCTCCCGATTCCGCACCTGACCGGGCTGGGTGAGACGGGGCTGCTGGTGGTCTTCGGCATCCCCGCCGCCGTGCTGCTGGCGCTGGAGCTCTCCAGGCTGAACCGCCTCCGCCGGCCGCCGGGCCCACGGCGGGGACCGCAGCGGGTGGTGCACGGCAAGACGGTGCGCGGCCCCTGGGGACCGCACTAAGCAGGGCTGATCCGGGGCAGACTACCCGCAGGAGGGATCGCCCCATGGAGCCACAGGAACCGCTCAGCTATTCGCGCCTCGGGCCCCTGGACCCGAGGCAGGTGCGTCAGGAGTTGGCCGGAGAGCTGGCGCCGCCCGCCGCACCGGCCGGGGAGGCGCCCAGGCGGCGCCGGCGGAGGCGGCTGCGGAGATGGAGGAGAGGCGGGGGTTTATGAGCCATGTCTGACCTGGTCTTCACGGCGCTGGTGCCGCATCCGCCCGTCCTGATCCCTGCGGTGGGCGGCCCGGAGGCGGAGCGGGTGCAGACCACCCGGAGGTCCCTTCAGCGGCTGGCCCGGGAGCTGGTCGGGCGGGAGCCCGAGGTGGTGGTGATCATCTCGCCCCATGGCCCGGTCTTCTCGGACGCCATCGCCGTGCACAGGCTGGAGGGGATCGGCGGCAGCCTGGAGGCCTTCGGGGCGCCGGAGGTCAGCCTTGAGGTGCCGGTCGACCTGGACCTGGCCGACCTGGTGATCGCCGAGGGGCGGGCTGCCCGGATCACCGTCGCCCCGGTCACACCGGAGTGGGCGGCGGAGTGGGAGGCGGAGCAGCTGGATCACGGGACGCTTGTGCCCCTGCACTTCCTGCAGGAGGCGGGTTGGCAGGGGCGGGTCCTGCCCGTGGCGGTGGGGATGCTCCCGCCGGTCCAGCTCTACGCCTTCGGCCAGGCGCTGCAGCGGGCCATTGACCGCTCGGGCCGCCGGACCGCCGTGCTGGCCAGCGGCGACCTCTCCCACCGGCTCAGCCCGGAGACGCCGGACGGGTACGACCCCGAGGGCGAGCGCTTTGACCGGGCGGTGGTGGAGGCGCTGGGCCGGGGTGACCTGGCCGCCCTCTTTCAGATCGACCCCGCCTGCCGGGAGCGGGCCGGCGAATGCGGCTACCGCCCCCTGCTGATGCTCTCCGGCGTGCTTGACGGGCTGAAGGTGCAGCCCCTGGTCTACTCCTATGAGCACCCCTTCGGCGTGGGCTACGCCGTCGCCTCGCTGGCGCCGGTCGGGCCGGACGCGAGCCGTGCGCTCCGCCCGGCGCTGGAGAGGGCGCGGCTCGAGCGCATCCAGCGGGGGCGGGAGGCGGCTCATCCGCTGGTGCAGCTGGCCCGGGCGGCGCTGGAGCACTACGTGGAGACCGGGCTGGAGATCGATTTCTCCGCCGGAGCCCCCCATGAGGGGACCGCTCCCTGGCGGCTGCCCGAGGAGCTGCCGGACCAGGCGGGCTGCTTTGTCACCATCACGGTGGACGGCGACCTGCGGGGCTGCATGGGGAGCACCGGTCCCACCGAGCCCTCCCTGGCCCTGGAGGTGGTGCGAAACGCCATCCTGGCCGGGACCCGGGATCCCCGCTTCTCCCCGGTGGAGGAGGAGGAGCTGCCCTACCTGGAGTACAAGGTGGACCTCCTGGAGGAGCCCGAACCGGCCACGCTGGATCAGCTCGACCCGCGCACCTACGGCGTGGTGGTGCAGAAGGGGGAGGAGGCGGGGCTGCTCCTGCCCGACCTGCCCGGGGTGGAGAGGGCGGAGCAGCAGGTGGCCATCGCCTGCCGCAAGGCGGGCTTCGAACCGGATGACCCCGGCATTGAACTCTATCGCTTTCGGGTCCGGCGCTTTGTGTAGCCGGACCCGTTGTCATCCGCCGGATTGTATAAATATGCTTGTCTTCTGCATAGTTATGCGGTACACTGATCGATGTACCCCTATGGAGGAGGCGGCGTGCCATGAAGGTGATGTCATTAAAGGGACGGGATGTCATCTCGATCCACGACTGGAGCCGAGATGAGCTGGCGGAGGCGCTGGACCTGGCCCAGTGGCTGAAGGAGCGGCTCAAGCTGGGCCTGCGGGAAGAGCCGCTGAAGGGGAAGACCCTGGGCATGTACTTCGCCAAGCCCTCCACCCGAACCCGGCTCTCCTTCGAGGTGGGGATTCAGCAACTGGGCGGCTACGGCCTCTTCCTCTCCGCCGCCGACCTGCAGCTGCGCCGGGGCGAGTCGATCGCCGACACCGCCCGGGTGATGAGCCGCTACCTGGACGGGATCATGATCCGCACCTTTGCCCATCAGGATGTGGTGGAGCTGGCCCAGTGGGCCGATATCCCCGTGATCAACGGGCTGACCGATGAGGAGCACCCCTGCCAGGTGATGGCTGACCTGCTCACCATTCGGGAGAAGCTCGGGCCCCTGGGCGGCCTGAAGATGGCCTACGTGGGCGACGGTAACAACATGGCCCACAGCCTGATGGACGGGGGCGCCAAGTTTGGCATGCACGTGGTGGTCGCCAGCCCCTCGGGCTATGCGCCCGACCCGGACCGGGTGGCCCGGGCGCAGGCGGTGGCCGCCAAGTACGGCGGGCTGATCGAGGTGGTGGATGACCCGGCGCTGGCGGTGGCCGGTGCCAACGTGGTCTACACCGATGTCTGGACCAGCATGGGCCAGGAGGAGGAGTCGGCCCGGCGGCTGGCCGCCTTCCAGGGCTACCAGGTGGACCAGCGGTTGATGAGCCACGCCGACCCCACCGCCATCTTCCTGCACTGCCTGCCCGCCCACCGGGGCGAGGAGGTGGCGGCCGAGGTGATCGACGGCCCCCAGTCGGTGGTCTTCGACCAGGCTGAGAACCGGCTGCACGCCCAGAAGGCGATCATGGCGCTGATCATGGCATAGCAAACACGAAGAAACACCCACCCCGGTCGGGGTGGGTGTTTGTCTGGGGTGGGTTTAGGCCGAAGCCCTTGCGGTCGATTCGCTCGTGCCGAGGAGCTTGGCGATGAAGTTCCGGTACATGGGGCGGAACCAGTAGTCGACGCCGATGTAGCCGGCATAGGCACCGCCCATGGCAACGATGATGAACTGCAGGACCATCAGGTACGGGTTGGAGCTGGTGCTGCCGCTCATGAGGAAGGCGAAGTTCATGGTCATGCCCATGACGGCGGCGAAGATGGTGGCGAAGCCGACGATCAGGGCCAGACCGACCAGGAACTCACCCCAGGGGACCAGAATGTTGAACAGCTTCACATTCGGGATGGCGAAACCCTGCAGGAAGTCGCCCCACCAGGCGGCGGTGATCGGCTTGAACTTGGCAGCGGCGGCGGGATCGGCGGGCGGGATGATCTTGGCAACGGCGCCCTTCAGGTAGCCGGTCGCATCGAAAGCCTTCTCAGCGGTGATCTTGCCCCAGCCACCCTTGAGCCACTGGAACCCAACATAGAGACGGAGGACGAGCCACATCCAGCTACCCTTCGCACCCTTGAAATACTCCAACATGCGATGACCTCCTTCGAATCATAATTGCCTTGTAAGAATCCCGACCCGGTTCCGGGAATCGGAATCTTGTTCATTACGAACTCCTTACAGCCACACTGTACCACGTAAGTGACTTGGATCACTATCCACCGATGTGTTTAAATTCCGCTGGTCCCACCGGTCCATATAGGGGGGATGCAGGGGTCTAAGGAGAGTGGTGGGCGGAGAACCCATTGGGACTTGACAAAAGTCTAAGACAAGAGAGACCGAGGGGGGATACAGCATGGGGCAATGGAGTCGCAGATCCCGCTGCGGAAGGACATCGCCCGCCCTGCGGCAACGGCGGGAGAAATCGGCTGAATTTACGACAGAGAACAACAGGTAAAAACACGGTTCGCACCGAATACCCATTCATGCGACTTCCAGTGGACGGTAATCTGTGTCTCCCATAAAACATCCAAAGGTAAGAAAAACTCTCCTCTGGGTGCGGTATATGTAAGTGGAGGTAATGAACCGGTGGCAACCTGCGCATTGTTTGTTGATTATGAAAATGTGGTACGCTCCCTTCGAGGCCAGAACATTAACCCCACGCATAAACAACTAGCAGAGATCTTCAAGACAGAAGCGAGTAAGTATGGGGAAATGGTCTATGCTCGGGCGTACGCGCCGTGGGATATCTATCCCGAGGCGATGTCGATCTTCGATCGGCACGACATTAAGCCGGAGTACGTGGAGGGCGGCCGCAAGGACAACGCTGATCTGGTGATGAGCCTCGAAATCCAGGAGTTCCTGCGCATCCCCGGCCGCGATGCCGACACCTTCATCCTGGTGACGGGCGACGGGGACTTTGTCCATGTGATCCGCATCCTCCAGCAGGAGAAAAAGCGGGTCGTGATCTGGGGGGTTGAAGGCTCCATCAGCACCCGGCTTGCCTCCCGCGTCGGAGAACTGGTGCCGATCCAGCAGCTGCTGGGGCAGTATGGGGTCACCTCGGGGGCTCCGGGTCAGGCGGAGTACACAGCCAGGGTCCCCCAGCGTCCGGAGGGCCAGCCCTCCCGGGATACCGCCCTGCGCGCCCTGATCATCCGCTCGGAGTCGGTCATGCTGAGCCGGGGCTGGGTGCAGGTGCCCTTCCTGACGCTCCTGCACGAGATGTCCAGCTCCAACCTCTTCGGCGAGGACAGTGAGCAGCGCCGCCTCCTGATCGTCCGGGCGCTGGAAGAGGGGATCCTCGAGACCAAGAAGCAGCCGAACCCCAAGCGACCGGGTACCGATACGACCTTTGTGCTGCTGAAGAAGGAGAATCCGACGGTCGCCCACACCCTGAAGGCGGTGGCGCGGGTGGTCGACCACATGCGCGAGATCCTGGCCGCCATGCCGGGCGCGAACTGGGTGGCCTACAGCCTGCTGGACAAGGCGCTCTCCGCCGACTCCCTCATGCCCCAGGGGCTGGCCGGTGAGGCCGAGCGGCGCAGTTGGATTGACCTCTGCATCGCCGAGAAGCTGCTGCGGCTGGAGCGCAGGGAGAACCCCAAGAACCCGGAGCACCCCACGTCGGCGCTCTACCTGGCCGAGGAGCACCCCCTGGTGCAGCAGCATGTGCCGGGCGAAGACCTGACCCCGCTGATCCGCCGGTTGATCATCTTCATGGACCACTACCTGACCCGCACCGGTTACCTCTGGATGTCGATGGGCCTGCTGCGCCGGAACCTCTCCAACTTCGGTCAGCGGGAGATGGAACGCACCATTCGCATCGCCAACGAGTCGGGCGTTTTGCTGGTTCGCCAGCAGCCCAACCAGTTCGGGGTTCGCCCCACCACCGGTGCCTACCTCCAGCCCGACCACCCGATGGTCGTCGATACGCTCTCCATGCGGGACCGGGTGCTGGACGCACTGCTTCATCTATATCAGGACCGTGACGTGGTCTCGGTACCCAGGGTGGCGGAGGGGCTCTCCCAGATGGAAGAAGCGATCGGCTTCACCTCCGCCGAGTGGGTGGAACTTCTCATCGCTCATCAGATTCTCAGCAGCACGACCACAGCCGACGGCGAGAGCGGCTACCTGCTCAACCGGCAGCACCCGGTTGTGAGCCGCCGGTCCACACTGGTCTCGTAACTTGCAGTTCCCCCGCCGACGAATCAGGTCGGTGGGGGATTTTCGCGCCTGGCCCCTGGGTCAGGGGGTGTAGGCGGGTCCAGTGCTGGTAGCCACTCGCACTACTCGATCCCGGTCTCGCGCCCTACTGCGGCTTCAAGACCTTTCGCTCATACCCGATCGCCAGGGTTCGTGGTACCCTAAAAACGAGAGGGCTGGTTCGGGAGGTGGTTGACGTGTGGGCCCTTTGGCCGTTCCGGCGCCCAGCTGCGGCTGTGGTGCGAGCGAGTGATGAGGGAGAGATCCTCCCCTGCAACCAATGCCTGCTCTGTCTGGCCGCCTGCCCGACCGGAGCCCTGGAGTACCACGAGCGGATCTGGCGAGTCAACCTGTCACAGTGCATCTTCTGCCGATCGTGCGCCGAGGTCTGCCCGAACCAACTGATCGGCATCGAACGATGATAGCCTTCGCCCCCTGACCTGTCAGGGGGTTTTTCTTTTATCCCCATCGATTCTGACGATCAGACTTGTGAAACAAATAACTAGTGGTGAGGCGGCTGAGAAGGAGGACTTATTGAGAGGGCCTCCGAATACCTTAGATCAAGTGAATGGCTGTTCATTCAGGGACAGACCTTTCGCCTGACATGGGGGGCGGGAGGTCTGGCGAACCGAAAAGGGGAGGGGAGACCCGTGACAGAAGTTTACGCAGCCAAGCCCTGGTTCAGGGCCTATCCCAAGGAGGTGCCGACCTCGCTGAACTACGAGGAGATGGCGCTGTACGACCTGCTGGAACAGGCGGCGGAGCGGCATGGAGATGGCACCGCAACCATCTTCTACGGAGCCAAGCTGACCTACCGGCAGATGCGCCAGCAGGCTCGCCGGGTGGCGGCCGGGCTGATCGGGCTGGGGGTTCGCAAGGGCGATCGGGTGGCGCTGATGCTGCCCAACTGCCCGCAGGCGGTCATCGCCTACTACGGGGCGCTGATGGCCGGAGCGATTGTGGTGCAGGTCAACCCGCTCTACATGCCGCGGGAGCTGAGCCACCAGATCAGCGACAGCGGGGCGCGGGTGATGATCGCCCTGGATCTCACCTACCCTAAGGTTAGCCAGCTAGACATTCCTCATGTGATCTACACCAGCCTGGCGGAGTACATGCCGGTACCGATCAAGTGGATCGCCCCGCTCAAGTTGAAGCCGCCCAAGATCAAGTACACCAGCGGGGTGCTGCGCTGGACCGACCTGCTGGCCCACCCCCCGCTGGGGCAGCCGGTCCGTGTCAACCCGGGCGAGGATCTGGCTCTGCTCCAGTACACCGGGGCGACCACAGGGCTGGCGAAGGGCTGCATGCTGACCCACCGGAACCTGGTGGCGAACGTGAAGCAGACCGAGGCCTGGCTCTATAAGGCGAGGCGGGGCTCCGACCTGGTGGCCATGGCCGCCCTGCCCTTCTTCCATGTCTATGGCATGACCACCGTGATGAACTTCACGGTCTCCATGGGTGGCACCATGATCCTCCAGCCCAAGTTCGAGGCCCGGGAGACGCTGAAGCTGATCCAGAAGCACCGCCCTTCCATCTTCCCGGGGGCGCCTACCATGTACGTGGCGCTCAACCACATACCCGACGTGACCAAGTTCCGGCTCGACTCCATCGACGCGTGCATCTCGGGGGCGGCCCCGCTGCCGGTGGAGGTCCAGCAGACCTTCGAGTCCCTGACGGGGGGGCGGCTGGTGGAGGGGTACGGCCTGACAGAGGCGGCCCCCGTCACCCATGCCAACCCGATCTGGGAGCGCCGCAAGGCCGGCTCCATAGGCCTTCCCTGGCCCGACACCGAGTGCCGCATTGTCGACCCCGACACGGGGGAGGAGGTACCCCTGGGCGAGGTGGGCGAGCTGGTGGTCCGCGGCCCCCAGGTGATGAAGGGTTATTGGAACAGCCCGGCGGCTACGGCCGAGACGCTGAAGGACGGCTGGCTCTACACCGGTGACATGGCCCGGATGGACGAGGAAGGCTACTTCTACATCGTCGACCGGAAGAAGGATATGATCATCGCCGGTGGCTTCAATATCTACCCGCGGGAGGTGGAGGAGGTCCTTTACCTGCACCGCGGCATCAAGGAAGCGGCGGTGGTCGGCATCCCCGACGAGTACCGGGGGGAGACGGTGAAGGCCTACGTCGTCCCCAAGGAGGGGTACACCCTGGACGCTGCCGAGATCATGGAGTTCTGCCGGCAGCACCTTGCCTCCTACAAAACCCCGCGGCTGATTGAATTCCGCAAAGAGCTTCCAAAATCGCTGGTCGGAAAGGTTTTGCGGCGTGTCCTTCTCGAAGAAGAGAGGGCGGCACAGGAAGGGGCGCAGAAGGAGGTGGGCTAGTTGGCGGTCAAGAGCGGCGACAAGTTTGCCGCTATCCTGGATGCCGCGCAGCAGGTGATCGCCGAGCAGGGGTACCACAACGCCCAAATCTCGCGGATCGCCAGGGAGGCCGGGGTCGCGGCAGGCACGGTCTACCTGTACTTCAAGAACAAGCCCGACCTGCTGGTCTGCCTCTTTCGCGAGCGGCTGAAGATGCTGATCGAGGAGTCCAGGGAGGCGATGGTGGGGGTGGAGGATCCCCGTGAGAAGCTGCGCCTGGCGATTCAGCAGCACTTCAGGTCCCTCGGGCGCCGCCGGGAGCTGGCCGTGGTGACGCAGATCGAGATGCGGCAGGCGGACACCAGTGTGCAGCAGCAGATCAGCGAGCTGATGAAGGGCTGGTTCCACGCGATCGATGTGATCATTGCCGAGGGGCGGGCTGCCGGGCTCTTTACCAGGCAGGTACCCGCCAAGCAGATTCGCAACATGATCTTTGGAACGCTGGATCAGACGGTGACGGCGTGGGTCCTGTCCGGCTTCAAGTTCGATTTGGAGGCCCTGGCAGAGCCGACCTACCAGCTGATCTCCCACGGCGTGATCGATAACGGACAAGAGCAAGGGGGCTTGAGGGAGCATGGAAATTCTGGTGCTTCTAAAGCAAACGTTTGACACAGAGGCGAAGGTGACGGTCAAGGACGGGCGGATTCTGGATGATGACGTAACCCTGGTGATCAACCCCTATGACGAGTATGCGGTGGAGGAGGCCCTGAAGGTCCGCGAGGCCCACGGCGGGACGGTCACGGTGGTCTCGGTGGGGGGTGACCGGGTGGAGGAAGCGCTCCGCCGGGCGCTGGCCATGGGGGCCGATGAGGCGGTGCTGCTGGAGGCACCGGCGGGGGCCGACGAGTTCGTCACCGCCAGCCTGCTGGCCGCCTGGGCCAAGGGGAAGTTCTTCGATCTGGTCCTGGCGGGCAACGTCTCGGTGGACACCGGTGCCGGCCAGACCGCCCTGCGGTTCGCCGAGGCGCTCGGACTGCCCCACGTGGCGGCGGCGCTCAAGTTGGAGGTGGCCGGCGGGAGGGCGACGGTCCACCGTGATGCCGAGGGCGACACCGAGGTGGTGGAGGTGCCGCTCCCGGCGCTGGTCACCGCCCAGCAGGGGCTGAACGAGCCCCGCTACCCCTCGGTGCCGGGCATCATGAAGGCGAAGCGGAAGCCGATCGGCAGGGCGACCGCGGCCGATTTGGGGGTCGACCTCTCCGCCCGCACGGCGGTCACCTCGGTTTTCCAGGCGACGCAGAACCGCTTGAACAAGATGATCAAGGGCACGCCCCAGGAGCAGGCCAAGGAGCTGGTCCGGCTGCTGCGGGGCGAAGCCAAGATCGTCTAAGGGAGGGCGTATTGTACGATGGCACGGAATGTTCTTGTTCTTGCTGAGGTTCGCAACGGGGCACTGCGTCCTGTCTCCTATGAGTGCATCGCCGCCGGCCGCACCGTCGCCGAGGGCGGCTCCGTCGCCGCGGTGCTGATCGGCCAGGAGGGACCCTTTGCCCAGGAGCTGATCGCCCGGGGGGCCGACCGGGTGGTCACGGTGAAGGGCGACCACCTGAAGGACTACACCCCCGACGGCTGGCTCGGCGCCCTGCAGAGCGTCTACCTGGAGCTGAAGCCCGACGCCGTCTTCTTCGGCCACACCGGCATCGGCCGTGACCTGGCGCCCCGCTTCGCCATGCGGAACGCCGCCGGCATGATCTCAGACGCCGTCGATGTGAAGGTGGACGGCGGCAACGTGATTTTCACCCGCCCGATTTACGCCGGCAAGGCTTATGTGACCCAGGTGATCAAGGAGGGGCTGATGGTCGCCACCATCCGCCCGAACAACCTGCCTGCCCTGGAGGCCGACGCCTCCCGCAGCGGCGAGGTGAGCGATATGGCCGCTCCCCCGGCCGACCTGCGGACGGTGATCAAGGAGATCGTGCGCAAGTCGACCGGCGGGGTGGACCTGACCTCGGCCAAGGTCGTGGTCTCCGGCGGGCGCGGCGTCAAGTCGGCGGAGGGCTTCAAGCCGCTCTATGAGCTGGCCGAGGTCCTGGGCGCCGCCGTGGGCGCATCCCGTGCCGCCGCCGACGCCGGCTACTGTGATTACTCCCTGCAGGTGGGCCAGACCGGCAAGACCGTCACCCCCGACCTCTATATCGCCTGCGGCATCTCCGGGGCGATTCAGCACCTGGCGGGCATGAGCGCCTCCAAGGTGATCGTCGCCATCAACAAGGATCCGGAGGCGCCCATCTTCAAGGTGGCCGACTACGGCATCGTGGGTGACCTCTTCGAGGTGGTTCCCCTGCTCACCCAGGAGTTCAAGGCGCTGCTGGGCTAGTATCTCCGGGCTGCACCCCCGCCCGGCCCCCACACCGGGCGGGGGTGGTCGCCCATCCACCCTACCAAACAGTCGGATGTGTGAATTATACGACCCTACTCTTGTTTGGGGAGGCGAAATCTATGCCTATGGCGATCCGGAAGGTAGCGGTATTGGGGGCCGGCGTGATGGGGGCGCAAATCGCGGCGCACCTGGCCAACGTCGGCATTCCGAGCCTGCTGCTGGACATCGTACCGAACAAGCTGACGCCAGAGGAGGAGGCCAAGGGGCTTACCCTCCAGTCACCGGCGGTTCGCAACCGCTTCGCGGCGGGCGGCATCCAGAAGCTGGCGGCGCTGAAGCCCTCGCCGGTCTACACCAAAGAGGCGCTGGAGCTGATCACCCCCGGCAACTTCGAGGACGATCTGGCCAAGATCGCCGACTGTGACTGGGTGGTGGAGGCGGTCATTGAGAACCTGCAGATCAAGCAGGAACTGTGGAAGAAGGTGGCGGCCTACCACCGGCCGGGCATGGTCGTATCCTCCAACACCTCGGGCATCTCCATCGCCGCCATGGTGGAGGGCACGCCCGACTCCTTCCGGCGCCACTTCCTGGGCACCCACTTCTTCAACCCGCCCCGCTATATGAAGCTGCTGGAGCTGATCCCCACCCCCGACACCGACCCGGCGATCCTGGCCTTCATGACCGAGTTCGGCGAGCGGGTGCTTGGCAAGGGCGTGGTGCTGGCGAAGGACACGCCGAACTTCATCGGCAACCGGATCGGCACCTACGGGATGATGGTCACCCTGGAGGAGATGGTCCGGCTCGGACTGGGGCCCGACGAGGTTGATTCCATGACCGGCAAGGCGATCGGCCGGCCCAAGTCCGCCACCTTCCGGACGCTGGATGTGGTCGGCCTGGACACCTTCGTCCACGTGGCCGACAACTGCCGGGCGACGATCCCCGATCCGGCGGAAGCGGCCATCTTCACCGTTCCCGAGAAGCTGCGGGAGATGGTGAAGCGGGGCTGGCTGGGTCAGAAGAGCAAGCAGGGCTTCTTTAAGAAGGAAGGGGAGAACATCCTCACCCTGGACCTGGAGACGATGGAGTACCGGCCGCGCAAGAAGGCCAACTACCCCTCGCTCGAGGCGGCCAAGGCGAACCCCGACCTGAAGAGCCGCATCCGGGACCTGGTCAACGCCCCGGACAAGGCGGGCCAGTTCCTCTGGGCGGTGACGAAGCGCTCCCTGCTCTACGCGGCGGAGAAGATGGGCGAGATCGCCGATGACGTGGTCGCCGTCGACAACGCCATGAAGTGGGGCTACAACTGGGAGTTGGGTCCCTTCGAGACCTGGGACGCCATTGGGGTGACGGAATCGGTGGCTCGGATGGAGGCCGAAGGGCATACGGTCCCGGCTTGGGTGAAGGCGGCTGCTGCGGCGGGGGGCTTCTACAAGCGGGAGGGCGGCAGGCTCTACCACTTCGTCAACGGGGAGTACCGGCCGGTTCCGGTCAGTGAGCGGGTGATCGACATCCAGGCGCTCCGGGAGACCGGGAAGATCATCAAGGAGAAGAAGGGCGCCACCCTGCTGGACATGGGCGACGGCGTGCTCCTCCTGGAGACCCACTCCCCCAAGAACGCCCTGGGGCCTGACATCATCGCCATGTGCAAGCTCGCCCTGGAGGAGTTGAAGAAGGAGCAGTGGAAGGGACTGGTGATCGGGGCCCGGACCGAACACTTCTGCGTGGGCGCCAACGTCGCCATCATGCTGATGGAGGCGCAGGACGAGGAGTGGGAGGATATCGACATCATGGCCCGCCAGTTCCAGAAGGCGATGATGGACCTGAAGTACGCCCCGAAGCCGGTGGTTTCGGCCCCCTTCGGCATGACCCTGGGCGGCGGTTTCGAGCTGGCAGCCGGCTCCGACATGATGGTGGCCGCGGCGGAGACCTACATGGGCCTGGTCGAGGTGGGCGTCGGCCTGATTCCGGGCATGGGCGGCAACAAGGAGATGCTGATCCGGGCCCTGGAGGGGCTGCCCGCCTCGGGCGGCGGCCTGGGTGGGGCGGCGCAGATGGCGTCGGGCACCGGGCTGGATATCCAGCCGATCGTCAACAAGGTCTTCGAGACCATCGGGATGGCCAAGGTGGGGACCAGCGCCCATGAGTCCCGCGCCCTGGGCTACCTGAGGAAGACCGACAAGATCGTGGTCAATAAGGACCACCAGCTCTACGAGGCGAAGCAGGCGGTCCTGGCGATGGATCGGGCGGGCTACAGGCCGCCGCAGCCGGTGATGATCCCGGTGGTCGGGCCGGAGGGCCGGGCGGTGCTGGAGCTGGGCCTGTACAACATGCTCCTCTCCGGCTGGATCAGCGAGCACGACATGCTGATCGGCAAGAAGCTGGCCTGGGTGTTGACCGGCGGCAACGTGCCGGGTGGCACCTACGTGAGCGAGCAGTACCTGCTGGACCTGGAGCGGGAGGCGTTCATCAGCCTGCTGAAGGAGAAGAAGACCCAGGCCCGCATGGCAGCGATTCTCAAGACCGGCAAGCCGCTGCGGAACTAAGGAGGTGGGCGAGTCATGCGTGAAGCTGTCATCGTAAGCGGCGCCCGCCTGGCGCAGGGGAAGGCCCCGAAGGGGTCGCTCCGCCATATGCGCCCGGAGGACATGGCCGCCGTTGTGATCAAGGAGGCGGTCAACCGGGCGGGCATCGATCCGAGCATGGTGGAGGATGTGGTCTTGGGCTGCGCCTTCCCCGAGGGCGAGCAGGGGCTGAACCTGGGGCGGATCGCCGCCATCCGGGCGGGGATGCCGACCAGCGTCCCCGGGTTTACCATCAACCGGTTCTGCTCCTCGGGGCTGAATGCGATCGCCATTGCCGCCAACGGGATCCTGGCCGGGAACATGGAGATCGCCGTGGCCGGCGGGGTGGAGTCGATGAGCCGGGTGCCCATGGGCGGGCATGTCCCTCGTCCGCACCCGGAGATCGTGGCCACCTACCCCCAGCTGTACATCTCCATGGGCCACACGGCGGAGAACGTCTGCGCCCGCTACAACGTCAGCCGGGAGGATATGGACGCCTTTGCCCTCCGCTCCCACCAGCGGGCGGCAGCGGCGATTGATGCGGGGAAGTTCAAGGACGAGATCGTTCCGGTTACGGTGAAGCAGGTGGTCTTCGATGGGAAGAAGGCGGTGGAGAAGGAGTTCCTCTTCGACACCGATGAGGGGGTCCGCCGCGACACTTCGATGGAAGCGCTGGCGAAGCTGAAGCCGGCCTTCGCCCTGAAGGGTGGGGTGACCGCCGGCAACTCCAGCCAGACCACCGACGGCGCTGCGGCGGTGGTGGTGATGTCCGCCGACAAGGCGCAGGAGCTGGGCATCAAGCCGATGGCAATCTTCCGCTCCTTCGCCGTGGGCGGGGTCGACCCGGATGTGATGGGCATCGGGCCGGTGGCGGCGGTGCCGAAGGCGCTGAAGCAGGCGGGGGTCAGCCTGGCCGACATCGACCTGATCGAGCTGAACGAGGCCTTTGCCTCGCAGTCGCTGGCGGTGGCCCGGAAGCTGGAGTTCGACATGGAGAAGCTGAACGTCAACGGCGGGGCGATTGCGCTGGGGCATCCGCTGGGCTGCTCCGGGGCGCGGCTGACGGTCTCGATCATGCATGAGGCTCGGCGGCGGCGCGCCAGGTATGGGTTGGTCACGATGTGCGTGGGCGGTGGCATGGGCGCTGCCTCGGTGTTGGAGTTCGTGCACTAGCGGGCCTCGCACCGGGCGCTGGTTGGGCAGGTCGCACCGGGCTCCTGGTTAGGCAGGTCGCACCGGCCACGGCCCGCGGCGGAGCTTCGGAGCGGACTATCTCCGTAATGATCCTCGGTGGATCGGGGAAAGCGGCTCCACCGCTTTCCTTACCGATCCACCTGCGGATCTTGAACTTCCCGCTCCGAATGCTCCTTGGGGCCATGGCCGGCGCTCCG
>JBMONC010000009.1:45686-128678 GCA_049324875.1 Bacillota bacterium
GTGGCGCCAGTAGCCCCTGGCCCCGGAACTAGCGGGCGCGGGATGCATGATCGGACCTACTTATAGGGTTTTGTCAAGAAGGAGGTATGGCAGCATGTCTGAGACCACGTCGAAGATCTTCAAGGGCGGGGCGTTCCTGCTGGAGACGCAGCCGCTTGCGGAACTGGTGACGCCGGAGGACCTGAACGAAGAGCAGCGGATGATCGCGCAGACGGCGCGGGACTTTGCGTCGAAGGTGCATGGGATCCTGCATGAGATCGAGGAGAACAAGGCGGATCTCTCCCGGAAGCTGTTGGGGGAGATGGGTGAGCTCGGGTTGCTGGGGCTGGAGATTCCCGAGGAGTACGGGGGTCTGGCCCTGGATAAGCTCACCACCACCGTGGTGCTGGAGGAGCTGGCTCGGGCGGGTTCCTTCACGACCACCTATGGCGCCCACACGGGGATCGGCACGCAGCCGATCGCCTACTTTGGCACACCGGAACAGAAGGCGAAGTACCTGCCGAAGCTGGCGACGGGCGAGCTGATTGCGGCTTACTGCCTGACCGAGGCCGGCTCGGGCTCGGACGCCCTGGGCGCCCGGACGACCGCCCGGCTGTCGGAGGACGGCAAGTACTGGATTCTGAACGGCACCAAGCAGTGGATCACCAACGGCGGCTTTGCGGACCTCTTTGTGGTCTATGCCAAGGTGGACGGCGAGAAGTTCTCCGCCTTCATCGTGGAGCGCAACTACCCGGGCGTCTCCACCGGCCCGGAGGAGGAGAAGCTGGGGCTGCACGCCTCCTCCACCTGCTCGGTGATCCTGGAGGACGCCAAGGTGCCCGTCGAGAACCTGCTGGGCGAGATCGGCAAGGGGCACGTGATCGCCTTCAACATCCTGAACATCGGGCGGTGGAAGCTGGGCGCCGGCACCGTCGGCTCCAACAAGGAGCTGATCCGGATCGCCGCGGACTACGCCAAGACCCGGAAGCAGTTCGGCAAGCCGATCGCCGAGTTCCGCGCCATCCAGGACAAGATCGCCGAGATGGCGGTGCGCACCTACGTCTCGGAGTCGCTCAACTACCGCATCGCCGGCCTGATCGACGCCAACATGGCCGACCTGGGTGCCGGCGCCGATGGCCGGGAGGCCGCCCGCCGCATTGAGGAGTACGCCGTGGAGTGCTCCATCTCCAAGGTCTTCGGCTCGGAGGTGCTCGACTTCGTCGTCGATGAGGCGCTGCAGATCCACGGCGGCTACGGCTTCATGGAGGAGTACGAGGTGGCCCGGGCCTACCGGGACAGCCGCATCTTCCGGATCTTCGAGGGGACCAACGAGATCAACCGGCTGCTGATCCCGGGCACCCTGGTCCGCCGGACCATGAAGGGTGAGCTGCCGCTGATGCAGGCGATGATGGGGCTGCAGGATGAGCTGATGAACCTGATGCCCTTCGAGGAGTCGGATGAGCCGCTGGCGCAGGAGCAGTTCATGATCGACCGGGCCAAGAAGATCTTCCTCATGCTGGCCGGCCTCGGCGTGCAGAAGTACCAGATGGCCCTGGAGCACGAGCAGGAGCTGCTGATGGGCGTGGCCGATATCGCCATTGAGATCTTCGCCATGGAGTCGGCGGTGCTGCGGGCGCTGAAGGCGGTTCAGAACGGCAAGCCGGGCCTGAAGGTGGAGATGGCACAGGTCTATTGCCAGGAGGCCTTTGAGCGGGTGGCCAGCATCGGTCGGACGCTGCTGCCGGCGCTGGAGGAGGAGGGCGATACCCTGCGGGTGCAGCTCTCGCTCCTGAAGCGGCTGACCCGCTACACCCCGGCCAACGTGGTCGGGCTGAAGCGGAAGATCGCGGAGCGAGTGCTCGACAAGACCGGCTACGTCTGCTGACCCACAACCGAAGCTCGAAGCCCCGGGCGGCCATCCAGGCCCACCGGGGCTTCGTCGCGCAATCCAAACCCATCAGATTATAGTGCATACAGTAATTGTCTCTACAGAGAAGGTATTGCTGATTCGATGCCGAAATCTGTAGCGGACTTGGAAGGGTCGTGAGATTCCTTGGGGGAGACCGGGGAGTCCACGGCTTTCCTGTTGGATGGGGCGCTTTAGCAGTTCACCTTCAGCCCCACATGCTGTGAGGCCCGCGCGAGAAGGCCTGGCCATTGTTGGCACGATCCTTGCAATTATCAGGGATAGAGAGAGGAATAATTCTCTTTGTCGCGAATGTCGATGGAAGGGCATTTCGTGACAAACCTTGTTATGGAGCCGGTTAATAATGTAGCAATTGCGAGTCGGCGAAGCTTGCAGTCACACAGGGGGCGTAACCCATGACCAGGCCCATCGTGAGGAACGCCGGCGGGCGCCCTGAATACATGGCGGAAGCCATTGAGCATCTGGTCTCCGCACCCACCCCGGCGGAGGCATTCGGCGCGTTGGCTGGACGGCTCCTCAGCTGGCTCTCCTGTCAGCTGGTCGTCCTCCAGGTCAAGGTAGGGGCCCCCGAGCCCCTGCTCTTCCAAGGCGGCGGTGCCGTGACGCTCCCTGGCATCGGGGTCGGGTGGCGGACGGGTGAGCATCCCCAGGCGGCAGCCCTGGCGGAGGGGGAGATCGTTGTGCATGCGGACCTGCACCAGGCCTTCTCCTTTGCTGAAGATGCCAACCTGATCCGGGCGGGCCTGCGCTCAGCGGTGCGTGGCGCCCTGCTGGCCGGCGGCCGGGAGATCGGCCGGTTCGGGGTCTTCGCCGAGCAGGCCAACCACTTTACCCCCCAACGGGTCCAGATCCTCCGGGAGGTGGCACCGGCGCTTCGATGGCTCTGCCGTCAGGCCGCCCTTGCTGCCCAGGTCAACGCCGACTCCGAGGTCAGCGCCCTGATGGACGAGGTGATCTCAGCGGCAACCCGGGGGCTCCACGAGGCGCTGCGTGCCTGCCGGATCCACCTCTCCCGGCTGATCCCCGCGGCGGGGATGCTGGCGGTGCTGGAGTCACCTGCCGCCAGGCCCTCCATGCTGATAGACCAGGTGGGCATTGGGGTGCCGGGGATCCCCACCAGGAGCGACCCCGACACCTGGCGCCAGTGGCTGGCTGCTCTGCCGCCCGAGGGAAAGATCGATTCCCTGGCCTGGATCTTCCCGATTCAGAGCGAGGGGGCGCCCGTGGGCGCCCTGGCCATCGCCTTCCCGCAGGGGCATGAGAACCCCGACCTCTGGCAGAGCCGGCTGCGGCCCATGATCAGCCTTCTGGCGATGCTGGTCGAGTTCGAGCGGAGCAGCCAGGAATCCAGTCTGGCGGCACGCACCCAGCTGGGGGCGCTGGCCTCCGGCCTGGCGGACGAGATCGGCAACCTGATGACCGAGCTAGCGCTCCAGGTCGATCTGCTTCAGGCCTGCCTGCCGGAGCAGCCGGAGGTCCGCCAGCGCAGCGATGCGCTGATGCGCCTGGTGGAGAAGGGCACCGGCCTCAGCTCCCGGCTGGAGCAGATGGCCTCCAGTCAGAGAAATCCAGATATGTGGGAATCATTGATCTCTGTGGTCGAACGCGTTGGGCAACATTTACGTACTTATCAAGGAGGGAAGCATATCGCACTTCAGAGCCGGCTGGGGGAGTTGGGCGAGGAGCAGGTGGAAGCCGGCCTCGTGGAGCATGAGCTGACCCAGCTCATCCTCACCCTGGCACAGGGGCGAACCTCGGAAGTGCGAATCGTGCTGCGGGCTCATCCTTCGCCGCTGCAGTCGGACCATCTGGTGCTCTGGCTGTCGGAGGAGCACGCCGGTGACCCGAGCTGGCAGGCGGAGGGCGGGGGCCCCCCGGTCTGGGCCTACACGCCGAAGGGTGTGACCGGCGGCAGTGGACTGAGACGGATGCTGGAGGTTCCAATCCGATCGACACCGTAGCCGATGGAGGGTTCGGAAGATGGAGAATCCGCTGAGCCAAGCAGAAATAGATGCTCTTGTAATGTCAAAGGGCAGTAACGTCCGGACCTACGACTTCCGGCGGCCCAACAAGTTCAATAAGGACCTGATCAGAACCCTGGTGATGGTCCACGAGAACCTGGCCCGGCTGCTCCAGTCCTTCCTCTCGGCGGGGCTGCGGAGCTGGGTTCAGGTGAACGTGCGCTCCACCAACCAGTACACCTACTCGGAGTTCACCCAGCTCCTGCCCAACCCGGCGGTGGTTCTCGCCTTCAAGATCAATCCCCTGCCCGGGGTCTGCCTCCTGGAGGTCAGCCACAACGTCGCCTATGCCATCGTGGAGCGGGTCTTCGGTGGTCCGGGCAGCGACGAGCAGCCCCAACGGGCGCTCTCCGAGATCGAGCTGGGCATCATCCAGCGCATCGTGCAGGACACCTTCAGCCCGATGCAGGAGGCCTGGCGGAACGTGGCCGAGATCCAGCCCAGCCTGGAGGGGGTGGAGACCAACCCGGTCTTCATCCAGACGGGCGGCCCCGCCGAGGTGGTGGCGGCCATCACCCTGGCGGTGGAGATCGGCGAGCACATGGGTCACATGACCTACGCCTTCCCCTACTCAACCGTGGAGCCGGTGCTCTCGAAACTCTCGCCCCAGAGCTGGCTGGCCGATGCCAAGCACATGACCCCCGAGGACCAGGAGGTGCTCCGGCGCAGTGTTCAGGAGGCGCCGCTGAAGCTGACCGCCATCCTCGGCCGCACCAGGATCCGGCTCGGTGAGTTCATGGCGCTCCAGGTGGGCGACGTGGTGCCGCTGGATGCCAAGGTTGGGGGCGAAATCCCGCTCTACGTGGGCAACAAACTCGCCTTCCAGGGCACCCCGGGCGTGGTGGGCAACCGGATGTCGATCCTGGTGAAGCGCCGTCTCTCGGAGATCTAGCGAGCGGACAGACGGGATGAAGGTGAGGTGTTGCGGTGAAGGGCAAGCGAATCTTAATCGTCCAGAGCGATATGGACCTGTCCGAGACGATCCAGCAGGGGCTGGCCTCGACGTATAACGTCCTGATTGCCGAGGATGTGCCGGAGGCGCTGAGCATCCTTGTCCGCCACCAGCCGGACCTGATCCTGCTGGACCTGGTCCTTCCGAGGGGCTCCGGCATCCACCTCCTCGATTACCTGCTGGGACGGGACGGGCCGGTACCGCCGGTGATCCTGACCGGGCGGCACCTGCCCGACCCCGAGACGAACCCCTTCCTTCACCTGATCGCCGCCTTCCTGCCGAAACCTTTCCACCTGGCCCAGCTCCGGCGGGAGGTGGAGACGGTCCTCCAGAACTGGCAGCCGCCGCCGCTGCTGCCGTCGATCCAGGGAAATCCGCAGGTGCTGCTGGCGATCGCGGATGAGGCGGAGCGGACCGCCCTGCTGGACGGGCTCCAGCGGGCCGGGGCGCAGGTGGTGCCGGCGGGCACGGTGGCGGAGGCCGCGAGCCTGGTGGAACGGGAGCGCTTCGATCTGGTGGTCTGCGACTGGGTGATGCCGGACGGGACCGGGCGCAACCTGGTGGAGCGGGGGCGGACCGTCACGGACCCGCCGCCGGTGCTGGTGCTCTCTGCGAACACCACCCCGCAGTTCGCCCGCCGGGCGCTCACCCTGGGCGCCACCGACATTCTGCCGAAGCCGGTCTCAACGGACTTCCTGCTGGTAGCGCTGGAGAAGGTCCGGTTCCGGTCGGCCCCCCTCTTTAACACGCGAAAACTGGCCGCCGCCACCCAGGCATCGAAGGAGGAGAGCGCCCGCCGGGTACCCGGCTCCGGGCGGATGATCCACCAGGTGCGCTACTCGGCGGATGACATCATCGGCATCTCCCCGGCGATCCAGCGAGCCCGGCTCGCCCTTCAGCATATTGCGCGCATGGAGTCCACCGTCCTGATTTCGGGGGAGACAGGTTCGGGGAAGGAGCTCTTTGCGCACGCCCTACATCAACTCTCGGCCCGCCGTTCCGGCCCCTTCGTCCCGGTCAACGCAGCGGCGATTCCAGAGCAGCTGCTGGAGTCAGAGCTCTTCGGCTACAGCTCGGGCGCCTTCACCGGCGCCAAGAAGGAGGGCCACCGGGGCAAGTTCCAGCAGGCGAACGGCGGCACCCTTTTTCTGGACGAGATCGGCGACCTGCCGCTGGGCCTCCAGGCCAAGCTCCTGCGGGTGCTGGAGGAGGGTGAGGTCCAGCCCGTGGGCGGGGAAGCCCCCCAGCGGGTCGACGTCCGCCTGGTGGTAGCCACCCATCGAAACCTGGGCGCGATGGTCCGGGACGGCCTCTTCCGCAGCGACCTCTACTTCCGGCTCAACGTGGTCAACATCCCGATTCCGCCCCTCCGTGAACGGCCCGAGGATATTCCGCTGCTGGCGGAGCGCTTCCTGCAAGACCTGTGCGACCGCTACGATGTGCCGCCCAAGCGGTTCTCCCTCGACGCCATGGACCTGCTCCGGTCTTACTCCTGGCCCGGCAACGTGCGAGAGCTGCGCAACACCGTCGAGCACGCCTTCGTCTTCACGCCAGGCGACACGATCTACCCGGCCAACCTGCCGGGAGAGCTGCTCCAATCCTCCCGGCAGCCAAGGGAGCCGGCCGGCATGGCCCTGGCCCCGGGGCTCTCCGAGCCCGAGGCGATCCTGCGGGCGCTCGAGCAGACCCAGGGCAACAAGGTGAAGGCGGCCCGTCTGCTGGGCATCTCACGGGCGGGTCTGTACAACAAGCTGAAGCAATATGGGCTCGGGTAACCAGTCGGTAACAGGTTCAATGGTAAGTATGTCGAATGGACACCATTGAACACCAAACTGTACACTGTCTAGACATGTCTAGACACTTAGACACCGGTTGAGCAGATCCCAACGTCGCCTTTGAACAGGCGCCTACCCTGGAAACCAGCGAAGTGGTGGGGACATGAAAGCTGAATTCTTGAACCCATTTGTGTACGCCGGGTTGAAGGTCCTTGCCTCTGAAGCGGGGTTGAAGAGCGTTGTCTCTGACAAACCGCAGATGCGCAAGGCGATAGCCACCCTCCACGCCGTCAACGTGGTGATCGGCGTGGTTGGGAGCGTCCAGGGCATTGCGATTTACGGCATGGAGCTCTCCCTTGCCAAGGCGATCATCAAGGCGATGACCGGGACGGAGATCCCGATCACCGACCCGATGGCGGAGTCGGCCCTGGGCGAGCTGGCGAATCTGATCACCGGCTATGCCTCGGGCACCCTGGAGGCCTCAGGCCTCCCCTGTCGCATCTCGCCGCCCCGGATTGTGCGGGGAACGGGGGTGCGGTTCGCCACCTCGGTGATCGATATGCTGACGGTTCCGATCACCACGGAACTGGGCGAGATCAAGATCTATCTGGCGCTCAATCAGATTGACCACACGGGGGCGGTGGTCCGGGATCCGCCCTCGGCCAAGGGAGGTAGAGCGGGATGATCCGTGGGATCGGTGCTTCCAAGTCGGGGATGGCGGTGGAGCAGAGCCGCACCGACGTCCTGGCCAACAACGTGGCCAACATCAACACCCCGGGGTTCAAGAAGTCGGTCGCCGTCTCGACCGAGTTTGAGGCGATGCTCCTGCAGCGGATGGGCGATCCCACCGACCAGACGGCGCCCACCATCGGCCTGCTGGGCAACGGCGCAACCCTGGAGCAGGTGGTGCCGCTGGAGCTGCAGGGAGCCCTGATCACCACCGAGCGGATGCTGGACTTCGCCCTGGACGGCCCGGGCAGGTTTGCGGCCCAGGGGCCCAACGGGGTGATCTATACCCGCAACGGCGCCTTCCGGCAGACGGAGGAGGGCACCCTGGTGACCACCGAGGGATACCCGGTCCTGATGCGGACCGACGCCGGCGACCTGGTGCCGGTGACCGCCCGCAGCCTGGAGGTCAGGGAGGACGGCACCGTGGTGGCCGACGGGCAGGCGGTCGGAAGGCTGGAGCTGGATGGCGCCACCCCCGAGACCAAGCTCCACCGCGGCAAGCTGGAGGGCTCCAACGTGGATCTGGCCAAGGAGATGACCGATCTGATCGTGGCGCTCCGGTCCTTCCAGGTCAACCAGCGGGCCCTGCAGATGCAGGATGGCACCCTCGCCAAAGCGGTGACCGAAATCGGCAAGATCTAGCCAAAAGCTGGCATGTGACTTGCTCATGAGGAGGGTATGAGCCAGGATGATCGGTCGTGATCTGCCATCCAAGATCCTTGAGAATGCCCTGGACGCCGCCTCGCTGCGGCAGCGCGTCTTGGCCCATAACATCGCCAACGTCAACACCCCGGGCTTCAAGCGCTCCCGGGTGGACTTCGAGGCCGAACTGGCCCGGGCCGTGGCCGGCGGCGAAGACCCGGAGGCGGTGCGGCCGGTGGTGGTGGAGGAGGTCGACTCGGTCGGTCGCCCCGACGGCAACAACGTGGATATCGAGGCCGAATCGGTGAAGATGGCGGAGAACCAGATCTGGTATGCCGCCCTCACCCGGCAGATCTCGGATCACTTCTCCCGGCTCCGCATGGTGATCCACGATGGGAGGCGATAGGCGATGAGGATGTTCCAGGCCATGCAGGCGAGCGCATCGGCGCTGACCACAGAGCGACTCCGGATGGACCTGATCGCCAATAATCTGGCCAACATCAACACCACCCGGACCGCCGACGGCACTCCCTACCGGCGGCGCTACGCCGTGGTGGAGGAGCGGCGGGACTCCTTTGCCGACATGCTGGCCCGGGAAGCGGGACGGCCTGCAGAGGCGGGCGTGGGCGTGCGGGTGGCCCAGATCGCCGAGGACCAGACCCCCTTCAAGGAGGTCTACGACCCGACCCACCCCCACGCGGACGCCAACGGCATCGTCCGGCTCCCCAACGTGGACCTGCTGCAGGAGATCACCGACATGATGATGGCGACCCGGGTCTACGAGGCGAACTTGACGGCGTTCAACGCCTCCAAGTCGATGGCCCTCCGGGCCCTGGAGATCGGCCGCTAGTCAGAGAGGGGAGTAGGGCGCCATGGATATTCAGCGGATCAACTCGCTCCTCTCGCTGGAGCCCACGCTCAAGCGGACGGAGGCGGCCCCCCAGGGGCAGGAGATCGGAGCCTCCTTCGCCGAGATGCTCGGCAAGGCGCTGCAGCAGGTGGAGCAGGACCAGAAGGTGGCCAACGAGATGGCTGTGAAACTGGCCACCGGTGAGATCAACGACATCGCTCAGGTGATGATCGCTTCCGAACGTGCCAACCTGAGCCTCGGTATGGCCATCCAGGTGCGAAACAAGGTGATTGAGGCCTACCAGGAGATCATGCGGATGCCGCTCTAATCAGGGCGCCGGTCACTAGTCGGCACCAAGATCACCGGGGGGAAACGGTTTGGCTAGCGTTGGGTCCGACCTCATCGGACGTATGAAAAAAGTATGGGGCGGGTTGAGTCCCACCATGCGATGGCTCTCTGTCGGTCTCCTCGCCGCCCTCCTCCTTTCGGTGGGGGTGACCTGGTACCTGCAGCGCCCGCAGTGGGAGGTCTTCCTGAAGGCCAACGACCCGACCGAGGTGACCAGTCTCACGGCTCGGTTGGACGAGCTGCAGGTCCGGTACCGGCTCACCGGCGATGGGCTGACGATCATGGTCCCCGCAAGCGAGCGGAGCGCGGCCAACCTGGCAAAGGCGCAGGCCGGCCTGCCCTCCGGCGGTCATGTGGGGCTGGAGATCTTCGCCGAGCCGCAGTTCGGTGCCACAGAGTTCGACAAAAAGGTGAACTATGAAAGGGCCATGGAGGGTGAACTCGCCCGTTCGCTCATGCGAATCGGCGATATTCAGTACGCCACGGTCAATCTGAATTTACCCGAGAGATCGGTCTTCGTCCGTGACCGGCAGCAGCCCAGCGCCTCGGTGCTGGTGCAGCCCCGCCTGGGGAGGAACCTCTCCAAGGAGAACGTGGTGGCCATCCGCAACTTCGTCGCCTCCTCGGTGGAGGGGCTGGCGCCGGAGAAGGTGACGGTCATCAACGACAAGGGGATCTTGCTCTCCAAGGGGCTGGATGAGACCGGCGAGGCCGCGGGACTGGATGCCGAGACCCTCGCCCAGCAGCGGGAGCGGGAGCAGTTGCTCACCGACAAGATCCTCTCGGTGCTGGAGCCGATCTTCGGCGTCGGCAACGTGGCCGCCTCGGTCACGGTGGAGTTCGAGCACCAGATCACCCGGACCGAGGAGCGGATCGTGGGCAGCGGGGCGCCGCAGACCACGGTGACGGAGCGGTCCGGCACCCAGACGCAGGGCACCACCAACGGCAACGGCGCCACGGCTGTCCCGGCCACCCCCGACGCCAACGCGCCCACCCCGCCGCCGGTCTACCAGCAGCAGCAGACGCAGTCGGCGACGGAGAGCTTCACCACCCGGACCCAGACCCAGTATGCCCTGGGGGAGAAGCTCCAGACCACGGTCTCGCCCTCGGGGGCGATCAAGCGGGTCAGCACGGCGATTACCATCAACCGGGAGGAGCTGACGGCGGCCCAGATCGACCAGATCCGGCAGCTGGCGGCCAGCGCCACGGGAGCGGGGCTCGGTGATGTGAGCGTCCTGGCGATGTCCTTCACCCCGCGGCCGGACTCGGTCCTGCCGGAGCCGGTCACCGCCTCCTCGCCGCTGGACCCGCGGACGCTGGCGATCGGCCTCGGGATCGCCTCGGTCTTCCTGATCCTGGCCTTCCTGCTCACCCGCCGGCGCAGGCCGGAGCCGGAATTCGCCCTGCCGGGCGCTCCGGGGTATCCCGCCGCCACCGCCGGCACCACGCTGGACGTGGCCCTGGGGCTGGACCAGCCGGGTCCGGCCGGCCACCAGGCGGCTGGCATCGCACCGGCCGGTCAGGCCGGGGATGGGGCTTCCGGCGCCCCAGCGGCGGACGCCCAGACGGCCGCCCAGAAGCTGGAGGAGGTCCTGAAGAAGCGGAAGCCCAAGCGGCAGTCGCTGGATGTCGAGGACTTCCTCGATGACGACGCCCTGGCCGATATCGACGTCCTGATCGAGCAGGCGCCCGAGGCCTGCGCCGAGGTGATCCGCCAGTGGCTGAAGGGGGGGCTTTAGCACTTGGCTGACAAGGATCAAAAGCTGAATGGCCGCCAGAAGGCCGCTGTCTTCTGCATCAACATCGGTGCCGTGCGCTCGGCCAAGATCCTCCAGCACCTGCGGGATGACGAGATCGAGATGCTGACGGTCGAGATCGCCCAGGCCCGCAAGGTGACCCCGGACGAGCGGGACGCCGTCTTCAACGAGTTCATCACCGTCGCCACGGCGGACAAGCACATCCGCTCCGGCGGCATCGACTACGCCCGGGAGCTGCTGGAGAAGGCGCTGGGCGAGGGCAAGGCCCGGGAGATCATGCAGCGGCTGACCTCCCACCTGCGGCGCCGCCCCTTCGATGCGGTGCGCCGCACCGACCCGGTCCACCTGGCCTCCTTCCTCCAGAACGAGCACCCGCAGACGGTGGCGGTGATCATGGCCCACCTCTCGGCCGAGCAGGCGGCCCTAGTGCTCTCCGGCCTGCCGCAGGAGCGCCAGGCCGACATCATCCGCCGGGTGGCCAGCCTGGAGCGGACCTCTCCCGAGTTCCTGCGGGAGGCCGAGAAGGTGCTGGAGCGCAAGGTCTCGGCGATCGTCACCCAGGAGTCCAGCGTCGCCGGCGGCATCAACTGGGCGGTGGAGGTGCTCAACCGGGTCGACCGGGCGACGGAGAAGGGGATCATGGGTCTGCTCTCCACCGACGACCCCGAGCTGGCGACCGAGATTGCACAGCGCATGTTCCTCTTCGACGACATCGTCAACCTGGACGACCGTACGGTGCAGCGTGTGCTCCGTGAGGTCGATATGAACAAGGATCTCCCGCTGGCCCTGAAGGCCGCCAAGGAAGAGGTCTGGCGCAAGATCATGAACAACGTCTCCAAGCGTGCGGGTGAGACCCTCAAAGAGGCGGTCCAGTACCTGGGGCCGGTCCGCATCCGTGACGTGGAAGAGGCCCAGGCTCGGATCGTTGCCCTGATCCGCAAGCTTGAGGAGACGGGTGAGATCCAGATCTCCAGGGGTGGTGGCGACGATGAGTTCATTTAGGCCTGGTCGGGTTCCCCCGGGGGTTGAGGTGAAGAAGCCGGTCTGGCCGGCCCTCACCCCCACCCAGCAGGTGGCCGCCTCCCAGGCGCCGACCGCACCGCTCCGGACGGCCCGCCCGGCCCACAGCCTGGACGAGGCCCGGGAGCAGGCGGCGCGCATCCTCTCGGAGGCAGCCTCGCAGGCCGAGCAGGCCGCTGAACTGGGCTACCGGGAGGGACACGAGAAGGGGTACGCGGACGGCCTGGCCGCCGGCCAGGCGGAGCTGGAGATGCTCCGGCAGCAGGCGCAGCTGGAGCTGGAGAACGCCCGGCTGCAGGCAGAGAACCACCGGCAGGCGGCGGAGTCCCAGGCGAAGCTGCTCCAGCTGGAGGCGGAGCGGGAGGCGCAGGCGATCATCGCCGCCGCCAAGGATGAGGCCCGCCGCATCGCCGAGGACGCCCGCTTCGAGGCCCAGAAGCGGCTGGAAGAGTCGCAGGCCGCCCTGGTAGACCTGGCGGTGGCGGCTGCGGTCCGGCTGGTGCAGGGGCACCTGGCCCTGCAGCCCCAGTCGATTGTGGCCATGGTGGCAGCCGGTCTCCGCCGGCTGAGGGATACCCACTGCACCGTCCGGGTCAACCCGGAGGACCTGCCGCTGCTGGAGGCCCAGCGGTCGGTGCTGGAGCGGGAGCTCGGCAGCGGCACCCTCCAGATCGCCGGTGACCCCGGGCTGGAGCGGGGCGGCTACATGGTGAACAGCACCCAGGGCCAGATCGACGGCACCCTGGAGCACCAGGCGGAACGGATTCAGGCGGCGCTCAACGCCGCCCTCGGGGGGAAGCAGCCATGAGCGCCCTCCCCTGGGATGAGATGAAGCGGGCCCTGCTGCAGGCGGAGTTGGTCCCCGTGGTGGGGCGGGTTACCGGGGCGGCCGGCCTGATCATCGAATCGGCCGGACCCAAGGCCAAGATGAACGAGCTCTGCTGGCTCCGGGGCGACAGCCTCTCGGTTCCGGCCGAGGTGGTGGGCTTCCGGGATGACAAGCTGCTGCTGATGCCCCTGGGCGAGACCGACGGGCTCCGGCCGGGCTGGAGCGTCTACGCCAGCGGCGGCCCGCTCCAGGCGCCGATCGGAGCGGGGCTCCTCGGCCGGGTGATCGACGGGCTGGGCCACCCGCTGGACGGCAAGGGGCCGATCCTGGGGTGCGCCACCCGGCCGATCCTGGGCCTGCCCCCCGCCCCGCTGACCCGGCAGCGGATCAAGAAGCCCCTCAGCCTCGGGGTGCGGGCGATGGACTCGCTCCTCACCGTGGGCCAGGGGCAGCGCATCGGCATCTTTTCCGGCTCCGGCGTCGGCAAGTCGACGCTGCTGGGCATGGTCGCCCGGGCCACCGCCGCCGACTGCAACGTGATCGCCCTGGTGGGCGAGCGGGGCCGGGAGGTGCGGGAGTTTATCGAGCGGGACCTGGGCGAGGAGGGGCTGAAGCGTTCGGTGGTGGTGGTGGCCACCTCCGAGCAGCCGGCGCTGGTCCGGATCCGGGCGGCGCTGATGGCCACCGCGATCGCTGAATACTTCCGGGATCAGCAGGGGCTCGACGTGATCCTGATGATGGACTCGGTCACCCGTCTGGCCCAGGCCCAGCGCGAGGTGGGGCTGGCGGTCGGGGAACCCCCTGCGACCCGTGGCTATACCCCGTCGGTCTTCACCCTGCTCCCCCGGGTGCTGGAGCGCTCCGGCACCGGCCCGGTGGGCAGCGTGACCGGCATCTACACCGTCCTGGTGGACGGCGACGACATGAACGAGCCGGTGGCAGACGCCGTCCGCGGCATCCTGGACGGGCATGTGGTCCTCTCCCGGAAGCTGGCCCACGCCGGCCACTTCCCGGCCATCGATCCGCTCCAGTCGGTCAGCCGTGTGATGCCGGAGGTCACCTCCCAGCGACAGCAGGAGCAGGCCCGGAAGCTGCGGGCGCTCCTGGCGGCCTACCAGGAGGCGGAGGACTTGATCCACATCGGCGCCTACCAGTCGGGCACCAACCCGCTGGTGGACGAGGCGATCAAGAAGATGCCGGCGATCAAGCGGTTCCTGATCCAGTCCTTCGACGAGCCGAGCAACATGCACCAGGCGCTGAGCGGGCTGGAGATGCTCTGCGGGGAGGGTGCCTAGTTGAAGCGCTTTCGCTTCCGGCTGGAGAAGCTGCTGCACATCCGGCAGCAGCAGAGCAAGATGGCCCGGAACGCCCTGGCCGAGGCACGGCGCCGCACCCAGCAGGCGGCCGCCCAGCTGGAGGCGGCCCAGGCCGAGCGGCGGGCCGCGGAGGCGGAGATGCTGGAGCGGCGCTCCCGCCGGATCACCGCCCGGGAGTGGGCGCTGGCCGCCCAGATCCACGAGGCCCGGGTGGAGCGGGAGCGGGAGGCCGAGGCGCTGCTGCAGGCAGCCCGGGCCGAGGAGGCGGTCAAGCTCGCCGAACTGGCCGAGGCCGAACGGCGGGAGAAGACGCTGGAACGGCTGAGGGAGCGCCGGCTGGAAGAGTACCGCTACGAACTGGAGAGCTGGGAGCAAGCCCAGATTGACGAGATGGCCCAGAACGTCTTCCGCGGAGGGGGTGGGCGCAGATGAGCGCTCCAGCTGCTTCACAACCGGAGGCCGCCCAGGCGGCAGAGCCCGCGAAGAAGGGCAAAAAGGAGAGGGCGCCCAAGCCCCCCAAGCCCAAGAAGCCCCGCCAGCCATGGGGGATGGCCCCCTGGCTGCTCCTCTCGGCTCTGCTGACTGGCGCCGCTGCGGTCGCCGTCCTCTACTACCCCATTCCCGGCCTGACCGCCAAGCCGCCTGCCCCGCCGACCACCGCCCAGGAGCCGGCACCCCAGCCCGCCGCCGCCCCCCAGGAGCTCCTCCTGCGGGAGCAGGAGGTGGCGAGGAAGGAGGCGGAGCTGGCCGCTCGGGAGGAGGAGCTCCAGAAGAAGGAGCAGGAGGTGGCCGAGCTGCTCAAGGAGCTGGGCGCCTCGGAGTCGGAGACCGCCGCCCTGAGGCGGGCAGCCAACATGTACGGAGCGATGCCGCCCTACAAGGCGGCGCCGCTGGTGGCAGGCCTCAACAACGAGGTGGCCGCCCAGGTGCTCCGGCTGATGACCGACGACCAGGCCGCTGCCATTCTCGCAGCCATGGACTCGGAGCGGGCAGCGGCGATCATGCAGGAGTTGACCCGGCCCCCCATTTCAGACACGGCTGGTGGATAGGAGGTATCGCTGTGACTGTTCCCGTCTCACCGCCCGCAGGAGCCCCCATGCCCGTTCCCGTCGCCGCCGGTAAGGCCAAGGCCCAGAAGGGCGAGGGCGCTCAGAGCGAAGCGGGCTTCGCCTCCCTGCTGGCCGCCATGGTGGTCCCCGGGCAGGTGCAGGGCGCCCCGGTGGTCCTCCCGGTGGGCGAGGGTTCCGGCCAGCCCGGCGAGAGTCCCGTGGGCAACGGCCTTCCCGCCGGAGCGCAGATGGCCTGGACCGTGGTGCAGAACACCCCGGCCGCCGTCAACGCTCAGGTGCCCGAGACCGCTCCGGCCCCGCCCTTCGCCCAGGCCCTGGCCGACGCCGCCGGCGCCACGCCGGGTCAGCCCGGCACCGAACTGCCCGCCGCCGCCCTGGTGGAGGAGGGGGCAGCCCCGATGCCGGAGGAGGCAGCCGGACCCGCCCTGGTGGGCGGCCTGCCCGCCGGAACCGACCAGGAGATCGCCGACCCGGCGGAGGGGCAGCCCCCCGTGCCGGTGGGCGAGCTGCCGGAGCCGGCGGAGACCCAGCCGGAGAGCCCCGGGCAGCAGCGGAACCCCCGGGCCAACGACCCGGACCTGACCCGGGGCCTCGAGCGGGCCGCCCAGGTCTCCAAGGCCCTGGAGAACCGGCCGGCCGACGCCCCCAACGCCGATAAGTTCCCGCTCAACCGGGTGCAGCAGTCCGAGCCCACACCGGACCCCGTCGACCCGATCCCGGAGCCGGTGGAGCCGACCCCGTCGGTGGAGGGACCGGCCGGGCAGTCCACCTCCCCGGTGGAGAGCCACCCGGTCCAGCCCTCCGCCGCAGAGCGGCCCCAGCCCGAGGCTCAGGCCGCCCAGCAGAACTCGCCGCTGCACCGGCTGAACGGCCGGTACGAGCCCCCCCGGCTGATGGATGAGATCGCCCGGGCGCTGGCCCAGTCGGAGGACGGCAACTACAGCCTGACCCTCCGGCTCCACCCCGAGAACCTGGGCGAGGTCCGGCTCCAGCTGCAGATGAGCGGCCGGGAGATCACCGCCGCCATGCAGGTGGCCAACGCCGACGCCCGGCAACTCCTGGAGAACCAGGCCCATCAACTCCGGCAGAACCTGAGCCAGGCGGGGCTGACCCTGACCGGCTTCCAGGTGAGCACCGGTCAGCAACAGCAGCAGCTGCGTGACCGGCGGGGGGCCTTCGACGACGCCTCCCTCGAATCCCGGCGGACCCAGCCGGTGGGCCCCCCGGCCCCGGCGGCGGTCAGCAAGGGCTACAGCACCGAACGGCGAGGCGGACGCCTCGACACCATGGCGTAGGAGGCAGAACGTATGCCCGTAAACCCGATCAGCACCTCCCAGCAGACGACTGCCTCTACCTCGCAGCAGATCACGAAGCCCGACCAGTTGGGGAAGATGGATTTCCTCAACATCCTCGTGACCCAGCTCCGGTACCAGGACCCCCTGAACCCCATGGACGACAAGGAGTTCATCGCCCAGCTCGCCCAGTTCAGCGCCCTGGAGCAGATGACCGAGCAGACCAAGTGGACCCAGATGAGCTACGGCCTGAACATGGTTGGCCAGAAGGTGATCTTCCGGACGGCCGAGGGTGAGACCGGATTCGGCGTGGTACAGTCGCTCCGCCTGGTCGATGGCCAGCCCGTCCTCTCACTGGGCGAGATGGACATCCGGGTGGAGCAGGTGCTGGAAGTCGTGAAGTAAAGGTGTTTACAGGGAGGTAATGTTAGGATGCGGTCCCTCTACTCTGGCGTGACGGGTATTCGGAGCCATCAGATGCGCATGGATGTGATCGGTAACAACATCGCCAACGTAAACACCGTCGGCTTCAAGGGAAGCCGGGTCAGCTTTACCGACGTGATGAGCCAGACCCTCTCCTCGGGCTCCCAGATGACCAACCCGATGCAGATCGGCCTTGGCGTCGGGGTCGGCTCCACCGACCTGATCACCGATGACGGCTCCTTCCAGATGACCGGCCGGGCGCTCGACCTGGCCATCCAGGGGTCCGGTCTCTTCGTCCTCAAGGGAAATGACGGCCAGGTGCTCTACACCCGGGCCGGCAGCTTCGACTGGAACACCGACGGCTACCTGTTCAACCCGGCCAACGGAATGCGGGTCCAGGGCTGGATGGCCGACCCCGAGACCGGTGAGATCGGCCGGACCGACATGGGCACCCTGACCGACATCCGGATGGTCCGGGGCGACGTCTCCCTGGCCAGCCCGTCCACCGAGTCCACCATGAAGGGCAACCTGGATGCCGCCGCAGCGGTTGGCACCAAGTACGAGACCGCCTTCACCGCCTACGACAGCCTGGGCCGGCCCATCCCCATCACCCTGCAGTTCGAGCGGACCGCCACCGGCTGGGATTGGCGCTATGCCTCCAGCTACACCCCGCTCTCCGACCCGACCGACCCGACCTCCGAACCGGCCTGGGAGACCGGTGCCGGCGCCACCAGCCTCACCTTCTCCACCGCCGGCAAGCTCGTCTTTGACCCCACCAACCCCGCCACCTACACCGGTGAGATCACCATCACCGACCCCAGCGGGGCTGCGGCAGCGATCACCCTGGACATCGACTTCCGGGCGATCACCCAGGCCTACGCCACCAGCAACGACAGCACCAGCGGCAACAACTCCACCGTCCAGATCGACACCATCGACGGCACCCGGATGGGGATCCTGGAGTCGGTCTTCATCGACGAATCGGGGGTGATCACCGGCCGGTTCACCAACGGCACCTCCCGGGTCCTGGCCCAGATTGCGCTGGCCAACTTCAACAACATGGGCGGCCTGACCAAGGTCGGCGGCAGCACCTTCGCCGAGTCCCCCGCCTCGGGCGTGCCCTCGGTGGGCCGTCCGAACACCGGCGGCCGCGGCGGGCTTGTCCCCGGCAACCTGGAGGGCTCCAACGTCGACCTGGCGGCTGAGTTCACCAACATGATCATGACCCAGCGCGGCTTCCAGGCCAGCACCAAGCTGGTGACCACCGCCGACGACATGCTCCAGGAGCTGATCAACCTGCGCCGCTAGTCTGATCTCCCCGTGACCGGGAGCGCCCCCCGCCTGCGGGTCGGGCGCCCCCGACGGGGCTGGATGACCACTCTACGCATTGAGGAGAAGTCTATGAGCCGAGGGTTACTGATTGCGCTGATCGGCTCCGTGCTCGTCCTGACCCTGGGTGTGGCCGGGATCGCCGGCTATGTCTTCTTCCTGATGCCCAAGGGCAACGAGGCGGCTGTTGCCGCTCCGGAGACGAAGAAGGAAGAAGAGGGTCACAGCCTGGAGTCCCATTTCCATAAGATGAACCACTTTGTGACCAACCTGGCCGATACCGACCGCCTGCGGTATATTGATGTGACCATTGCCCTGGGCGTGAAGAGCGAGGAGTCGGAGAAGAAGCTCAAGGAAGCCGAGCCCCAGGTCCGGGACCTGATCCTCAGCCAGATCCGGTCCCTCACTTCGGCGGACCTGGCCGGCCCTCAGGGGAAGGCCAAGCTGGCCGAAGTCCTGGAGAAGGCGCTGGCGGAATCCTTTAAGGATCACGTCACCAAGGTCTACGTGACCGACATGGTCGTTCAGTAGTGGAAAGGAGGGACTCGTGGTGAAGCAAGGTCTCTCGCAGGACGAGATCTCCGCCCTCTTTGCCACGGCGGCGGAGGAGAAGCAGTCGCAGCCACAGGCACAGCCTGCGGTCTTCCCCAGTCTCGAACCGACCGACACCACGCCAGCCGATCCCTCCTCCCTGGGCCTCCTGGCCGATGTGGAGCTGGAACTGACGGTGGAGCTGGGCCAGACCCGCCGCAACATCCGCGACATCCTCGGGATGGGGCCCGGCTCCGTGATGGAGCTGGACAAGCACGCCGGCGAGTCCGTGGACATCCTCGTCAACGGCCGGTTGGTCGCCCGGGGCGAGGTCGTGGTGATCGGTGAGAACTACGGCGTCCGCATCACGGAGCTGGTGAGCGCCGAAGGGAGCCAGAGCCGATGACCGAGAGCAGCACCCCGACCGCCACAACCACATCCACGGCGGCATCGCCAACCCCCACCGCCCCCCGGGAAGGCCTCGGCGACATGGGCGGGGGGACCGGGCTCTTCACCTTCCTGCTGGCCAGCGTGGCCGTAATCGCCCTGGCGATGTACGCCACCCGCTGGCTCTCCCGGTGGCAGTTCCTCCAGGGGAAGGGGCGGCGGCTGCGGGTCGTCGAGGGGATGGCTGTCGGGAAGGACCGGCAGCTCCTGCTGGTGCAGGTGGGCAAGGAGGTGCTCCTCCTCGGCTCCTCGGAGGGCGGGGTCAGCCTGGTCCACAAGGTGGAGGATCCGGAGCTGATCCAGTCCTGCCTTGAGCAGCCCGTCCCCGACCAGCCCGCCACCCCCAGCTTCGCCAGCATGGAGAGCTCCATCCGGGCCCACCTGGACCGGATGCGGGGCTTGATGACCAGGAACAGGGGGCAGAGCAATGCGTAAGGGTCGCTGGCTCCTCGGGCTCGCCGTCCTGGCCGCGCTGCTGGCGGTGGCGGTTCCCGTGGCGCAGGCCGCTCCCAACCCGATCCAGATCCCGACCTTCCAGAACATCCAGCCGGCGGAGACCCCCCAGGAGGGGATCCAGACCATCCAGCTGCTCCTGCTGCTGACGGTCCTCTCCCTCGCTCCCTCGATCCTGATCCTGACCACCTCCTTCACCCGGATCGTGATCGTGCTGGGCTTCCTGCGGACCGCTCTCGGCTCGCAGCAGCTCCCGCCGAACCAGGTGCTGATGGGGCTTGCCCTCTTCCTCACCTTCGCCATCATGGCGCCCACCTTCACGGCGATCAACGAGACCGCCCTCCAGCCCTACCTGCGGGGCGAGCTGCAGCAGAACGAGGCGCTCGACCGGGCCTCCATCCCCCTCAAGGAGTTCATGCTCCGGCAGACCCGGGAGGCCGACCTGAACCTGATGCTGGAGATCACACAGAAGCCGGCGCCCAACGGGCCGGAGGAGCTCTCCTTCTTCACCATCGTGCCCGCCTTTGCGATCAGCGAGCTGAAGACCGCCTTCACCATGGGCTTCCTCCTCTTCCTGCCCTTCGTCATCATCGACCTGGTCACCGCCAGCACCATGATGTCGCTCGGCATGATGATGATCCCGCCCATGCTGGTCTCGCTCCCCTTCAAGATCCTCCTCTTCGTCCTGGTGGACGGCTGGCACCTGGTGGTGCGGTCCCTCTACGAAAGCTTTCAGCTGTAGAAAGGAGCGGCGGGCCGTGAGTCCTGAATTCGCCCTGGACCTCGCCCAGGAGGCGGTGAAGGTCGCCCTGTACGTGGCCGCTCCGGTGGTGGGGCTGGGGCTGCTGGTCGGCCTCTTCATCTCCATCTTCCAGGCCACCACCCAGATCAACGAGGCGAGCCTTCAGTTCATTCCCAAGGTCCTGGCGGCCCTGGCCGGCCTGATCTTCTTCGGGCCCTGGATGCTGACCACCCTGCTGGACTTCACCCACCGGATCATCGCCATGCTCCCGGGGCTGGTGAGATAGCCGATGGAAGCGTTTCTGAACCAGGTCCCCCTGCTGCTGTTGATCTCGACCCGGCTGATCGGGATGATGATCTCCTCGCCGGTCTTCTCCAACCGCTTCGTGCCCCCGCAGCTCCGCTTCGCCCTCTCCTTCCTGCTGGCCTTTGCGATCCTGCCCGGCGTCGCCGCTCCGGCCCCCCTGCCCGACGGGGCGGGGCTCCTGATCGCCGTGCTGATGGAGATGCTGACCGGCCTGGTGATCGGCTTCATCACCGCCCTGGTGCTGGCGGTGATGCAGATCGCCGGCGCCCTGATCGATCTGGACATGGGCTTTACCCTGGTCAACGTGCTTGACCCGATGACCGGCCACAACGACTCGATCCTGGGCTCCCTCTTCCAGTCGTTGGTGCTGGTCTTCTACCTGGGACTCAACGCCCACCACTGGCTGATCCGGGCGCTGGTCCAGAGTTACGAGCTGGTCCCGGCGGGCGGGCGGATCCAGGGAGTCGGCGGCGCCCTCTATGTGGTCTACCTCTTCGGCGACCTCCTCGCCCTGGCCGTCCAGATCGTGCTGCCCTTCACCGCCGTGATGCTGCTGACCATGCTCGCCTTCTCCGGCGTCAACCGGGCGGTGGCCCAGATGAACATCTTCGCCCTGGGTCTGGGCACCAAGTCGCTGGTGGGCCTGCTGATCCTGGTGCTGCTCCTGCCCTACTACGCCCAGCCCATGACCCGGATCATCGAGGCCAGCTACCGGGAGCTGCTCCACGTGCTGGACCTGATGCGGCCCTCGTGACGCCCAAAGGGGGGAGTTAGGCCTTGGACCTCCAGCTCTTCGCTGAGCGCACCGAAGAGCCAACACCTAAACGATTAGCCAAGGCCCGGCAGGAGGGCAGGGTCGCACGCAGTAATGACCTGCTGGCCGGCCTCAGCCTTCTGACCGTCACCATCGTCCTCCGCTCCATGGGGCCGGGGATTGCCGAGCGCCTCTCCTTCGGCATGGTGGAAGCCTTCGGCGGCCTGAGCCCGAAGGAACTGACCACCCAGTCGGTCCCGACCCTCCTGCAGGACTGGAGCCTTCTCTTTCTGCAGGTGATGTTGCCGATCGCCGGCTTTCTGATGGCGGTGGGGATCGCTGCGGGCACGCTGCAGACCCGGCTCCTCTTCACCCTCACCCCGCTGATCCCCCAGTTCTCGACCCTGAACCCGATCACCGGCCTGACCCGGATGTTCTCGCTCCGCACCTTTATTGAAGTAATCAAAGGAATTGTTAAACTTACTGCCATTGGCCTGATTGCCTACAACGACGTGATGGGGCTGATCCCCCGCTTTCCGAATCTGATGGAGCAGAGCGTCAGCGCCGGCGTGGCTGCCGTCGCCGACATGTCGATCACGGTCCTGCAGCGGATCGCCCTGGCGATCCTGGTGATCGGTCTGCTGGACTACGGCTACCAGTACTGGGAGTTCCGGCGCTCGCTGAAGATGACCAAGGACGAGGTCAAGAAAGAGATCCGGGAGCAGGACGGCTCCCCGGAGTTGAAATCGAAGCAGCGGCAGCGGGCCCGTGAGCTGGCACTCCGGCGCAAGGCGCTGAAGGATGTGCCGCTGGCCGATGTGGTGGTCACCAACCCGACCCACTACGCCGTCGCCCTCAAGTACGATCCGAAGGAGGGCGTCGCCCCCAAGGTCCTGGCCAAGGGTGCGGACCTCCTGGCTCAACGGATCAAGGTGATCGCCAGGCAGAGCCAGGTCCCCATGGTGGAGAACCGGACCCTGGCACGCGGACTGTACAACGCCGTCGAGGTGGGGAGACAGATCCCCCCGGAGTTCTACCAGGCGGTGGCCGAGGTGCTGGCCTTCGTCTACAGCCTGCGGCGGCAGCAGCGACAGGACTCGCTGTAGCACCCCACCGGCGGGGCCGGTGGCAGCTGAATCCCCTCTAGAGAAGCAGAGGTGAGATCGTGACCAACCCGAGCGGCGCTCCGGTCATCCGCTCCTCCGATATTGCGGTCGCTGGCGCCCTCGTCGCCGTGGTCGTCATGCTGATCGTGCCGCTGCCGGAGTTCCTGGTGGACCTGCTGCTCACCTTCAACGTGGCCGCCTCCATCGTCATCCTGCTGGTCTCCATCTTCAACCAGCAGCCGCTCCAGTTCTCCTCCTTTCCCACCCTGCTGCTGATCACCACCCTCTTCCGCATCTCCCTGAACGTCTCCACCACCCGGCTCCTGCTGACCACCGGCGAGGCGGGGGATGTGATCCTCCGCTTCGGTCAGTTCGTCATCGGCGGGAACGCAGCGGTCGGCCTGGTGGTCTTCCTGATCCTGATCATCGTCCAGTTCGTGGTGATCACCAAGGGTGCGGAGCGCGTCTCCGAGGTGGCGGCTCGCTTCACCCTGGATGCCATGCCCGGCAAGCAGATGTCGATCGACGCCGACCTCAACGCCGGCCTGATCACCGAGGCGGACGCCCGGGCCCGGCGCCGGGAGATCGAGCGGGAGGCCGACTTCTACGGCGCCATGGACGGTGCCTCCAAGTTCGTCAAGGGCGACGCCATCGCCGGTCTGATCATCACCGCCATCAACCTGCTGGGCGGCTTCGCCGTCGGGATGCTGCAGCAGGATATGACCTTCGCCGAGGCCTGGAGCCACTTCTCGCTCCGCACCGTGGGCGACGGCCTGGTCAGCCAGATCCCGGCGCTCCTGATCTCCACCGCCACCGGCGTGGTGGTGACCCGGGCGGCGGGTGAGGCCAGCCTGGGCGGGGAGCTGGGCAAGCAGCTGGGCGGCGACCCGACGCTCCTGGCGCTGGCCGGCGGCATCCTCTGGGTCCTCGGCCTGATCCCCGGCCTGCCCAAGGCGCCCTTCTTCATCATCGGCACGCTGCTGCTGGTGCTGGGCTACATCGGCACCCGCCAGAGGGCGGCGCAGGAGGCGGAACTCCCCGAGCCGGAGCCGCTGCCGATCACCAACGAGATGCTCCCCGAGACCACCGTGGCGCTCAGCCCCATCGACCCGCTGGAGGTGGAGCTGGGCTACGCCCTGGTCCCCATGGCCGAGCCCTCCCGCGGCGGCGACCTGCTGGACCGGGTGGTGGCAGTGCGCAAGCAGGTGGCCAACAACCTGGGCCTGCTGCTCCCGTACATCCGGGTGCGGGACAACCTGGCCCTCACCCCCTACCAGTACGTGATCAAGCTGCGGGGCATCGAGGTCGGCTCCTTCGAGATCCAGCCGGACCGGTACCTCGCCATGGATCCCGGCGGCCTGGACGACTCGGTCCCCGGGCAGCCCACCGTCGAGCCCGCCTTCGGCCTCCCGGGCATGTGGATCTCCCCGGCCGACCGGCAGCGGGCCGAGCTGATCGGCTACACCGTGGTCGATCCCGTCTCGGTGATCGTGGCGCACCTGACCGAGGTGATCAAGGCCAACGCCCACGTGCTCCTGGGCCGCCAGGAGGTGCGGGGGATGGTCGACAGCCTGAAGGAGACCCACCCGGCGCTGGTGGAGGAGTTGACACCAAGGCTCCTCTCCCTGGGGGAAATCCAGAAGGTGCTGCAGAATCTTCTGCAGGAGAACGTGCCGATCCGGGACCTGGTGCTGATCTTCGAGGCGCTGGCCGACTGGGCGCCGGTCACCAAGGATCCCGAGCAGCTGACCGAGAAGGTCCGGGTGGCGCTGGGCCGCACCATCGTCCACCACCTGGAGCTGGGCCCGGTGATCAAGGCGATCACCCTCGCCCCCGACCTGGAGCAGCGGCTGATGGCCGCCAGCGAGCGGCGCAGCGGCGGACCCGCCCTGGATCCCCAGTTGGCCCACGCCGTCATCGACGGCATCTCCAAGGAGGCGCAGGCCATGGCTCAGCGCGGCGAGCTGCCGCTCCTGATCTGCTCCCCGTCGCTGCGACCCGTCATCCGGCGGATCGCCCAGCACACCTTTTCCCGGTTGATCGTCCTCTCCTATGCGGAGCTGGATCCGAAGCTTGAGATCGAATCGGTTGGGGTGATACGTGCATGATGCAGGTAAAGCGTTATCTGGCGCCGACGTTTGCGGAGGCCTTGATCCAGGCCAAGAACGAGCTGGGGACTGATGCGGTGATCGTGGAGAGCAAGAAGCTGAAGGTGGGCGGCATCTTCGGCTTCTTCGGGCGCGAGATGACCGAGCTGACGGTCGCGGTCGACCAGCGGCCCCCCGTCCGTCCGGTGCCGAAGCCGCCCGTCGCTGCTCCTGTCGCGCCCGCCCCGGTCAGCACCGCCGCCCCGCCGCAGGCAGCCCGCCCCGCCGCTCCGGCGGCGGGAGAGGAGAGCCACCTCACCTCCCTCCAGCGGGAGATGGCCGGCCTCAAGGCCGCCGTCACCCGGCTGCTGGAGGGGGGGATCAGCCCCAGCGCCCTGCGGGAACTGCACGGCTTCGGCCGCGAGGTCTTCGAGGGGCTGCTGGAGGCGGGGGTGGAGGAGAATGCCGCCCTGGACATTGGCCGCCGCGTCACCGAGGGCGGGGAGCAGGGCAGGATCCTCCTGCAGCAGGAGCTGCAGCGGCTGATGGGGCCCGGCGCTCCCATCACCGTTGAGCCCGGCCAGCGGAAGATCGTCGCCCTGGTCGGCCCCACCGGCGTGGGCAAGACCACCACGCTGGCCAAGCTGGCCGCCAGCTTCGCCCTGGAAAAGGGGCTCCGGGTCGGGCTGATCACCTCCGACACCTTCCGGATTGCGGCGATCGAGCAGCTGCGGACCTACGCCGAGATCCTGGGCGTTCCGGTCTACACCGTGGAGAAGCCCGAAGATGCGGTCCATGCCCTCAAGGAGACCGCCGGGTGTGATCTGGTCCTGGTGGACACCGGCGGGCGGAACCACCGGGATCAGGCCCGGATGGCCGAGCTGCGGGACCTGCTGGCCGTGGTGCGGCCCGATGAGACCCACCTGGTCGTCTCCCTCAATACCAATCCGCGCGACATCTTCAACATGGCGGAGCACTACCTGCCCCTGGGCGTCAACCGCTTCATCTTCACCAAGCTGGATGAGGCCACCTCGCCCGGGCTGATGTTGAACCTCCGCATGAAGTACGACAAGCCGGTCGGCTACCTGACCCATGGACAGTCGGTTCCCGATGACATCATCCCGGGCGATCAGGTCGACCTCACAAAAATACTGTTGGGGGCGTAAGGGCTATGCTCGATCAAGCCACCCGGTTGCGGGAGATGGCCGCAGCTTACCGAAACCAGACCACGGGAGAACGGATGCGCCGCACCCGGGCCATTGCCGTTACCAGTGGCAAGGGCGGCGTCGGCAAGACCAACGTGAGCATCAACCTGGCCCAGGCCTTGATCCTGGGTGGCAAGGAGGTGCTCCTGATGGACGTCGACCTGGGCCTGGCCAACGCCGATATCCTCCTCGGGACGGTGCCGCCCTATCACCTGGGCCATTTCCTGCGGGGTGAGAAGGACATCCTCCAGGTGATCCACCGGACCCCCTCCAAGCTGAAGCTGATCGCCGGCGGCTCGGGCCTGGTGGAGCTGGGCAGCCTGACCCCCCTGCAGCTGCAGCCCGTCCTCCGTGCCCTGAAGCGGCTGGAGGGGGAGGCCGATTACCTGATTCTCGACACCGGGGCCGGACTGGGCGACGTGGTGATGGAGTTCGTCCTGGCCGCCGATGAGGTGCTGGTGGTCACCACCCCTGAGCCCACATCGATGGCCGACGCCTACACCACCATCAAGGCGCTCTACTACAAGAACCCCAAGGCGAGCATCAAGCTGATCGTCAACCAGGCGGAGCGGCCCGAGGACGGTCCCGCCGTGGCCGAGCGGATCGGCACCACCGCCCGGGATTTCCTCGGCCTCCAGGTGGAGCACCTGGGCACCATCCCCCGGGACCCACACGTCTGGCAGGCGGTGCGGCTGAAGGTGCCCTTCCTGGTCGGCTACCCGGCCGCCCCCGCCTCGAAGGCGATCCAGGCGATGGCCTCACGGCTGGCAGGCGAGGGGCTGCAGCAGCACCCCGGCCCGAAGAGTTCGATCTCCAGCTTCTTCGACCGGCTCTCCGGTCTCTTCCAGCGCCGGAATACCAGTTCCTTGTAAGGGGGGTCAGCCCATGAGCGTGCAGCATAAGGAGCTCTGGCAGCGGTGGCGCCAATCCCGGGATCTGGCTGCACGAGACGAACTGACGCGCACCTATCTCTGGTTAGTCCGGTATGTGGCCGGTCGGCTGATGGTGGGCCTTCCCTCCCACGTCGATCAGGATGACCTGGAGGGGCACGGCTGCTTCGGCCTGATCGAGGCCGTTCAGCGGTTTGACCCCGAGCGGGGCGTCCGCTTTGAGACCTTTGCGATCCCCTGGGTCCGGGGCGCCTGCCTCGAGGGGCTGAAGGCGATGCAGTGGGCGCCCGGCCTCCGGAAGCGGGCCCGGCAGTTGGACCGGGCGCAGGAGGAGTTGACCTCGCTCCTGGGGCGGGAGCCCTCCCGGGAGGAGCTGGCCGCCCACATGGAGCTGTCGGTGGAGGAGCTGGAGAAGCGGCTGGAGGAGGTCGGCACGCTGGCCATCCTCTCGCTGGATGAGACCACCGCCCATGAGGACGGGGAGTCGGCCGCCCTGGGCGACCGGCTGGCGGACCGGCAGGCGGCTGACCCGATCATGGAGTCGGAGTTCGCCGAGAAGCGGGACCTGCTGGCCCGAGCCATCGAGACGCTCTCCGAGAAGGAGCGGCTGGTCATTTCCCTTTTTTACTACGAGGGGCTGCTGGCCCGGGAGATCAGCGAGGTGATGGGCCTCTCCCAGGCCCGGATCTCCCAGATCCACAGCCAGGCGATCCTCCGGCTGCGGGGCAAGCTCTCCCGCATGAAGAAAGACCTGGTCTCCTAGGCCGTACATCAAGAGGAGGAATCGTGATATGCATGCAGCGGTGTACCTGCTGCTGGGCCTTGCCATCATCGGGGCACTGGTCTATGCCCTGATGCAGGTGAACGCCCGCCAGCAGCGGCTGCACGCCGAACTCACCCGGCTGGAGCGCCTGGCCGCAGAGGTGACCATGAACGCCGAGGCGGTCCTCGACCAGGTGGACCAGCGGATCGAGCGGCTGGCGCAGCTGGCCGCCTCCATGGAGGCAAGGGTGGAGAGCGCTCCGAGCGAGCCCCCACCGGCACCGGCGCCCCCGAAGCAGACCGGCCGGCGCAAGGGCGGCAGCAAGCCCGAGGGCCGGAAGGGCCCCCAAGCGGCCACGGCCGTCCCCGAGGTCGCCGCGGCCGTGCAGCCTGAGCCTGCCGCTGCGCCGGTGGCCCCGGCGGAGCAGCCCGCCAAGCCCCCGCGGTACAGCGATCTGCGCCAGGCCGTCTTCGCCCTGGCCGATCAGGGCAAGAGCCCCCTGGAGATCGCCGAGGCGCTCTCCGTTCCCCGCGGCGAGATCCAACTGATCCTGAATCTCCGGGGACGGAAAGTCTCCCCCAGTTGATTTGGGGTGATTTTCGGCGAAAACCGAAGCTAATGAAGCATAAGAAGAGATGATTGGCCGCCAGAGCGCTTAACTCTGGCGGCCTTCTGCGTCAATCAGTAGGTAACACGATGAGGGGTTGTGACGCCCATGAAGATTGACCGCCAGCGCATAAAGGGCGTGACCGGCACACCGCGGGTGGAATCGCCACGTCCCCCCGCCCCGGCTGAGCGGCCCGCGGGGAGCAGCCAGGTCCCCGCCACCGATCATGTCGTCCTCTCCTCCCGGACACTCCAGGTCAGCGAGCTCCAGCCGGCGCTGGGGGCGCTGCCGGCCGTTCGGGCGGAGCTGATCGAACAGCTGAAGGAGCGCATTGCCAGGGGGGAGTATTCGGTCGGGTCGCAAGCTTTGGCTGAGCGCCTGCTCCGTGCCAGGGTGATCGACGAATGAGCGCCAAGGCACTGCTGCGCGAGATGACCGAACTGATCCAGGCCCAGACCGAGAACGTGATCAAGGGAGATCACAAGGCGGTGCTGGACGGGGCCATGCGCCACGAGGCGCTGCTTGCCGCCCTGCAGCAGGCTCCGATCGACGGAAGTCCTGAGGAGATGCGGGCGCTGTACGCGGAGCTGAACCGGGCCAAGGAGAAGCTGCAGAGCCTGCTGGAGGCCGAGAGCGTTCGGGTGGACTTCATGCTCCGCCTCCTGCTGGGCGGCGGCGGCCCGGCCACCCCCGGCTATCCCACCGGGAACCGGAAGCGTGACGGCAGCTCCCGGATGTTAAATCGACGCACGTGAGGGTGAAGTGACGTGATCCGAGGGCTATCCGCAGGCTTCAACATGGCCACCCGGGCCATGCAGGCCGCCCAGATGGCGATGACCCTGCACAGCCAGAACATCGCCCACGCCAACGACCCTACCTATACGCGCCGAACCCTGGAGAACCCACTGGACCCCACGGGCACCATGGCCAAGATCGGTCGCCTGCGGGATCTCTTTATCGATGACCAGTACCGGCACGCCTCCATGAACGCCGGCGAGGCCGAAACCCGCCGCCAGCTGATGAACCGGGTGGAGGACATCTTCGGCGATCCCCTGACCGGCGGCCTGGGGCTGGCCATTGACCGCTTCTTCGACAGCTTCAAGGCGCTGGCTGAGAACCCCGCCGATGAGGTGGTCCGCCTGGAGGTGCTGACCGCCGGGCGGGACTTCGTGCAGCACATCAAGACCGCCTATACCCAACTGGAGACGATCCAGCAGCGGATCAACGAGCAGCTGGTCGCCGTCACCCAGGAGGTCAACACCCTGCTTCGGACCGTCCACGACCTCAACTCCCGCATCGCCGCCATCCAGAACAGCAACCAGCCCGATGCCGAGCTGCGGGATCAGCGGGACAAGGTGCTGGACCAGCTGGCCCGGCTGACCGGCGCCACCCACACCCCGCTGGCCGACGGCACCGTCCGGGTGATGATCGGCTCCATGCCAGCGGTGGACGGCGCCACGCTCAACCAGCTGGAGCTGGTGGACGGGACCAACGGCCCGGTGCCCAAGTGGGCCGGCTACAACGTGCCCACCTACTCCGGCAAGGGGGTTCTCCCGGCCCTCATCTCGGTCCGGGACACCGATCTTCAGCAGATCATGACCGATATTGATACCCTGGCCAAGACCCTGGCGGGCAAGGTGAACGAGGTGCACGCCACCGGCTACGGCCTTGACGGTGTCACCGGCCGCAACTTCTTCGTGATCGGGGCCGGCCCGGCCGACATCTCGGTCGATCCCACGCTGCAGGCCCAGCACATCGCGGCCGGCTCCGGTTCCGGCTACCAGTCCGACGGCTCCAAGGCGCGGGAGATCTACCTGCTCTCCGAGCAGCAGTTCTTCGCCTCGGCGGTCCTCCCCGGCCAGTGGCACGACGCCCGCACCTTCTACCGGAACATGGTGGGCTGGGTCGGCTCCAAGGCGCAGGAGGCCCTGCAGAGCGAGGAGATGGCCGAGGCGCACATCCGGATCAGCCAGGAGCAGCGCTCCTCCAAGTGGGGCGTCTCGGTGGACGAAGAGGTGGCCGCCCTTACGGTGCAGCAGAAGTCCTTCGCCGCCGCCGCCCGGGTGATGAGTGCCATGGATGAAATGCTTGACCTTCTGATCAACGGTGTAGGCAGGTAGGGGGTGAGCCGATGCGCGTGACCAACTGGATGCTGTTGAACTCCGCGATCTACGATCTGGAAGCGCTCAAGGAGAAGTACGCCAACGCCCAGAAGGCCGTGAACGGCCGCTCCCTGGAGCGCCCGTCCGACGACCCGCAGCGGGTGGTTGAGGCGATGGATCTGGCCGGCGTCAAGGTCAGGCTCGAGCGGGCCCAGCGGGCCGGTGAGGACGCCCGGGAATGGCTCTCCATCACCGAGACCAGCCTCAGCACCATGATCGACCACCTCCAGTCGGCTGAGGAGATCGCCATCCAGGCAGGCTCCCCGGCATCCAACGAGCCCACCGCCCTGGCCAACCTGGCCACGATGGTCGAATCGCTCCGCGACGCCCTGAAGCGGGAGATGAACGCCCAGCATCGCGGCCGGTACCTGTACGCCGGCTGGGCCACCGATGTGAAACCCTTCGTGGACAACGTCACCGGCGGCGTCGACTACGCCGCTGTCAGCACCGATCTGATCATCCGGGATATCGCCCCGGGCTTCGGCATCCCGATCAACGTGCCGGGCAACCAACTCCAGGCGACCGGCGACATGATCCAGATGCTGACCGACACGGCCAACGACCTTCGGGCCGGAAACATCACCAGCGTCACCAGCACCCGGCTCGGTCAGATCAAGAAGGCGATGGACAACCTGATCGCCCTCCGCTCCGGCCTGGGGCTGCAGATGAAGCAGGTAGAGCAGTACGAGCAGTACACCCGTGATGGCATGATCAACGTCGAGGAACGGCTTGGCAAGATCAGCGGGGGCGATCTGGCGGAAGCGGTGCTCCGGATGACCGAGGCCCAGCAGGCCTACCAGGCCGCGGTTGCCTCCTTCTCCAAGGCGCTGCCGGTCTCACTCCTGGACTACATGTTCCGTTAAGCGTTCGACTATACGAATACCGTGAACCGAGGAGGGCGGAGCGAATGAGAATCCAGGCTTCTGGCGAGGTTGTCGTCCGTACGCCTACCGAGAGGGGAGTAACGGGTGCAGAGCAGGGTGGGGCGCGCTCAGCACAGCCGCTCACCAACCAGCGCCCAGCTGTCACTCCCAGGGATGTGGAGAAGGTGATTGGCAAGATGAACGATCTTGCCCACATCTTCAGCAAGGCGCTGAAGTTCGAGGTCGCCGACGACGGCCACCGGATCATCGTGAAGGTTGTGGATACGCGGTCCGGCGAGATCATCCGGGAGATTCCGCCGGAGAAGCTGGTCGAGGCCTTTGAGTCGATGGAGGACTATTTGGGCGTTCTGTTTGATCGCAAGGTCTAGGAGGTGACCCCATGAGCAACCCCCTCAGTCTGGGCGGTCTGATCTCGGGCATGAACACCGAGAGCATGATCCGGCAGATCATGGAGTTGGAGCGGGCCAAGCTGTACAGCAAGGAGAACCAGAAGAGCCAGCTGGAGGCCCGGCAGAAGGCCTGGTCAGACGTTCGCTCCTCGCTCTCTACCCTCCGGTCCAAGCTGGACAGCCTGCGGCTTCCCTTTACCTTCCGGGCGCGCACAGCGACCCTGACCGATGAGTCGGTGGCCTCGGTCACCGCCTCCACCGGCGCCCTGCTGACCACCTACAGCCTCTCGGTCTCCCAGCTGGCCCAGGCACACGTCGTCTCCCACACCGATGCCACCACCCAGGACACCGCCAACACGGCGCTGGGGGTGACCGGCTCCTTCAATATCGGGATTGGGACCGACCTGGCCCAGATCGATGTGGCCAGCACCGACACCCTGAACTCCCTGGCGGACAAGATCAACGCCGCCAAGAAGGGGGTCAGCGCCAGCGTCGTCAAGGTGACCATCAGCGGTGCTGACAAGTACCGACTGGTCCTCACCTCCTCCGAGACGGGCACCGACAACGCCATCGTGATGCAGGATGTGACGGCGGGCACCCTGCAGAACCTCGGCTTCAAAGATGGGACGAACGCCTATACCAATGTGCTCTCCGCGGCCGCGAACGCCATCTTCACCCTGAACAGCGTCAACTATGAGCGCTCCAGCAATACGGTGGACGATGTGGTTCCGGGCCTCACTATTACGCTAAAGAAACAGGGAGCAGATGCGAATACGCAGTTCACCATCGGTCTTGACGCCGATAAGGTCCTGAGTGCCGTCAAGAGCTGGATTGAGGCGGTCAACTCCACCCAGGACCTGCTGAACAAAGTAAGCGCCTACGATGCTGACAAGAAGGTCGGCGGTCCCCTGAGCGGCGATAACCTCATCCGCAACCTGCAGCGGGTGATCCGGAGCAGCCTCTCCAACGTGGTGGCGGGCCTCCCGACCGATATGAACCGGCTGAGCCAGATCGGTATCACCACCGGGGCATACGACACCGCTGACTACGGCAAGGTGATCATCGACGAGGCCAAGTTCAAGGAGATGCTGACGCAGGATGCCGAGGGGGTTGCCAAGCTCTTCGGCGCCCTGCAGAACAACCCTGCCCTGTCCACCGAGGGGGCGACGGTCGCCCTGTCGGCGGGATCCTCCACGGCCGCCGGATACGACCTGGCCGATGTGATCAACGACGTGACCGACAGCGACCGGTTCGGCACCGCCGGCGGTGGCTGGAAGAGCGGGGCAGCCCCCACCACATCGGCACCCCAGGGGTTTGAGATCACCTTCAGCGGCACCAAGCTGATCGACAACATCACCCTCTACCAGCCCGATCCCTCGGACTTCCCGGCGTCGGACTACGGCCTGAAGGACTTCACCCTGGAGTACTGGGACGACGCCACCTCCACCTGGAAGACCATCGAGAGCGTGACCAACTTCGGTGGCACCTCCGGAACCTGGGAGTTCGACCCGATCAGCACCTCCAAGGTGCGGGTCCAGATCACCGCCACCTACAACAACTACGAGGCCCGGGTGACCGAGCTGAAGGTGGGCGAGTACAACAACGGGGCCGCCATTGACCAGTACCGGTACATCCGGTCCGTCTTCGAGACCGAGAGCGGTGCCCTGGATGTGAAGGACGCTACCCTGACCAAGCAGCTCGATCAGGTGAACGACCAGATCGACCGCATTGAGGAGCAGCTGGCCGAGCGGGAGGAGCGGCTGCGGCAGCAGTTCGCTCGCATGGAGCAGGCCCTGGCCAGGCTGAGAAACCAGGGGAACGCCTTCCTCATGCAGATGCTGGGCACCACCACCATGTAATACAGAGCGACGGGGGAGATTTGCGTTGAACGGGATCAACCAGTACCGCTCCTACCAGGTCGAGACGGTCTCGCCCGAGGACCAGATCGTGCTCCTCTACGAGGGGGCCAGACGATTCATTGACCGTGCGGTACTGGCCATGGAGGCCCGGGAGTACCGCGATGTGAGCACCAATATCGGCAAGGCGCAGCAGATCTTTGCAGAGCTCTCCGGGGCGCTTAACTTCGAGGCCGGGGAGATCGCGGAGAACCTCTATCGCCTCTACGATTACTGGTCCTGGCGGCTCAGCCAGGGGCTGATCAAGAAGGACCCCGCCGCCTTCAAGGAGGTCTCCGCCGCCGTGGGGGACATGACCGAGGCGTGGGCTGAGGCGGCCCGCCAGGTCAGGGCCCAACGGGGAGCCCGCGGCCTTGGATAGGCGCGCCGAACTCAGCTCGCTCTACCAGCAGGCGTTGCGGCTTGGCGAGGAACTGCTGGTCACCCTCCGGGAGGCGGTCACCGATGAGGGGCTGGCTCGGGTGGAGCAGCTCCTCGCGGAGCGTGCCGCCGTGGCCGAGCGCACCACCGAGCTGTTTGCACCGGAACTTCAACCCGAGTTCCAGGGGGAGCTGAAGGCGCTGGTGGAGCAGCAGCGGGCCCTGGAGGCCCAGATGGCGAAGGTGCAGGCCGACCTGCTGGCCCAGTCCCAGAAGGTGCGTGAGACCCGCAGCACCATGGAGGGGGTCCGGAAGACCCTGAAGACCCAGACCCGCTCCCGCTGGGTCAACGAGAAGGTATAAGCGCAAGAAACCGGGTGCCGGCTCTGCCGGCACCCGGTCCTGCTCATCGGGGAAGCCCCTGCTTGAGGAGCTTGGAGTGGGGGCGGTGGGAGAGGCCCAGCTGCAGGATCTCCTGCGCCTCGGCCCGACGGCCCAGCTGGTGGAAGGCCCGGGCCGCCGTGTAGTAGACCCGGACGGGTGCAGGGCCGGCAAAGGCCCGCTGCACCAGGAACTGCGCTGCCGCTTCCCAGTCGCCGTGCTCTGCCGAGATCAGGCCGAGCACCTCCTGGGCGTCGGGCTGGTCAGGGGCCCGGAGCGCCCGCTCCAGAGCGGCCGGGGCTTGCTGGGTCTGGTAGAGCAGCCAGGCGACCCGGGCAACTCCCACCGCCGGCTCCGGCGAAACCGCCTTCGCGGCGGCATCCAGCAGTTTCAGGCAACCGGCATCCGCCCACAGGCCCATCACGATGTCCAGCGCCCAGAGGTGCTCTTCCTCAACCGGGCGCTCGGCGAGGGTGGCCTCAAAAGCGCTGCGCCATCCGGGGGTCATGGACTCCAGGCTCCGCTCCAGAACCGCAGGCAGCTCGAACCAGGCCGCGGCAGTCGCCAGGTGAACGGCTCCGCTCAGCCCGTTGTTCAGGGCGACCTGCTCGGCCTCCTCCACCCGTCCCGCACGCACCAGGCCGTAGAGCGTATAGGGCACCAGATGGCTCCGTTCCAAGGTGTTCCGGGAGAGGGTGGCCGCCAGATCGTACTCGCCTCCGCGCAGGAGGGCCCCCGCTGCCGCTGCCACGATCTGAGGGGTCTTGTAAGCTTGCAGGGAGCCCAGCGCTCCCGCGCGCAGCCCTTCGGCAAGAACCCGGTGCCGCACCCACTCGGTGGACAGCCCCTGGTCCCCCGGGTAGGCGAGGACCCCTCGCTCCCACATCCGGAGGGCATCGGCACGCCGCCCTTGCAGCCACAAGGCCTGCGCCTCCAAGTTCAGGAGGGTGGCCGGATCCCGCTCCACCCGCCCGAAGTCTCCAGCCGCCGCCCGCTTGACCTCCGCCAGGGCGTCGGCGGCGGATGCGTAGTCGCCCTCGTAGAGGGCCACCTGCGCGGTCCGCATCAGGCTGTCCCACCGGGTCACCTCGTGCTGTCGACCGGTGAGGGCCAACTCCCAGTCGTCCGTCAGTCGATGACGGAGCAGGTTCGCACCCACCAGCTGGTGGGCGCCCAGATGGCTCCGCTGATCGGTGGGGTCCAGCTGGAGCGCCTTGCGAAAACAGGCGGAACTCTCCCCGAACTCCTGCAGATTGGAGTGCTCCACCCCAAGGAAGTACCAGGTGCTGGCCCGCGACGGGTCTTCGCTGAGCATCGCCTTGAGCAGGCGGATGTTGCGGTCCCGCCGTCCCTTGCGCTGATCCTCGGAGGCGACATAGCCGAAGTGGTCGATCGGTGCATGCAGGGTCTTCAAGCGCCCACCCAGGCTGACAATCGACTCCGTGATCGATTCGTGCACCCTGCCCTGGTAACGGTACTCGGGGCGATTCCGGAACAGGCGCATGACCGCTCCGCCGTCCCCCAGCGCCCCGTCCACGTAGTTGGCCATGATGGAGATGTAAGCGTCCACGGTGGGATCCTTCAGCGCCTTGGGAAGCCGCCGAGCCAGCTCCGCGCTGATCGCCTCGTCGGCATCAAGCATCAGCACCCAGTCGCCGGTAGCGTGGGCCAAGCCGGCGTTGCGCGCATCGGCGAAATCGTCCGTCCACGGGTGGTGCACGACCTTCGCTCCGTAGGACTCCGCAATCTCCACAGTCCTGTCAGTGGAGCCGGTATCCACCACAATGATCTCTTTGGCAAGGGGCCTTGCGCTCCGCAGAGCTCTCTCGATGTTTACCTCTTCATTTTTCGCCAGAATACATACAGTTAACTCGGGCTTCGACACGGTCATCCCGCCCTGTATCGTGATATATTCTCAACTTCGAGTTGTAGGGCAGGAAACCCTGCCCACGGAAAACGGACGAATATAGGCCTATGACCCTGAAAATCCGCAGAAATCGATGCTAGTCGGACCTGGGATGGAAAACCGGTCCAATTTCGCCCTTAATGATCTCCATCAATCTACTCATACATAGAACGAGTCAGGGAACGGGTCCCGGACCGGCCGGCAGGGAAGATGCACCCGTTTCTTGGCCCTGAACCACGCACAGAAAAGCAAGGAGGCTAATCAACGTGCGTATCAACACGAACCTGGCTGCTTTGAATGCTTGGCGGAGCCTGACCTTCAACAACGCCAACATGACCCGGTCCCTCGAGAAGCTCTCCTCTGGTTACCGCGTCAACCGTGCCGCTGACGACGCCGCCGGCCTGGCCGTGTCGGAGAAGATGCGGTCGCAGATCCGGGGCATCAACATGGCGATTCGGAACGCCCAGGACGGCGTTTCGATGATCCAGACCGCCGAGGGCGGCGCCCAGAAGATCCAGGACATGCTGCAGCGGATGCGTGAGCTGGCCGTTCAGGCGAACAGCGGCACGCTGAGCGACGAGGACCGCCAGCTGCTGGAGAAGGAGTTCACCCAGCTGATCAAGGAGGTCGACCGGACCGCCTCCAGCACCAAGTTCAACAACATCACCCTGATCAGCTCCTCCAACACCAACGCTGCGATCCAGGTCGGCCCGGGCACCAGCACCACCGACGACCAGATCACGGTCAGCTTCTCCACCACCAAGCTGGATTCCAGCAGCCTGTCGGTGAGCTCCCTCTCCATCTCGACCACCAGCGGCGCCTCGGGTGCGATCAGCTCCATCGACGCTGCGCTGAAGAAGGTCAACGAGTACCGTGCGGAGTTCGGTGCCTACCAGAACCGGCTGGAGAACGCGATCTCCACGCTGCAGACGCAGGTTGAGAACCTGACGGCTGCCGAGAGCCGTATCCGTGACGTGGATATGGCCCAGGAGATGGCCACCTTCACCAAGTACCAGATCCTGCAGCAGGCATCTACCGCTATGCTGGCACAGGCCAACCAGAGCACCCAGAGCATCATGGGGCTCCTCCAGTAAGGCGATCGCGCTACCAATAATCAGGAACGCCATCCCCCTGCGGGATGGCGTTCTTCTGCTCCGGGAAGCGCACTCCCATGAAATGCCGTTCAAAAAAGGTCTCTGACTGCGAAACCAGCAGATAATCGCCGTAAACCGGTGACGATCTGTAAAAACCGCCGATTTCAGGTCTTAAGGATGAGCCCTCCCTGATCCATACATAGGGCGAGCCACAAAACGAGCACCGGACCAGCCGGCAGGGAAGATGCTTCCGTTTTTGTGGTGATAATGAGCGCACAGAAAAGCAAGGAGGCTAATCAACGTGCGTATCAACACGAACCTGGCTGCTTTGAATGCTTGGCGGAGCCTGACCTTCAACAACGCCAACATGACCCGGTCCCTCGAGAAGCTCTCCTCTGGTTACCGCGTCAACCGTGCCGCTGACGACGCCGCCGGCCTGGCCGTGTCGGAGAAGATGCGGTCGCAGATCCGGGGCATCAACATGGCGATTCGGAACGCCCAGGACGGCGTTTCGATGATCCAGACCGCCGAGGGCGGCGCCCAGAAGATCCAGGACATGCTGCAGCGGATGCGTGAGCTGGCCGTTCAGGCGAACAGCGGCACGCTGAGCGACGAGGACCGCCAGCTGCTGGAGAAGGAGTTCACCCAGCTGATCAAGGAGGTCGACCGGACCGCCTCCAGCACCAAGTTCAACAACATCACCCTGATCAGCTCCTCCAACACCAACGCTGCGATCCAGGTCGGCCCGGGCACCAGCACCACCGACGACCAGATCACGGTCAGCTTCTCCACCACCAAGCTGGATTCCAGCAGCCTGTCGGTGAGCTCCCTCTCCATCTCGACCACCAGCGGCGCCTCGGGTGCGATCAGCTCCATCGACGCTGCGCTGAAGAAGGTCAACGAGTACCGTGCGGAGTTCGGTGCCTACCAGAACCGGCTGGAGAACGCGATCTCCACGCTGCAGACGCAGGTTGAGAACCTGACGGCTGCCGAGAGCCGCATCCGCGACGTGGATATGGCCCAGGAGATGGCCACCTTCACCAAGTACCAGATCCTGCAGCAAGCATCTACCGCTATGCTGGCACAGGCCAACCAGAGCACCCAGAGCATTATGGGGCTGCTCAGGTAAGCGAATCCCCATAGCGTATATCGGGGACGCCGTCCCCCCGGACGGGGGGACGGCGTTCTTTCACCAGAGGCGTTTGAGGAGGGAGTCTCTTGGATCTCGCTACCGTAGGTGGTTTCCTCTTCGCGATGATCATGATCGCCCTGGGCGCCTACTTCGAGCACGTGACGCTCCAGTCGATGATCGGCATGAGCGCCTTCATGATCGTCATTGGCGGCACCGTCGGCGCTACCGTTCTCTCCCACGCCATGGAAGAGCTGAAGGCAGTCGGCGCCGCAACCAAGATGACCTTGTTTCCGCCGAAGCGGGACTACCATGGCATGGTGGAACTCCTGGTCAGCCTGGCGGAGAAGGCTCGCCGCAATGGCCTGCTCTCCCTGCAGGAGGACGCTGAGAATGCCAGCAATACCCTGGTCAAGCGGGGCCTGACCATGGCGGTCGACGGGGCCGACCCGGAGGCCGTGATCGAGGTGATGGAGGCGCTGAGCGAGCAGGAGGCCAACCATGTCCTCCACGCTGCCGCGGTCTGGGACACCGCCGGGGGCTACGCTCCGACCCTGGGCATCATGGGCACCGTGATGGGGCTGGTCACCATCATGGGCAACCTGAGCGAGCCCGACACCCTCGGCCCGGCGATCGCGGTCGCCTTCCTGGCGACGCTGTACGGCGTCGGCTTCGCTAACCTGATCTTCCTTCCGCTGGGGGCGAAGATCAAGGCGCTGGTCAAACAGCAGAATCACTTCAATGAGATGGTCATCCTTGGTATCACCGGGATTCAGTCCGGCGAAAACCCCCGCAATCTGCGGGAGAAGCTTTCGATCTATGTGCCGCACGTGGGGAGCAAGGGGAAGGCAAAGGCGACAGCTCCGGCGCAGGAGGGGGCGTAGCAGCGTATGGCCCGCAGGAAGAAGGGACATGACGACCACGGCGGTGGCGGCGGTGGCCATGGAGGCGCCTCCGGGCGCTGGTTGGTCTCCTATGCTGACTTTATCACGCTGATGTTCGTTGTGTTTCTCGTTCTCTTTTCCATGGCACGACTGGATGCGGCCAAGTACGGAACCCTGGCCCGCTCCCTGCATCAGGCCCTGGGACCCGTGGGCCCGGACATCCCACCGCTGCCGGCCCGGGGTCAGGCGGGACAGGCTATGCCGGTCATCTCGCCGGAGCGCCCCGGCAACCTGCCGGATGTGCCGGACTGGCCGGCCCATGTGATCGCACCCGTCCCCCCGGAGCCGGTGGAGCGGGCGCTGATCCCACCGGATGAGCCGCCTCCCGCCACGGTGGAACCCGACCCTGAGCCCTCCCAGGTCGTGACAGCACCGCCGCCGGCACCGCCCAGCCCACCGCCCGACCCCATGCAGGGGATGGCGGACGTGTTCAAGGCCCTGCCGGGTGTCCGTACGGGGCTCCTGGCCGTGGCGCTGGAGGAGCGGGGGATTGTGCTCACCCTGGCGGGAAGTGTCCTCTTCAACCCCGGGGAGTACACCCTCAAGCCGGAGGCCGCTTCGCACCTGGATGAGATCGCGGGGAAGCTGCAGGGGGTCGAGCTGCCCATCATGATCAGTGGCAGCACCGATCTCCAGGAACCGATTCCCGGTGGCATGACCCATCTGGAGGTCTCCACCCTCCGGGCGGGTGCGGTGCTGCGCTATCTGACCGAGGTGAGGGGCGTTCCCGCCAAGAACTTTGTCTTCTTTGGCTACGGGGACACCACCGATGTCGGCGGCAACAAGGTGACGATCGTGGTGGCCCGGAACCGGTAGGCGGAGCGGATGGATCGGGAGAGGAGGCACTGCATGTCCACGTCTGTCTATGCGGTGATCATGGCTGGCGGCAGTGGGGAGAGGCTCTGGCCCAAGAGCCGGCACTCATTTCCAAAGCAGTTCGTAACCCTGTACGGCAACCGCTCGCTCCTCCAACACACCTATGACCGGCTGCGCAAGTGGCTCCCGCCGGACCACATCGGCGTTGTGGCCGGTGAGCGTCATGCGAAATTGGTGGCAGAGCAACTGCCGGAGCTGCCGGCCGAGAACCTGCTCCTGGAGCCGGTCCCGCGCGACACCGCCGCCTGTGCCGGCTTTGCCGCTGCCTGGGTACAGAAGCAGGAGGAGGAGGCTGTGATGATCCTCCTGCCCTCTGACCATCTGATTTTGGACGATGCGGCCTTCCGCCATACCCTGGACGAGGCGGTGCGGGTGGCCCTCTCAACCGATGGTCTGGTTACCCTCGGCATCCGACCGACCCGCCCCGAGACCGGGTATGGATACATCGAGGTGGGGGAGCCCCTTCCCGGCCGCGAGGCCCACCGTGTGACCCGGTTCAAGGAGAAGCCGAACCTGTCTACCGCCATTGAGTTTCTCACCACTGGTCGTTTCCTCTGGAACAGCGGCATCTTCATCTGGAGAGCGGCTGCGCTGCGCCGTGAGATTGCCCGGCTGCTGCCCGAACTGGGTGAGGCGCTGGCAGCAATGGATCCCGTGCCCCGGGAGCGGTTTCAGGCGACCATGGCCCGCCTCTTCCCCGGTCTGCCGAAGCACTCGGTGGATCGGGGCCTATTGGAGCGATCCGACCGTGTCTTCGTGGTGCCAGGTACCTTCGGATGGGATGACCTCGGCAGCTGGCTCTCCCTGGAGCGCATCCGGCAGAGCGATGCCAACGGCAACTGTCTGAACGGCCCTGTGGTCGCAGAAGAGTGCTCGAACCTGATCGTCGAAGCGGGTGAGCGGCTGCTGGTGGCCTATGGGGTCCAGGACCTGGTGCTGGTCGATGCCGAGGACTACGTACTCGCCGTACACCGGAGCAAGGCCCAGGAGATGCGTCACATCGTTGAGAAGGTTCGAGCGTATGAGCAGAGCCAAACGGCCCCGGAGGTTCCTCCGATTGATGCGGCAGCGGCCGGAAGATAATCTGACAGAGAGGACCGCACCCACCTCTGGGGAGGTTGGGCAGCGGCTGGTATATGCAAGGGAACTCCCGGCTGGGGTCCGGTCTTTTCGGCACCATCCGGGTCCGGGATTCCACCGGCAGACGACTGAGGAGAGGTGATCCTGTGAATCATCGCCCTACATCTCTGGGCGAGGCGCTGAGCCCTGCCCGTTTCGTTTTCCGGGCCCCTCTCCTTAACGGGTCTGGGTATGCTGATGAGAACCGCGGCTTCCTGTTCTCCACGTTGCGCGAGGGCGTGCCGGTCAGGGCGGAGTCGCTCGGTGACGTGGTGCCTGGCTTGCTCTCGCTGGAAAAGTACCGGCAGATTGAGCGGGCGATGAAGGTACCGGTGGAGAAGGGTGAGTCCGTCCTGTACCAGGGGATCACAGCCAGCGCCTTCGAACGGGACTATCGATACAAGCGCCTGATCGGTCGGACGATGTTTGAGACAGACAGGCTTCCCATGGGATGGGCCGATGCATGTAACGCCATGGACGAGGTCTGGGTACCCAGCCGCTTCAACGCAGAGACCTTCATTCGGGCCGGCGTAGCCCCGGAAAAGGTGAAACTGGTTCCTGCCGGAGTGGATACCGAGGAGTACCGCCCCGGCCTGGTCCCGCTGGAGATCCCGGGCCGCCGGAAGTTTACGTTCCTATCGATCTTTGAATGGAGCTACCGCAAGGGCTGGGATGTTCTGCTGCGGGCCATCGCCAGCCAATTCCACCGGGATGATGACGTCGCCTTCATCATCAAGACCAGCACCCGTTACAGTCCAACAGCAGACCCGGTGGGCGAGATGATCGCGCTGCTGGAGGGCCAGATGCAAAAGCGGCTGGAGGACTTGCCTCCGATCATCCTGCTGAGCGGATACCTGTCAGCCCAGGAGCTTTGCAGGCTCTACGCCTCGGCGGATGCCTTTGTGCTTCCGACCCGGGGGGAGGGTTACGGCCGCCCCTTCATGGAGGCCATGTCCTGTGGGCTCCCGGTGATCGCCACCCGGTGGAGCGGTCAGCTTGACTTCATGCATGAGGGCAACAGCTACCTGGTGGACGTGGAGTCCATGGTACCGGTAACCCCCGTGATGGACCAGGCCCTCTACGCCGGACATATGTGGGCAGAGCCCAGCGTGGACCACCTGGCCGAACTGATGGGTCGGGTGGTGCGCGATCCCGACGAAGCGAAGCGGAAGGGCGGCCTGGCCCGCCAGGAGATGGTGCGGGACTGGGACTGGAGGGTTATTGGTCACCGCTTTGTCCAGGAAGTGCAACGAGTGACGGAAAGTTAGGGTGGGGACTATGTCGTTATTGAAGTATGACATCTCGTCCGGGAGGGTGCACGACTATGGTCCTTCCCGGACGCTCGCGCTCTACACCGGCAACCGTGAGTGGACGGGAATGGAGCCGGGGTCTGAGGTGGCGGACTGCTTTGCCAACCCGGTGCGCAACCCGTGGACGCCCTCGCGTGGGTCCACCCCAGCACTGGTCTGGCTGCCGGGCGATAGGCTGATCTCGGGGTCTCCGATCACCTTTCGCCGGCTCCTGCATGAGCAGCCGGCCCAGTACATGGTTACCACCCTCCTGCCCCTGTTTGACGGGGTGGAACTCGTCTGCCTGGAGCCCCGGCTGATCCATGACCAGGGTCCCAAGCAACACCTGCCTGAGATCATGATGCAGGTGCAGGGCGAGCTGCCCGAGCTCGCTCGCAAGCACCTCTCCCAGGTGAACCAGTCCTGGGCGTCGGTCAAGCTGGCCATGCATCAGGTGGCCGTTGACCCGCTGGCTGCCGCCGCCCAGTTTGAGGCCATATCTCGCCTGGTGTCGGTGAACCAGCTCTGGGCCGGACTGGCGACCTACAACCAGGCGTGTGCCCTGATCGCCGCCGGGGACGCCGAGAGGGCGTGGGGCTTGCTGCAAGAGGCGCGGGTCCGGTACAGCGGGTACAAGGACCTCGCTCTGCTGCAGGCCTGGCTGCTGATCCAGGTGGATGAGGCGGAGGCGGCCGAAAGGGTACTGGACGAGGCGGAGCGGTCGAAGCCTGACACCGAGTACTTCCACGCCTCGCCGTCCCTACCGGCCCGGTACCATTGGTTGCGCGGTCGCATCGCTGCCCGCTCCGGCAAGTGGCTCCCAGCCGCCCACCACCTCTTTCAGGCACTGCTCCTGGAGCCCGGGCGATCGATCTACCTGGAGGATCTGATTGAACTTGCCCCGCCAGCCCCGATGCTGCGGTCGGTCCTCCCACAGTTGCGGCATGTCTGCTGGACAAACCCGTCACAGCTCCCCCTGGCCGTCACCCTGCTGGGGCGAGCGGGCCTGCCAGGCATGTGCGAACGACTGGTGGAGGGATTCCCCCTGACCGAAGAGCAACTCCGTGACATCCAGTCGGTTCTTCCGCAGAACCCCCTGCCGCAGCGGGTTGCCTTTGAAGGGGAGTTCCTGGCCCGCCACAGCCTGAGTCGGGTCAACCGCATGTGGGCACTGGCCCTCCAGCGGGAGGCAGTCGACCTGGAGTTGGTCTCCACGAACTTCCCGCAGGCTACCCCCGACGAGGTGCCCGAGATCGCCCCTCTGCTGCCGGCCTTTCAGAGCGTGACAGGACGGCCGACCGTCACCATTCGCCACTCCTGGCCCCACGATTTCTCACCCCCCCAGGGGGGGAAACTGGTCATCTGCCTGCCCTGGGAGTATGGATCGCTGCCGAAGGCGTGGTTCCGCGGGCTCTCACGGGCGGATGAGGTGTGGGTCTACACCAACTACGTCCGAGAGTTGATGATTCGTGACGGGGTGGAGCCCAGCAAGGTGGCGGTTGTCCCCTGCGGGGTGGATACCAGCCTCTTCCGTCCTGACGGCGAGTCAGCGACCCTTCCCGGCTCCAAGGGGTTCACCTTCCTGTTCGTAGGCGGGACGATCTTCCGCAAGGGGGTGGACCTCCTGGTGGACGCCTACTGCGAGGAGTTCGGGCCCGATGAGGACGTCACGCTGGTGATCAAGGACTTCGGCTCCGGCACGGTGTACAGCGATCAACTGCTGCAGCGCATCCACCGGCGGGCCGCTGAACCGGGGGTGCCCCACATCCTCATCCACCGGGATACGCTGCCCGACCAGCAGTTGGCCGCTCTCTACCGGGGGTGTGGTGCGCTGGTTCACCCCTACCGTGGGGAGGGTTTCGGTCTGCCCATTGCCGAAGCGATGGCCTGCGGCGCTCCGGTGATCGTTACCGGCGCCGGCGCCTGCCTGGACTTCTGCCACGAGGGCGTCGCCTACCTGGTTCCGGCGCAGGAGACGGCCCTGCCGAAGCAGGTGATGGAGGAGCTGGAGCCCACCGTCCGGACGCCCACCTGGTACGAGGTGAGCACCGCGGACCTGCGGCGCATCATGCGGCATGTCTTCACCCACCGGAGGGAGGCGAAGCAGCGCGGCAAGGCAGCCGCCGCATGGATCGCTTCTCGGTTCACCTGGGACCGGGCCGGTGCGATCGCAGCGGAGCGCATCCGGCGGCTGCTGAGCGAGCCGGAGAGGCCGGAGGCCCGATGAGGGCAGACGAGGGGGTATCTGTTTGACGGAGCCGTTGGTGTCGATAATAGTCCTGGGATATAACTTATGGCCACTGACTGTTCAGTGCATTCGGGCCGTGCTGGAGACGACGACCGGCGCTTACGAAGTGATTGCCGTGGACAACGGCTCGACCGACGGGACCTCACAGCGATTGCAGGAGGTCTTCGGCGATCGGATTCGCGTCGTCAGACTTGAGCCGAACGGGTTCTATGCCGGTGGAAACAACTATGGTGCCAGGTTTGCCAGGGGCAAGTATCTGGCTTTTGTCAGCAACGACACCATCCCGCTGAACGGCTGGCTGGAGGCCCTGCTGGCCGCGGCCGAGCGCCATGATGCGGCCGTTGTCGGGGGGAAGATGCTGTTCCCCGACGGTCGGCTTTACGGAACCTCGCACAAGCTGACCTACGGGGTTTTCCCGCTGGAGCCCCGCCTGCGCCGGCACAAGGAGTGGGACCTGTACCCGGAGCCGGAAGCGGAAGTCGACTCGGTCGATGGGGCCCTCTTCCTCATCCGGCGTGATGTCTTTGAGCAGGTCGGCGGGTTCGATACGCAGTTCCGTCAGGGATGGGAGGATGTGGATCTGTCCCTGAAGGTCAGGGCGGCTGGTTTCCGGCTCATCTACACACCCTTCTCCCGGGTGATCCATCTGCACAGCCAGACGCCCGGTCGCTATGAGTGGGAGGCTGCGAACCGCAACCTGCTGCAAAGACGGTGGATGCACCTGCTCCCGCAGCTCCGGACGAACCCGCTGCCCCCTGTGGAGGAGGAGCGCCCGCCGGTCAGCCTGATCATGCCGACCTGCAACTCCATCCACGTCATCACCAGAAGCGTGGAGAGCGCTCTGGCCAACATGACCGTGCAGGACGAGCTGATCACCGTCGACAACAACTCCACCGATGGGACCCGCGAGTACCTGGAGCAGATGGCCGTCATGACCCAGGGGCGGGTCCGGCTGCTCTCCCAGGGCTCCAACCTTGGGTTCGCCGGCGCGGTCAATATCGGATTGGAGGCGGCCAGGCACGAGTACGTCTGCATTCTTCACGCTGACACGGTCATTCCCCAGGGGAACCTCAGCCTTCTGGTTGACTCCCTGGTGAAGCACCCGGATGCGGCGGCGGTCGGTCCGGTCTCCAACCGCCCCGAAGGACCGCAGCACCTTGCCGCTCACTGGCTCCCTGCCTTCGAGAGCAAGCGGGCGACCGGCCTGGAAGAGCTGCGACTCCCCGGGGGAGAGAAGACCGGGCAAGCTGTTCCCACCCTTCTCTTATCGGATATGTGCCTGTTGGCGCGCCGCTCCCGAGTCGGGAGGCTTGACCCGCTCCTGCCCTCGGGATTTGCCGGCATCGATCTCTCCCTGAGGCTGAGGCACTCCAAGCTGCTGATCAAGACCGATGCCTGTGTCCTGCACCTGGGCGGCTCGACCGATACCCTGCCGGAGGAAGTCCTCCAGCGCAGGCGGCAGGAGGGTGCGAACCTGCTGTATGAACGGCTGTTCCAGACCTTTGGCCGGCAGGTCTCGGGCCTGGAGCCGATCTTCGAGGCCGCCGGGGCTGTCCCGAGCAGCGAAAGCGTTACGGTGGTGATGGTCACCAAGAACGGGAGCGACCGCACCGAGCGGGCCATTGAGGCGATCTTCCGCCACACCCGTCGCCCACTGGAGCTGATCGTGCTGGACAGCGGTTCCTCGCCCGAACATGCTGAGCGGCTCCTCTCTGCAGCCGACAGGTTTCCCTCCATGAGACTCCTGCGGTTCGATGAGGACGAAGGGGCCGGCTACCTGTGGAACACAGGGCTATCCTTTGCGACCGGGGAGCACGTCCTCTTCCTGCAGGATTCGGTCACAGTCGGTCCCGGGTGGCTCAGTTTGCTGCTGGCAGGGGCTTCGGCAGGTGATGCGGGCCTGGTTGTACCTCATCTCAGGCAGATCACCGCCGAGGAGGATGCCGTTGCGATTGACTGGCTCCATGAGCATGCTGGTCGGCACGAGGAGGCTGGCAAGCTGGATCCGGCCTGTCTGTTGGTAACGGCTCGAGCCCGGGCAGCGATCGGCGGCTTCGACCCCCAGTTTGTCTCCGCGAGAGCAGCGGCCGCTGACTACGCACAGCGCCTCGAGCGGGTCGGGCTGAAGCCGGTGATGGTCCGGAGTGCTCTCATGTGGCAGGAACCTCACGAAGCGGAACAGCCGGTGCCGTTGGATGAAGCCTTGCTCACCTTCAAGCAGACGGCAGCCGCGATGGCCGGGGATGATTCGGACCTGATCCTCCCGCTTGACCACCGGGAGCAGTATTCGCCGGATGCGCCCGCCGTGGAAACAGGCTCCACCAAGCGCCACCGGATTCTCCTGATCCCGGACTGGACCGACCCGGCGACCGCCTGGGCAGAGGCGTTCCGGGAATGCCTCGAGGCCTTTGGTGCCGAAGAGGATGTGGCGATCATCGTGCGGGTGGAGCCCCCATCCCCCCCGGTGACGGAGCGGGTGGTCGAGCAACTGCAGTCGGTGGTTGCGGCTACCGGCCGCTCAGAGGACGCGCTGCCCGAGCTCATTGTGGAGGCCACCCCCGCCACGCCGCTGACACATACCTGTATCTACCGGGCCGCCACGGTTCTCCTCAGCACCCCGGGGCAGCACCAGATGGTTCACGAGCGGAATGCAGAGCATGCGGGGATCGCAGTCCTCCGAAGCCGGTCCGCTTCGGAGCTGCGCAAGGCCATCCTCGGGCAGTAACGATCGACAGGGCGAGCCCGCCATGGGCTCGCCCTTTTGTGAATCGGGGAATGGGGAGTGGTCTTTGCCCATAAGCATCCACCTGAATCCGGTGAAGCAGAGCGGAGGGAGCCCGTATTGGACTGGAAGTCCGCGTTGATGACCTTCGCCATCATCTTCCTGGCCGAATTGGGCGACAAGACGCAGCTGATGGTCATGTCGCTGTCCGCCCGATCCAAGGCCCCGCACATGATCTTCCTCGGAGCGGCGGCGGCCCTGGTCGCATCCTCGCTGGTCGCCGTGCTGGCGGGCGATACGTTTCTGCGGAACATCCCCCTCCGGTACATTCGCATGGCCACCGGCCTCGGCTTCTTGGTGATCGGCGGGATGCTTCTGCTCAGGTCGATCCGGTAGACTAGCTCCCCGTTCCCTGGTAATGCCGTTCGCCGATCCGGTAGAGGTGCAGGGCGACGGTGAGCGCCAGGACCGCCGCCACGAAGGGGGCGGCCAGGCTGAGAGCGGTTCCGCCCTTCCCCAGGGCGAACCGGACGGGAATGTAGCCGATGGTGGCCACCGGCAGCAGTCCGGTGAGGAGGCCGCGCAGCCAGCGGGGGAAGATCTCCGCCGGGTAGTTGGCGGCGGCCACCGGGGCGTTGACCGCAAAGATCTGCAGTTCAGAGATGCGGGTGAGGTAGAAGCCGGCCCCGGCCACGGCGATGGCGATGGCGCTGATGATCACGGCCCCGGCGAAGGGGACGATACAGGCGTAGAGGACGAGCCAGGTCGGAGCGCCCTGAGCGATCACCCCGGAGAGGCCGATGGAGAGCACCAGGAAACCCTGTGCGGCGGCGGAGATCCGCCCCAGGTCGAAGTTCCGGGCCAGCAGGCTGAGGAGCGGCGGCCAGGGGCGGATCAGCAGGCTGTCGTACTCCCCGTTGATCAGGTACTTCTCGAAGGTGTCAAGTTCGGCGGCGAAGACCCGATAGAGCCCGTGCGAGGTGGTGGCCAGCCCGGAGAGGACCGCCACCTCGTATACATTCCATCCCGAAACGGAACGGTATCGATAGAGGATCGCGGCCACGGTCAGGAAGTCGACGGCGGTGATCATTGCGTAGAAGATGCCGGTCAGGATGAAGTCCCACTTATACTGCATCCGGGAACGGATGGCGGCGGCCAGCAGGCGGAGGTAGATATCCACGGGCTACCCTCCTTGCACGATGGTCCGGTGGAGCGCTCTCCGGGTCAGAAAGCGGCACCAGAGGGTGAGCGCTGCGGCCCAGCCGGCCTGGACCAGGAGCCCCTCGGGGCCGGACAGGCCCAGGTAGATCCGCAGCGGGTAGTACTGCTGGGAGGCGAAGGGGAGGTAGGGAGCGATCTTCCCCAGCCAGCCGGGGAGGATATCGGCGGGGATCCATCCGCCGGAGAGCAGGGTGATCATGGTGTGGTAGGTCCAGTGGGCCCAGCGGATCTCGGTGGTCCAGAGGGCGGAGATCCCGATGGTGTAGGTGAGGGTCAGCCCCACGTAGGCGCCCAACAGCAGGCTGGGGATCACCAGCAGCAGCTGACCGGCGGAGTGGGGGGCGGGGAAGCCGACGGTGAAGGTGAAGAGGAGGGCGATGGGGAGGGCCCGGTAGAGGGCGTGGTAGGCGATGTTGCCGCTCTCCCGGGAGAGGACCATCGCGAAGTAGGGCAGGGGCCGGGCCATCTCCAGGGCGATCGCCCCGCTCCGGACGGCGTTCTGGATGCCCAGCCCCGCGGGGAAGAAGGTGGTCAGCCAGGCGAAGACCTGGGCCAGGACCATCATCTCGGTCATCATCTGCCGGGAGTAGGGGTCGCCGGCGGCGGGGTTCTCGGGGGCCACCGCCTGCCAGAGCGAGATGTAGATGAACCCGAAGACGGCGGAGGCCACGTTGTTGAGCATGTGGGACCAGCGGTAGGCCGTGTTTCGGAGGTAGCCTGTCCGCCCGAGGTACAGGTAGGTGGTCACACCGCTCGCTCCCTTGCGAGAATTTGTCAAGCCCGGCAGGGCTTTGGAGCCAGCCAGCGAACTAAAGGCCGATGTGATTGCATCTCCCATTTTGAAAAGGAGATGAGCGTTGGTGAATAAGATTCTGGGGATTATGGTTGTGATTTTGGGCATGATCCTGCTGACGAGGCTCTTCGTCTCGGGCACCGTGCTCTTCCTGATCGTCGCGGCCGTGCTGGCGCTGGCTGCCGGAACCGGCCAGATGGGCCGGACGGGCTATGTGCTGGCGGGCATCTTCCTCGTGCTGGCCCTGGCCAGCTCCGCCTTTCGCTTTGCCCTCGGAGCCTTCGGCATGCTCTTCCGCCTGGCGCCGATCCTGCTGGTGCTCGGCGGGATCTACATGATCGCCAAAGCCATTCGCAGATAGGGAGGCTCCGCGTTGAAGTACCTGATCGCTCTGGCCACTTTCCTCGCAACACTCACCAACAGCGCCACCCAGCCCGTAGCCATCCCTCCCGATGCCCAGTTGGCCCCGGGGGAGTCGGGGCGGGTGGCCGTGCTGATCTACCACCATCTGGCCCCGCCTGAGGAGCGGCCCGAGGAGCCGGGGGTGATCACCCCGGAGCGTTTCGAGTCCCACCTGCAGATGCTGCGGGCCGAGGGGTACCACCTGGCATCGGCCGCGGAGTTCGCCGCCTTCCTGGACGGCCGGCTGGCGCTGCCCGCCCGGTCGGTGCTGATCACCTTCGATGACGGCTATGCCTCCAACTACCACCTGGGCCTGCCGCTCTTGCAGAAGTACCGGGCCCCGGCCCTGATCTTCCCCGTGATGAAATACTTCGACACCGACGGTAAGGGGGCGTACAGCCCGCACCTGACCCGGGAGCACGCCAGGGCCATGCTGGAGTCCGGGCTGGTCGCCTTCGGCTCCCACACCTACGATGGGCACGGGAAGGTGGCCGCCGGTCCCGACGGCTCGGAGCAGGGCCCCTTCCTGACCACCCGGAAGTGGCTGGCGGAGGAGGGGCGCCAGGAGTCCGAGGAGGAGTTCCAGGCCCGGGTCCGGGCTGACCTGGAGCGCTCGATCGCCACCCTGCGGTCGATCGGCGTGCAGGAGGAGGCGCTCCACTTCGCCCTCCCCTGGGGCCTGGGCGCCCACGAGCGGGCCGACCTGCTGCGGTCGCTGGGCTTCCGCTACATCTACACCGTGGATGACTCGGAGCTGAACTATGGCGGCCAGCAGGGGCTGGTCCACCGGATGGATGCCGGCGATCCCACCGTCAGCGCAGAGTGGCTGAAGGAACGCCTGGAACAGCTCTTCTCCGCCCCGCTCCCCGCGGAGGCGGTGACCCGGCACTAAAGTGGCCTCGACCCCGGCGCGGGCCGGGGTCCTTGCGCGCCTCTGCCCCACCTGCGTCGAGACCGGGGGGTCACGGCAGGAGGGGGGAGGGGGTGCCGGTGTGGAAGAGCGTCAGCTCATGCAGTGCCCGGGTGCAGGCGACATAGAGGAGCTTGGCGTCCCGGCGGGAGAGCCCGTAGGCCCGGGCGGAGGCGTCCGCCACGATCACGGCGTCGAACTCCAGCCCCTTGATCAGGTAGGCCGGTATGACCGAGAGGCCTCCCCGGTAGCTGGTCTGGCGGGGGGTGATCAGCTCCGGCTCCAGCCCCAGGTCGCTCAGCGCCTGGTGGAGCGTCCGGCACTCCGCCTCGGTGCGGCCGATGACGGCGATGGAGGCCATCTTCCGCTGCCGCAGGGTGGCGATCTCCTCGGCGATGCGGGCCGGCAGCGCCTTCGGGGTGGCCGCCTCCACCCGCACCGGCTCGCCGGAGCGGAAGACCGGTTTTGCCAGGGCGGCAGGGGCGCCGAGCTTGCTGATCACCTGGTTGGCGAAGCTCATCACCTCGTAGGTGGACCGGTAGGACTGCTCCAGGGTGTAGTAGGCGGTGGGCTCCGGCTCGAAGACCTCCACCAGCTCCTCCCACCGGTGCACGCCCTGGTAGGCGTGGATCCCCTGGGAGAGGTCGCCCAGGATGGTGAAGGAGTTGCCCCGGGTGAGCCGCTTGAGGAGATCCACCTGGAAGGGGCTGAAGTCCTGGGCCTCGTCGATCACCACGTGGTCCAGCTGGCGGTCTTCCTTGTAACCCTTCAGCTTGGCCTTCACGTAGACCAGCGGGGCCAGGTCCTCCGGGGCGACCACCCCCCGCTTGAAGTGGGCGACCGACTCCCGGATCACCCGCTCCGGGATGTCCGGGAAGCCAACGTTGGCCGGGCCCTTCTTCTTCGGGGGCTTGGCGCCCAGGATCTGCTGGTAGAGCTCCAGCGGGGTGTGGTCGGGCCAGAGCTTGACCCACTTCTGGACGGCGCTGTGGCAGAGCTTGCGCCGCTCCCGCTCGTGCATGGTGCCGGCGAACTGCATCAGGTGGTCGTCGGCCCACTTTTTGGCCCGGGCGATGCAGCGCTCCTTGCGGCCCATGATCGGGTAGGACTTGTAGGCCTCGTAGAACCACTGCCTGACGGTCTGGGCCCGGAGGGTGGCGCCGGGCCAGAGCACCAGATCCTGCTCGGGCACCAGTGTCGCCTCGTACTGGGCGATGGCGAGGTCCAGCACCTCCTGGAAGAGGAGCGATCCCTTGAAGCGTCCCGGGGCATCGGCTCCCTCGCCGGGGTCCTTGCCGGGGGCGAAGAGGTACTCCAGCCGGTCAGCCGCATCCGCCACCTGCACCTCGGGGTCAGCCAGCTCCCCCAGCGCCCAGTCGGCGAAGGTGGTCTGCACCACGCCGTCCACCCCCAGTTCGGGGAGCACGTCGGAGATGTAGTCCAGGAACATCCGGTTGGGGGCGAAGATGATGATCCGGCTGGCGGCGATCGTCTCCCGGAAGGTGTAGAGCAGGTAGGCGAGGCGGTGGAGCGCCACGGTGGTCTTGCCGGAGCCGGCCACGCCCTGGATGATCAGCGGGCGGTCCATGGGGGCCCGGATGATGGCGTTCTGCTCGGCCTGGATGGTGGAGACGATGTCCCGCAGCCGGGAGTCCCGGCTCTCCTGCAGCCGGTAGGAGAGGAACTGATCGATCACCGGCTCCGCCTCGGTGGGAGCGCCCTTCACCTTCGCATCGACGATCCGCTGGAGGATGCCCTGCCGGATGCCCAGGTGGCGCTTCAGCCAGAGGGTTCCTCGATGGAGACCGTCCGGCGCTTCGAAGGAGACCTCGTCGGTGTTGCCGGTGGCGGTGGTGTAGAAGAGGGAGGCCATGGGGGTTCGCCAGTCGAGGACCAGCGGGTCCGAGGAGCCGCTTCGCTGAACGCCGACCTTGCCGATGTAGAGCTGCTCCGGCCTTCCGTCGGGGCCCTCCTGGAAGTCAATCCGTCCGAAGTAGGGCTCCCGGTGGGCCAGGTCCAGCCGCCGGATCTGCTCCAGCCGCATCCGCTCCAGGGCCAGTTCGGCATGCAGGAGCGCCTCCATCGACTCGTCGATCAGCTCGGGCATGTTGAGCGGCGGGACGGCCTTCAGCTCCTCCAGTTGGGCCCGGACGTCGGTGAGCGTCTCCTTGAGCCGTTGCGACTCCTCGGCGTAGGCGGGATGACTCTCAACCGTCAGCGGAAACACCTCCCTCAGATGGCTCGGTAGCAAGACGGGAGTTACTATTATATCACTACAGAGGCATGAGTCAATATGCAATTGTACGATCCGCCACGGAAGCCTTTCGGCTGATGTCACCATTTTCTGAGCAATGGACTCGACCGAGCAGGAAACTTATGGTATACTGGAGGAGGAGGTGAGGACGTGAACGTCTCGCAAGTAAATCAAGCGGCCAACCTGTGGGCGATGAAAAAACTGATGACGGTCACCCAGGATCAAGTGATGCAGATCGTCCAATCCGCGCCGAAGGCCTCGCTTAATCTAGAGCCCCATAAAGGAACACTGCTCGACGTTCGGGTATAGAAAGGGAAACCTATACGTAAGAGGACCGGGCACCCGCGAGGGTGCCCGACCCCATTGGAGGGGGCTGAAGGGCGGCCTTGCCAGCCCGGACACCCTCTGCTATAGTTACTCTACAGGGTAATTATGATTACGCTATAACGGAAGGTGATGGCCATGGACTTCAAGGCGAGGCGGATTGTGCTTCCCACCCCCGGTCCCGACCAGGTGGAGATTCGGCGGGAGATCGTCTACAAGAGCGCGGGAGCGCTCACCCTGAAGCTGGATCTGTACCGGCCCACCGCTCCCGGACCCCATCCGGCGGTGATCTTCGTGCACGGCGATGCCCCCGGGCCGGTTCTGGCCGACGCCAAGGACTGGGGACAGTACCGCTCCTGGGGCGAGCTGACCGCCGCTTCAGGCCTAGCCGCAGTCACCTTCACCCACCGCTCCACCGAGCGGCTCACCCGGGCTGAGGAGGCGCTGAGCGATGTGACCGACCTGCTGGCCTACGTCCGGCAGCATGCTGGGGAGCTGGGCATCGACCCGGAAAGGCTGGGCCTCTGGGTCTGCTCCGCCGGCGGGCCGGTGGGGCTGACCCCGGTGCTGACGGGGGCGGCGGGACCGATCCGCTGCGCTGCGGCCCTCTACCCGCTGCTGGAGATCGGGCCTGACCGTGTGCCGCCCGGGTTGACCCTGGAGGAGCTGCGCCCCCTTTCGCCGCTCTCCGCCCTGGAGCGGGCGGAAGCCCCGGTACCTCCCCTGCTGCTGGTCCGGGCCGGCCAGGACCACCCCAACTTCACCCAATCCGCCGAGCGGTTCGCCGCAGCCGCCCTCGCCCGCAACCTGGAGCTGGAGCTGATCAACTACGCCACCGGTCATCACGGCTTCGACCTGGTGAATGACGAGGAGCGGAGCCGGCAGATCATCCGGCGGGTGGTCGACTTCTTCCGCGAGCGGTTGGGGGCCTAAACAGCTAAAAGCCCGGGACCACCGGGCTTTTTGTCTTTCTTCAGGGGGCTGGCTCCACCCGCCGCGAGAGGAATCACCGCCTGCCGGGCGTACTTAGAGGAAGAGGAGGTGGACCATGGCGACGACGATGATCGTGGGGGCCACCGGCGCCGGCAAGACCGCGGCGCTGCAGCGCCGCTACTACGAGTGGGTGAAGAGCGGCATCCGCACCGACCAGGTGCTGGTGCTGACCGCCGGGGCGGCCCATACCTCCCTCTGGCGGAAGGGGATCGACCTGCCCGCCCACGGGCCGATCGAGGCCCATTCCTTCTTTGGCTTTATCCAGCGGGAGCTGAACCTCTTCTGGGCCCCGGTCCAGGCGGCGATTCCCGAGCTTCGCCGCTGGGTCCGCCCGGAGTTCCTGAACGTGGAGATCGCCCACCACCTGATGCGGGGGCTGGTGGAGCCGCTGGAGCTGCTCTTCAGCTCGGCGGTGAAGGCCTCGCCGCAGCGGATCGCCATCCAGATCGCCTCCAACCTCTCCACCGTGGGCTCCGCCGCCGGCCTCTCGCCGGGGGAGATGGCCCGCCGCCTCGCCGCCGCTGACCGGCAGGAGAAGGGGCCGCTCTACGAGTCGGTCCACGGGCTGATCGAGTCCTACCGGGAGCGGCTGCTGGAGGCGGGGATCCTGGATTACGGCCTGGCGCTCCACCTCTTCACCGGGGTGCTGATGCACCACCCGCCCTACCTGGAGCACCTGAAGGGGCGCTACCGTTGCCTGCTGGTGGATGACCTGGACGAATCGGTGCCGGCGGAGCAGGACTTCCTGGCGGCGCTGGCAGGGCAGATGGAGCAGACCGTCTACGCCTTCAACCCCGACGGCGGCCATACCATCTTCATGGGGGCGGACCCGACCGGGGCCTACGTCCGTTTCAAGGAGGAGGCCACCCTGGTGGAGCTGCAAGGCTCCCACACCTGCACCCCCGAGCTCTTCGAGTTCGGCGAGGTGCTGGCCCAGCGGGTGATGGGCCGCCGCCCGGAGCGCCGCTTCACCGAGGTGGTGGAGGAGCGGATCGCCACCGACCTGCGGGGGGATATGGTGGAGGCGGTGGTGGCCAAGGTGATCGCCCTGGTCGACCGGGGCGTCCCGCCGGGGCAGATCGCCGTGATCTCCCCCCACGTGGACAGGGCGCTGGAGGTGACCGCCCGGCGGGCCTTTGCCGAGCGGCCCCAGCCGATCCCGGTCCAGAACCTCTCCTTCTCCCGCCGGCTGGTGGATGAGCCCTACGCCCGGGCGATCATCACCCTGGCGGGTCTGGTCCATCCCCAGTGGAAGATCCCCCGGGACTCGGCGGGCTTCATCACCAACGCCATGCAGCTGCTGCTGAAGCTGGACCCGATCCGGGCCTCGATCCTGGGCGATGCGATCTGGCGGGCGGGGGGCAGCCTGCCCGACCTGGACGAGACCGGCCTGCGCCGCCGCATTGGCTTCGAGCGGGCGGAGGCCTACGAGTACCTGCGGAGCTGGGTGGAGGAGGCGAGGCAGAAGGAGTGGCAGACCGACGCCTTCGCCCAGGCAGTGATCGTCGAGGTGATGGCCCCGCTGATCGGCGACCTCTCCCTGGAGCAGGTCCATGCCTGCCAGCAGCTCCTGCTGAGCGCCACCCGCTTCCGCAAGGCGATGGAGCGGCTCGGGGAGGGCGCCTACGGCCGGGAGTACATCAAGATGCTGACCGAGGGGACCGTGGCCGCCGAGCCGCTGGATGCCTACGACCCGGCACGGGATGCGGTCACCCTGGCCACCCCCTTCGGCTATCTGACCAGCCGGCTCACCTCCCAGTACCAGATCTGGGTCGACCTCTCGGGGAACGGCTGGTACCCCAACGACGTGAAGGAGCTGGCCAACCCGCACGTGCTCTCCCGCCGCTGGCAGGAGGGCGACCGCTGGACCGACACCCGCTCCAACCGGATGCGGCAGGCCAACGCCGCCCGCACCGCCCGGGCGCTGGTCCGCCGGTGCCGGGGGCGGCTGATCCTGGCGGAGTGCTCCCTCACCCCGTGGGGGCAGGAGCAGGAGGGCGGCCTGGCCGAGGCCTTCGCTGACCTGATCCGGGAGCGGGTGAGCCGCTGATGCCCGCCGCGACATGGAAAGGAGGGACCGCCTGTGAGCTTCCGCCTACGCCCTGACCAGGAGCAGGTGGTCGCCTATCGCAAGGGCTACATGGCCGTTCCCGCCGTCCCCGGGGCCGGCAAGACCACCGTTCTGGCCTACCTGGCCGCCGACCTGATCGCCGAGGGGCTCCACGAGCCGGGCCGGATCCTGATCGTCACCTATACCAACTCGGCGGTGGGCAACTTCCGGAGCCGGATCGGCGAGTTCCTGGAGCAGCGGGGCTACCCCCGACACCAGGGCTACGAGGTGCGGACCATCCACTCCCTGGCGATGCAGATCGTCCGGGAGCGGCCCGAGGAGATCGGCTGGTCGGAGAACTTCATCATCATGGATGAGAGCCGGCTGAACGCCCTGCTGGAGGCGCTGACCCGCCGCTGGATCGGCCGGAACCGGGCGCTCTGGGAGTCGCTGCTGAAGCCCTCCCTGAAGGGCTCCTACCGGGACCGGGCCGAGGAGCAGTGGGAGCAGCGGACCCAGGGGATCATCCGCAACCTGATCCAGGCCTTCAAGGCCCGGAAGCTCTCGCCCCGGACCGCCTTCGACCTGACCCGCCACCTGCCCGAGGAGTCGGCCCTGCGCTGGGCGGCAGAGGTCTACGGCGACTACCAGCGGGAGCTGGCGCTGGAGGGGGCGGTGGACTTCGGCGACCTGATGCTGGGCGCCCAGCAGCTACTGGCCCAGGACACCGAGCTGCTGGAGCGGCTCCGGCAGCGCTGGACCTACATCTTCGAGGACGAGGCCCAGGACTCGTACCGGCTGCAGGAGCAGGTGCTGAAGCTGCTGGCCGGGCCCGAGGGGAACCTGGTCCGGGTGGGCGACGCCAACCAGGCGATCATGGGCAGCTTCACCTCCGCGGAGCCGGACCTCTTCCGCCGCTTCACCCGGGAGCCCGGCGTCGAGACCCGGCCGCTGACCATGGCGGGCCGCTCCAGCCAGGATGTGCTGGACCTGGCCAACGAGCTGGTCCGCTGGGCGCGCCACGACCACCCGGAGCCGGCCTGCCGCGCCGCCCTGGAGGAGCAGTACATCCTGCCGGTGCCGCCGGGCTACGGGCAGGCCAACCCCACCCCCGATGGCTACCGGATCGTCGCCCGCAACTACGAGAGCTACGAGCGGGAGATGCAGGAGATCGCCCGGCTGGCCGCCCGCTCCGCCAACCGCTCGCCCGAGAAGACCCTGGCGATCCTCCTGCCCACCAACGCCATGGTCACCATGATGATGGACCTGCTGAACGAGCTGGGGGCCAACGCCCGCCAGCTGGGCGGCCCTACCGCCCCGGAGCGGATGCAGACCGCCCGCGACCTCCTGGCGGTGATGGACTTCCTCTCCGAGCCCCACGACGGCCCCAAGCTGCTGCGGGCGATCGGCCACCTGATGCAGATGGAGAAGGCGGAGGATGCCCCTTTCGCCCCCTTCATCCGGCAGTGCCGGCCCGAGGAGCTCTTCTACCCGCTGGACGGCTCCCCGCCCTTCGAGCTGCTTTACAAGGCCTGCCCTGACTGCCGGGGCGACATCGCCCTGCAGCAGGCGCTGGAGCATTTGGCCGCCTGGCTCCCCCAGGCGCTGATCCCGGCGGATGAGCTGGTGGTGATCCTGGCCGGGGACATGGGGTTGCGGGGGGAGGAGCTCTCCATCGCCCACTACATGTCAGTGCGGGCCCGCCGCCTGCTCCAGGAGCACCCGGCCTTCGGCCTGCCCGACGCCGTGCGGGACCTGGAGTCGGAGCTGCAGGCGATGGGCCGCTTCTCCGACACCCTCTACGACCGGAAGGGCTTCAAGCCCCTGCCGGGGATCATCTACGTCACCACCTGCCACTCGGCCAAGGGGCTGGAGTGGGATACCGTCTTCGTCCCCGCCCTGACCCGGGGTGAGTACCCCTCGATCTCCCAGGACAAGATCCGCTCCGAGCTCTGGTTCCTGCCCGACGACTTCCTCAACCCCGAGGCGCTGGCCCTGGCGGAGCTGGAGGCGATCCAGGGGGAGGAGATGGCGATGGACGCCGTCAGTCGGGCCAAGTTCGAGATCCTGAACGAGCGGCTCCGGCTGCTCTACGTGGCGATCACCCGGGCGCGGGAGAACCTGCTGCTCTCCTGCCACCTGGAGGACCGGTGGGGCAAGCCGGCCTACCCGGCCCTGGCCTACCATCACCTCAAGGGATTCATCGAGCGGAAGGGGGCGTCGTAGACCATGCCGGTGCCGCTGAGCCAGCGCCACATGAGCGCCATGTCGCTGAAGGTCTACCAACTCTGCCCGCTGCGCTTCAAGTTCCGCTACATCGACAACCTGCTCCTCGCCCTCCCCGGCGCCGGGACCGAGGAGGACCGGAAGGCGATCGAGCGGGGGGAGCACTTCCACCTGATGGCCCGCCGCTACTACGCCGGGCTGGACCCGGCCACGGTGGCCGACCCGGTGGAGCAGGAGCAGCTGGACCACTGGATGGGGCTGCTCCAGTCCTTCCTGCCCCGCACCTTCGACCGGACCTTCTACCCCGAGCTGGAGCTGCGGCTGAACCGGCCCGACCTGCGGCTGATGGCCAAGTTCGACCTGGTGGCGGTCGACCCCGACGGGCGGGCCACCATCTTCGACTGGAAGACCGAGCGGAAGATGCCCCGGCGCAAGTACCTGCTCAACTCCCCCCAGACCGTGGTCTACCGCTACATGCTCTGCGCCGCCGGGGGCGCCTACTCCCCCCAGGGGCGCTTCAAGCCGGAGCAGGTCTCCATGGTCTACTGGAACCCGCTCTACCCGCACAGGTGGGAGCGGCTGGAATATAGTGAATCCCAGTACCGGCTGGATGAGGAGTACCTGCAGCGGCAGGTGGCCCTGATCCTCTCCACCCCCGCCGACCGCTTCCTGGCCACCCCGGATCGCTCGGTCTGCGCCCGGTGCGAGTACCAGATGCTCTGCCACGGCCGGCGGACCGAGGAGCTGGAGGTGGAGGAGCAGGAGTGGCTCCACGGCGAGGAGCTGACCTGGGAGAAGCTGCCCGACCTGCCCTAGGTCCCGGAGGACGTGGGGGCGCGCAAAGGCCCGGCCTCTGAAAAGGCCGGGCCCCACTGCTAGAGCCGGAAGACCGATACCCGGTTGCGGAGGTCCTGGGCGATCTGATCCAGGTCCCGGGCCAGCGCCGCCACCTGCTCCGAGCCGGCGGTCAGCTCCTCGATGGAGGCCGAGGCCTCCTCCGCCGCCGCAGCGCTCTCCTGGGCGACCTCGTTGATGGTCGCCACCGCCTCGGTCATCTCCTCGGTGCTGGCGGCCATCTCCTCGGTCGCTGCCGTGTTCTCCTCCGTCACCGCCGCCAGGTTCTCAAAGGTGGCTACCACGCGGTCGGTCTCCTCCCGCAGGGCCTTGGTGGTTTCGGAGACCCGCCGGATATCGGCGGCCGCCTTCTCCACGGTCTGCAGGATCTGGGTCAGCCGGTCACCCGCCTGCTGTGCCCGCTCGCTGCCGCGGCGGACCTCGTCGGAGCCGGCGGCCATGCTCTGGACCACCTCGGCCACCTGCGCCTGGATCGACTCAATCAGGCCGCTGATCTGCCGGGCCGATGTGGCCGACCGCTCCGCCAGCTTGCGGACCTCATCTGCCACGACGGCGAACCCCCGCCCGTGATCGCCCGCCCGGGCCGCCTCGATCGCCGCGTTCAGGGCGAGCAGGTTGGTCTGCTCGGCGATGGCGAAGATGGTGGAGGTGATTTCGCCAATCTGGGCAGAGGACTTCTCCAGCTCCAGGATGCGGGCCTCCGACTCCCCGACCACCTGCTCGATCCGGACCATGCCATGGACCGTCTGGTCAACCACCTCGGCGCCCACCTGGGCAACCTCCGCAGTTTGAGCCGCTTCCGCTGCCACGCTCTGGGTCTCTTCCGCCACGCGCCCCAGGGCCTCCGCCGCCCGCCGGAGCCGCTCGGCCGCCTGCTGTGTCTCCTCGGAGGAGCGGCCCGCACCGGCGGCGATCTGCTGAATGGTCGCCTGCATCTCCGCAATCGACCGGTGGACCTCCTCCGCCGAAGCGGCCTGCCGGGTGGTGCCCTCGGCCACCTCCGTCATGGCGTTGGCTGCTTCCTGGGCCGACTGGGCTGACTCATGGGAGGCGTTGGCCAGCTGCTGCGAGGCGGCCAGCACCGCCTGGGTGCTGGCGGCGATGCCCTCCAGCAGCCGGCGGAGGTCCCGGGTCATCCGGTTGAAGGCGCCGGCCATCTCGGCCACCTCGTCCCGGCCCTTGACCGGCAGCTCCTCCACCTGCAGGTCCCCCTCGGCCAGCCGCTGGGCCGCTGCGGCGATGGCGGTGATCGGGCGGGAGATCGCCCGGGAGAGCAGCCCGGAGAGGATCAACCCGACCACGATGGAGAGAAGGGCGACGCCCCCGCCCGCCGCCTGGACCAGGAAGGTGTTCCGCTCCACCTGCTCGCCGAAGCTCGCGATCAGCCCGGCCTGGGTGCCGATGAAGCTCTCAATCGCTGTGGCCGCCTGCACCCGCGGGTGGTGGAGCCCCCAGACCATCCACTTGATCTCCTCGCTCCGGATCTCCTCGCGGAGGATCACCCGCTCCCCCACGCTCTTCAGGCTCTCGTAGCCGGTCTTCACATCCTCCAGCTGGGTGCGGGCCTGCGCATCCTTCACGTTGGCGTCCAGGAAGGCGAGGGCGCTCTCCACCTCCTGGGCGGCGAGCCTGAACATATCCGGATACTGGGGGTCCATGGTGTTGGCATAGGCGGTCGCCGCCAGCGAGAGTTCGGTCAGGTTGGCTTCGATCCGGCGGGCCTCGATCATATTCCGGTCGAGCCGGGTCACCTCCAGGTGGTCCCACTGCAGCGTATTCAGACCCCAGCCGCCCACCGCGGCGACAGCACCGACCATGGCAATCAGGAGGAGCGAGTGAGCCATCAGCTTGCGACCAATCGTCCAACGCATGTCCAATTGACTCCTTCCGCATTGACTGCGACGTGGACCGAAAAAAGAGACCTTCCCCGCGGAAGGCCTCGACGTCGGTCGGCGTTCCTTGGGTAGCCCGGCTGGCATAGCGGCCCTCGCTGCTGTAGCCCCGTGGCTTTGCGGCCCCATCTTTCGATGGGTGTGCCCTTGACCAAAGGTCGGCTCTATGTGACGAATCAATTACGACACAAGGTGAGTATAACGATTCTGATTGGTATATTCAAGATATGAAGTCGCACCTTTTATCGGGCCGGACGATGCGCAGAAAGGGGGCTCCCCCATGCGTTCCTGGCGACCTCCCGTGCCGATCACGCTCCCCCCGGAACTGGCTGAGGCTGTGGGGCACCCCGCCCTGGCGGAGGTGCTCTACCGGCGCGGCCTGGCCACGCCGGAGGCGGCCCTCACCTTCCTGACAGGCGGGCTCGACCCGGATGAGCCCAACCTGCCCGACCTGGAGGCGGGGGTGGCGGAGCTGGCCCGGGCGGTGGTGGGGCGCGAGCCCATCTGTGTCTACGGCGACTACGACACCGACGGCGTCACGGCCACCGCCCTGCTGGTCAGCCTGCTCCGAATGCTGGGGGCCGCCGTCACCTACTACATCCCCAACCGCTTCCGGGATGGCTACGGGATGAATGAGCGGGCGGTGACCGCCCTGGCGGCGGAGGGGACGCAACTCCTGCTCACCTGCGACTGCGGGATCAAGAGCGTGGCGGAGGTGGAGCTGGCCCGCCGCCTCGGGATGCGGGTGGTGGTGACCGATCACCACGAGCTGGGGCCGCAGCTCCCCGAGGCCGAGGCGGTGATCAACCCCAAGCGGCTCCCGGAGGGGCACCCCAGCCGGATGTTGCCCGGCGTCGGGACCGCCTACCTGGTAGCCCGCCGGCTCCTGCGGGAGCTGGACCGGGACCCCGCCGACGCCGACCGCTGGCTCGACCTGGTGGCGGTGGGGATCATCGCCGATGTGGTCCCGCTGGCGGGGGCCAACCGGGAGTTGGGCCGGCGCGGCCTGAGCCGGCTCAACACATCCCCCGGACCGGGGCTGCTGGCGCTGATGCAGGTGGCGGGGCTGACCGGCCACCTGACCGAGGAGGAGGTGGCCTTCCAGCTGGTCCCCCGCCTTAACTCGGCGGGGCGGCTGGGAGATGCGGAGCTGGCGGTCCGGCTCCTGCTGGCCGCCGATCCGGCGGAGGCGGCGGACCTGGCCTCCCGCCTGGACGAGATGAACCAGGAGCGGAAGAAGCTGACCGCTGCGGTGGTGGAGAGCGCCGCCGCAGAGGTGGTGCCCGGGGCGCATGCGGTGCTGCTCTACCGGCCGGAGTGGCACGAGGGGGTGCTGGGGATTGCGGCGGGGCGGCTGGCGGAGGAGCACGGGATTCCCGTCCTCCTGATGACCCGCAAGCACGGCTCCTCGGTGCTGGTGGGCTCGGCCCGCTCCCCCGGGGGCCTGGTGCCGCTTCACCAGGCGCTGGAGGCCTGCGGGGAGCACCTGCTGCGCCACGGGGGTCACGCCGCAGCCGCCGGCTTCTCCCTGCTGGAGGAGCACTTCCCCGCCTTCCGGGCTGCCATGCTGGAGGAGGTGCGGCGGCTGGCCCGGCCGGCTCAGGGGCCGGAGGAGCGGGTGGCCGACCTCTCCCTGCCCCTGGCTCAGGTGGACCGGCGGCTCTACGAGGCGCTCCGGCGGGCCGCCCCCTTCGGCGAGGGCAACCCCGCGCCGGTGCTCCACTCGCCCGGGGTTGAGCTCCTCAGCTCCCGGGCGATCGGCCCCGGCGAGCGGCACCTGCGCCTGGTGCTGAGGGACGGCGAGACGGCGCTGACCGGCGTCTGGTGGGGGGCCGGCCCCACCGCCCTGGAGCCCCAGAGCTGTGAGCTTTACTACCGGCTGCAGCTCCACCGCTGGAACGGCGAGGAGCAGCTCCAGGCGGTGGTGGAGCACCTGGGCCCCGCCCCGGCCCCTCTCAGGGCGCCCCTCGCCGCGCCGGTCCGGACCCGGCCGGTGCTGGTGGACCGGCGGAGCCAGAGCCTCCCCTTCCTGCAGCTGGAGTTTCCGGCCGCCCTTTTCGTCGCGGAGGGCCGCCGCCCCGCCGGGGTGGAGGAGGTGGCCGACCGGTACAGCCTCCGGCAGGCGGATGAGCTGGTCCTGCTCACCCCACCGCCCAGCCCCCGGCTGCTGGACGAGGCGCTGGCGCTGACCGGTGCCCGGCGGGTCGTGCTGGGCTGGCCGGCGGAGGCGAACCCGGAGGAGGAGCGCTTCCTGCCCCTCTTGATGCGGCTGCTGAGCGAGGCGATGCAACTCAGCCCCTGGGTCAGCATCGCGGGGCTGGCCGTGCGCTCCGGCGAGCTGGAGACGGTGGTCAGGGCGGGGCTTGAGACCCTGGCGGAAAGCCACCTGCTGGCCATTGACGAGGAGGCGGGGGACCAGGTCCGCCTGCGGAAGCGGACCGACGGGCGGGGGGTCCGGGAGGGGCCGGCGCAGGAGCGGCTGAAGCGGCTCCTGGGGGAGAGCCGCTCCTACCGCCGCTTCCTGCGGACCGCCAGCCTCGCCGCCGTGGAGCGCACCCTGTACTAGGCGAGGCAAAATCTCACCTGAGGACCGTTACCTCTGTATTCGGAGGAGCGTCTTAAACCGGGGGTTCCCGATACTTATTGTGGGAGGGTTTCAACAGATGGAGCGGCCCAATGCATTCCAGTTCAGGATCAGCTGCACCCTGGTCGGTCCGGAGCTGAAGGTGGGGGACAAGGCTCCGGCGTTCAAGGTTGTGAACAACGACCTGGCCACGGTCGAGTCCTCTGCTTATGCCGGCAAGGTGCGGATTATCTCGTCGGTCCCGTCGCTGGAGACCGGCGTCTGCAGTACCCAGACCCGGACGTTCAATCAGGCAGCCACCGAGCTGGGGGAAAACGTGGTGGTACTGACCATCTCCTGCGACCTGCCCTTCACCCAGAAGAAGTGGTGCGGCGCCGCCGGCGTCGACCGGGTGATCACCCTCTCCGACTACCACTATCACGAGTTCGGCCATGCCTTTGGCACCTACGTGAAGGAGCTGGCTATCTGCTCCCGGGCCGTCTTCGTGGTCGACTCCAGCGACACGATCGTCCATGTGGAGTACGTCCCTGCGGGTGGCCAGGAGCCCAACTACGAGGCCGCCCTGGCCGCGGCGCGCGCCGCGAAGTAGCCGGGTAGCCCCTCCGGGGGGCGTGTATCAAAATAAGACGCGGACTGTCTCAATTTGAGACAGTCCGCTCTCCTTATCCCACGTTGGGCAGGGCATCGGGCTCGATGTGGACGTGCACCTCCTGCACATCCTCCTCCGCCGTCAGGACCGCCTCCACCCGGTCCGCCACGGCGTGCGCCTCGATGACGCTCATGTGGCAGGGCACGGCGACGGTCACATCGACCGAGACCGAGTTGCCCAGGTGGCGGGCCCGCAGGCTGCGCACCTTGGTCACCCCGTCCACCCGCCTGACCAGGCCCCGGAGCGACCGGATCCGCTCCAGGTCGTCGAAGCCGTCCATCAGCATGTGGGCCGCCTCCCGACCGATCTGCCAGGCGGTGCGGGCGATCATGGCGGCCACCACCAGGCCGGCCAGGGGGTCGGCCCAGGTCCAGCCAAACTGGGCCCCGATGATGCCTGCCGCCGCGCCCAGGCTGGTGAGGGCGTCCGAGCGGTTGTCCCGGGCGGCCGCCTCCAGCGCCCTGCTGCCGCAGATCCGGGCCAGGTTCAGGTTGTAGGCGTAGACCCCCAGCATGACCGCGGCAGCACCGATCGCCACCCAGAGGCTCCAGAGGTCGGGGGCGGCATGGGACGGGGAGAGGATGCTGCGGGCCGCCCCGATCCCGACATCGATGCTGACCAGCCCCATGATCGTGGCGACCACCAGGGCGGCGACCGCCTCGGCCCGCTCGTGGCCGTAGCGATGGTCATCATCGGCGGGGCGCTGGGCGACCTTCAGCCCGTAGAGCACGGCCACCGAGCCGAGGACGTCGGTGGCGTTGTTGAGACCGTCCGCCGTCATCGCCTGGGAACCCGAAAGGAGGCCGACCGTCAGCTTGGTTGCGGTCAGCGCCACATAGGTGCCAATGCTGATCCAGGCGCCCTTCTGGCTTGTTTCGAAGCTCGAACGTTTGGAGGCGACCAACCTACTTCCTCCCGAGAAAAAAAGTTTCTTGTGGGCAAAACCCTCAAGAACGCCCGAAGACCCGTATCGCCATGCAGGGCGACACAGGTCTCCGTTCTTTTGCTCGTGCTAAGCGTAACATATCGGTCGCTCCCTGACAATCCCCCGCCGGCCATTCTGCCCGCAGCGCTAGCCCTGCCATTCAATGGGGGGCCCCTCGGGCTCCGGCGCAGCCGTCCGGTCCGCCTCCCGGTAGATGCGGGAGCGGTTCAGCTTGATCGCCGTCTCCCCCGCTGCCTCCAGCTGCCGGTTCACCTGCTCCTCGGTCAGGTCGGGGTGGAGCGCCCGGTACTCAAAGTAGGGGGCGCCCGTCGGCCCCTCGCCCTCCACCCAGGCGACCCAGGCCTCGTCCACCCCCTCCGGGACCTCCAGCTCTACCAGGCCGCCGGAGTAGCCCCCCTTCAGACCCAGGCTCTTCTCGATCGCCTCGGCCTGGCTTTCGCCTTCCAGGGGCTGTACCAGGAAGAGCCCCCGATCCCTGACAAGCACCACATACATCGGCTGAACGGCCATGCTGGCAGACCTCCTGGCGGACCGTCCCACTTGGGACGGGACGCGAAATGTGATAGGATGGGGCAGAGGTGAGGCCGTGTACCCCTACATCTTTCGGACGGAACTCTTCTCCCTCACGTGGAAGAACCTGCTGATCATGGTCGGCATCCTGGCGGCGGTCTGGCTTTCCCAGCGCCGGTCGGCCCACAAGGGGCTGGCCTACCAGAACATGCTGCTCGATCTGGCGATCTGGCTGGTGCCCGCCGGGATCATCGGTGCCCGGGCCTGGGAGATGATCTTCACCTGGGAAGAGTATGTGGATACGCCGTGGGACCGATTCGCCATCTGGAAGGGCGGCCTCTCCATACAGGGGGCGGTGCTGGCCGGCCTGCTGGTGACCATCCTCTTCGCCCGGTGGCGGAGGGTGCGGATCTGGGAGCTGCTGGACATCATCGCACCGCCGGTGATCCTGGGCCAGGCGATCGGACGGATCGGCTCGCTGATGAACGGCGACGCCTTCGGGCGGCCCGTCAGCGAGGTGCCGTGGTGGCCGCAGTGGTTTGGCCTGATCTACCACCCCGAGAGCCCGGCGGGGCAGATCTTTGGCAGGACCCCGCTGATCCCCGCTGAGGGGCTGGAGATGGCGGCCGGCTTCCTGATTCTCGCCTTCCTGCTGTGGTACAGGCCCCGGCGGGAAGTGCCCGGCCGGACCGTTCTCTCCTATGCCATCCTCTACTCGGTGGCCCGGTTCCTGCTGGAGTTCCTGCGGGCCGACTCGCTGCTGATCGGCGGGGTGAAGGTGGCCCAACTCACCTCGCTCGCGGTGATCCTGATCGGCTCGATCTGGCTGATCCTGCGTTATCAGCAGGAGGAGGGGAAACAGACGGCGGCGGGATGATCCCGCCGCCTTCGCTTACCCCTCGATCACCCCGGTCGGCTGCTCCAGGTCCTCGCATTCGTTGCACTCCAGCATGTGCTCCATCGAGCCGGAGGTGACGCAGAGGACCCGGGCGGTGGTCTGGCCGCAGTTCTCCACCCGATGCGGGATGTAGCCGTTCCAGTGGAGCGAGTCACCGGCGTGGAGGATGACCGACTCATCCGCCTGGGTATAGCGGACGGTCCCCTCCACCACCAGGTGGCACTCCTCGCCCTCGTGGGAATGGTTATCCCCGCCGGTGCTGGTCCCCGGTGCGAGCTCGATCATCATCATCTTCAAATGGCGCCCCCGTGCGGAGAGGAACCGGACGTTGATGCCCTCGCCGCCCACGGAGTAGCCCTGCCGCTCATTCGCCCGCACCACGTGGATCTTCTCCTCCTCGGAGAGGAAGAGGAAGGCGATGGGCACGGAGAGCCCGGCGGAGAGGCGCTCCAGGGCCTGCAAGGAAGGCGACGCCTTGTCGTTCTCCAACTGGCAGATGAACCCCTTGGAGAGACCGCTGCGCTCAGAGAGCTCCTGCAGCGTGATACCCTTCTGAGTCCGAGTCTGCCGGATTCTGTTGCCGAGCGACATCGATTTCGCTTCCCCCCTGCAATGCTATGCCAAGTCTGCGGAAGATGCGGAAGCGTATCCGGGAACCTGAACACCAGCGTCCAGGACTCGCTTGAGCGCCTGCCGGGCCCGGTGCAGCCGGGCCTTCAGGGCGCCGACCTCAATGCCCAGCAGGTCGGCCACCTGGCTGTTGGACAGGTCCTCGAGGTCACGCAGCTCCAGCAGGCGCCGCTGGCTCTCGGGAAGCTTGTCAAGAGCAGCCCGGACCACGTTCTCCCGGTACTGCTGTTCAATGTACACATCAGGGTTGTCGGCGGGTTCATCATCAAGAATCGCCAGCGAGGTGGCCGGAGAGAACTCCAGCGTCGCCTCCAGGGATTCCGCTGCCGTGCGGCCCCGCTTGCGGCGGATGTCCAGACAGGTGTTGGCCGCCAGGCGGTAGAGCCAGGTGCCGAACCGGGAGCGCCCCTGGAACTTGGGCAGGGCAGCCATCAGCTTGACCAGGATCTCCTGCACGGCATCGAGCGCATCGTGGTGGTTGCCCAGCATCCGGAACGAGAGCCGGTAGAGTCGATCTTCGTAGCGACGAACAATCTCTTCAAACGCAGCCTTGTTCCCCTTCAGGTAGGCTGCGACCAGCTCCTCGTCGGTCGGGACGGCCACCGGGTGCGGCCGCGCACTTGGAATATGGGTCACGGGCACCTGCGAGAGCGCTACGTTTGTGCCAGCCATAGAGTGCCTCCCCCTTTCATGCACGACGATATGTACCAGGTAAACTTCGTTTTCTCTGAGTAAACATTACCACGAGGGTTTGCCCTCAGTCAACGGGGTTTGCCATAACAAAACGCTACTTTTGTGAGGCCAATGTATAAGAACGGCTAAACGCTCCCTTCCCGGAAAGAATAAGAGCCGGAGGTGGTCGTGTGAGTGAACAGCCGCAGGGCTGCACCGGGGAGCGCTGCAAGTCCGCTGGCACCTATAGTTCCCAGGCTGGCGGAAAGCAGTACTACGACGAGGGCGAGCCCTTTGGACCCTGCCCGGTCACCCAAAAACCGACGCGCTGGGAGCGGGTCACCTGAGCGGGTGCGCCCACGGGTATGGGCCCGCGGGCGCACCTTCTGCTTCCAAGCATGACCAATAATTCGGACGATGTCCATCCGACGCGAGTCGGAGCGCGGATACGATCAAAACCCTAGGAGAATCCCCTTCTCGACCTCATACCCCGCCAGGGCTGTGACACAGTACAATTGAAGGGTGGGAGTCCATGGTCAGGGAGGAGGCGATCCGTCCGAGATGCACGAGACCACCGATTTTCCCTCATCAAACGGCCGGCAGGCCATCCTCCGTTCGGTCGCGGAGGTGCTGGATCAGATCGAGCGCTGCGCAGAGTTGGTGGGGGACAACCAGCAGGTGCAGGCGCTGCTGGACGACGCCGGCGACAAGCTGCGCCGAACCATCCGGGACCTGAGGCTTCAGATGTCCCCCCTGGGCGATCTGCCCCTGGACGGGCGGGATCTCCACGGGAGCCTTTCCCGGCTGGTGGAGCATGTGCGGCAGGCGCTGGGAATCCCGATGGAGGCCTTCCTGGACCCGCAGATTGGCATGGTCCTGCCGGCGGTCGAATCCGGACACGTCCTGCATCTGGTGCGGGAGGCGGTCGCCAACGCCGTCCAGCACGCGGGTGCCACCCGCATGGCGCTCCGGGCGGAGGTGGAGAACCACCGCCTGGTGATCCGCCTCTCCGACGACGGCCGCGGCTTCGATGTGAAGGCGCCCCGCTCCCCTGTTCAGGCCGGGCTGAGCGTGATGCGGCAGCGAGCGGAGGCCGCCCGCGGCCTGCTCCAGGTGGAGAGCGCCCCCGGGGCGGGCACGATTGTGACGCTGACCGTCCCCCTGCGCACCCGGCGCCTGAGCGGACACGGATAATCACGGATTCCCCTGAAAATGAGGGCCACGGATTACACGAATCCGTGGCAAAGATATGTCCCACCGCGCGAGACGGCCGCCCTGAGGGGCAGCCGTCTTCGTGGTTAGAGCGTGAACGTCCCGCCGTCGGTCTGGATCAGCTGGAGGATCTGCTCCTCCTCGCCGGTCTCGGCGTTGATGTAGACCAGGTAGGTGTCGGGACCCATGCGGGTCAGGACCTCGTAGGTCAGGATCTCGCCGGTGCCGGCCAGGTCGGGGATCATCGCCAGCTGGACCCGCTGGATCTGGAGGTCGGGGTTGACCTGATTTCGCGCCTGGTCGGCGGTCAGCCGGGGCTGGGCGATGGTGCGGGGCTTGTGGTGCATCAGGTACTGGCGGGTGTCCACCGAGAGGATCTCCCCGTTGTCCAGCGCCACCTTCACCTTGATCTGGTCGGGGTAGATCACCACCCCGTTCTCCCGGTAGGCGTAGGCGATGGTCGCGGCGCCCTCCTCCACCTGCCCGTACGTCGGCATCATGTTGGGATAGCCGGCGGAGGCCAGGTACTGCTGGCCGATGGCCTGGGCCCGGCTCAGGTCGATGGTGGGGGCGCCGATCATCCGGCTGTTCAGGATCTGCAGCAGGTGTCCGCCGTTGCGGGTGATATCGACCGTGACGGTATAGGCCTCGCCCCGGGCGTCACCCGGGGTGAGCTGGAAGCTGTAGGCGGGTATGTTCCCCTCCAGGGTGTTCACGTTGGCCGTCCTGTATCGGTCGGCCTGGGGGAAGTAGGTGCTCAGCCGCTTGCCCGCATCCTCCTGGGTGACGGGCATGCCGGAGACGGCCGGCGCGGCCCGGTCCACGTGGTCGGAGAACGGCCCGTCATAGATGAAGACAGGCAGCTTGTCCATCGCCTGGGTCACCTGCTCGAAGCCGCCCGGCACCATCGAGGCCGGCGCCTGGTCCGAGGGGTTGGGCTTGGCCGGGCTGACGGGGCCCCGGGTCAGGGTCGCCCAGTTGAACCGGGTCGGCTGATGCCACCGGAAGATCCCCTGGTTGTACTCCGCCATGACGGCGTTCATGTGCTGGCTCAGCCCGGCGGACGACTCCTTCAGGCGGGCCAGCTCGGCCCGCTCCCGGGGCCCCATCATCCGCCCGGCGGCCTCATTGCGCAGCAGCGAGAGGGAGAAGTCGCCCACCTGCTGCAGGAACTTGCCGGTGGAGGCGGAGAGCTGGGGCGGCAGCGGGAGCGAGGTGAAGGCGTCGACGGCGGCGGAGGCGTGCCGGTTCACATCGGCCATGTAACGCATGTTCTGCATCACGTTGGCGCTCACCAGCCCCTTGCCCAGCAGCGCCTGGATCTCCTCCACATGGTAGGCGAGGTCGACGAAGTTCCGCTGCCGCTCGGCCTCCAGGGCGTTGGCCAGGTCGTTGTTGTGGGCGTTCAGGCGGTAGGTCCAGACCCCCCAGACGCCGAGAATGACCGCCGCCAGGAGGCCGACCGGCAGCCAGTAGCTGACTCTGCGCATCGTACACTCCCCTTACTTCGCGAAGACGTGGTTGGCGATCTGCTTGATGATCGGTCGGGACCAGATCCACTTGGAGACGGGCTTGGAGGGGTTCCAGAAGAAGACCGCCCCGCCCGAGGGATCCCAGCCGTTGAGGGCGTCCCGCGCCGCCCGGACCGAACTGGCGGTCGGTGGCTGGTAGATGCTCCCGTTGGAGACCGACTCGAAGGCGTGGGTCTGGTAGACGACCCCGGCCAGGGTGTTGGGGAAGCGGGGGTCCCGCACCCGGTTGAGGATGACGGCCCCGACCGCCACCTGGCCCTCGTAGGGCTCGCCCTTCGCCTCGGCGGAGATCACCCGGGCCAGCAGGTCCCGGTCGCCGGCCCGGCTGGCAACCCCGGTCCGGCCCCCGCCCGCCGGACCCCTGCCGGCGATCCCAAGGGCCCCGTAGGTCTGGGGTCCGACGACGCCGTCGACCCGAAGCCCGTTCCGCCGCTGGAACCAGGTGACGGCGGCGTACATCTGGCGACCGTAGATGCAGTCGATCGCTCCCCGGTAGTAGCCCCAGGCCTTCAGCTTGCGCTGGACCTGGCAGACATCGTTGCCGCGGCTTCCCCACCGCAGCGTGGCTTGCGGGGCGGCTCCCGCCTGCCATGGAAAGGTGACCGCGAGCAGGATGGCGAGCAGAGCCCCGACTGCGATGCGCTTGCGCACGTTCCGTACCCCTTTCCGATCCGTGAATGGTTCGTTTCGCCTCGTTAACGTGCCACCAGGGAAGGCTTGATATGCCACCCGTTGATTCCTGCGGGCGAAAGGGGTATACTTGGGTTGCGCACAAGGATATGGCATCAGACCGCTAGGGGAGCCGTAGAGCCGGCTGAGAACCGAGGTCACAACCTTGGGACCCTAATCACCTGATCCGGGTTATACCGGCGTAGGGAAGCGAGTCTGTGGAACCCGTCAGGGACCGCAGCTCGCTGGGCTGCGGTTATTTTCGTGGCATGTGCGCCATCCTGATGGGAGGTCGATCGAAATGTCCCAGTCGAATGCTCGCTTGCTCCGGCTTGTGGAGACCGCAATCATGATCGCGCTCGCTGTGGCCCTTTCCTATGTCAAGCTCTTCAAGATGCCCCAGGGCGGCTCTGTCACCCTGGGCAGCATGGTGCCGATCATGCTGATCGCCCTGCGCCATGGGGCGGGCTGGGGCGTGGCCACCGGCGCCATCGCCGGCCTGATTCAGTACATGCTGGAGCCGTACTTCGTCCACCCGGTCCAGTTCCTGCTGGACTACCCGCTGGCCTTTGCCGCCCTGGGCCTCGCTGGTCTCGCCCATGGCCGGCCCTTCATGGCGGCGGCCTGGCTTGGCCCCGTCGCCCTCCTTGGCCGCTTTGTCGCCCATGTGATCTCCGGGGCCGTCTTCTTCGCCGAGTACGCCCCGGCGGGGCAGAGCCCCTGGGTCTACTCGATGATCTACAACGGGAGCTACATGCTGCCCGAGCTGGTGATCAGCGGCGTCCTGCTGATGCTGCTGCTGCCCACCCTGGAGCGGGCGCTGCCCTCCCGGGTGCGGAGCCTCAACGGCTAAGGGGAGACCAAAGTGGGGCGCGGGCGGCCATCCCTGGTCGCCCGCGCCCTTCGTCTTATGGATGGAGTCTGCTCCCGAGGGAGGAATCGGCCCATGAAGCGCACGTGGAACCCCGCTCTCCTGGTAGGCGTCGCGATCATCCTCCTCTGGGCGGGGGTCTGGCTGATCGGATACCTGACGGGCTTCCAGGGGGAGCCCCGCACCTTCTTCAAAGGTCAGTAGCCGGTCGGGCCTCTCCCGACCGGCTGCGGCTTTCTCTAGTGCCCGTGCTTGCCCGGGACGCCCGGCAGCCGCCGCTCCGTGGGCTCCAGGTGGCGGTGGGTGCTGGTCGGGTCCGGCTCATAGCCCTCGTACTCCACCAGGGCGGTCAGGCCGAACATCCCGTCCGGCCCCTCGGCGTGGGGGAGGATGTGGCAGTGGAAGAGCCAGGAGCCCGGGTTGTTGGCGAGAAACTTGAGGTCGTACGTGTCCCCGGGGGCGATGTCGATGTTGTTGACCAGCCAGGGGTTCTTCAGGGGGTTCCCGTCCTTCGCCACCAGGTAGAAGTCGTGGCCGTGCATGTGCATCGGATGGTTGCCGACGCCCAGGTTGATCAGCCGGAGAAGGACCCGTTCGCCCTCCTTCACCTTGAGGGGCTGGTTGTACGGGAAGCCCTTGCCGCTCATGGTCAGCCCCAGTCCGGAGTCGCCGATCAGCACGATATGCTCCCGGTCGTACTGGCTCGGGTGGGTCGGATGGCTGGGGTCCCGGGGCTCCACGATGATGGTGCCCATGAAGCCCATCGAGGTCTGCTTGGCCCCGTTGAAGTGGGAATGGTACATGTGGGTGCCCGGCGGCCCCGGCTTGAACTCGTAGACGAAGGTGTCGCCCGGCTCGATCGGGTCCTGGGTCAGATGGGCGACCCCGTCCATCTCAGCGGGGAGGATGATCCCGTGCCAGTGGACCGAACTGGGCTCATCAAACTCGTTCTTCACCCGGAACCGGGTCAGCTGGCCCTCCTTCACCCGCAGGGTCGGCCCCGGCACCATGCCGTTGACGGTGTAGGCCTCCTTCCACGAGCCGCCGCCGGTGTCCCACATCACCTTCTTCAGCACGAGGTCGTAGGTGGGAACGCCGTCCTCCATGCGGGGCTGGATCTCTTGCTGGCCGAAGTCGACCTCGGCCTTCGGCAGCGGGGCAGGCTCGGGGGCGGCGGCGGGGCCGGGGGCCGGCTGAGCCTGAGGGCGGGCCAGCCAGTCCAGGGTATAGCGGGTGAGGCCTGCGCCGATCAGGAGTGTCAGGAAGAGCACGCCGATGATGTACGCCGTGCGCCGGTTCACTCTGCATCACCTCCGGGGGGGTTGCTCAGGCGGGCCAGCACGGGCACCCACCGCTCCACCGTCCGCCGGGAGCGCTCGCCCAGTGAGACCCGCACAGGCTGGCCGGTCCCCCGGCTGACCGCATCCTCCGGGTTCGGGTAAAAGGCAAAGCAGGAGCGGCCCGGGGCGTCCGGGTCCGGAAAGAGGTAGTAGGGGTAGTAGCCGTTGGGGCTGAAGTCTTCGCCCCAGCCCTGGGTGTCCGGGGTGTCGGGCGGGTGGGCCAGGGCATAGCCCTCCCGCAGCAGTTGGCCGGAGAGCCGGTGCGGGTCGACCGCAAAGGGCAGGTGGACCCGCACCTGCCCATCCTCCAGGGTGACGGGACAGGGAATCCCGCCGGCTGTGACCAGGTCGATGTTCCGTTGCATCAGGCAGATCCACCCTTCGTGGCAGGCTGTTCAGTCGTTAGCATGCCCGCGGTGGACAGAATGACGTCGCTGTAAAAGGTTCATCGGCTTCCAGCAGCGAACAGATTCTGTCACCAGGTTTCCGCGCACTCTATCCACGGCGGGGGCTGACAACGTGCGTCGCTTGCTGATCGGACTGGCCCTGCTGCTGACCCTGGCGCTGCCCGCTCCGGCCGCTTCGCCCGGCGTGATCGAAGCCAGGGCTTACCTGGTGATGGATGCCACCACCGGTCAGGTCCTGATGGAGCATGAGGGGCACAGGCAGCTGCCCATCGCCTCCACCACCAAGATCATGACGGCGATTTTGGCCATTGAGCGGGGGAATCTGGCTGACGTGGTGACCGTGGGTCAGAGGCCGTATGATACCGGTGGGTCGACGATCTTCCTGGAGGTCGGCGAGCAGCAGCGGCTGGAGGATCTGCTCTACGCCCTGATGCTGGAGTCGGCCAACGATGCCGCCGTCGCGATTGCGGAGCACCTGGCCGGCACCGAGGAGCGGTTTGCTGAGTGGATGAATGAAAAGGCCCGGGCGCTGGGGGCGACCGGGACACACTTCGTGAACAGCCATGGCCTCCACCATCCGGAGCACTACAGCACCGCCCATGACCTGGCCCGCATCGCCGCCTATGCCCTGAAGAACGAGACCTTCCGGCGGATCATCCTCCCCGAGGAGAAGGAGATCCCCGGCCCGCCGGGCGGCCCGCCGCGCCGGCTGATCAACCGGAACCGGCTCCTGGGGTACTACGAGGGGGCCAACGGGGTGAAGAACGGCTTCACCGAGGAGGCGGGGTTGACCAACGTCGCCTCCGCCCGCCGGGGGGAGACCGAGTTGATCGCCGTGGTCCTAGGCGCCGAGACGAGGCTCTGGACCTCCTCCATGGCGCTGCTGGACTTCGGCTTCCTCCGCTACGAGACCCGGTGGGTGGCCCGTCAGGGCGATGCGGTGCGGCCCTTTGCCGTGCCGGGGGTGGGGATGATCGAGGCCCGGATTGCGGCGGACCTGGCGGTCACCCGCGACCGGGCGGAGGTGGTGGAGCGGGTGGCCGTCCAGCCGGAGGTGGTGCCCGACCTGAAGCCGCCCATCGCCGTGGGCGACCGGGTGGGTTGGGTCCGGTACTTCATCAACGGGGCGGAGGTTGGCCGGGTGCCGATGGTGGCCGCCCGGGCGATTGAGGCAGGTGAGCCCACCCAGGGCCGATCTCTGCCGCGGTCGACGGCCACCCCCCGGGAAGGGGCCCTCTGGCTGATTCTGTGGCTGGGAGGGTCTTTGGCCCTCACCCTCCACCTGAACGGCTGGCGGAGCCCGGCGCCGTGGGAGGGAGAAAAGGAGGAGAGCACGCGTGGAGCCGCATGAGCAGATGCAGGAGCCCGAGATCTACATGCCCGCCGAGGCGGCCACCGCTACGGCGCCCGAGGGGAGGAAGCTGGTCTTCTTCACGGTGCCGCAGCTGGACCTGATGATCAAGCAGGTCCTGAGCGTCCGGCCGAAGGAGTACACCTACCGCTGGGGGTACCACCCCGGCCACAAGGTCCATGTCCTCCTCTTCGGATGGCCCACCGGCCACGGGGCGGGGATTGCCATCCCGGAAGGGGTTGGTGACCCGGTACTGAACTTCATGCTGGGGTTGACCGATGTCTACGTCACCACCGAGCCGGTCCAGGAGCGGCTCCGGGGCAACGTGGAGGCGGCGGAGATCGACAAGATCCGATTTGGGAACACCGTCTACCTGCCAGATGTGAAATTTAAGCCGGAAGCGGGGTTCTGACCGTGCCTGCGCCCTGGGTAGAGAGCCTCCTCTCCGCCAGCCTGCGGCTGAAGCGGGGCGAGCGGGTGCTGATCATGCACGACGCACCTCTCCTGCAGGCAGGGGAGGCGCTTGCCGCGGGCGCCCTGGAGATGGGGGCGGTCCATGTGCAGCGGGTGCTTCTCCCGGAGCCCGGGAGGGGCCTGGCCGTGGTCCCCACGGCGTTGACGGAGGCGGCGGGCCGGGCGGACCTGCTGCTCTCCCTGCGCTCCCAGCTGGACCTGAGCGGGGAGGACCCCCACATACGGGCGGCCATGAGCGCCTTCCTGCAGGGGGGGAGGGGGCGGTGGGGCAGCCTGGCCCAGGTGGATCAGGAGGTGCTGGAGGAGGCGCTGAGCGGCGACCCGGGGGCGGTGGCCCGGGAGGCGGAGCGGCTGGCCGCCCGGGTGCGCCGCCACTCGGCCGTGCGGATCACCTCCGATACCGGCACCGATCTCTCGCTCTCCTACGCGGGAAGGCCGGTGCACGTGGAGACCGGCGTGATCGACCGGCCCGGCACCATCGGCAACCTGCCGGGGGGCGAGGTCTTCGTGGCCCCGCTGGAGCAGAGCGCGGAGGGCCGCCTGGTGGTGGACCTCTGCCTGGGCGATCTCTTGCTGGACCAGCCGGTCTGCCTCACCTTCCAGCGGGGCCGGGTGGTGGCGGTGGAGGGCGGCCAGGCGGCGCAGCGGCTGCGGCAGCGGCTCGGCCGGGATGACTGGGCCTGGACCATCGGCGAGTTCGGGCTGGGCGCCAACCCGCACATCCGCCGGCGGGGGCGGGTCGCCCTGGATGAGAAGGCGCTGGGCACCGCCCACATCGCCCTGGGGGCCAATCGCTCCTTCGGGGGGGTGAACCCGGCGGAGACCCACTACGACTGTGTCCTGGCGGAGCCTCGCATCGAGTTTCCGGGGGCATGAACGGAGCCGGGGCGCACGCTGGCCCCGGCTTCTCTGTGGGCAATGGCGACCGGTCAGCGGAAGCCGTAGAGGCGAAGGACCGCCTCCAGGACCGCCTCTGTCTCGGGCGGGGTGTCGGTCGGACCCAGCCAGCCCTGCAGCAGCTGCCGGGCTCTCTGGAGCCGCAGGTCTCCGCTCCCGGCGGGAGCGCCCCCCACCGCCTCCATCAGGAAGAGGCCCAGGGAGCGGCAGCTTCCGGCCAGGTCGGGCAGTGGGCTGCCGCGGAACTGGCGCCAGGCCCAGACCGAGGCGAGGAAGTAGACCGGCCTGCCGGGGTGGGTCGCGCTGAGCACCTCCGGGCCCCCTTCAAGGCCCAGCTCCACCCGGGCGATCTCGACGATCTCGGTCAGGAGGATCGGCTTGAAGCGGCCCCGGCTCAGCTCCCGCCGCATCCGGTCCCGGAGGGTGGGAAGGTGGAGCGGCGGGTTGAGCCGCTCCTGGGGGAACTGCCAGAACCAGTGGTCGGCCGCCGAGGCCGTGGCCTGTGCCGCGTTGCCCACCATCCGGGCGTAGGGGAGTGCTGCCTCCTGCCACGCCCTGCCGCTGCTCAATCCGTTCACCCCATCTCACCGCCACCTCCCAGCAGGTTCAACCGTTACCGGCATCCTTCTGGCCGCTCGACCGGTTTCCCTGCCACATCCTCTGGACAATTTTCAAAAATAGTGATAGCGTCTGAACTGATGCAGGACTTCAGGCGTCTTATTCCCGGACCGGGCAGAGGCACAGGGGGTGGAGGTATGGCTGCTGGAGTTGAGCGGTTCCTGCTGTACAACCCTACGACGAAACTCTACCACTGCGGCGGCTTTCTTGACGGGGACTTCCGTCGGGCCTATCTCTTCCAGAGCCTGCAGTTTGCCCGCCAGGGGCTGATGCAGTCCATCGTTGACCTGGGCAACCGCAAGGAGTGGAAGATCCAGCGGGTCCTGGTCCACTGGGATGAGTTCGGGGACATCACCCATCTCGACGTGCTCGACGAGATCTGACGGAAAGGTTGAAGACGGACGGCGCAGGCCGTCCGTCTTCTGTTTGGGTCCTCATCCCTCCTCGGCAGGGCTGTCGCCGCCGGCCGTCTCGCCCGGGCTGCCGCCCCCGGAGCTGAGGCCGTCCGCATCCGGCGGCTCGCTGCCGCTCCGGTCGGCGACCTCCAGCATAGCCAGGCTCTCGGTCCACCGGGCGAGGAGCTCCGCGCTCTCCCCCACCTCCATCAGCAGGGCGGGAAGCTGCAGAAGCCCCTGGATGGCCGGAAGGACGCTGGCCAGGGCGGGCCCCAGCTGCATGGCGGTCTCCAGGAAGGAAGGATGGGCCTCCGGTCCTAGGAAGATCGCCCCGGCGTAGGTACCGGTGGGCCCCGGCCCGGGGAGCGGGGCAGCCGGGTAGGCGCCGTAGGGACCGGGGTACCCGGCGGCCGGGTAGGCACCGGCCGGACCCAGGGGCCTGGCGGCGGGATACTTCTCCGCGCCGTATGTGCGGGTCGGGCCGGCCCAGAGCTTGCCGTAAGCGGAGTCAATCCCGACCGGGGCCGGCATCGCCGGCCTCCACTCTCTATGCCCATACCAGTGGGCGGCACCGGGCTCGGCCGGGTAACCATAATGCATCGGATTCACACCTTCCTCGTCGGGTTCTCTCCCATCCTATGGGGGTCGATGCCGGAGGTGCTCCCCGATTCTGTCCATTTCCGGTCACCTTCGGTAACATAGAGCTAAAATAACTTGCAGAAGCAAACCGGGTATGGTACGCTTCGACTACCTGAGAATTGGTGACCCCCGGAGGCGATCAGCGATGGCCCAGACAGTTGGCGCAGTGATTTCCCAGCCGCAGTTGCCCGACCGAACCGGGATCGAACAGCCGGTCCAGAAGGGAAAGGTCCTTCCCTTGCCCGTCACCCGGAAGGCGGGGGAGCCCGAGCAGGAGTTGAGCGAGCAGGAGTTGGTCGCCGTACTCAGCTTCTTCCTATAACCCAGCCATAGAAGAACCCCGTTCCCGGGAAGGGAGCGGGGTTTTCGGCCTCTATGGCCCCGGCGCCGCCTCCAGCGGCCCGAAGAGCACCCGGCAGCGCCTGCTGAGCGCCGCGTACTGGATTACGGCGAAGAACGGGACCAGGATCAGCAGGCAGAGGAGGAGGCTGGTGAGCGGGTCATGGCCGAGCAGCCGCAGGATCCGGAAGGATGCATAGGAGAAGAGCAGCAGGAGCATCACCGTGCCCACGGAATAGAGCGCCGCCACCGCCGGCACCAGGAGCCCGACCAGTAAGAGGAGCAGGTTGCCGAAGATGCCGGCCCAGAAGGTGTTCACATAGAAGCGGCGCTGCCCGACCACCTGAGCGGGGGTGACGTCCCCCGGAGGCTGGGGCAGTTCCTCCTGGGAATCGGCCTCCGGCTGAAACAAGGCAGCGTCGGGGTTCAGATCCTCCGCCCGCCGGCGCCGGGTCCGCTCGTTCAGGTCTCTCCAGGAGAGGAAGCCCAGGACGATCAAGGCGCTGATCACGCTGACGAACACGGCACCTGGCACCTCCCGCTCGTGTCTTCCCCATCCTGTTCGTTCCTCTGCCAATGGATCCCTGCCTGCCCCGATCGGGATGAGCCGGTGAGACCATCCGATGGGCACGAACGTCTAATGGGTGAGATTCACCGGGGAGGGAGTCGGCCCTATGGAGAGGCTCCATCAATGGCTCATATCCCGCCTGATGCCGTCGGTCATCCTCCTCCTTCTCTCCGGCTGCGCCCAGCCGGGAGCGCCCGCAGATCCCCCCGCCCCGCCCAACCCGGAGCCCGCCCCGCCCCCCATCCTCACGCAGCGCCCGGTCCGGGAGCTGCCCCGGGACCAGATCCGGGAGGGGCTGCTCTCGATGCTGAACGGCGAGGGCAGGGAGCCGGAGGAGGTGCTGCAGAGGCTGGTGGGAGACCGAAAGGGCGAGGGTACCATCCCCTATGCCCACGCGGACCTGAACGGCGACGGCGCCCTGGAGTGGGTGACCGCATTGCCGGTAAAGGATCACCCCGACCGCCCCTTCTCCGGCGGGGCGCTCTTCGTGATCTACCGGGAGGGGGAGCGCTGGGCGGTGGACCGGAGCGAGCCCATGAGCCCGGCCGCCGAGATTCGCCTGATGGACCCCAGGCTGAAGGCGGTGGCGGACCTGACCGGGGACGGGCGGCCGGAGATCGTCTGGTACAGGGCCGAGGCCATCGCCACTGGCCCGCAGCCCTTCGCCGTCTTCGCCACCAACTGGGAACCCGGGCGCTTCACCCACCTGCCGGGGGCGATGGCCATCAGCTACATGAAGCTGGAGGTCGACGGGCAGGAGCTGCTCCTGACCGGCGTCAGTCGCACCAACTGGTACGTCCGGTACGACACGAGCCGCACCGACCGGTACCGCTTCGTTGACGGCGCCTTCCGGCTGGTGGACCGGCGGTTCGTCAAGCCTGGCCAGAACGGCTACGACCGGTTCTGGGACGGCCTGGTGGCCGAGTCGGTGGGCCGGACGGCGGATGCCGAACAGGACTACAAAGCCGCCGTCGACCCGGCCTTGCCTGCCCACGCCGGATCCTACCCCAAGTACAACGCGCCCCCGGCGGAGCTGAACCGGGAGCAACTGGAGCGCTTTGCTCCGGCCCTGCACGCCCTTGCCCGCTTCCGCCTGGGCGGCCTGCTGCTGGCAGCCGGGCGGGCTGAGGAGGCGAGGGCGGCTCTCCAGCCCGGCGACAGCCCCTACGACGGGCTGCTGGCGGCGATGCGGGAGGCGGCGAACCGGGCCGAGGGGTGCCAGGCGGCAGCCGGCTGGGCGCAGGCCAACCCGGGCTTCCTGGAGGCGCTCAACACCGGCGTCGGGCACCAGCGGTGGACCCCCGAGCTGCTCTGCACCCACCCCCCGCTGGAGGAAGAGTTTTTCGAGCCATAAAGGAGAGGCGGGGCGCAAGGCCCCGCCTGACGCTTTTACACAACCGGGTTGGCGAGCGTCCCGATCCCCGGGATCGAGATCTCGATCAGGTCGCCGGGCTTCATCGGCCCGACGCCCTTCGGCGTGCCGGTCAGGATCAGATCCCCCGGCATCAGGGTCATGATCTGGGAGAGGTGGCTGAGCAGCTTGGGCACATCGTGGATCATCAGGCTGGTGGAGTCCGACTGCCGGACCTCCTCGTTGCAGCAGAGGGTGATGTGGACATCCAGCGGGTTGACGCCCTCGGTCACCAGCACCGGCCCGCAGGGGCAGAAGGTGTCGAACGACTTGGCCCGCCCGAAGTTGAAGGGGGCATCGCCCTTCTGGTAGTCCCGGTCGGAGACATCGTTGGCGATGGTGTAGCCGAAGACATAGGAGAGCGCCTCCTCCCGGGGGACGTTCTTCATGCGCCGGCCGATCACCAGGGCCAGCTCCGCCTCCCAGTGGATGGCGTGCTCCCGGTTGGGCAGGACGATGGCATCCCCCGGCCCGATCAGGGCGGAGGGGGCCTTCAGGAAGAACATCGGCTCACTGGGCGGCAGCGAGTTCATCTCTGCGGCATGGTCGGCGTAGTTCTTGCCGATGCAGACGATCTTGGAGGGCTCCACCGGCGGCAGGAGCCGGACACCTTCGAGCGAAAGCGTCCTTCCCGTCTCCTTCCCCCCGTTGTAGGGGGCGGCGTCCAGTTCGTAAACCTCTGTGCCGGAGAGCCGGCCCCATCGGGCAGGGCTCTCGTCTGTCAGGAATCGAATGAACTGCATCGTTCAGCCTCTCCTTTAACTGCCGTGAGTGTGCGTGCCGTCCCTTCATCCTGTTCTCCGGGGGCGAAATCGATTCCTCCAGGTACGGGACTCGGTTTGTCGGGGGGAGTGGCTGCCGAAGGGATTCGGCAGATGGAAGTGGAACTCCATTGCCCGTGACGGGAGTATACGGGAGAGGGGATTTTCGGAGATGGAACTGACGGTGCTTGGTCGATACTCGCCGTTCGCAGCCATCGGCGGCGCCATGAGCGGCTACCTGGTGCGCCACGGCGGGACGACCCTGCTGCTGGACTGCGGCAACGGCGTGGCCTCCCGGCTGCAGCAGTACGTAAAGATCGAGGAGCTCACCGCCCTGGTCATCTCCCACCTGCACGAGGACCATATCGCCGATGCGCACAGCCTCCGCTTCATGCAGTTGGACGCCCTGATGAAGAAGCGGACCCAGGGGAAGCTGCAAATCTACGCCCCCGCCGAACCGGCGCAGCAGCACCAGTGGCTGGAGGGCGGGGAGGACTGGCAGGAGCTGCACGTCTACGACCCGGCCCAGCCGCTGATCCTGGGGGAGCTGGAGATCAGCTTCACCCTGACCAACCACCCGCTGCCCTGCTATGCCATGCGGATCAGGCCGGTGGGGGCGGAGGGGCCGGTGCTCTTCTACACCGCCGACACCGGGGAGTCGGCAGCGGTGACCGAGGCGGCCCGGGGGGCTGACCTGCTGCTGGTGGAGGCCTCGCTGACCGAGGAGTACGTCTCGAAGCGCATCTTCGGCCACCTGACCGCAGCGGAAGCCGCGGCCATGGGACGTGAGTCCGGCGCCGGCCGGGTGCTGCTGACCCACCTCTACCCCGGCCTTGACCTGAACCAGCTGCTGGCCGAGGCAAGGCCGGTGCTGCCCTCGGTGGAACTGGCCGAGGAGGGCCGAACCTACCGGATTGGTTAGCCCGCCCGCCGCCCTGGACCTTTCTTGCTATTGTCCGCATCTACCCCCGGGGGTATGATAGGGCCAGAAGGAGGTCGGATCTTATGCGGGTTGGCATTCCGGTTCGGAACGGGCAGATCTTCGGGCACTTTGGGCAGGCAGACCGCTTCCTGCTGGTGGATATCGAGAACGGCGAGGTGGTCAGCCAGGTGGAGGTCGACGCCAGCCAC
>JBMONC010000010.1:0-6957 GCA_049324875.1 Bacillota bacterium
GCCAACGATTACAAAATCGAATCGTTCACCTGCCAAACTTTAATCAGGCAAAAGGCTAAAAACCCTGACAACATAATTGACATATCATTCAGCCTCAAGTACACTGATTCACAACCTCTGTATAGCATTCCATCCGAGCATACAGTCGCTGCATCGCATGGAAATGCAGTGACAGGCGTGGGGACCGCCCGGCTAGACGGTCTTTTTTTCGTACCTTTTTGGAGGCACGTCAATAAGCTGAGAGTCCGGGGCGTCACGCGGGTGAATAGCTATGCAGAACGGTGCATAGGGAGGGATGGAGCATGAGGCTGCGCACTGAACGGGAGATCCGGGAGTACCTGAACCGCTATGAGCATGACGCGTGCGCACTCATGGCTGCCATCAGCAAGAGCGGTCATGGGAGCCATGCTACGATCGTCGAGTCGGTCGAGGCCCTGGTGAAAATGGTCCACCGGTCCGGCGACGTCGATGGCGAGGGAGACGGCTGCGGTCTGCAGATCGATCTGCCGCGCAGACTCTGGGAGTCCTTCCTCGCAGAGGCCGGCAAAGAGGCCGCCCTGGTGCATGACCCCCGTTTTGCCGTGGGACACTTCTTCATCCCGCGCACCGAGGCCTACTGGTCGAAGACCCTGAAGGAGCAGATCCTCCACCGCATGGAGGTGGAGGGCTTCCAGGTGCTGCTCCACCGGACCGGCCAGGTCAACAGCGAGGCGTTGGGGCCGCGCGCTCAGAATGACGAGCCCGAGTTCTGGCAGGTGGCCGTCCTCGCTCCCGGGGCGAAGCGGGAGGAGATCAACCGGGCCTGCTTCCGGCTCTCCATCGCCCTGGAGGATGAGTCGGTCCTCCACGTTGTCTCCTTCTCGGCCGATACCGCCGTCTACAAGGTCCGGGGCGACGCCAACGTGCTCTACGCCTACTACCCCGACCTGCGGGATGAGCGGTGCGAGAGCCGGATCGCCATCGGTCACAACCGCTACTCCACCAACACCTCCACCATCTTCGAGCGGGTTCAGCCCTTCACCGTGCTCGGCCACAACGGGGAGATCAACACGATCCGGCAGCTGCGCCAGCAAGGGGCCCGGCTGGGAATCGCCCTGACCAAGGGCGGCTCCGACTCCCAGGACCTGAACCGGGTGATCGACGGGCTGCTCCACGAGTTCGGCATCACCCTCTTCGAGGCGATGGAGATGATCTTCCCGCCGATCATCGGCGAGATCAAGGGGATGCCGCCGGCGCTCCAGGACCTCTATATGTACTACCGGCAGGCCTGGGGCCCCTTCGCCCAGGGCCCGGCGGCCATCGCTGCCCGTGCCGGCGACTACTTCGTCGCCTCGGTCGATGCCATGGGGCTCCGCCCCTTCTGGCTGGTGGAGACCGACCGTTTCCACTTCTTCTCCTCCGAGCAGGGGATCGTCCCAGCCAGCGACATGGTGCGGGACCCGAAGCCGCTGGCGCCGGGCGAGAAGACGGGCGTCTACCTGCGGCAGGGCGCCCAGCCGGAGGTGCTGACCTACACCGAGCTGCAGAGCCGGGTGCTGCGCCTCTCCCGGACCCGCTTCCCCGAGCCGGAGCTCTTCCGCCGCTTCATCGAGGTGGGCGGTCCCAAGTCCGGCCATCCGGACGGCGTGGCCCCGAAGGCGGCGCCCCTGCCGCCCTTCCGGCCCGAGGTGGCCACCGCCTCCATCGATCAGGTGAAGCTGCTCTCGGCCACCGGCTGGAGCGGCGAGGACCTCCAGCTGATCCAGGCGATCTCCTCCACCGGCGCCGAGCCCATCGGCTCGCTGGGCTACGACGGCCCGCTGGCCTGCCTGGCGGAGGCCCGCCAGAACCTGGCCGACTACTTCAAGGAGTCGGTGGCGGTGGTGACCAACCCGGCGGTGGATCGGGAGCGGGAGATCGAGCACTTCTCCACCCGCACCGTGATCGGCTACCGGCCGCCCGTGGCGGTCCGGACCAAGGAGGAGCGGGTTCCGGTCTTCCTGCCGCGCATCGAACTCCGCCTGCCGGTGGTGCTGGGCGGCCATCGGGCCGCTTCACCCCTGCCCTACGGCGAGTACCGTGACCTGGCCAACAGCCTGGGCACCTACCTGTTGGAGGACCTGGTCGCCGCCTTCCCCCAGGGCACTGTTCAGACGGTCTACACCGCCTTCCAGCCGATGGAGTCGCTGGCCCAGGCGCTGGCCCGGATCTCGGCCCAGGCGGTGGAAGCGGTCTGGTTGGGGGCGCAGGTGGTGCTGATCGACGACGCCATCGCCTTCGACGAAGGGCAGCTCTATATCGATCCGCACCTGGTGGTCTCGGCCATTGACCAGGCGCTGGCCAAGGCGATGGTGCCCCCCGGCGCCGTCAACCTGCGGCGGAGGGCCTCGCTGGTGCTCCGCTCCGGGGCGATCCGCTCGCTCCACGACCTGGCGCTGGCCTTCGGCCTCGGCGCCGACGCCGTCAACCCCTACCTGATGCTGGAGGTGGCCGGGGAGTCGGGGAAGGGCGGCCTGGAAAATCTGATCGTCGGCCTTGGCAAGGGGCTGGAGAAGGTGATCTCCACCCTGGGGATCCACGAGCTGCGTGGCTATGCCCGCTGCTTCAGCCATATCGGCCTGAAGCCGGAAGTGGCCCAGTACTTCGCCTGCGAGGGCTACATGGGCTCGGAGACCGGCGGCCTCTCGCTGATGCGGCTGAAGGCCGACGCCGGTGAGCGGTACCGGGCGGCCCGAGACGGCCACCGGGCCGAGCTGGCCCGGATCCCGCGGTTCTGGCCGCGGCTGTGGAAGGCGGCGGGCGACGCCGCCGCCAGCCCCGAGGCCTACGCCGACTACCTGAAGAAGCTGCAGAAGCAGGAGCAGGAGATGCCGGTCTCGCTCCGGCACCTGCTGGATTTCAAGAAGAGCCCGGCCCCGCTCCCGGCGGAGCAGGTAGATGTGACCATCGAGGACTACCGCTACCCGATCACCATCTCGGGCATGTCCTTCGGCTCCCAGGGCGAGATCGCCTTCCGGGCTTACGCCGAGGCGGCCAAGCGGCTGGACATCGTCTGCATGAACGGCGAGGGCGGCGAGATTCCCGACATGGTGGGCCGCTACTTCAAGTGGCGGGGCCAGCAGGTCGCCTCGGGCCGCTTCGGCGTTCACGCCGAGATGCTTTCGGGCAGCCGCTATATCGAGATCAAGGTGGGGCAGGGCGCCAAGCCCGGCGAGGGCGGCCACCTGCCCGGCTCGAAGGTGACCGCCAAGGTCGCCCGGGCCCGGAACGCCACCGTAGGCGTCGACCTGATTTCGCCCTCCAACAATCACGATGTCTACTCCATTGAGGATCTGGCCCAGCTGGTGGAGGAGCTGAAGACCGTCAACCCGCTGGCCAAGATCGTCGTCAAGGTGCCCGTGGTGCCGGGCATCGGCACCATCGCCGTCGGCATCGCCAAGTCGGGGGCGGATATCATCGCCCTCTGCGGCTACGACGGCGGCACGGGCGCCGCCCGCAAGCACGCCCTCCGCCACGCCGGCCTGCCGATCGAGATCGGCGTCCGGGAGTCCCACCTGGCGCTGGTCGCCTCGGGCATCCGGGACCGGGTGGAGGTCTGGGCCGACTCGGGCGTCAAGTCGGGCACCGATGTGGTGAAGCTGATGCTGCTGGGCGCCAACCGGGTCGGCTTCGGCACCCTGGCCATGGTGGCCATCGGCTGCACCATCTGCCGGGGCTGCCAGCTGGACACCTGCCACGTGGGCATCGCCACCCAGATGGAGTCGATGGAGGAGGCCCGGCACAAGGGGCTGAAGTCCTTCGTGCCCCGGGTCTACGACGAGGCGGTGGAGCGGCTGATCACCCTCTTCACCGCCATCGGTGAGGAGGTCCGGCAGCTGACGGCGGAGCTGGGCTTTGCCCGCACGCAGGAGCTGGTGGGCAAGTCCGAGCTGCTGCAGCAGGTCCGGGGGATCGGCCGGGTTGACCTTGCGGAGCTGACCGCTCCGGTGGCCTGGACGGCGCCGGTCCTGATGGAGGAGCGTCCGCCGATCCGGCAGTGCGCCCCCAACGAGCTGACTCGGGAGATTGCGGCGGTGGCGGCGGGCCATATCCGCTCCGGGGAGGCGACCTTCGCCTACGCCAAGGAGCGGGTGACCGCCAAGGACCGGATCCTCGGCACCTACCTGGCGGGCGAGGTGGCCCGGACCCGCATCAGCTCCTCCTGGGGCGATGAGGGCCCGGTCTTCCGGGGCCTGGGCGCGGGTCCGCAGCTGCCCAGGGACTTCGAGGCGCAGATCGACCTGGGGGAGGGCTCGGTGGCCGGCAACGGGCTGGCGGCCTGGTCGACCAGTGGGGTCTCGATCCGGGTTCAGGGCGGCGCTCAGGACGGCGTCGGCAAGGGCATGCTGGGCGGCAAGGTCGTGATCATGAAGACCCAGAACCGCTACGGCGGCTGGGTGGGCGGCTCCGCCGGCAAGTCCTTCGCCTACGGCGCCCAGAAGGGGCTCTTCATCGTCCAGGGCGATGCCGACTCCCGCTGCGGAATCCGGCTCTCCGGCGCCGACCTGATCATCGGCGGCAGCCTGAAGGGGCCGGTGGATGACAAGGCGGGCTCCCTGGCGACCCGGGCGAACATGAAGGGGTTTGCCTTCGAGTATATGACCCAGGGCCGGGCGGTCGTCCTGGGCGATCCGGGCCCGTGGATCTGCTCCGGCATGACCGGCGGCGTGGTCTACGTCCGGCTGCAGCCGAAGCTGGGGCTGGATGAGGCGGCGATCAAGCGGCGCTTCGCCAAGGGCGCCAAGGTCCACCTCTCCCGCATCGGCAAGCGCGGGCAGAAGGACCTGAACGAGCTGCTGGGCTACTACCACCAGGCGCTGCTGGAGAGCGGCCAGAGTGAGGCGGCGGCTGAGGTGCTGGACCTGATGCTCGACCTGGACCGGAACTTCACGGCGATCATCCCGGTCAACCAGCAGATGGATCCGGTGATGTCGACCGAATAGAGCCTGAGCAAGCGGCGGGACTCCCCGGGTGGGAGCCCGCCGCTTTCGCGCCGCGCAGCGTCATCCGGCGGGGGTCCTTCATAACATGGTATGTGCGCCAACCGCCGCGATGGGGTGTGATCGATGGATACGACGAGAGTGATGCACTGCCTTCCCGAGGAGCAGACGGTGTTGGAGGATGCGTTGAGACGGCTCCGGCTCCTGGCCGCCGGGGAGAAGCTGAAGGAGCTCGGGCTTGACCCGCTGCGGGAGAGACTGCTGGAGCGGCTGGATGGAAAGCGGATGCTGCGGATCGCCTGTGAGGAGGGTACCGACCGGAGCCAGGTGGCCGTCCTGAAGGACCGGGAGGAGGGTGAGATCGCCGTCTTCCGCCATGGGTTCGACCTGGGGGCGGGGCGGATTGAGAGCGCCCTCTTCCGGGAACTGGTCCGGCTCTGCGGGGGATTCGTGCTGGATGCGGAGGCGCTCCAGCACCACTGCTTTCCCGGAAGCGGCCCGAGACCCGGGCTCGAAGCCTTCCAGCTCTTTGCGAAGCGACCGGTGATCGATGGGCTCCATGCGGGGCGCTGGGTGCTCTGGAACCCCGAAACGGGTGAGCTCTTTGTCCGCCAGGCCGGCGGTCCCGGCAAGCGCCTGGCCCCGGTCTTTCAGGAGAGCGCGCCTGGCGGGGAGCCGCCAGCGGTCGAGCGAGAGGTCGGGCCGGCTGTTGAAGGCGGCCTGGAGGAGGTGGCTCCCGAGCCTGTACCGGAGCCCCCGGTCCAGCCGGAGGTGCAGGTCACTGCCCAGCCGGAGGTGCAGGTCACTGCCCAGCCGGAGGTGCAGGTCACTGCCCAGCCGGAGGTGCAGGTCACTGCCCAGCCGGAGGTACAGGTCGCTGCCCAGCCGGACTGGCTGGCGACCCCCCTGCCGGTCTCGGCGCTGCTGGGGGGGATCGAGGTACCCCCGGAGGCCGAGGAGCTGGTGGAGGAACTCCTTCTGCTCCCCCCAATGACCCCGGGGGAGTGGAGCGCCATGCTGGAGCGGATGACGCAGGTTCTGCTGACCGAGGCGCTGAGCCGAGGCGGCACCAGCAAGACCGACGAGGAGGGGGAGGAGCAGCCGTGATGACAGAGCATCCTGCAGCCGACCCGAGCAACCGGGTAGCCCAGGAGAACCACCAGACCCTGCATGTCCACATCCACAACGGCCCGAAGGCTGTGGATCTCTCCGGCCGCATCCTTGGCACGGTGCAGGAGGCGGGGGCTCTCCCCCTCGCCGGCTGTGAGATCCAGCTCTTCTTCGGTCCGATTGGTGAACACGCAGTGGCCACCAGCCGGACCGATGCGAACGGTTCCTTTGCCTTCGGGGAGCTGCCCCCCGGATTCTATGGCCTGCGGCTCTCCCTGCCCGGATCGCAGGTGGTCTGCCTCCACAACCTCCGGGTCCTGCCCGGGGAGACGTGCCAGCCGCGGGTTGTCCTCTCAGGTCAGCCGCGTGCGAACAGACTGGCCTCCGGAGCAGAGGCAGAGAGTGAGTTCATCGTCCGGGGCATCCGGATGGCGGATCTGCGGTGAGAGCAGGGCCGGCGACCGCTTGCCGGCCCTCAGGTCCCCTGCGGGAGAAGATGGCCACGGCAAAGAGCTACGACCTTGCTGGATGCACCTCCGGGCTCCGGGTGACATAACCTGGTGATTGGAGACCTCACCTCCAACTACCAGGTCAGGGGGATCAGAATGAGCGACGAGGCCGTTCGCGTGACCACCGAAGAGGGCGAGACGACGGAGGAGAAGTCGGCGGAGGAGAAGCCGAAGGAGAAGCCGACGAAGGTAGTCAACGGTGTTCCCAAGGAGATCAACGTTCCCAGCCTGCAGGGCGGCGGTGTCATCCAGGTCAACGTCCAGTCCCAGGTGGATACGGAGACGGAGACGGAGTCCCAGGTGATGGCGCAGGCCCAGGCCCAGGCTCAGGCTCAGGCGCAGCTGCAGGCCCAGCTGCAGGCCCAGCTGCAGGCCCAGCT
>JBMONC010000010.1:7057-23462 GCA_049324875.1 Bacillota bacterium
TCAACGTCCAGTCCCAGGTGGATACGGAGACGGAGACGGAGTCCCAGGTGATGGCGCAGGCCCAGGCCCAGGCTCAGGCTCAGGCGCAGCTGCAGGCCCAGCTGCAGGCCCAGCTGCAGGCCCAGCTCCAGGCGCAGGCCCAGGCGCAGGCGCAGGCTCAGGCCCAGCTGCAGGCCCAGCTGCAGGCCCAGCTGCAGACGCAGGCGCAGGCGCAGGCCCAGGTGCAGGCCCAGCTACAGGCGCAGCTGCAGGCGCAGGCCCAGGTGCAGGCCCAGTTGCAGGCGCAGCTGCAGGCGCAGGCCCAGGTCCAGGCCCAGCTGCAGGCCCAGGTGCAGGCCCAGGCGCAGGCGCAGGCCCAGCTGCAGGCCCAGCTGCAGGCGCAGGCCCAGGCGCAGGCGCAGCTTCAGGCCCAGCTCCAGGCACAGCTGCAGGCTCAGTTCCAGTTCCTTTTCCTCATCATTGTCCTCCTGACCACGGACGATGGTGACAAGAAGAAGCACCACTGGTTGCCCCTGATGATGGAGATGATGAAGTGCCACAAGAAGGAGAAGAAAAAGGAGCACAAGAAGAAGCACTCCTGGTGGAAGGACGAGAGCGGCCACGACTCCTCCGGGGATGACCACAGCGGCAAGGACCGCAGCGGCAGTGACGGCTGCAACGACTAGCTTGAGGCAGAACGGACCCGCCCGCATCGAAGGGGCGGGTCCCTCACTTTGGGCGGCGATCTCTCCGGCACCGAATCTCCGGCCCCGTTGCAGGAACGGACTGTCCAAAACGGGAATGCTGAAGGGAAGAGGAGGTGCCCCTGTGGAGATCGAATGCGCCCACTGCGGCAACAAGCAGCTGATTCAGATCCCCGGCCAGTGGACTCCCCTGGCCATAAACGAGCAGAACCAGCCGGTCCAGGGACCGGCGGTTCCACTGGTGCTGCTGGGCTGTCCGTCCTGCGGCTTCATTCAGCTCTTCAGCCCCCAGGCGATCAAGCCCCAGCCGTTCCCGGAGAGCCCCGTCCAGGGGTGAGCGGCGAAGACAGCGGCCCTCCCGGCAAGAGCGGGAGGGCCGCTGTTCGCATCAGGCGCCGGTCTTCGACCGGTCGAGGATGTTCGCCCGGGTGGGGCGCACGTCTGGCAGGGTGCGGACCATCAGGAAGCCGACGATGATGAAGAGGAGCATCACCCAGACGGCGGATCGCAGGGCAAGGTTCTCCCCCACCCGGTCGGTCAGGAGTACCAGCACCAGGGTCCAGACGGCGGTACCCAGGACGCTGGCCGATTTGCCTGAGAGCGCATAGAGCCCGAAGAACTCCCCGCTCTTCTCCACCGGGGCCAGGGCGACCAGGTAGGTACGGCTGGAGGTCCAGACCGCCGCCAGACCTATGCCCACCAGGGGGCCGATGAAGTTGAAGTGCACCGGTTTCGTCGCCATCGCCACCATTGGGAGGATCGCCATCCAGAGCAGTAGCGTCCCGATCACCGACCGCTTGGGGCCGACCCGGTCCACCACCGGCCCGAGGGCGAAGCCGGTCACCACCGCAAAGAGAGTGGAGAAGATGAAGAAGACCTGGATGTTCTCGTCGGTGAAGCCGGCCACCGCCTTGGCGTAAACGGTCATGAAGCCGATCGCGGCGGCGATGGCGTTCTCGTAGACAAAGTCGGCCACCAGGAAGCGAAAGAGGCCGGGGAAGCGCCGGGCGTGGGTGATGGTCTCGTAGACCCGCTGGTAGGCCTTGCCCAGGTCCAGCTGGAGCTTCTCGGTGGGCGGGGCGAAGTCGGGAACCACGGTCAGGGCGGGGATGGCGAAGAGCATGTAAAGGGTGGCGGAGTAGAGGAAGACCAGTGGGTACTGCTCCTCCCCGCCGATCAGAACCATCATCGAGACGACGCCGAAGATGGAGCCCACGTAACCGAGCCCGATGGCGGTTCCCGAGACCCGGGAGACGTTCTCCTCGTTACAGAGCCCCGGGAGCAGCGCCTGGTAGAAGTTCCAGGCAGTCTGGTAGAAGAAGTAGGAGAGGACGAAGAGCAGCACCGCCATGATGTAGGAGGGGGCGAAGGCGATCAGGGCGGTCGAGATGGCGGTCAGCACGGCGAAGAGCCGGAGGAAGGGCAGGCGGCGCTGGCTGGCGTCGGACATGGCGCCCAGCAGCGGCGAGGTGATGGCAACCACCAGGTTGGCAACCGTCAGTGCCCAGCCAAAATCGGTGGCGTTCTTCCCATAGGCGGAGAAGAGAAAGAGACCAAAGTAAAAGGTGTAGACATTCATTGAGTAGATCGTGTCCGCAAAGTCATACATCTGCCAGGAGAGGACCCGCCACCAGGCGACCTTCGGGACGTTCGTGGACGGAGACTGTGAGACAGCGCTCACTTCACACCGCTCCCCCGTGTTGGAATGGATCGATCCCCGAGGCATACCATACCACGGGGAGAGAGCGGAATCCTGCCTGACTGCCGTTAAGCGGAAGCAAAAGGAGAGCGCGGCAGCCAGGGGCTGCCGCGGCTCTTGCTCTAGATGATACCGGGAACCGGTGAGGTGGCCACCGAGGTGACCGGCACCGCGGCACTGTAGCCTGCCGCCTTGGTCGCCGGGTAGCCTACGGCACCGAAGGGCTTGCCGAACCCGACGCCCTTGCCGAAGGGCTTGCCGAACCCGACGCCCTTGCCAAAGGGCTTGCCGAACCCGACGCCCTTGCCAAAGGGCTTGCCGAACCCGACGCCCTTGCCGAAGGGCTTGCCGAAGACACCCCCGTAGGGTGCAACCGCCTTGGTGAAGGTGGGAACCGCCTTGGCAAAGCCGGTGGCCTTGGTGGCCGGATAGCCTGCGTAGAACATCAGCGCTCCTCCTCAGCGTAGCAGAGTGGGTAAGTGGGCCCCACAGCCACCCTATGCCACCGGGGGTACAGAGGTGACATAAGGGCAGGAACCATCGGTGCGCGGCCGCCGTAGACTGAGACCAGTCACTGTACCCCCAGGCCGGAGAGCGCTCGCCCGGCCCAGGACTCCAGAGAGGAGGAGATCGATGTCCCAGACATACTCCACCGTCAATCGGGAGATGGCAGCGGGCAGGGTGTACTCCACCCAGCGGTCGGCCCTGGTGACCCCGACTGTTCCCCGTTCCCGCGCCGCCCTCCCGTCAGCGGCTCCGGCCCCTGCGCCCCAGGCCCCTGCGCCCCAGGCCCCGGCTCTGCCGCCGACCCGCCGCCGCTCCTTTCAGTTGAATCCCATGGGGCGGCCGGGGGCCAGGCAGGGGCAGCCCGGCCTCACCGGCGCCGTCCGCCTGGAGGGGCGGTTCGGCGAGCCCTACCGGGTGGAGGGGCTTCTGGCGGGGCTCCCGCCCTCCCCCGATCCGGCGGTCCAGCCGGTGCTCTGGCTGATCCATGACCTGACCGTGCCCACCGACCTGGACCCGGCCGACCTGGCCGCCCTCCCCAGGGGCTCCGGCGGCAGCGGGAACCAGCCGGGGAGCATCTTCACCCTGGACGGCAACCCGCCTACATACGGCCCGCAGTTCAACACCCTCTCCATCGCCGTCTCCCCGGGCCGGTTCACCCCTGCCGGGGCGGAGGTCTGGCGGCTGGATGGGCAGCTCGACGCCTCCACCAACCTTTCCTTCCACCCGCTCTACTTCGCGGGCCCCGAGGCGCTGGCCGACCCGAACCAGCCGGTGCCCAGCGGCACCCTGGCCCGGATCCTGACCGACCTCTTCATGCGGCCCGCCACCGTCCACCCGGAGTTCTCCATCCGCACCGAGTACCTGCCGCGGCTGAAGGCGGTCACCGCCCGGCACCTGGCGGGGGAGCCCTCCCTGCTGGACGGCTCCGCCTTCACCCGGGCTGCGGTTACCCTGGAGGGGATCATCCGGCCCACCCCGACCCTGATGCCGACCCGGGAGAACTGCATCCTGCTGGCCCACCAGCCCCAGGAGGGCTGAACAGCGCAAGGCCCTCGCTCCGGACGGGAGCGAGGGCCGTTGGCTTGGGGTCATCCGGCCCGCCCCAGCCCGGCGGCGTCCAGGGCGCCCCGCAGCCGCTCCGCGAACAGGGCGGCGAAGGGGGCTTGCTGGAGGGCGCCGGAGGAGAGGGCGTTGAAGGCGTTCTGCATCTCGGGCGAGAGGAGCAGGCTGGTGGCCACCTGCAGGGTGCGCATCCGATCGCTCCCCTCCATCAACCGCCGGATCCGCTCCCCCAGCGCTGCCCGGGTCGTATCGGTATTGACCAGCTGCCAGGCCAGGGCCAGCCAGAAGGGGGAGGGCTGCGGGCGGGCCTGCGCCCCGGCTGCCGGGCCCCCCGGCGGTGTCCCCTGGGGGAGCTGCGGCAGCTGCGGCATCCGCCCACCGAGCGGGCCCGGCAGGGCCGGCTGCCCCCCCTGGCCCGGCGTGCCGAAGTGGCCCAGCCCCGGCAGGTATCCCCTGGGGCCTGTCACGCGGGTGGTGCCCGGGCTGAGAGGCTGGCCGGCATCAGCGGCCTGAGGGCTGATCTGCTGGAGCTCGAAGGGGTTGGGGAAGCCCTGGGGCAGCGGAGCGGGGGGGATGGAGGGCAGCGGGTGGGGCCCGCCGCTGGCCGCCGGCGGGGTGACGGCCGAGACCGGGTTGATCCCAACCCCCGCCACGCCCGTGCCCATGCTGCCCTGCACCGCGCCCGGCCCAAGGGACGTGGGCCCCGGCATGGGAGCGATGGGGGGCGGACCACCATTGGGCAGGCCGCCGCCGGCGTATGTACCTGGCCCGGCCGGGTATGCACCGGCGCTGCCCGGAGCGATGTTTCCCAGGCTCGGCGAGGTCGCCGCCCAGCCTGACCAGTTGGGACGGCCCGCCTGCTGGGCGGACACGCTGGGGAATCCTTGCACCGGAGATCCTCCTCTCCTGGCTGACGGTTCGACAGGGGGGTACGGCGCCATTCTATGCAGCCGTGGTCGGAATCTCCCCCCGGCGCAGGGAATGGAAGGGTGAAAGCGAATACTAAACCGGTATCTCTGCCAGCGCCGATAGGAAAGAGGAGGACTCAGGCCATGCGAAAAGTGGCGCTCGTAATCAACACCGACAAACCGCTGGCCGTAGAGGCAGGGCAGGCGATCGTCACCTGGCTGGAGGGCCGGGGGATCCAGCCGGCCATCCACCACGAGGGCGCGGTGCGGCTGAACCGGGTCGATCTGGCCCTGCCCGCCGGCAAGAGCTGGGGCGAGGCGGAGCTGCTGATCGTGCTGGGGGGCGACGGCACCCTGATCCGGGCGGTGAAGATGGTGGCGCCCTACGGCGTGCCGGTGCTCGGCATCAACACCGGCCACCTCGGCTTCCTCACCGAGGTGGAGAATGGCGAGATCTTCGAGAACCTGGACCGCTTCCTTGCCCGGGACTACCTGATCGAGGAACGGATGATGGTCGCCGCCCGGGTCGAACGGCAGGGCAGGTGCCTGCTGGAGGTGACCGCCCTGAACGACGCCGTCATCTCCAAGGGGCCCCGGGCCCGGCTGGTCCAGCTGGGCGTCTCGGTCGGGGAGACCCGGGTGGCCCGCTACCCGGCGGACGGCGTGATCGTTGCCACCCCCACCGGCTCCACCGCCTACTCGCTCTCCGCCGGCGGTCCGATCGTGGAGCCCACCGTCGACTGCCTGCTGGTCACCCCCATCTGCCCGCATACCATCAACTCCCGCTCCATCGTGGTGGGCGGCGGGGAGGAGATCTCCGTCACCATCCTGGAGAGCCCCGGCGAAGTGGGTCTCTCCGCCGACGGCTCCGACCCGTTCCCGCTCCACTCCGGCGACGTGGTTCACGTCAAGCGGGCGCCCTACGTCGCCCGGCTGGTCCGCCGCCACAGCTACCGCTTCTACGATGTCCTCCGGCAGAAGCTGGCCGATCCGGGGCGGTAGCCGCGGCATCGTCGCTATTCAGCCGTGTATATACACTCCTGCGGGTATTTATGCAGGAGTCGGCCTGTGAAACGCCGAACTCTCTCGGGGTGTGGATCGACGCAGACCCGATGCAGACTGTGCACGAGGTGAGATCGACGTGAAGGCTCGACGCCAGGCCAAAATCCTTGAGCTGATCAAGCACCATGTGATCGAGACCCAGGAGGACCTTGCCGAAGCGCTTGGACGTCACGGGATCCCTGTGACCCAGGCCACGGTCTCCCGCGACATCAAGGAGCTGCAGCTGAACAAGGTGCCCACCGGCGATGGGCGCTACCGGTACGCCATGCCGGAGGAGGCCCCTTCGGGCTCCTGGGACAAGCGGCGGCGCATCTTCCAGGAGTCGGTGCTGGGCGTCGACTGGAGTCTGAACCTGATCCTGGTCAAGTCGCTCTCCGGCACGGCCCCGGGGGTCGGCTCCGCCATCGACCATCTCGGCTGGCCGGAGATCATCGGCTCGGTGGCCGGCGATGACACCGTGCTGGTGGTGGTCCGCCCCGTGGAGAAGACGCCGGAGGTTGCCGAGCGGATCAAGGGCCTGATGCGTTAACGAGGAGGGTCCCGCGTGCTCGTCGAGATTGCGATCGAGCAGTTTGCCCTGATTGAGCGCGTCCGCCTCCAGTTTGCTGGGGGCCTGAATGTCTTGACCGGCGAGACCGGTGCCGGCAAGTCGATCATCCTGGATGCCGTCCAGGCGGTGATCGGGGGCCGGACCTCCGCCGATGTGGTCCGGGCCGGTCAGGAGAAGGCGACGGTGGAGGCGGTCTTCGACCTGGCCGGGCTGGAGGCGTCCATCGCCCAGCTGCGGGAGATGGGCATCGAGGTCGATGAGGAGAACCTGCTGGTCATCCGGCGGGAGATCAGCCGGAGCGGGCGGGGACAGATCCGGATCAACGGGCGGACCGCCACCGCCGGAATGCTCCGGGAGGCGACCCAGGGGCTGATCGACCTGCACGGACAGCATGAGCACCAGTCGCTGCTGCAGGCGGAAAAGCACCTGGACCTGCTGGACCAGTATGGCGGCTCGCTCCTCCAGCAGGAGGAGAAGCCGCTGGAGCTGCTGGACCGCTATGCCGGGCTGGACCTCTCCGACATGCGCCTCCGCATCGCCGAGGTGGTGCGGGAGCTGCACCGGGTGCAGCGCGAGATGCAGGAGCTGCTGGGCGATGAGAAGGACCGGGCCCGCCGGGAGGACCTGCTCCGCTTCCAGGTGGACGAGCTTACCGCCGCCAAGCTCCAGCCCGGCGAGGAGGAGGAGCTGGAGGCGGAGCGGCAGGTGCTGGCCCACGCCGAGAAGCTGAAGCTGACGGCCAGCCAGGCCTATGGGGCGCTCTACGAGGGCGGCAACCGGCAGCTCTCCGCCATCGACCTGCTGGGGCGGGTCAAGTCGGACCTGGAGGATGTGCTCCGCCACGATCCCTCCCTGGCCGAGGCGGTGGAGATGGTCAACTCCGCCCTGGTCCACGTCCAGGAGGCCAGCCACCTGCTGGCCGGCTACCGGGACCGGATCGACGACGACCCCGGGCGGCTGGCCCGGGTCGAGAGCCGCCTGGACCAGATCTCCACCCTGAAGCGGAAGTACGGCGACTCGGTGGAGGAGATGCTGGCCTACCTGGCGCAGGTTCAGCAGGAGCTGGAGCGGCTGGAGCGGAGCCAGGACCTGATCGAGGAGCTGCGGGCGCAGGAGGCGGAGCTGGGCCGGCGGGCCGAGGAGCTGGCCGCCGCCCTGACCCAGTCCCGGCGGCAGGCGGCTGCCCAGCTGAGCGAGCGGGTCTCCCGGGAGCTGGCCGACCTGGGGATGCCGGCCGCCCGCTTCGAGGTGGCGGTGGAGGCGCCCGAGCAGCCCAGCTACCAGGCGGTCACCCCCCGCGGCTGGGACCGGGTGGAGTTCCGCTTCTCCCCCAACCCCGGCGAGCCGCTGAAGCCGCTGGCCAAGATCGTCTCCGGCGGCGAGATGAGCCGGATCATGCTGGCGCTCAAGGTGATCCTGGCCAGGGTCGACGGCGTCCCCAGCCTGGTCTTCGACGAGGTGGATACCGGCATCTCCGGCCGGGCCGCCCAGGCGGTGGGGGAGAAGTTGGCCCGCATCGCCGGGGACCGGCAGGTGCTCTGTGTCACCCACCTGCCCCAGGTCGCCTCCATGGCCGACACCCACTTCCTGATCACCAAGCAGGTGGAGGGGGGCCGGACCACTACCCGGGTCGTCCCCCTGGACGAGGAGGGGCGGGCCGAAGAGATCGCCCGCATGATCGGCGGGGCCGAGGTCTCCAGCTACACCATGGAGGCGGCCCGGGACATGCTCCGCCGCGCCACCAGCCTCAAGCAGGAACTGCGCAGGGGATAGTCAGGCGTTCTTTTTTGCCACGGATTACACGGATTACACGGATTTAGAAACAAAAACATAATAAAGAATGGGGTGTAGCCATTTTCATACGCGGTGCTTCGACCCCGACCGTCGATGAAAAGGGTACCAACCCCATCGTTGTCCCTTTTCTGTTCCTTGTAACCATCATGGTGCGGTGCTTCGCACCGGCACCAACTATGACAAGGAAACACATCCCTGTATTCTTTAGTTTATGTATTTATCCGTGTAATCCGTGTAACCACCATGGTGCGGTGCTTCGCACCAGCACCACCCATGAAAAGGGTACGAACCCCATCATTGTCCATGTTCTGTCTTCATCCGTGTAACCACCATGGTGCGGTGCTTCGCACCAGCACCCCTGATGAAAAGGGCACGAACCCCATCATTGTAAGTTTTCATGTCTTCATCCGTGTAATCCGTGTAATCCGTGGCCGTCATTTTCAGGGGAATCCGTGGCGGAGATAACCAGAAACGTCGGGGACGGCGCCACAGGCGCCGTCCCCTTCCGTGCGATCGCCGGTCTACCCCAGCCGCTCCCCTGTGTCGATGGCGTAACTGGCGCCCAACTCCGGCAGGACCCGGCGGATCCCGGCGGGCTCCAGCAGCTCGGGGGCCCGGGAGTGGATCGGCATCAGCACCTGGGGCTGGATCTCCTCCACGATCCGGTGCAGGTCGGCCGGCGAGGCGTGGCCGGTGGAGGGGGCGAAGAGCAGCTCCACACCGAAGCGGTCGAGCCAGCGGGTGAAGAGGTCGAACATGGGGTCAAACCGCCCCAGCGGTTCCCCGTTGGAGTGGATGAAGACCGACCCGGCCGGTGGCTGCAGGTCGACCAGCTCATTGAGGTCGGCGAAGGGAAGCTGCAGGAGGTAGGCCTCCGGCCTCTGCCGTACGGCGCCGGCATCCAGCAGCTCCACGCCGGAGGCCATCAGGCGGGCGAGCCACTCCGGCGCCGTCCTCCGGGCCAGCGCCTCCGCATCCCGGTGGCGCCGGTAGAGGGCCACCTGGCGCAGGTCGCCTCCCATCGCCTCCCAGATGTGCGCCACCTCGGCGGAGAGCACCAGCTTCCGGCCCACCTGTCCCACCGTCTCTGCGATCCGGCTGATCCGGAGGGTGTTGCGGGGGTAGAAGGTGATCAGGGCCAGGCCTGACCGGTCCTGCAGGTGCTCCAGCACCCGCCCCGGCACCTCGTTCTCCGAGAGCGAAGGCGGCCGGTCCGGGGCGCCGGGCTCCTCCCCGAGCCGGGTGCCCTCGATCAGCAGGATCTTGGGCCGGACCGCCCGGGCCAGCTCCATGAACCGCTCGGTGACCGCCGGCTCGGGGCCGTGCAGCCGCAGGTCCCCCGTGTAGACCACCGTCCCCGCCGAGGTCTCGATCAGGAGGGCGGAAGCGCCCGGAATATCGTGGTCGACGGCGACCGGGGTGACCTTGATCGGCCCGACCTCGATCACCTCTCCCCAGTGGAAGCCCCGGGCGCCCGCGGGCACCGCCGGCTGCTCCCCAGTCTCCGCCACCGCCCGGAAGAGGGCCAGGGAGTCCCGGTGCATCCAGACCGGCAGCTCGTCGGCCAGGAAGTGGACAACCGCCATGTGGTCCAGGTGGAGGTGGGAGATGAATACCTGCGTCGTCCCGCCCGTGGCGGGCTCCAACTCCAGCGCTTCCGCTTCGCCGGTGCGGTACAGCCCATCCAGCAGTGGCATGTAGCCCAGGGCCACGTAGTCCCGGAGACCGGCTGCGCCCGAGCGCGGCTGGAGCCTGCCGCCCCAGAAGTCGCCGCCGGGGGCGTAGCTCAGCCCGAAGTCAAAGAGGACCCGGTGGCCACCCTCCTCAATGATGATCTTCGTGCCGCCGATGGTACCGATGCCACCGTGGAAGGTGATGCGTGGGGTAGCGTTCAATGGGGTCCCTCCGTCTGCTTGATCTGAGATAGAAGAGGCCGCACGCCCGAGGGCGTGCGGCCCGTCTTGCATAAGCCCTACTTGCCAGCGAGGATATCGTTGGCCTTCTTAGCGGCCTCGTCGAGGGCCGTCTTCGGGTCAGCCTGGCCCAGGATCGCCTTCTCAACGGCGGTGGTGATCTCCTTCTGGATGGCGGCCCACTTCGGATGGTTGGGCTGGGTGACGCCCCGGTCCATCTGCTCACCGAAGACCCCGTAGATCGGGTTCTCCTTGATGAAGCTCTTCCACTCAGCGGTCGCGACGGCGGACTTCCGGACGGGCATGTAGCCGGTCTTGCCCATGGCCCACTTCAGGGTGGCGTCCTTGCCGGTCAGCCAGAGCATGAACTTGGCAGCGGCATCGGCCTCTTCCTTCTTCAGGCCGGAGACCATGGCGACGTTGGCGCCGGAGAGCGGCACGCCGTTCGCCTTGTGGCTGTAGAGCGGAGCGACGCCCCACTCGTTGCCGGAGGCGGGCTTGATGTAGGCGAAGGAGGCGGAGGTGGTGGCGATCATCGCCGCCCGGCCCTCGTTGAAGTAGTTGGACTGGTACTCCTTCGGCTTCAGCTGGATGGCGATGCCTTCCTTGATCATGTCGACGATGTAGGTGAGCGCCTCAACGCCCTCGGGGCTGTTGAAGAGCACCTGGGTCCGCTCCTTGTTCATCCACTGGCCGTTGGTCATGGCGAAGTGGGTGCCGAAGGTGTAGACGTTGGCCTCGATGGCGGTGCCGTACCGCTTGTCCTTGATCGTGAGCTCCTTGGCGAGGCTCTTGAACTCCTCCCAGTTCTTGGGCGGGTTCTTCACCAGGGTCTTGTCGTAGATCAGGACGATCATCGACTTGTTGAACGGGAGGGCGTAGAGCTTGTCGCCGAAGGTCTGGGCGTCCAGCAGGCCCTTGCCGTAGTCGGCCCGCTCGCTGGCGGGGACGTAGGAGTCGATGGCCTGGACGGCCTTCTCATCCACCAGCTTGATCAGCATGGAGTCGGTGTTCTGGACCACATGGGGCGGGGTGTTGGCCTGGAGCGCAGCGAAGAGCTTCTTCTCCAGGTCGCCGTAAGAGCCCTGGTAGGTGGCCTCGACGATGACATCCTTCTGGGACTCGTTGAACTCCTTGATCAGCTGGGCCAGAACCTTGCCGTGGGCAGAGTCGTCTGCCATGCCGTGCCAGAACTGGATCTTGACCGGATCCTTCTTGGCCTCCGCCTTCGGAGCCTCAGCCGGCTTCTGCTCCTCCGTCTTCCCGGTGCTGGAGCCGCCGCAGCCCGCTACGACGAGCATGGTTGCAGCCAGGATCAACGCCAGACCCTTGCGGATGCTAAGCATCTCCTTGTCTCCTCCTACCTGTGTGTATAGGGGTGTCCCCCCGCTATCGTGCCACTTTCTTACGGAAACCGCAAGGGCTTTTTAGCAACGGAATCTATGAAGATCCGTTATGGACAGGTGAAGGGCGCGTGAAGCCCTTCTAGCCCTTGAGTCCGCTCTTGGCCACCGATTCGAGGAACTGCTTCTGCGCCGCCAGGAAGACGCCCAGCACCGGGATCAGCGCCAGGGTGGCGGCGGCCATCAGCAGGTGGTACTGCGGTCCCTCATCCTGCATCAGGGCGGTCAACCCGACCGGGACGGTTCGCATCTCGGGGGAGTTGGTCACGATCAGCGGCCAGAGGAAGGCGTTCCAGGAGCCGATGAACTTCAGCAGGGCAATGGTGGCAATCGGCGGCCGGGAGAGGGGGACCATCACCTGGAGCATGAACCGGGTGTGCCCCGCACCGTCCAGGTAGGCTGCCTCCTGCAGCTCGGTGGGGATCTGCAGGAAGTGCTGCCGGAGCAGGAAGACGGCGAAGACCGAGACGACCCAGGGCACGATCAGGGCATAGTAAGTATTGATCCACTTCAGCTCGGTCAGGGTGATGAAGTTGGGCACCAGGAGGACCTCGCCCGGGATCATCATCGTGCTGAGGAGCAGGAGGAAGAGGACGTTCTTGCCCAGGAAGTTCATCCGGCTGAAGGCGTAGGCGGCCAGGATCGAGAGCAGGACCTCCACCACCACCGTGACGATGGTGACGAAGAAGCTGTTGGCAAAGTAACGGCCAAACAGGGCCTGGGAGTTCCATGCCTCGATGTAGTTGTGCCACTGCGGGACGGAGGGCAGCCACTTGATGGGCATGGCCAGCGTCTCGTTGTAGGTCTTCAGCGAGGTGGAGAGCATCCAGAAGAAGGGCAGGATCATGATGACCGATCCGAAGGAGAGGATCAGATGGGCCACCCAGGTCCAGTACCGCTTGGAGAGCGGAGCCTTCGCCGAAACAGGGTGCTGCATCGCCGGCCCCCCCTTTACGAGTAGTGGACGCGCCGGCGCGCGTACCAGAGCTGGATGATGGTGACCGCCAGGACCAGGAAGAAGAGGGCGTAGGCGGCTGCCGAGGCATAGCCCATCCGGTAGTCATCCCAGGCCTTCTCGTAAATGTAGAAGACGATGGTGGTGGCGACCCGGAGCGGACCCGGCTTGCCGCCGTAGAGGACGAAGATCTCCGTAAAGACCTTGAAGGCGCCGATGATCGAGGTGATGGAGACGAAGAAGGTGGTGGGGGTGAGCAGCGGCCAGGTGACGTGCCAGAAGACCTGCCGGTCGTTGGCGCCGTCCACCTTGGCGGCGTTGTACAGCTCCCGGTCCATGTTCTGAAGCCCGGCCAGGAAGATGACCACCGTGTAGCCGAGCGACTTCCAGATCGACATGAGGATGATGGTGAACATGGTCCACTTCGGATCGAGCAGCCACTTCTGGGGCGTGACCCCGAACCAGCCCAGGATGTGGTTGAGCAGCCCCCACTGGTCGTGGTAGATCCAGAGCCAGACCATCGCAATGGCCACGACGGTGGTGACGTAGGGCACGAAGAAGGCAAGGCGGTAGAAGGCCCTTCCCCGCAGCGGGCGGTTGAGCAGCAGCGCCACGCCCAGGGCGAGGATGATCTCAATCGGGACCGTCCCGGCCACGAAGATCATGGTGTTCTTCACCGCCGTCCAGAACTGCGGATCGGTGAAGAGCTCCCTGTAGTTGGCCAGGCCAATGTACTCCTGAGTGCGGAGGCGGTAGTCGTAGAGGCTGATCACGAAGGCGCGGATAACCGGGTAGATGTTGAACGTCCCCAGAATCACGAGGGTGGGGAGGAGGTAGAGATAGGCCAGGCCTGTATCGGACCAGAATCGTCGCCAGGTAGCTTTGGTTCCGCCGACAGGCATGTCCAGCCACTTGCCCAGCGTCGCCCCAAACTTCATGAAGCGGATGCCTCCTTGTGTCCTCGGGGTCACCGTCCGACAAGTTCTTTCGTCACTCGAAGGCGAATCCCTGCCACCTTCCCTGTACTCCCGTCGGCCAACCGATCGCCGGGCGAAACCGCCGGATCCAGGTGGCATAATCGCCCCGCCGAGCGGGGAGGCTAAGCAGTACGAAAGCGGCGGACCCACGCCGCACCCTGATTTTCTAGAGAGAGATGAGAACGGAGGAAGCGCCCTCCCGGGAGGAGATGATTTAGGGAGGGACGCCCCGATGTCAGCCCGGGAGAAGTGGCGGAAGGCCGCCGGCCTTCTGCTGGTCGTCCTGATCCTCACCCTCTGCGCGACACCCCAGTTTCGCAACTTCATCGCCTTTCCCGACCATGTTCGGCTCCCCCTGGGTCAGGCGCAGGATCTTGCTCTCGGAATCCCCCTGGGCACCACCGTTCAGGCCAACACCACCGGCGGGCTCTCCCTGGATGGGACGGATCTCGGGTGGAGCAGGCGGTTGGTGCCGGGAGCACCGTTCAGCATCGCCGCCCTGCAGACAGGGCAGTACACCGTGGACTTCAAGCTCTTCGGGCTGATTCCGATCCGGCGCATGACGGTGGATGTGGTTCCGCCCGTCCGGGTAATCCCCGGCGGCCACTCCATCGGCGTGCAGCTGAAGAGCCGCGGGGTGATGGTGGTCGGCTACGCCGCCGTCCGGGACCAGCTGGGCAGTCTGCGGCATCCGGGCAAGGATGCGGGGATCCAGCTGGGGGATGCCATCGTGGAGATCGATGGCCATCCGGTCAACGGCGAGGATCACGCCGCCATCCTGTTCGAGGCGGCGGGCCGGAGCGGCAAGCCCGTACCCGTCGTGGTCCGACGGCAGGGCAAACTGGTGGAGCGGCTGGTCTCCCCGGTCCGAGAGCGGGACTCCAACCGGTGGCGGGTCGGCCTCTACATCCGCGACGGCGCCTCGGGCATCGGCACGCTCACCTTCTATGATCCGGTCAGCGGCAAGTACGGCGCCCTGGGTCACGTGATCGCCGACGGGGAGACCAGCCAGGCGATCGAGTTCGCAACCGGCCACATCTCCAGTGCCGAAGTGATCAAGATCCAGCGAGGAAAAAGGTCCGCCCCCGGTGAGAAAATCGGGAGCAGCATGGGATCCGATGCCCGGATGGGCGTCATCGAGAAGAACACCCGGTTCGGCATCTTTGGCACCATCTCCGGCTCCCCCGCCCAGCCGCTCTACCCCGAGCCGATCCCTGCTGCCATGGCCAGCCAGGTCAGGGAGGGTCCGGCTGAGATCCTCACCGTGCTCTCCGGTCAGAAGATCGAGCGGTTTCAGGTCGAGATCCTCCGTGTGATGCGCCAGCCGACCGCCGAGGGCAAGAACATGATCGTCAGGGTGACCGATCCCCGGCTCCTCCAGGAGGCGGGGGGGATCGTCCAGGGGATGTCCGGCAGCCCCATCATCCAGGACGGCAAGATCGTAGGCGCCGTTACCCACGTCTTTGTCAACGACCCCACCCGCGGGTATGGGGTGCTTATCGAGTGGATGTTGCAGGAAGCCGGCCTGCTGAAGTCGAATAAGAGTGGGACCAGCCTTCGGGAAGTGCTCCTTCCCGGGGGCTTGTTATGTTCCGGTAACGTTTTGGTAACGAGACCTCCTGTATACTCCTCAAGGGATTATCTACCCTGGAAGCGGTTGACAGCGCTTGGGCGGGTCGGTAGAATGGGAGTTGCTGGAAAATAGGTGGAGGGTTGGCGGACGCCTGGCAGGAGATTTCCTTCGGGGAATCGAAACAGTAGCGCCGACCCCCTCCCGTCCCACATTCTGCATGAGCCCGCTGCCGGGTGCCTACTTCGCTGTGAGAGAATCGGTCCGTGCGGGGCGGCACTGGCAGAGGCCGGCCGCGACGGGCCTGATGGGGGGAAGCGATTGGTGTTCTCGAACAGGATACGCGTCTTGATCGGCGACGACAACCGTGAGTTCTGTGACCTCCTGCGGGAGTACGTCGAGGCGCAGCCCGACATGGAGCTGGTAGGCCTGGCACACCAGGGCGTGGAGGTGCTGGAGGCAATCAAAAACCACCTGCCCGATGTGCTGATCCTTGATATTATCATGCCGCACCTGGATGGCATCGGGGTGCTGGAGCAGCTCACCCGGATGATCGATCTGCCCAAGCGGCCGAAGATCATCATGCTGACCGCCTTCGGGCAGGAGAACATCACCCAGAAGGTGCTGGAGATGGGCGCCGACTACTACGTGCTGAAGCCCTTCAGCCTGGATGTGCTCGGCACCCGCATCCGACAGCTGGCGGGCCTCTCGCCGGCCCCGCCCACCCCGGCCCCCGCCCCCAGCGTCACTCAGGGACGGCCGGGCGTGGTGCTGCCGCTGCGCAACCGCAACCTGGACAACGATGTGACCACCATCATCCAGGAGATCGGAATTCCGCCGCACATCAAGGGGTACCGCTACCTCCGGGAGGCGATCCTCCTGGTGGTCAACCGGGTAGAGCTGCTCGGCTCGATCACCAAGGAGCTCTACCCGACCATCGCCCGCAACCACGGCACAACCCCCAGCCGGGTGGAGCGGGCCATCCGCCACGCCATCGAGGTCGCCTGGAGCCGTGGCAACCAGGAGATGCTGCAGAACCTCTTCGGCCACACCGTCAACCGGGAGCGGGGCAAGCCCACCAACTCCGAGTTCATCGCCATGGTGGCCGACCGGGTCCGGATCGATCCCAAGGCCAGCTGACCGCCCTCGCCCCGCTGCCTGTGCAGCGCCGCCCCGCTGCACAGGCAGCGGGGCGCTTCTTTTCTCCGGCAACCCCGCAGGGATGGGACCGGGGTGCGGGAATATCATCTGGGAACATCTACAGGGGGGCCGCATCCTTGGTCGGAACGGAAGTGCCGCAGCCTGTCCGGAGCCATCGCACC
>JBMONC010000011.1:0-1690 GCA_049324875.1 Bacillota bacterium
CCGATCACCTTGGAGAGTCCCATGGCGGCTACTCCTTCATCTCACCGGGCTTGGTGGTGAAGTACTCGTACTGGTGGGCGGAGAGCACCAGGAGGAACGGGAGCCGGTAGGGGCCCAGGACGTAGAGCCCCTGGCCGGGGGAGCTGCCCCGGACGAAGGAGGCCTCGGCGTCGGAGAGCTGGCAGTACTGCTGCATCTCCGGCAGCGCCTCCCCCTGGTCGAAGAGGACCTTCAGGTCGCTGGTCTTGACGATGGTCCGGCCCACATCGGTGGACATGAGCCGCTCCAGCAGCTGGCTGACGGCGGCCGGGCAGCAGCGCCACTTCCGGCCCCGGGTCCAGATCATGCTGATGTACTCTGCGGCGATGGGCTCCTGGAGGAACCAGAGGATCTCCTCGAAGTAGAGGTGGGTGTTCCGCTTGTGGTAGCGGTTGAGGCCGACCCGGCCCCACATCCAGTTGACGATCCAGGGCATCGCCATCTGCCGGGTGGCGGGGTCCAGCTCCCGCAGGTTGAGGCTGATCAGCCTGGCGTTGCCCAGGTCGACGTTGGTCCGGGCGTTGAAGAGCTGCATCGGGCCGAACCGGAAGAGATCCATCGCCTCGGCGAGGCCGGGCTCGAAGGCCCGCAGCTCCTCCTGCAGGTCGTCCAGGATCGGCATCGCCTGGGTCCGGTAGCGGCCGCCCTCCAGCAGGTCGGACTGGGTCTCGGGGGTGATCCCGTACCGGCCGTAGGCCCGGACGATGGCGTGCATCACGTGCGCCTTCTGGACCGGATCAAACCGCCGCTGGCCGTCCTGGCCGGGGGTGCCGATCTGGTACTCCAGCCAGCTGGTCAGCAGGGGGATGAACTTGTCCAGCGGGCGCCCCTTCTTGTAGCCGGAGCGCTCGTCGTCCCAGTCCAGGTTCAGGTCCATGATGTTGATCCGGTGCGTGGAGCTGCCGCCCAGCCGGACCACCGCCCCGCCCAGGTCCCGGACCATGAAGTCCATCTCGCCATCCGGGTCGCCGATGATCTGGGTGTCATCGGTCATGGTGTGGACGTGCTGGATCTTGGAGCGGAGCCACATGGTCTTGCCGGAGCCGGGGACCCCGAGCAGGACCAGGTTGTAGTTCTTGAGCGCCCAGAAGTCCAGGGCGATCAGGGAGTTGTTGAGCCGGGAGAGGCCGGCGTACATCCCCGAGGGGTGCATCAGCTGCTGCGCGTCCAGCGGGCAAAGGTGGGCCAGGCCGTCGGTCAGCATGTTGCGGTAGGCCTGGATGGTGTCGAACCCGATGGGGAGGCAGGCCAGGAGCCCCTCCTTCTGCTGCCGGAAGGCCGGTGCGGCCTTGATGTCGGCCTGGTTGAGCAGCGACTCCACCGTCCGCACATCCTCGTTGAGCTGCTCCAGGGAGTCGGCGGTGACGGCCACGTACATGGCGGTGTAGAACCAGCGCTGGTGCCCCTGCTCCAACTGCTCCCGGCAGTAGACCGCCTGCTCCTTGAACTTCAGGATGCGGTGATCGGGGGTGTAGCCCTCGAACTCATCCTTGGCGGCGGCCACGGTCAGGGTGCGGATCCGCTCATCCAGGTGACGGAGCGCCTCGCCGGTGTCCACCGGCTGCACGTGGATGCTGATATCCAGGTTGAGCTGGCTGTTGGTCAGGTGCCGGAGGGCGTTGTACTGCAGGAAGTTGGGCCAGCCCCGGAC
>JBMONC010000012.1:0-11263 GCA_049324875.1 Bacillota bacterium
CGAGCGGGCCCGGTGACGGAAACAGGAGCCGCCCTCACGGGGGCGGCTCCTGTTCATCGCAAGGCAGGATCGCTTCTGGTTACTGCCGGGCACACATGGCCCAGACGTGCATCCGATAGGTCTGGTCGGTGGGGTTGCTCACCGTCACCACCCACCCCTGTCCATCGACGGGATTGGCCGGCCAGCTCCCCATGATGATCAGCCCGGGCTGCGGCTCCGGCTGCTGGAAGCCACCGCCCGTAACGACCTCGCCAGGCTCACAGAAGACGGGGTATCCATCTGAGAGCAGGTTCGGCGGGATGTTGACCCCGCGGCTCCTGGCCGTCACCTGGGTGATCCCCGCGGGGCCCTGTGGTCCCTGGGGCCCGGGCGGACCTGCCTGATTCCATGAGACGGCTGTATCCCCGGGGACGCAGTGCAGGTCGGCTCCGCCATCGGTGGTGACGTTGTAGAGCCGACCGTTCTCGGACAGACATGCGTAGAAGGTGAGGTTGGAGCTCCCCCAGACACCTGCGGTGGCGCCGAGCAGGAAGATGGCGACCAGCGCAGCCCCTGTGAGGAGTCTGGTCCTGATTCCGGCAAGGAACGAGGATTTCATGGCTTCCACCCCTTCTGCGGTTTTGTTGTATGTTTCGTGTTCGGCACATTTCAGCATTCTCATCCATTTCTTCAGAAGCGTGCGTCGATCTTGCCTGCAGCGGAACCGGTCGGAAGGCGCGAAGAAACCCCGGCGGATCGCTCCTTCCGGGGTTTCAAGCCACACTAGTCCAGCTTTGTCAGGATCTCAGGCCCGTTTTCGGTGATGGCCACGGTGTGCTCATACTGGACACAGATGGAGCCATCCACCGTCCGGGCGGTCCAGCCGTCCCGGTCGACCTTCATCTGGTAGTCGCCCATGGTGATCATCGGCTCGATGGCGATGGTCATCCCGGGCCGGAGGGCGATGCCGGTTCCGGGCGTCCCGTAGTGGGGCACCTCGGGCGCCTCGTGCAGGTCCTGCCCCAGCCCGTGGCCGATGAAGTCCCGGACCACCCCGTAGCCGTGGGACTCCGCCAGGCTCTGGATGGCGTGGCCGATGTCCCCGATCCGGTTGCCCGGCTGGGCCGCCGCGATGCCGGCGAAGAGCGCCTGCTGGGTTACATCCATCAGACGGCGGACCTCCGGGGAGACCTCACCGACGGCGTAGGTCCAGGCCGAATCCCCATGGTAGCCCTTGTAGTAGGCGCCGATATCGATGGTGACCACCTGCCCGGCCCGCAGCCGGTCGCGGCCGGGGATCCCGTGGCAGATCACATCATCCACCGAGACGCAGATGGAGCCGGGGAAGCCCCGGTACCCCTTGAAGCTGGGGGTGGCCCCCCGCTCGTTGAGGAACTGTTCGACGAAGCGGTCCAGTTCGCGGGTGGAGACGCCGGGCTGCACCCGCTCGGCCAGGGCCGCATGGCACTCGGCCACGATCCGCCCCGCCTCCCGCATGATGGCAATCTCCCGCTCGGATTTCAGCTTGATCAAGACCTGGGCCCCCTAGAGGTTGAATCTCCTTGTCATAATACCTTATCCGTCTCGCTTCATCCAACGGGCGACGGCAATCTCCCGCCGGAAGCCGAGGCGGCGCATCAGGGAGACGCCGCTCTGATTGTCCAGGGAGAGCATGATCCCGACCTTGGCCGGCCGCTCCCGCCAGAAGGACTGGATCGCATCCACCACCAGGCGGGCGCCCACGCCCTGCCGCCGGGCGGTCTGCTCCACGCAGAGGTGCCGGATCATGGCGGTGGTCAGATCCATGTGCAGCAACCCCAGGACCTGGCCATCCTCCTCGAAGACCCAGGTGGATGGGATCCACCCGGCCCAGTCGGCACGGGTGGCGGTGTCGGCCTGGTAGCAGTTCCGGTAGAGCTCTTCCACCCGGTCCAGGTCCTCGGGCAGCGCCTTGCGGACCGAACCGCCGCCGTAGACCTGCTCCTGCTTCAACTCGCCGGGGTAGACCCAGCAGAGGAGGGTCTCGGGAAATTCGGTGTCCAGCTGGTAGCCCCGCCACTCGGCCCAGGCGGCGCCCTGCCGGTTGGTCAGGCCGATCAGCATGGCGAAGTAGGTGACGCCGTGGTGGCGGGCCATGGTCTCAATCCGGGAGGAGAGCCAGGCCCCGATCCCATGTCCCCCGACGGTGACCAGGGGGCCGAAGAGCATCGCCCCGCCATCCTCGGTGGGGGCGTATCCCGCAAAGCCGACCACCCGGCCGGCGTCATCCTCCGCCACGATGAACTCGGCATGGCGCAGGCTGGCTACCGTCGCGGCCACCTCGGCGGCCGTCTCCCACGTGGGCATCCCCACCAGCGCCTTGGCGGCTGCTTCGTTGGAGATTTGTGCGACAATGGGGTAATCACCCGGGTTCATTGGCCGGATAATGCCCATGTGGCTCACCTCGAATTCGGTGTAAATGTAGGGAATCATGGGTATTCCCCGTCGGCTTCCAAATTCCTGCTCTTTTCGAGCATTGGTCCCCGGGATTTCGTTAAGAATTTCACACAAAACCGTCGGGGGGAGGAGTCCCTTGGCTGCAGAGCGAACCAAGGCCGGGGAGGCGAGGTTGTTCGATGCTCAAACAGCTTGTGGATTATCATACCCATACCGTGCGCTGCGGCCACGCCGTCGGCTCCATGGAGGAGTATGTGGAGGCGGCCATCGCCGCCGGGGTGCGTGAGATCGGCTTTTCGGACCACATCCCGATGTACTGGCTGCCCGAGGAGCGGCGGGATCCCGGGATCGCCATGCGCATGGAGGAGCTGGAGGAGTATGTGACCGATGTCCTCCGCCTGCGGGAGCGCTACCGGGAGATTCCCATCCGCCTCGGGATCGAGGCGGACTTCATTCCCGGCCGGGAGGAGGAACTGGTCCGCATCCTGGAGCCGTACGAGTGGGACTATGTGATCGGCTCGGTCCACTTCATCGGCGAGTGGGATTTTGACAACCCGGCGCGGGTCAACCGGTATGCCGAGTGGGATATCTCGGAGCTGTATGCGAAGTTCTTCACCCTGGAGCGGATGGCGGCCGCCAGCGGCCTCTTTGATATCCTGGCCCACATCGACCTGATCAAGAAGTTCGGCCACCGGCCCTCCCACGACCTCGGGCGGCTCTATGCGGATCTGGCGGAGGCGATCGCCGCCGCCGGGGTGGCGATTGAGCTCTCCACCGCCGGGCTGCGCAAGCCGGTCAAGGAGGTCTACCCGAATCCGGCGCTGCTGGCCGAGTGCTGCCGCCGGGGGGTGCCGCTGGTGATCTCCTCGGATGCCCACAGCCCGGGGGAGGTGGCCTGGGGGTTTGCGGAGGCCAGGGCCCTGGCCCTGCAGACCGGCTATACCCATGTGGCCCGCTTCGAGCGGCGCCGGCGGTTCCTGGAGCCCCTGAGATAGCCTCCACACGAAAAGCGAGCGGGCCCTCCGGGGGGAGGCCCGCTCGTCTTATCATGCGGCGCGAGGCAGGCCGCTTACACGCCCCAGAAGCCCTTGCCTGCCGGGTAGGCGGCGATGCCAGGGATTCCCGCGGTCGTTGGGTACGCGGACGGAACGGTCGCTACCGTGGTGACGGGCACGGCGTATTCGTAAACCCGGTATACGGTGGCGTTGGCAGCCGGATAGGCCGCAGCGCCGGGGGCGATGAACAGATCGTCGGCACCAGCCTGCGCCCCGATGAACGGCGACCATGCTGGAGTCTTGCCGAATCCACCCCAGTTCAAAGCGGAACACCTCCTCTCCTGCACAGTCTATGGGGACCAGAGGCCTCTTGTGAAACCGGCGGCCTCACTCTCTCGGTGCGAATTTCCCCGGTCTGCTGGGCATGATGAAGGCAGGGGGTGATGGTGATGACCGAGCAGCAGCCCGAGGCGCGTGAGGGCGCCAAGTTCAAGCCGGTCCACCCGGAGCGGGCGACCCGCAAGGAAGAGGTTGACCGGATCCGCGGGATGCAGGAGTTCAAGGACCACCGGGTGGGGCCTACCCATCATACGTCGAATCCCAGCGGCTAGTGACGGAGGGGCGGGGGTCCTCCCGGGAACCCCCGCCCGCCTGTTCAGAGCGCCCGCTCCAGCCGGAGCTGCACGTAGGTGGTGGTGAAGCCCAGCTGTTCGTTGACCGCCCGCATCCCCCGGTTCTGCTCCAGGGTGGCGGTGGTGACCCGCCGGTAGCCATGGGTTCGGGCATACTGCGTCACCAGGGTCTTGAGCGCCAGGGCGATCCCCTGCCGCCGGCACTCCCGCAGCACTCCGGTGAACCGGTGGCCGAGCGCCTCGGGCCGGTTGGGGAGCCGGGCGGCGTAGCTGGTGCCGATGTACCGCCCGCCCGCACGGGCAAGGAAGAAGCAGTCCGGCAGCAGGAGCGGATCGGAGAGCGTCTTCACATAGGCCTCATAGGGTGGGGGAGGGGCGTGCAGGTCGGTGGGAATGTCGGCTGCGGCAGCGCCGTACAGCTGGTAGATCCCCCGCAGCGCCTCGGGGTCGGTCGCCTGGGCCTCCGGCAGGGTGAGCAGCTCGATGCCGGCCGCTCGCACCCGCTCCACGGGGGCCATCGAGGGGGCGGGCAGGGCGGTCAGCTCCTGGGTGAGGTGGAGCATCCGCTGGTAGGTTCGCAGCCCCCGGGCCTCCAGGAAGGAGAGGCTGGCCCTGTCATCCGCCACCGCCCTGGCCCGGAGCCGCTTCACCCCTCGGGAGCGCAGCTCGTCCAGGATCTGTGCGTAGAGGCGGTCGCCGATTCCCTGCCGGCGCCAGGCCGGGGCCACCCCCAGGGTGAGCCGCCAGACCCCGTCCTCAGGGGGGTAGCCGGGCTCGGGGCGGGCGCAGCCGTAGCCGATCAGCCTGCCGGCGGGGGAGAGGACGACCAGGCTCGGGTGGTCCAGCTCGCCGCTGGCGACCTTCTGCCAGGGGACTGGGCTCTCGGGGCGGTCCGGGTCGATCTGGCCGCTCAGGGCGACCAACTCTTCCAGATCGGAGAGGATGACGGGGCGCAGCCTCATACCAGGCCTCCTTCTTCACCGCAGCGACGTGGCATCTCCACTCTAGGGAGAATCGCCGCAAAAGACTAGACTGCTCTTTCCGGGCGTGATAAGCTAGACTTAGAAAGCGGCCCGAGAGGGTCGAGCTTTGCTGCTGTCAAAAAACAGGGCCCTTCTCCTGCGGGAGAAGGGCTCTTTCCTTGCTTGACACAGGGGGGTGACTAGACCGGGGGGTCGTAGGTCCGGTAGGTATCCAGCAGGGCGTCGGTCATCAGGTCCTCCTGGGCCTCGCCCTGGTCCAATCGCTGGGTCGCCGCGTCCCGGAGCCCATCACAGGCCGGTTCGTAGGCGACCAGGGTGACGCCGATCTCGTTCTCCAGCGCTTCGAGCATCATCATCTGCTCGTCGGAGAGCCGGGCCAGCTTGTATGGCGGCATGCCACCACCTCCTTTGTTGCAGGAGAAACCAGCGCTTTTGTTCCTCCCTGCAAGCAGGATGCCCCGGGGGGCGAAATAGAATAACACCGAGCATCTGGAGAGGAGGTCGCCGATCCATGCTGCAGACACGACTCTGTGAGACGCTCTCAATTCGCTATCCCATCATTCAGGGCGGGCTGGCCTACCTGGCCCTTGCCGATCTGTGCGCGGCGGTGTCCGAAGCGGGTGGCCTCGGGCAGATCACAGCCGCCACCCTGGGCAGCACCGATGCCCTGCGGGCGGAGATTCGGAAGGTGAAGGCGAAGACCGAGAAGCCCTTCGGGGTCAACTTCGCCATGGGCTATCGGACGCTGGAGGAGTACATCGACGTGGCGCTGGAGGAGGGCGTCCGGATCGTCTCCATCACCGGCGGCAACCCCGAGCCCTACATGAAGTACATCGACGCCCGGGTCAGCGGGGTGAAGAAGATCATCCTGGTGGCCGGCGTCCGGGCGGCGCAGAAGGCCGAGGCGCTGGGCGCCGATGCGGTGATCGCCGTCGGCTTCGACGGCGGCGGCCACCTGGGACGGGACGACATCGGCACCATGGCGCTGGTCCCCCGGGTGGTGGATGCGGTCAAGATTCCGGTGGTGGCCAGCGGCGGTATCATGGATGGCCGCGGCCTCGTGGCCGCCCTCGCCCTCGGGGCGGAGGGCATTGAGATGGGCACCCGCTTCGTGGCGGTGCAGGAGTGCGTCGCCCACCCGGCCTACAAGCAGCTCCTGCTGGAGGCGAAGGAGACCGACACGGTGATCATGGAGCGCTCCATCGGCCGGCCGGCTCGGGTCTTGAAGACCGGCGGCGCCAACCGGGTCCTGGAGGCCGAGGCGAAGGGCGCCACCCTGGAGGAGCTCCTGCCGCTCATCTCCGGCAAGGTGAACGCCAAGGCGGCCGTCGAGGGCGATCTGGAGGAGGGCTTTGTCTACGCCGGCCAGGGGATCGGTCTGATCAACGACGTCCCCACCGTGGCGGAGCTCTTCGACCGGATGCTGGCGGAGGCCAGGGCGATCGGCGGCCGGCTCGGCGGGCTGCTGTAAGAGCTTCATCAAGGGCCGCTCCCATCTCGGGGGCGGCCCGCCTTTTTGGTCGGGTGGGAGTCGGGTGCCCGAGGAAGAACCCCCATCTTCGCTGCCCAGACCCGGGGCGCCGCGAAGATGGGGAGTTTACCTGATGTCGTGGCCGGCCCCGTGAATCAGGGGGTCAAGCCGGATGCCGCGCCGCACGTAGAGGGCGGGCGGCTGTGGGAGCCGGGCTCAGAAGGCACCGAGCGTCTGGTCGGACCCGGTCATCACCCGATCGACCACCTCGCCATAGGAGGCCGGCCGGACGGCAGCCGGCAGGCTGCCGGCATCGATCCCCCGGAGTCTCATGTCCTCCGTCAGGGCGAGCACGGCGGCGCAGCGGTCGAGGGGCACGCCCTCCAGCTTGCCGGTGGCGGCGTAGACGCCATCCTCCAGGAGGCAGAGGGTGACCAGATGCCCCTGCTCCGTCAGATCTTCCATCAGCTGAAAGGCCCGCCGGGCCGAGGGCGAGGTGGGGGCACTGGCCAGAAGTACGCTGATTCGCTTCATTGACTTCCCCTCCTAGAACCGCAGCAGGTAATCGGAGCCGGCCACCACGGCGGCCAGCCCTCCATCGTCCACGATCTCCACGCCCTCGATCAGGTCGGCGGGGCTCAGCCCGCGCATCTGCAGGCTGGGGCCGTGCGCGACCAGCCGGGGCACCGGGCCCGCCGGGTTGGCCAGGGCCTCGGCCTGAGCGGCGCCCAGGTTGGTAAAGCCGGTACCGCCGGCCTCCTGCCCCCGCAGGGCGAGCCAGACACCATCATCCACCAGCGCTGCCACCGCCTCAAAGCCGTTGGTCAGAGCGCCATTGACGTGCCGTACCGCCTCGGCGGCGTGTACGGTGCCATAGGGAGCCTGGGTGATCATCACACAGATCGATGGTTTCATCATCGTTCCTCCTCAGCGCTAGCGGCCCAGGGCGATGAACGCCCGGCTCTGTTCCATCATGCCGAACAGGTTCTTCAGCGAGCTGGGCTGCGGCCCCTCAATCCGTGCATCCTTCCGCAGCCCCCTGAGTTGCAGGCAGGAGCCGCAGAGGTCGACCCGCAGGCCTTTGGCCATCAGGCCCTCGAGCCGCTCGCCCACCGGCGGCAGCCCCACCGCCTTCTGCCCCGCGCTCGCCCCGTAGACCGCATCAGCCGAGAGGAAGAGGTTGACCTGGTACCCCCGATCCAGCGCTGCCTCTGCCAGGTTCAGCGCTGTGACAGGCGATTCGGAGCCAAAGGGGGTGGCGGTGAGAAAGAGCGTCAGCGTTCCCTTTTCATCGGACATGTCGATCCCTCCATGCAGATTCGGGTCCTGCTACTTGCAGGGTAGCATGGGGGAAAGGTATACTACAAACGCATAATTCGGAATGATTCATGCGAAACATGCATGGGGGGATGCGGTCTTGGACCTGTATCACCTGCAGACATTCCAACGGGTTGCCCAGCTGATGAGCTTCACCCGTGCCGCCGAGGATCTCTCCCTGAGCCAGTCGGCGGTCTCCCGGCACATCGAGGCGCTGGAGCGGGAGTTTGGGCTGGAGCTGTTCGCTCGCCATGGGCGCGGGGCCACGCTGACCGAGGCGGGCAACCGGCTCCTGGAATACGCAGAACGCATCCTGCGCATGGCACAGGATGCGTCCCGGGCGCTGGGCGAGCTGCGCGACCTGGAGAGCGGCCAGCTCCGAATCGGGGCGAGCACCACCGCCGGACACTATCTGCTGGGCCGACCGGTGGCCGCCTACCAGGACCGGTACCCGGGCATCGCCCTCCAGTTGGAGGTACGGGACTCCAGGTCGGTGCTGCGGCTGGTGGATGAAGGGGCGGTCGACCTGGCGGTACTCCCTGCCTTTGAGCCGGTGCCCGGGGTGATCACCGAGCCCCTTCTGGTCGACCAGCTTTCGCTGGTGGCCGCTCCGTCGCACCCTCTGGCAGCCTGCCCGGCGATCCGGCTGGAGGACCTCACCGGCGTCAAGCTCTTTGTGCGGGAAGAGGGCTCCCATACCCGCAAGGTGGTGGAGCAGCTTCTCGCGGCCCGCTCTGTCCCCGTGATCCTGCGGGAGCTGGGCAGCACCGAAGCGATCAAGCAGGCGGTGGCGGCCGGCATTGGCGTCGCCTTCTGTTCCGGGTATGCGGCGGCTCTGGAGCTTCAGCAGGGGGCGCTGGTCAGCCTCAGCGGCCCTGAGCTGCCCATCGCCCGCCACTTTGTGCTGGCCTTTCCCAAGGGCGCCCGGCGGGCACCGGCGGCGATGGCCTTTGCTGCCCTGCTGCGCAAGATGCTCCCCGCCCTTGAAGATAACCTGCCTGTCACGCCCCGTCGGGCAAAGGAGGTCACCGTGCAATGAACCTGCCTCCCGTGCGCCTAACCGCCTACTCTCCGGGCTCCGGCTGAGCCTGCAAAATCGGCCAGGCCGATCTCGCGCAGGTTCTGCGCACCCTGCCGCCTGTCGTTGACCCGCGCTTCCTCTCGGGGATTGGCGACGACGCCGTGGTCTACCGCCTGTCCGACGAGGTGGCCGTGGTTCAGACCGTCGACTACATCACCCCGGTGGTGGATGATCCCTATGCCTTCGGGCAGGTGGCCGCGGCCAATGCCCTCAGCGACATCTACGCCATGGGAGCGACCCCCACCTTTGCCCTGAATCTGATCGGTTTTCCGGTCCGCAGCCTGCCCCTGGCCTATATGGAGGCGATGATGCGGGGCGGCGCCGAGAAGGCGGCGGAGGCCGGCGTGGCCGTGGCGGGGGGTCATTCCATTGAGGATCACGCCCCCAAGTATGGCATGGCGGTCACCGGGCTGATCCACCCCGCTCGCCTGGTGACCAAGGCGGGCGCCCGGCCCGGCGACCGGCTCTTCCTGACCAAGCCGCTGGGCAGCGGCGTCATCACCACCGCCATGGATCAGGGGCACGAAGACCCGGAGCTGGCAGAGCGGGTTCTGCAGGTGATGACCACCCTGAACCGGGTGGCGGCGGAGGTCATGACCAGCCATGGGGCCAACGCCTGCACCGATGTGACCGGGTTTGGCCTGCTCGGCCATCTGCACGAGATGGCGAAGGCCAGCGGGCTCACCGCCGTGATCGCCGCGCCACGTGTGCCTCTGCTGTCCAAAGTGCTCCCGCTGGCCCGAGCCGGGGCGATCAGCACCGGCACCCGGAACAATCTGCGCTTTCTCCAGGAGTGGGTGACCTGGCCGGAGGACCTGGAGGAGTCGGCCCGGGTCGTTCTTGCCGATGCGCAGACATCGGGTGGCCTGCTCATCGCCGTGCCCGGTGACCGGGCGGACCGCTTCGCCGCTGCGTTGCGGGAGGCGGGATGCCTCAGTTGTGCAGAGGTTGGCCATTTCGAACCGGGCGGGGCCGGCAGGATCCGGGTGGAGGGGCAGATGGGTTGAGGCGCACCCTCGCCAGGCATATGGCCGCATGACTTGAGCCCGCTATGTGAAGAACATAGCGGGCTCCGCCAACGTGGGTGCCCTTTACTTCCAGCGGTCAAGCGACTCCAACGCATCCACCGCCACCTGGGCGAAGAGCGCCGCACCCTGGTGGATCACGTCCTCATCCACCGTAAACTTCGGGTGATGCCAATTCTCCGGGGTGCCGGTCCCCAGCCAGACGAAGCAGCCGGGGGCGAGTTGCTGATACTCGGCGAAGTCCTCGCCGCCCATGGTGGGGATCGCCTCCACCACCGGCAGGTCCACGGCAGCCGCCGACCGCCGCACCAGATCGGCCAGGGCCGGGTCATTGCTGACCGCCGGCGGCCCCTCGGTCCAGGCGACCTCGGCGGAGGCCCCATAGCCGGCCGCCACCTCCCGGACGATCCGCCCCAGCAGCTCCCGCATCCGTCGCCGAAGCTCCGGCGTGAAGGTCCGGACGGTGCCCAGCAGCCTCGCCTCGGGAGGGATCACGTTGTGGGCGCTCCCCGCCTGGAAGGAGGCGATGGAGACCACGGCCGCATCCAGCGGGGAGATCGACCGGGAGACGGTGGTCTGCAGGGCCATGACAATGGCCGAGCCCGCGACCACCGGATCGACGGTGGCATCAGGGATGGCGGCGTGGCCGCCCTTGCCGCTCACCGTGATGGTAATGGCGTCTGCGGCCGCCATCAGCGGCCCCGCCTTGATGCCCACATGCCCCGCCGGCACATCCGGCTTGTTATGCAGCCCAAAGACCGCCTGGACCCCGTCCATCGCCCCGGCAGCGATCAGCAGCTTGGCGCCCCGGGTGTTCTCCTCAGCCGGCTGGAAAAGGAACCGCACGGTCCCGTGGAGCTGCTCCCGCATCCCCTGCAGGATCAGCGCCGCCCCCAGGATGACCGCCGTGTGAAAGTCGTGCCCGCAGGCGTGCATCTTGCCGGGGATCTCCGAGGCGAACTCCAGCCCGGTCTCCTCCTGCACCGGCAGCCCGTCGATATCAGCCCGCAGGGCAATCAGCGGCCCCGGCAGCGCCCCGCGCACCTCCGCCACCACCCCGGTCTCCAGGTCAAGGGGAAGAATCGTCAGCCCCGCCTCAGCCAACCACTCCCGAACCCGTGCCGTCGTCCAGAACTCCTCCAGCGAAAGCTCAGGATGCCTATGCAACTCCCGCCGAACAGCAATCAGCCGCTCCGAGAGCCCCCGAGCCAACAAGAGAACAGGTGTGCTCATAGTACGTACTGCGACCTCCTCCAGGGCAAGGCCCGGAATGGGACCCGTAGCATCTTCGACACCCCTGCCCCGATCCCTGCGAGAGGTCGGCCGCAAAGCCCGAAGGGCGAG
>JBMONC010000012.1:11363-22944 GCA_049324875.1 Bacillota bacterium
AGGGCGAGCAGCCCCGGGGTCGCACCCCCAGAAAAGCAGAGCCTGTTGTGACGACATGGCGTCACAACAGGCGACGGGCCCCCGTGAGGCGGGGGAAAGGTGAAAGGGGGGATGCGTCCATCCCCCCTTTCTCTTTTAGTGCACCTTCCCGTCGGAGACCATCTTGGTGATCATGCTGGCCAGGGCGTGCTGCTCCTCCTGGGTGCCGGCATCCCACAGCTCCTTCAGCAGCCGCTGCTCCCGATTCCGGGGGTCCACCTTGTTGGCCAGGAAGGAACCGATGCCCTGAGCGGCGTTCACGATGGCGGACTCAGACGTGCCGGCGTTCTTCGCCTCGTTCACCCGCTCGGAAAGGAATTGCTTCCACTGCTCAAAGGACTCCAGCGTAGGGGTGTTCGGGGAGTTCGCATCCATCTTACGCAGACCTCCTGTGCCGTTTTCACGGAGTATTGAACGGACCTCGGAGTCTAGTCTGCGCAATGGCCCCGAAGCTATTCCCACCCCTGGATGAAAAGCTCACGGTACATGGGGAACTCCTTCAGATCGATCACAATCTCCTCCCGCGGGTCGAGCAGCGAGTCAAACCAGACCGTCAGCCCCTCTGCGGGATAGGGCACAAAGCCCTCGGTGTCGGCCGGAGCACCGGGCTTCACCTCGGGCGGGAGCGGGCCCGAGCAGCAGGAGGAGAAGAGCAGGCTTGCAACCGTCACCGCCGTCGCCTTCTGCTCGGCCAGGAAGGAGCGGGCATCATCCGTGAGGTGGATCTTCATGGCGACCGACCCTCTCACCGTGCACAGCGCGTGTGCACGTAGTAGTAGTTTTTCCGCCCCATCCGCACGGCGCGGGAGCCGGCCAGGATCGGGCGTTTGCAGACCTCGCAGGCCATGTCGGAGGGCAGGACCACCGTCCTCAGCGGCCCGGGGGCCCGGGCTCCGCTCCCGGCTCCCGCCCGCTTCGGCGGCTCCGGCTCCCAGTCCACCAGCCCCTCCCCCGCCAGCCACTGCAGGGCGGCCTCCTTCTCCGGCGTCACCAGATAGACCTCCTGAATGGCCGAGCCGTTCTTGGCCAGCAGCCTGAGACCGGTCTCGGTGAACCGCTGAAAGGTCAGCTCGAACCCCCTGGCGTTCAGAGGGCTGATCGGTCCCGGGATGATGCTGGTGACCAGGTCGCTGGCGGCGATCCGCTCCAGCACCGGCCAGAGCTGCTCGATGACGCTGTGTTCACGCTTGATCTTGCCCGCACGGTACTTCTTCAAACCGACTCCGCCCCCAGGGTGTGCTTCCACCAGTATAATAGAGAAGAGGTGATCCCGGCGATGCGAATCGTCTCCCTGGCACCGAGCAACACCGAGATCCTGCACGCCCTGGGGCTGATGGAGCACCTGGTGGGGGTGGACGACTGGTCTGACTGGCCCCCGGCGGTCCAGAGCCTCCCCCGGGTCGGGCCCGACCTGCAGATCGACCTGGACCGGGTCGAGGCGCTCAAGCCCGACCTGGTGCTGGCCTCCCTGAGCGTCCCGGGCATGGAGAGGAACGTGGAGGGGCTGGTGGCCCGCGGCCTGCCCCACATCGTTTTAGACCCGCAATCCCTTGGTGAGATATGGGCAAACATCCGGCTGGTGGGGGAGGCCTGCGGGGTCGCCGGGCGGGCCGAGGGGGTGGTCTCCGCCCTGACAGAGCGGGTGGAGCGGGTCCGATCATCCGCCCGGGGGGCTCCCGAGCGGCGGCTCTACTGGGAGTGGTGGCCCCGGCCCATCTACACCCCCGGCCGCAGCAACTGGCTGACGGAGGTAAGCGAGGTGGCCGGCTGCCGGAACATCTTTGCGGATTACCCGGTGGCCAATGTGCGGGTGGATGACCCGCTGGAGGTGGTCCGCCGCGCACCCGACCTGATCCTGCTGGCCTGGACCGGCGCCCGCCGCCCTGACCCGGTCCATGTCTACCGCCGGGAGGGGTGGAAGGAACTGGATGCCGTCCGGCACCGGCGGGTCCACGTGATGGACGAGGGGCTCTTCAACCGGCCCTCCCCCCGGCTGGTGGATGGACTGGAGCACCTCTGGGAAATCCTGCAGCAGAGATAGAGCGAGGCCGCCCATGGGACGGGCGGCCCTTTCGCGCGCCCATCAACTCTCTCGCAGCGAAAAAGGAGGAGGGGCACGGTATGGAGAATAATGGAATTACAAGCCGAGATTGGTGAGATGGAGGCGATGTCCGATGCGTCCGGAACTTCCGCCCGGCCTGGGCCTTCCCCGCCGCAGTGACGCTCCCATGCGCATGCCCCGGATGAACTTCCCGATGGTCGGCGGGGCCGCGGAGTCCACCGGCCACCACGAGCCCGCTGCACCGACCCACCTGGAGGCGATGGAGAGCACCAAGGCGGAGGAGGGATCTGCGATGGAGATGACGCGGACCGCAACGACCATGTCCAGCTCACCGGTGCTGGTCAGCCGGGAGTGCACCCGGGTGATCGTCTATGGCAGGGCGGGTTGCCCCGCCTGCGTGGAGGCGATCCAGGACCTGATCGACCGCCAGGTCTGCTTCACCTACCATGATGTCTCCCGCGACGAGCGGGCGATGGCCCAGCTGCAGGCCATCTGCGGCGACAGCCCGCTGGTGCCCGTGATCATCCAGGTGGGCGTCCAGGGCGGCTGAGCCGTCTAGCCAGACCGGCGTGTCCGGCCCCTGCACAGTTCGGAGTCCGGCCCACTGACGGGCCGGACTCCCGCGCGTTCTTACGCCCCTGCGCCCGGACGCCGGCGGCGCCGGGCCCCTCCCTCACGGGTCAGGCGGGCCCGGAGAGCGGGAACCGCCCACCGGACGTAGGCGGCGACCAGCAGGGCGGAGGCCACCAGGGCCCCCAGCGCCCCCAGCTGTGCCGGCGCATCCCCCGGCTGCTCCGGGTTCGGCACGAAGACCAGCAGGAAGAGCAGGCTGTAGAGGATCACCACCACCCAGGGGACCAGCCTCCCCCCGGGCACCCGGAACTCCCGCACCGCCTCCGGCATGGTGCGGCGGAGCCGGAGCACCGAGGCGGCCATCATCACGAAGATCATGCACTCGATCGCCGCCCCCAGGAAGATGAAGAGCTTGTAGGAGCCGCTCCAGAGCACGTAGACCGCCATGGAGGCCGAGAGGCCGTAGAGCAACAGGATCGAGACCCAGGGCGTGGCCCAGTCCGGGTGGAGCCTGGCCAGGAGCCGGGGGGCGGCGGCGTCCCGAGCCATGGCGTAGAGGAAGCGGGAGGCGGTCATCAGCCCTGCATTAAAGCTGGTGACCGAGGCCAGGGTGGAGATCAGGGCGACCAGCAGCAGGCCGGTCCGCCCGAAGGCCGCCTCGCCGAAGAGCACATGGGGGATCGGGGAGGCGGCCAGCTCCCCCTTCGCCACCCAGGTGGTCATCCCCACGTGCAGCAGACCGTAGACCAGGGCCAGGAGGCCCAGCCCCGCCAGCATCCCCCGGGGGATCAGGCGGATGTCGGTCACCTCCTCGGCCAAAGGGGTGACCCATTCGAAGCCCAGGTAGAGAAAGATGCCGAGGGCGATGGCCTGGGCGAGGGAGAAGCCCGACCCCAGGGCGAAGGGCTCCGGCACCGCCGGGGCGCCGGGCCGGAGGAGCGCCCAGAGCGAGAGCCCCCCGATCACCAGGACCATCAGGTAGGTGGTCAGGTCCTGGGCCCAGCCGGAGAGGCTGATCCCCCGGATGTTGATCAGGGCCATGGCGGTAAGAAAGAGCAGGACCCAGAGCGCCCGGGGCACCCCCGGGAAGGCGTAGGCCAGCACGCTGGCCAGGATGAAGGCCTCGCTCCCCACGATCAGCACCGTGATCCCCACGTAGAGGGTGGCGCAGATCAGGGCCGCCCTCTCCCCGAAGGCCTTTTCGATGAAGAGCTTGATCCCCGCCGCCGTCGGGAAGAGGCCCACCAGTTCGGCGAAGCACCAGGCGGCCAGGACCGAGATCAGCCCGGCGGCCAGGATCGCCAGCCAGCCCGAGGCCCCCGGCAGGCTGAGCCCGATCTGGACGTTGGCCGTCAGCGAGACCGTGGCCAGGGCAAGGCCGGCGCTGGTGGCGATCACCGTGGGGAGCCCCACCGCCCGTCGCAGGGTGGTCATCTCACCGCCTCCTTTACTCCGGCCAGATGATCATGGTGATGGCGTCCAGCCGCATCACATCCTCCGGGGAGGCCTTGACGATGATCTCGCCCCGCAGGTACTTGCGGGAGGGGTTCAGGTCCCCCCAGAACATGTCGCAGAGGTCCTCGCTGGTCGCCTGCACCACGATGTCCGGCACCCCTGCCTGCCCCGCCGCGAAGGCGGTGATCTCGCCGGCGACCACCTCCATGGTGAACCAGTCGCCGGTGTCGGTGGCATAGAAGTGGAGCCGCTTCGTCCAGTCCTTCTGCATCCGGCGAAGCCGCTCGTTCCCGTTGCACTGGAGCTGGTAATCGGCCAGCGCCTCCAGGATCTCCTGACTCGTCGCCATGCGCTCACCCTCCTTTCACGTGCGGGCGGGCCGCCTGCGGGGCCGCCGGTCCGGGCGATCCTCCTCGCCCGACTCCCCCGCCACGATCGCCGCCATCGACCGGTCCAGCGCCTCCAGCACCTCCTGGACCTCTTCCGGCGAGATGATCAGCGGGGGCTGGATCCGCATGACCGAGGGATCGTTGCCGGTGTAAATCGCCAGCACCCCGTGCCGGGCCAGCTGGTAGCTCATGCGGGGACCCAGCGACGGGTCGGTGAACTGCAGGCCGAGCATCAGCCCGCGCCCCCGGTACTCCTGCAGGATCTGCGGATACCGCTGCTTCAGCCGGTCGAAGCCCGCCAGGAAGAGCTCGCCCATCGCCCGGGCCCGGGCCGGCAGGTCGTGCCGGATGATGTAGTCGATCACCGCCAAGCCCACGGCACAGCCCAGGTCGGCCCCGCCGAAGGTGGAGAGGTGAATGAAGGGATTCGCCACCAGGAAGTCGCCCAGCGGCTCGCGGAAGACCGCCGCGGTGATCGGGTAGAGCCCGCCGCCCAGCGACTTGCCCAGGGTCATGATGTCCGGCACGACCCCCTCCTGCTGGCAGGCGAAGAGGCTGCCGGTCCGGCCGAAGCCGGTCTGGATCTCATCGAGGATCAGCAGGGCGCCCACCCGGTCGCAGGCGGCCCGGACCGCCTGCAGGTAGCCCGGCGGCGGCAGGTTTATGCCGCCCTCGCCCTGGACCGGCTCCAGAATCACCGCTGCCGTCTCCCGGTCAAGGGCGGCGCTGAGCGCCGCCGCGTCGCCGAAGGGGACCCGGTCAAAGTGGGGCAGCAGCGGGCGGAAGGGCTCCTGGTAAGCGTCCCGCCCGATGGCGGAGAGGGCGAACCCGGTGTGGCCGTGGTATCCCTTTACCGCCGAGATGATCCGTGGTCGGCGGGTGTAACCCCGCGCCAGCTTGATGGCGAAGTCCACCACCTCGCCGCCCGAGGCGCCGAACATGGTGTAGGTCAGGTCGCCGGGGGTGATCTCGGCCAGCCGGCGGGCCAGATCGGCCTTGGGCTTGCTGCAGAGCAGGAAGTTCCCCTGATCCAGTTCCTCCAGGGCCTTCTTCAGTGCCTGCACCATTGCCGGGTTGCGCCGCCCCACGTTGAAGGAGCCGGCGGAGGTGACACAGTCGATGTAGCTCGCCCCGCCCAGGTCCCAGACCCGGACACCCTCCCTCCGGGCCTCGATGATATCCAGCCCGGCGTGAGCCAAGATGCGTGCCTTCATGGGATTGACGTGGCCGGCGAACTCCTCCAGGGCGCGCCCCTTGATCGCCCGTTCGTCCATCGCGACAGCCTCCCTTCATACGATAAAACGTTCTCGCTGCCGAAAAAGATCGAATGGCCCGCTACCTACTTTACGCACGGGGCCCTGGAATAGGTCAGCGAGGGGGGGAGAATCCTAGCGGCGGGAGGGTTACCAGCGCTGCCTGGCTCTGCTGCGGAGGGAGGAAGAGGGATGGGCACCAAGGTGAAGGACAACCCGGCGGATGGGACCGCCTTTGAGTTCCTGAAGGCTGGCTGGTGGATCTGGCACCTGATTGCGATACCGGTTGTAGCCTATCTGGGCCACCTGTTCTGGCCGCGCTGAGAATGGCGGGAGCCCCCCGGCCGACGGGGGGCTCCAGTCTTTAGCGATACAGGCGGTAGGGGCTGCTCGAGGTGGGGCTCAGCATCGTCTTCCCGTCAGCATGGGCCACAGCGGTGGCAAGAGCGCTCACGCTCACCAGCACCAGGAGAACCACCAGCATCTTCCGCATGATTCGCCACTCCTCTCAAAGTCGTTTCGCTCCCAGCGAAAACCGGGCCATGACCGAGGCGCGGGGCTGTCAGGGCGCTGGGGTTAAGCCCCAGCGGCCATTCGGGCCGCAACGCGCCGCCGCAGGTCACAGGCGAGGTTCATCAGGCTGGGCCAATTGTCGCGGGCAGCATGGTCGAGCGCCATATTCACGAAGAGGTTGGCCTCCTCGATCCGGCCGAGGTCGAGGGCGTTTTCGCCCATGATCCAGGCAGCCTCCCCCAGGTGGTGGGAGGTGACCCCCTGACGGCCAGGGGCAAAGACCTCCTGGCAGAGCCGGCTGGAGGCGGCAATATCCCCCTCCTGCCGGTAGTAGAGGGCCTTGGCACAGATCAGGTCCGCCGAGAGGGAGTCGTCCGCCTGCTGCCCCAGGTACTCCTCGACCTGGGCCAGGGCGGGGGCAGCGAGGGAGGGGGCTCCGAGCATCAGGTAGCACCAGGCCTGGTCGAGGGCGCACTGGGCCCGCTCCGCCTGCTGGCCGTTCCGCTCGAAGAGGGCCGAGGCCCGCTCCAGGGTCTGGATGGCGGTGTGCCACTGCTTGCGCTGCCGGTGGAGTATCGACAGGTTGTAGTGGGCCATCCCCTCCCAGCGCTCCACCCCGCTCATCTGGGGGAGGAGGGAGAGGAAGGCGGTCAGGTTCTCCTCGGCGCTGGTCGTATCGCCGATGTTGGTCTGGGCGCACCCCAGATCGAAGTGTGCCCTGCCCAGGGTCTCCGTGTCCCCGGCTTCCCGGGCCCGTTCGAGGGCCCGCTCCCCGAGCTTTGCAGCAGCGTAGAACTCCCCCAAGGAGAGCGAGGCGCGGCAGGCCATGCGCAGAGCCGCCCCCTGTTGCTGTACCGACAGGCCGTTCTCCAGGAGCAATCGATCCGCCTCCCTGCGGGCCTGGAGATAGGCGCCTGCCTTTAGAAGCTGTTCCAGCTTCGCCAGTGGCAACGTGGATCCCCCCACCGAGTTACTTCCCCGGCCATGGTCCGGGGCATCAAAGCGATCTCTGTCCCCTATGGTAACCCCCGAGTCTCGTTTTGTCTACAGTTATTTCCAGAAATCCCGGAACCGAACAACCGACAGCATGTGTCGAAAGGTGTTGTCGGCCATGGCGGCGGCGGGCAATGAAAAAGAGCCGGAGCAGTGATGCTCTGGCTCTTGCTTTCCCACGTACGAAGCGGCACCGGCTAGCCGGGGAAGAAGAAGGTGATGGTCGCCTGCAGCAGGTTCTGCTTGCCTGCCACCAACAGGAGGGTCATGCCGCAGACAAAGATGAACGTGGCCAGTTCGGGCCGCACCTTCATCTTGGCGAAGGGACCGCCCTTCACCAGCATCCCGACCGAGGCACCGAGAAGAATGTTGCTGACACCGAAGAGCGCCCACCAGATGAGCAGTTCCCTGAGAGTCACGGAGATGCCTCCTCCTTCGCTTTGGCCAAGCGCCTGAGTTCATTCTTTCCGCCGTGCCCGCCATCTCTCCCACAGCGAGCAGGGTTGCGGTATCCAGATATTGTAAACCATTGCCCTGGCACCTTTGTGCTACATCCCAGTAGTACCAGTCCCTTATTATAGACGATATCACTCCCAGGGTCCAGAGACAATACTTCCTTGACAGGAGGTGGGCTCCGGTGAATCGAGCCATCTCAGGGGTGGTGGCATTCGAGGAGACCGACCAGCCGCTCCCCGGCCTGCTCCTGCTGGCTGGACGGCTGCAGCCCGAGGGCATCGAATGGCTGGGGTGGACGGTGAGCGGTCCGGGGGGACGGTTCCGCATTGACTATCCTCCCCTGGAGGAGGCCCCTGACCTGGTGCTCTTCTGCTGCGATCCCGACGGGAGGCTTCTCTACGTCGAGCCGCCCCACCGGTCGATCGCCGGGGCGGAGCTCCGCCTGGCGGTGAAGATCCCCAGGGACTGCATCAGCTGAGATCAGATCCGGGCCCACCCCTGCTGCACTGCGGGTCTCAGCAGGGGTCCGGGCCGGGTATATGCCGTGATCCCGCCGGAAATCCTTCTCTCTGGGCATATTTCCCACCGACTAAAACCCCGGCGGCGCTCCCTCCGTATTCATTGGAAAGGGGGTGTTGACAGGGTGGAAGATCGCACCGGGGCGGCCCTGTTCCCGCGGCTGCGGATGGGACTTGCAGGCCTGCTCCTCCTGGGGATTCTCGGCCTCGCCGGCCTGGCATCCGCCTCTCCCCGCTACCTGCTCCGGGTGAACGGGGAGCTCCTGCTGGAGACCCGGGCGCCGGAGGCGCTGAAAGCAGCCCTGTCCGGCTGGGCGGACCAGGCCCTCTCCCGGCCCGTGACGCTGGAGTACGAGGGGCAGCGCTGGTCCTATCCGGCGCGCGAGCTCGGGCTGAGCCTGCCCCTGGAGGAGGCCGGGGCCCGGCTGGCGGCGGCCATCGCGCGGCGGGGATGGTGGCAGCGGGAGGTGATGGTGGAGTTGGAGCTGCCGGCGAGCTGGGAGACCGCCCGGCTGGAGGCGGCGCTGGCCCCGGTCAGGGCGGCCCTGGAGCGCCCCCCGGTGCCGGCCTCCCTGGAGGTGGCAGGCGATGCGGTCCGGATCATCCCCTCGGTGGATGGGCGCCGGGTGGAGGCCGCCGCCGTGGCGCGGGCGCTTGGGAGCCTGGAGGGCGACCGCCTGCCGCTGCCGGTGAGATCGGTGCCGCCCGACCTGACCACCGCCGGCGCAGAGGCGATGGGCATCCGGCGGCTGGTCGCCGCCTGGACCACCCACTACGATCCGGCGATCCCCCGGGCGGAGAATGTGGAGCGGGCCGCCCGCGCCCTTGACGGGCTGATGCTGAAGCCGGGGGAGATCCTCTCCTACAACGCCGTCGTGGGACCGATCGACGCCCGGAGCGGGTGGCGGGAGGCCTATGTGATCCACGGGGGTGAACTGGTCCCGGGGATCGGCGGCGGGGTCTGCCAGGTTGCGACCACCCTCTACGGGGCGGCGCTCCGGGCGAATATGGAGATCCTGGAGCGGCACCCGCACCAGCTGGCGGTCAGCTACATCCCTCCGTCGGAGGATGCGGCGGTCGCACAGGGGTACCAGGATCTGAAGATCCGCAACACCACCCCGGGCCATCTCCTGGTGAGGACGGAGTCCGGCGGGGGTTCGGTCACCATCCGGCTCTACGGGGACCTCCCGGCGGGACAGACGGTGCAGATCCAGTCGCGGGTCACCGGCTCCCTGCCGGTCCCAACCCGGCTGGTGCAGGATTCATCCCTCGCCCCCGGCCAGCGGGTAACGGTCAGCCCCGGCGCCCCGGGCATCACCTCGGAGGCCTACCGGTTGCTCTTCATGGACGGGGAGCTGGTCAGGCGGGAGCTCCTCTCCCGGGACCGCTACCTGCCGACGGCGGCGGTGGTCCGGTCCGGTCCGGCCTCGTCCGGAGCAGAATAATGAGGCGATACCGAAAGAGGGCGCCCACACAGGGAGAGCAGGGGTGGAGGGCGAATGATACGGTATCGTCCACCGCGAAAGGGGATATCGATGCAATCTACACGAAAAGCGCTGGCCCGCTGGCTGGCCGGAGGGGCTTTCCTGGCCCTCTCCCTCACGCCGGCGACCGCCATGGCCGAATCGGTCCAGGTGGTGCTGAACGGCCGTCCCCTCAGTTTTGACGTCCCGCCCGCGGTCGAGGACGGGGTGACCATGGTGCCGGTCCGAGCGGTGCTGGCGCCGCTGGGGGCCACCTTCACCTGGACGGCGGAGAGCCGGACCGTGACCGCCGCCCTGGACGGCATCCAGGTGCAGGCGGTGGTGGGCAGCCCGACAGCCCACGTCGACGGTCAGCCGGTCCCCATGATGAGACCGGTTCAGCTGGTGGAGGGTCGGACGCTGATTCCGCTTCGCTTCTTCGCCGAGCAGCTCGGCTTTCAGGTCCACTGGGACGGCGGGAGCCGCACGGTCTTCCTTGCTGCCGGGGGGGCCGACCGCTCTGAGGCGGTCAGCCGGGAGGCGGCCCGCCGGCGGAGCGACGTGGCGCTGGCCAGGGCGCAGCAGCTGATAGGCACCGCCTATGCCTGGGGCGGCTCCAGCCCGGAGGCGGGCTTTGACTGCAGCGGCCTTCTCCTCTACGTGGCCACCCAGGTCGGGGTCGATCTGCCCCGCACCTCCTTTGAGCAGTTCGAGGCCGGGATCGCCGTGGAGCGGGCCGACCTGGCGCCGGGGGATCTGGTTTTCTTTACCACCTATGCGGAGGGAGCCTCCCATGTGGGGATCTACGACGGCCGGGGCGGGTTTGTCCACGCCCAGTCCCCGGAGGTCGGGGTGGTCCGGACCTCGCTGGAGAACCCGTGGTGGGCCGCCCGCTATCTGGGAGCCCGCCGGGTCTTCCGCTGATCAAGGGTCTGCGCAGGAGGCAGCATGACGAAGCAGAGCCGCAGGGTGATCTGGATCGTGGGTGGGATTCTGGTCGGAGCGGTGGCCCTGATGGTCTGGCCGGCGCTCCGGCCCTTCTTTCGCGGGGGCGTCCAGGCGGCGGCCGAGCTGCTGGCCCGCACCGGCCCGTGGGGGCCGCTGGTGGTGATCGGGCTCCAGCTGTTGCAGGCGGTGATCTCGCCGCTCCCCTCCTGGCCGGTGACGGTGGCTGCGGGGGCGCTCTACGGCTCGGTGACCGGGACGCTGCTCTCGCTTCTTGGCGGGATGCTCGGGGCGACCGTCAACTTCTGGCTGGCCCGGCGGATCGGGCAGGAGCTGGTCCGGCGGAGCCTGGGGGAGCGGTGGATCGAGCGGGCTGCCCACCTGGGGCCGCTCCACTACCTGGTCCTCTCGCTCTTCGGGCGGCTGATCCCCATCGCCTCCTTCGATGTGGTCTCCTACCTGGCGGGCATTGGCCGGATCTCCCTGCCGCTCTTTCTGGGGGTCGCCCTGCTCGGGCAGGCGCCCGCGTTCTTCGCCTACGCCTACTTCGGCAGCGACCTGGCGGCGGCGGGTGAGGCGGGCCTCTGGGGCAGCGCCCTCATGCTCCTCTTCGTGGGGCTGATCGCCGGCGGTCAGCGGCTCTGGCGGCGGCTCACAGAGTAGGTCAGCTTGACGGCGCCAGGTTTTCATGCTACCATCATCGAGAATTCCGATGGTGGGTTGGCGAAGTGGTAACGCGGCGGTCTGCAAAACCGTTATCCGTGGGTTCAAATCCCACACCCACCTCCAGAGGAGAAGCCCGGAGCCTGCACAGGCTCCGGGCTTCACTGCGTCAGTAGGACCCCTTCTTCTCCAGCGACTCGAAGAGCGCCTGGACGTTCTGGTCCTGGAACCCCTCCTCGCCGGTGCGCTCGATGATCTC
>JBMONC010000013.1:0-22763 GCA_049324875.1 Bacillota bacterium
GTTCCACACCGGTCTCAAGTTCCCTGCGGTCAGCAACGGGAAGGCCCCCTGCCAGCCATCTGGCGGGGGCCTTGCTCCTTCCAGGGTCTATCCATGCCGGCCGTAGCCGGTCCGCTGCTCACCGGAGGCCTTGATCTCGGCCGCCTTCTTCTCCACCAGCTCCACCAGCGACTCCACCATCTCCTCCTCGGAGGTCTTGCGGACCTGCTCTCCACCGATGTAGAGCATGCCCACACCCTTGCCGCCGAAGAGCGCCACGTCCGCCTCGGCCGCCTCGCCGGGGCCGTTGACCACGCAGCCCATCACCGCCACGTTCAGCGGCACATCGATGTGCTGCAGCCGCTTCTCCACCTCGTTGGCCACCTTGACCAGGTCGATCTGGACCCGGCCGCAGGAGGGGCAGGAGATGATGTTGATGCCCCGGGTCCGCAGCCCCAGCGACTTCAGGATCTCGTAGCCCACCCGGACCTCCTCGGCGCACTCGGTGGAGAGCGAGACCCGGATGGTGTCGCCGATCCCCTCGGCCAGCACCGTGCCGATGCCCACCGCCGACTTGATCGTCCCGGCGAAGGGGGTTCCCGCCTCGGTCACCCCCACGTGGAGCGGGTAGTCCACCTTCTCGGCCAGCATCCGGTAGGCCCGGATCATCATCTCCACGTTGGAGGCCTTGATCGAGATCACCGTGTTGGTGAAGTTCAGATCCTCCAGGATCGCCACATGCTTGAGCGCCGACTCCACCATCCCCTCGGGGGTGGGATAGCCGTACTTCTCCAGGAACTCCTCCTCCAGCGAACCGGCGTTGACGCCGATCCGGATGGGGACGTTCCGCTCCCGGCAGGCCTTGACCACCTCCTCCACCTTCCAGCGGGCCCCGATGTTGCCCGGGTTGATGCGGAGCTTGTCGATGCCCGCCTCCAGCACCTTCAGGGCGATGCGGTAGTCGAAGTGGACATCGGCCACCAGGGGGATGTTGCAGGCGGCCCGGATCTCCTTGAACTTTTCCGCCGCCTCCATGGTGGGCGCGGCGACCCGGACGATGTCGCAGCCGGCCTCTTCCAGCTCCCGGATCTGCCGCAGGACCTCGGCCACGTCCCGGGTGTCGCACTTGGTCATGGACTGCACCGAGATCGGCGCCCCACCGCCGATCTGAACGCGGCCTACCTGGACCGCGCGGGTTGGTTTCCGCTGTATCATAGCCCTCTTACCCCTATTCGCGTCGCTTATTGCCGGCCGAAGATATCGCCATAGGTAACCACCACAATCAGCCCGATCAGGAGCAGGAAGCCGACGAAGTGGACCATGTTCTCCCGCTGCGGATCGATCCGCTTGCCCCGCACCTTCTCCACCAGGATGAAGACCAGGCGGGAGCCGTCCAGGGCGGGGATCGGGAGCAGGTTAAAGATCGCTAGGTTGACCGAGAGGACTGCGGTCAGCATCAGCAGGTTCTCCAGCCCCTGGGCCGCGTGGGTGGCGATCTCCCGGGTGATTCCCACCGGTCCCGTGATCGGCACCTCGGTCCGGCCGGTCACGGCGTCCACCAGCGCCGCCATCGTCAGCACGGTGTAGTTGACCGTCGCCTCCGGCCCCTGGGCGAGCGCCCGCAGCAACGAGCCCCGCTGGGTGGAGGGCATGATGCCCACCAGGTACCGCCCCTCCTGGAAGATCGGCGTCACGGTCAGATCGAGCACCTCGCCGCCCCGCTGCACCTGGAAGCGCATCGGCCGGCCCTCCGAGGTGGTCACGGCGCTCAGAATGTCGGTCCACTGCTGCACCGGGGTCCCGTCCACCGACAGCACCCGGTCCCCCTTCTTCAGCCCGGCCTGGACCGACGGGCAGGGGCGCACCGTGGGCTGGCCGTCCACCAGGACGGTGCACTCCGGCATCAGGTCGCCCAGCACCGGGTCGGGAAGGGTGACCCCCAGGTGGTAGATGTAGCCCGAGAAGAGGAGCGAGGCCAGCACAAAGTTCATGAAGGGCCCCGCTGCAATGGTCAGCGAGCGGGCCAGGACCGACTTCTGGTTGAAGCCCCGGGGGTCCTCCATCTCGGTCTCATCCATGCCGGCCATCCGGACGAAGCCGCCCAGCGGGATGGCCCGCAGGTTGTAGCGGGTCTCTCCCCGGTCGAATCCCACCAGTACAGGGCCGAAGCCCAGGGCGAACTCGTGCACCCGGATGTCAAAGAACTTGGCCACGGCGAAGTGGCCCAGCTCGTGGATAAAGATCAGCAGTCCGAAGACCGGAATGGCCCAGAGCCAGTCGATCAGGGTCACATCCTCACCACCTGTTCAACGATTGCGCCGCTTCCCGGGCCCACCGGTCAGCCTCCAGGATCGCCTCCAGATCGGGCTTGCCCACCACCTGGTGGCGGGACATCACCTCGTGGACGATCCGGAAGATCGCCACGAAGGGGATCTGGTCAGCCAGGAACCGCTGCACCGCCACCTCGTTGGCCGCATTCAGCACGGCGGGCATCGTCCCACCCATTGTAACGGCCTGCCTTGCGTAGTTCAAGGAAGGGAAGGTCTCCGTATCCGGGGATTCGAAGGTGAGCGTCGCCACCCGGGTCAGGTCGAGCCGCTCCACGAAGGAGTCGGTCCGCTCCGGGTAGCAGAGGGCGTACTGGATCGGCAGGCGCATATCGGTCGGCCCCAGCTGGGCGATGATGTTGCCGTCCACAAACTCCACGGCGGAGTGGACGATCGACTGCGGGTGGACCAGCACCTCAATAGCCTCCACAGGCACCCCGAAGAGCCAGTGCGCCTCGATCAGCTCCAGCGCCTTGTTCATCAGGGTGGCGCTGTCGATGGTGATCTTGGCCCCCATCACCCAGCGGGGGTGCTTCAGCGCCTCCGCCTTCGTGACCCCCATCAGGTCTTTCCGGCCCCGGAAGGGGCCGCCCGAGGCGGTCAGCAGCAGCCGCCGGACCCGGCTGGGATCCTCCCCCACCAGGCACTGGAAGAGCGCCGAGTGCTCGGAGTCCACCGGGATGATCTGGACGCCGTGCCGCCGGGCGGCATCCATCACCAGGTGGCCGGCCGCCACCAGCGTCTCCTTGTTGGCCAGGGCGATATCCTTCCCGGCGGCGATGGCCGCCAGGGTCGGCTTCAGCCCCAGCGCCCCCACCACCGAGGTGAGCAGCAGCTGAGCGGTGGGGTGGGTGGCCACCTGCAGGAGCCCCTCCTCGCCCCAGCCTATCTCCGGCAGCTCTCCCGCGGACTCCCGCAGGAGCCGCTGCAACCCCAGCGCCGCCTCGGCGGTCGGCACCGAGACCACCTCCGGGCGGTAGCGCCGGACCTGCTCGGCCAGCCGGTCGATGCGGCTGCCGCCGGCCAGCCCCACCACCCGGAAGCGCTCCGGGAGGTGGTCGATCACATCGAGCGCCTGGGTACCAATCGACCCGGTCGACCCGATGATACTAATCCCCTTCTTCATGATCGAACTCCTCGGCTATCGTTTGGTGCGGCTCTCGTCCGGGAAGATGGGCAGCAGTCCCGAGGTGATCATCGCCTTCAGCAGAATCGCCATCAGCGGCCCGAAGATGACGCCCAGGGCGCCAAAGAAGGTGATGCCCAGGTAGATGGCCAGCAGCACCGCCAGCGGGTGCAGACCGACCTGATCGCCCACCACCTTCGACTCCAGCACCTGGCGAACCCCTGTCACAATCCCATAGAGGATCAGCAGCTTCACGCCGAAGACCTTGCTGCCAAAGAGGAAGGAGTAGATGGCCCAGGGCAGGAAGATCGCCCCCGGCCCCAGGATGGGCAGCACATCCACAAAGCCGACGGCCATGCCGACCAGCACGGCGTAGCTGGCCCCGATCAGGGAAAGGCCGATGATCGACTGGACCATGGTGAGCAGGATCAGCATCAACTGGGCCTTCCCCCAGCCGATGGCGCTGGACCAGACCTGGGTCTTCACCTGCCGCAGGGCAGGCCGCCACTCCACCGGGAAGAGCGAGAGCAGGAAGGCGTTGATCTCCTGCCGGTCCCGGGCGATGAAAAAGGTGGCGATGAAGGCGATCAGCACGTTGATCAGGAAGCTCGGCAGGCTGGTCACCACACCCAGCAGTTCCGCCAGGTTGTCCAGGTACTCGGAGAGGAGATCCTGCAGGCGGGTCAGGTTGCTGTTGATCTGCTCCTGGATGGTCAGGGGGAGGGTGTCATGCAACTCCTTGAACTGCTCGGCGAACCGGGCCGAGAGGTCGAGCCCGCCGGCATAGAGGATCGGCAGGTTGGCCAGCAGCGCCTCGATCTCATCCACCAGGTAGCCGATGCCGGCGGTCAGCAGCGCCGAGATCAGGCCCACCAGGATCACCAGGATGATGCTGACGGAGAGGGTGCGGGGGATCCGGGCCCTGTGACTGAGCCAGTTGACCAGCGGGTTGATGAACTCAGCGATCAGCAGCGCAGCCACGAAGGGCATCACCAGGGGAAGACCGTAGATGATGATGACATAGGAGACCAGGAGGAAGCCGGCCAGTCCGAGGATCGAGTAGAGCCATTGCCTGTGCACCAAACTTAGCACCTAGGGAGCCCCCCCTCAACCGCTTGGTCCTGTCCCTAGGACAGGCCGTACACCAAGGTTGCAATATAATAGACGAACGGGAGGACGAACAGGCTACTGTCGAACCGGTCCAGTACCCCACCGTGCCCCGGCAGCAGCCGGCCGGAATCCTTCACACCCACGTACCGCTTCATGGCCGACTCGGCCAGGTCACCCAGGATGCTGATCCCGGCGATCACCAGTCCGACCAGCGCTCCCTGCCAGGAAGGGATCCCGATCAGGGGCGCCCAGAGCAGGCCGACGACAACCGCCCCCAGGCCGCCACCCGCCGCACCCTCCACCGACTTGCCGGGGGAGATCCGGGGGGCCAGCTTCCGCCTGCCAAAGGCCACCCCGACGAAGTAGGCGAAGGTGTCTGCGGCCCAGGTACAGAGGAGGCCGAAGAGGAGCCATTTCAGCCCCGGGTCCCAGCCGGTCCCCTCCCCCAGTCCCCGGAGCAGCAGGAGGTGGCTGAGCAGAAAGCCTACGTATAGGACGCCGGCCAGGGTGACCAGCCCGTCAACCACCGAGCGCTCCTCATAGCGGAAGAGCACCCAGGAGAGGAGGGCGATGGCGGTCAGGGAGAGGATGGCGCCCAGGTAGCCCCCCTGCTGGGGCCAGAGCCCTGCCCAGAGCATCAGGGCGAGGGTGGCGAGCCCGCCCAGGGGCAGGCTGACATGGATCCCCTTGGCCCGCCACATGCGGGAGTACTCGTGAAAGCCAATAAGGCCCATCCCCGCCATGACGACGAGGAGGGGCCATCTGCCGAGATATAACAGGCCCAAAAACAACGGTATGCCCACAAGGCCCGTAAGAATGCGAACGAGCAAAACGTCACCTGCTTTGCTGCTAGACTGCCCCGAAGCGTCGCTCCCGGCGGGAGAAATCGCTCAGAGCCTGCTCCAGATGCTCCCGCTTGAAGTCGGGCCAGTAGACATCGGTCACCCAGATCTCCGAGTAGGCAGCCTGCCACAGGAGGAAGTTGGAGAGGCGCATCTCGCCGGCGGTCCGGATCACCAGATCCGGGTCGGGAAGCCCGGCGGTGTAGAGGTGGGAGCCGATCAGCGAGGCGTCGATCGCCTCCGGGTCGAGCCGGCCCTCCTGCACGGCGCGGGCCAGTTGGCGGACGGCGTCCACCAGCTCGGCCTGCCCGCCGTAGTTGACCGCCAGGTTGAGGATCAGCCGGTCGTTGTACCGGGTCAGCGCCATGGCTCGATGGATCTCCTCCTGCTGAGGAGCGGGAAGCTCCTCGATCCGGCCGATGGCGTTGATCCGCACCCCGTTCTTGTGCAGGGTCTCCGCCTCCAGCCGGCAGTACTCCAGCAGCAGGAGCATCAGCGTGTCGACCTCGTCCTTCGGGCGCTTCCAGTTCTCGGTGGAGAAGGCGTAGCAGGTCAGGATCTGTATGCCCAGCTCCGGCGCAGCCTTGACCACGCCCCGGAGCGCCTCCACCCCCGCCCGGTGGCCGGCCGTCCGGGGCAGCCCGCGCTGAACCGCCCAGCGGCCGTTCCCATCCATGATGATCCCCACATGGCGGGCCCCCGGGGGCTCCTGATTCCCGGTTGCGACCGGGGCCCTGCCCGTCTCCAGACCCACCAGTTTTCGCAGATTCTCTAGCACGCCCCTCGAAACCCTCCCTGCTCTCGTGGGTGCTCCTGCTCCGTGAGGGCGCCGCCTGCGACCCACCGGGGGCAAGCCGCTGCCCTCACTGCGGCGAGGACCGCTGGTATTCACGGTACGCCAACACCAGCAAGAGCCCCTCGGGGGTCGTGCGCTCCGCGACCACCCGCAGCTCCCCCAGACCGATCGGGCGGTTGGGTGGCGCGGTCACCGTCTTTCTATAGGATAGACCTCTGGCCTGCAGGATTGGTTCCGCCTCCGACCAGGGGAGGCCGACCAGATCCCAGCGCCATGACTCGCTCGCCAAGGCTAGACCTCCATGATCTCCTTCTCTTTGAGGTTCATGATCTGGTCCGCTTCCTTGACGTACTTGTCGGTCAGCTTCTGAATCTCATCCTGCGCCCGCTTGGACTCATCCTCCGAGATGGTCTTCTCCTTCTCGGCCTTCTTGATCTGGTCGTTGGCGTCCCGGCGGATGTTCCGAATCGCCACCCGCTCCTCCTCGGTCCGCTTGTGGATCACCTTGACCAGCTCCTTGCGGCGGTCCTCGGTCATGGCGGGGATGGTCAGCCGGATCACGACGCCGTCGTTGTTCGGGTTGAGACCCAGGTCGGAGGTGAGAATCGCCTTCTCGATCGCCTTGATCATCGAGCGATCCCAGGGCTTGATCACCAGCGTCCGGGTGTCGGGCACCTCGATGGTGGCCACGTTGTTGACCGGAACGGGAGAGCCATAAGCGTCGACCCGGAGCTTGTCGAGCAGCGCCGGCGTAGCCCGGCCCGCCTTCATCCCCGCAAGGTCGTGGCGGAAGACCTCGATGGACTTCTTCATACGCTCTTCGGCATCCTTAATAATCTGCTTCGTCATACCTTATCCCCCCTGACATATGTCTGACCCACGTCCTCGCCGAGGACGACCTTCACCACATAGTCCGGTCCCATCATGTCGAAGACTACAATGGGAATCTTGTTGTCCATACAGAGTGCCGTCGCGGTGGAGTCCATCACCTGGAGCCCCTTGGCCAGGACCTCCTGGTAGGTCACTTCATGATACTTCACAGCGTCCTTGTTCTTGCGCGGATCCGAATCATAGATGCCCTGAACCCCCTGCTTGCCCATCAGGATCGCCTCCGCCTCGATCTCGGCGGCACGCAGGGCTGCGGTGGTATCGGTGGTAAAGTACGGGTTGCCGGTGCCTGCGGCGAAGATGACCACCCGCTTCTTCTCCAGGTGCCGGATCGCCCGGCGCCGGATGAAGGGCTCGGCCACCTGCCGCATCTCCACAGCGGTCATCACCCGGGTGCCCACATTATGCTTCTCGATGGCATCCTGCAGGGCCAGGGAGTTCATCACCGTGGCCAGCATGCCCATGTAGTCGGCGGAGGCACGGTCCATGCCCATCTCCTGACCGAGACGCCCCCGCCAGAAGTTGCCGGCGCCGACCACGATGGCGACCTCCACCCCAAGCGCATGCACCGCCTGGATCTGCCGGGCGATGATGTCAAGGACCTGCGGGTCCAGTCCAAACCCGTTCGGACCGGCCAAGGCCTCACCGCTCAGCTTCAGCACGACCCGGCTGTACTTGGGTCTCTGCATCCTCCAACCTCCAGTCAACAAGAGGGCTGCTCCTGCAAACCTCCGGGCACGCAACAACCTCAGAGGCTTTCTACGCTCTACTAAGAGTTTCCTCCAGAGCGAGCGGTGATTCATGCCGGGCCGGGGAAATTCCCCCTCGCGGCGGCTCGGGAAACGGGCGGGAGGTAACCTGTACCTCCCGCCCCTCCTTCGTCCCTGGGTTATTGCAGGCCGGCGGCCTTGGCCACCTCGGCGGCGAAGTCGTCGCCCTTCTTCTCGATGCCCTCGCCCTTCTCGTAGCGGACGAACTGCTTGACGGTGATCTCGGCACCGATCTTGGCGGCGGTCTCCTTCACCAGGGCGCCGATGCTCTTGGCGGAGTCCTTCACCCACTCCTGCTCGAGCAGGCAGACCTCCTTGAAGTACTTCTGGATCCGGCCGGCCACCATCTTCTCGGCGATCTCGGGCTTCTTGCCCTCGTTGATCGCCTGGGCCCGCAGGATCTCCTTCTCATGCTCGATCTCGGCAGCCGGGACCTGGTCCGGGCTGACGTACCGGGCCTTCATGGAGGCGATCTGCAGGGCCAGCTCGTGGCAGAGCCCCTTCACCTCGTCGTGATCAGCCGCCTCGGCCGAGGAGGTGACCAGCTCGATCAGCACGCCCACCCGGCCGTCGCCGTGAATATAGGCGTGAACCCGCCCGTTGGAGGCGACCTCAAACCGGGCGAAGCGGCGGACCTGGATGTTCTCGCCGATGGTGGCGATCGCCTGCTTGACGGTGTCGCCCAGCTGCTCGTTCAGCGCCTCGACGGTGGCGGGCTTCTGGGTCAGGATGGTCTCGGCCACGGTGTCGCAGAGCTCCTTGAACTGGTCGCCCTTGGCGACGAAGTCGGTCTCGCAGTTGACCTCCACCAGCGTCCCGTGCTGGGCGCCCTCCCGGACGACCGCATGGACCCGGCCCTCGGCGGCGATGCGGCCCGCCTTCTTCGCAGCAGAGGCCAGCCCCTTCTCCCGGAGCCAGTCCACCGCCTTGTCGAAGTCGCCGTCGGTCTCGGTCAGGGCCTTCTTGCAGTCCATCATGCCGGCACCGGTGCGAGCGCGGAGCTCCGCTACCATCTTCGCGGTAATCTCAGCCATATCCAATGTACCCCCTGTTGGGCGGGCTCCCTCTCTCTGGAGAAACCGCCGCCATAATATGGTCCACTCCTGCGCGAAAACGGGGCGTTCAAGGCGTCGATCCCATCATGTGGGATAGGCTTCCTCGAGTCCGCCCCGCTCATGCTCCTCTGTGGCTACTCGGCCTCCATGACAGCATCGGCGTCCAGCCCATCCATGGACTCGACCTCAGCCTCCTCGGTCTCGGGGGCAGCCGCGGCGTCCACGCCCTGCCGGCCCTCGATCACGGCGTCCGCGATCTTGGCGGTCAGGAGCTTGACAGCGCGGATGGCGTCGTCGTTGCCGGGGATGATGTGGTCGATCTCGTCGGGGTCGCAGTTGGTGTCCACGATCGCGACGATGGGGATGCCCAGCTTCCGAAGCTCCTGCACAGCGATCCGCTCCTTGCGCGGATCGATGACGAAGGCCATGTCAGGCAGGCTCTTCATGCCCTTGATGCCGCCGAGGTACTTCTCCAGCTTCTCCTTCTCGTTCAGGAGCTGTGCCTGCTCCTTCTTGGTCAGCTTGGTCCAGTACTCGGTGCCCTCGATCTCCTCCAGCTGGGCCAGCCGGTTGACACGCTTCTTGATGGTGTCAAAGTTGGTCAGCATGCCGCCCAGCCAGCGCTGGTTGACATAGAACATGCCGCAGCGCTCCGCCTCTTCCCGAACCGCATCCTGCGCCTGCTTCTTGGTGCCGATGAACAGGAGCTTGCCGCCGTCGGCAGCGGCCTGCCGGACCGCATTGTAAGCGGCGTCCACCATGCGAACCGTCTTCTGCAGGTCGATGATGTAGATGCCGTTCCGCTCGGTGAAGATGTACTCCTTCATCTTGGGGTTCCAGCGGCGGGTCTGGTGACCGAAATGGACACCCGCCTCAAGGAGCTGCTTCATGGAGATAACAGACACGTGGAACACTCACCTCCGCATGATTTTGAGACCTCCGCCTGCCTCATCCCGGTTGCGGAACTGCCCAGCGGGCAGCATCGCCGCACCTGTCCTCAGGCGTGTGTAATCACACCATCCGATATCTTAGCACATACAGGACGTGCTGGCAAACGGTTTTCTGCCTGGAAGGGGCGCCGGCATCAACCCTTTTCCTGCCGTGTGGCCGCCAGGCCGAACCATCCTTTGATCTGTTCCGGGGTCGCCCCCTGTGAGGTCATCGTCGACAGCCCCCGCAGCAGCGCCACGGCGTCGGGGGCGTAAAGGAGGGGCCCCTCCCCCTCCCGCCGCTGCAGGAACCGGATCTGCTCCCGGAACTGCTCCTCCAGCCAGCGCAGCTCAGCCTGCTCGATCCCCACCTGCTCCAGCAGCTCCTGCTCCGTCAGCCACCCCGCCATCCATACCCCTCCCTGCGCTTCGCATTCTCAGCCCGACCGGACCCGGACCGGGTGTGAAAAGGACCCCGGCTTACCCCTTACAGGTAGGCCGGGGTCCTGGGTGGACATGCGTCAGCACTTGACATCCAGCCGCCCGTCGGTGCGGCGGGCGGTGGGCTTCGGCGGCGGCTCAGGCGCCTTCCGGCGCCGGTCCCGGGCCTGGGGCCCCGTTCCGCCGGGCTCCTTCTCCTTGTCCCGCTGGACCCCCGGTTGCTCCACCTGCTCCTTGGCGCGCACCTGGCTCTTCTCCCGCTGCGCCTTCTCCTGCATCTGGGAGCCAAGCACGTGCTGAAATGCGTAAGGCTGCTGCTCGTGGTGGTGAATCATCCGGCCCGCCTCATTCAGCCGGGGGACCATGGTCAGGGAATCAACAGGCCTGACCGCCATGCTCGTGCCACCTCCCCACTCCGCCGCGCCGTCAGAGCGGCGCCATCTCCACCAGCCCTTCCCCCGAGAGGAAGAAGAGGCAACGGTGGGAGGGATCACGGACCAGATACCGCTCGGATCCTATGACTATTCTAACACCTGGATAGGCTACTTCGGAAGCCCGAATCCGTCCCAACTTTGCCTGCTCGAACTCCGCCTGCAGGACCTCCAGCCGGGCCAGCAGCTGCTCCCGGTCCGCCCGGGCCAGGTGCTGGGTCCGGGTTGCCTGCTGGAACGCCTGCTGCTGGGTCGGCGTAAACGCTCCCGCCCGCTTCTCCATCTCCCGGAGGAAGGCGACCGTCTGGGAGGCCCGGGAGAGCCGCTCCTCCACCTGGTGCAGCCGGTGCCGCACCTGATCCAGCTCCGCCCGGACCTCCGGCGCCAGGCCTACCTGGATCTCGGTGGGAACCCCGGCGCTGGAGCCGATGAACCTGGCGTTCACCTCAGCCCGGGCCCGGATCTGCCCGCCGATGATCGAGCCGCGGCTGCCGGTGACCATCACGTTGCCCCCGGCAAAGAGGTGCGAGTTGAGGATCCCATCCACCACGGTCACATCGCCGCCGGCCCGGATCTCCGCCCCCTCCACAAAGCGGCACTGCACCCGCCCTCCGGCGGTGACCCGGCCGTGGCCGGTCCCCAGGATCCCGTAGCGGACGATCACATCGCCCCCCGCCTCCACCGTGCCGCCCATCACCCCGCCGTGGACCTCCACGTTCTGAGCAGCCCGCACCGTAAAGCCCTGGATAATATCGCCTCTGACGATCACCGTGCCCACGAAGTCGATGTTGCCGGTGTGGTAGTCGACGTCTCCGTCCACGGTGAAGATGGGAGAGACCGTGATCTCCCCCTGCTGGTTGGCCGCGGCGTGCCCCTCCATGGTGGCCAGGACCGACTGCCCATCGTCCGAGAGCCTGGTCCCCTTGCCGGCCCGCAGCTTCACATCCCGGCCGTCCTTGGCCGGAATCGCCTGGCCAAAGACGTCGCTCCCCGGCGTCCCGCGGGTAGGGGCCCGGCGGGTGGCCAGCACGGTCCCCACCTCGACGTTGCGGACTGTGTTCAGTTCAAAGAAGTCTGCCGTACCATCCTCCCGCAGGCGCGGGTAGCCGGCGGGGGTCTGCAGGAGCTCGTGGTAGAGGATGACCCCGTTCTCGCCATCCACCGGCGGCAGGCCGCGCGCCAGGACCACGGGCCCCACCGCCCGGCCGTCGCCCTCGGCGGCCAGCCGGACCAGTTCGTCCATGGCCTCATTGTCCAGCCCGAAGATGATTTTGGCCGCTGCCAGTTCCGCCACCACCATCTCCAGGTCCACCGGCTGGCCGCCGTGGAGGGGTGGTACCGCGGTCGCCTTCACCTCCATCCGGTCGGCGGAGACGGTCAACATCACCCGACCATCCTGAGGCGGAGGCTGCAGCGGGACGGTCGCCGGCTCCACACCGCTCATCACATGCACCCCCTGACCGAGGAGAACCGAGATGGCTGTGCTACAACAGGCCCTTCTGACGGCGGAAACGCTGCTCCGAGAAGATGAACCGCACGATCCGCTCCCGGTCCCGCTCATCCAGCTGGACGAAGCGCACCCCCAGCCAGAACTCCCGGGGACCCGCCTGCTGCGCCAGCCGGACCACCTGCGCCTGGAGCGTCAGGGTGGCCCCGGAGAGCTGGAGGAGCAGCTCCAGTTTGGTGCCCATCGGGTAGGCTTCGTGGGCGACGATCTGCGCCCCGCTGCCGCTGATATCCAGCGTGCGCCCACGGTGGTAGACCTTCTCCGGCTCTTCCCCCTGCTCCCCCTTCGCCTCCGGCTTGCCCGCGGGAAGGACGGCGTAGGAGAGCGGCAGGTTGGTATCGAGCCGCACGAAATCCCGCTGCTGGTAGCGGTGGATCCCGCCGGGTCCGGGCAGCGCCAGCGTCACCACGGGCACGACCTCCTGGGAGCGGCCGAGCACCTGGGTTGAGAAGGCCAATCGCTCCCCGCCGTCGACGAACTCGATCATCACCTCTTCGCCCTTCAGCAGCGGGATGGTCGCCCCGCCGTACATGGGCTCGGCCACGGTGATGGTCTGCTGATCAATCGCCTCCACATACGTGGCGTAAAGCCCCTCCCAAGAGCCCTTGGGAATGCGCAGCGAGATCTTTTGATTGATCTTGGGCAATCGCAAGGCGTCGGCCTCCTCAGAGCCTTGTTTGTTTACGCATCGGACCTGGTTCCTCACTCATTTCCATGTCCCAGGGGGGTATGGCAGGCCCGTTTAAAGGCCACCACCAGCCGGACGACCTCGTCGACCGACTCCTGCACGATCAGTTTGTGTCCGGTGGTGAGGGTAATCACGGTGTCCGGAGTCGCCTCCACCGTCTCAATCAGATCCGCGTTCACCACAAACTCGCCCCCGGAGGTCCGAAACCGTGTCAGTTTGATCATGACGGCCCCTCCTGCCCTGACTCGATGATCCCGGAACGAGGTTGACCCGATCGCTTCCGGGCAAATGCGGGCGTATCAGGGAAACATTTCTATCCTGACACAGAGTATCCCTGCCACAGGTGAAACTCCCTTGCGGCAAAGTTGTCGTCTGGGTGGCAAAAGGTGCCGGGCAGCAAAACACCCCCCGGGCTTCCGGAGGGTGTTGGTTGGCTCCCCTGAGTTAGCGCAGCTTCCGCAGCTCCTCGACCAGGCGGTCGTTCAGCACCTTGATATGGGTGCCCTTCATGCCCAGCGAACGGGACTCGATCACGCCGGCGGACTCGAACTTCCGCAGGGCGTTCACGATGACGGAGCGGGTGATCCCAACCCGGTCGGCGATCTTGGAGGCGACCAACAGGCCCTCGTTGCCCTCCAGCTCGTCGAAGATGTGCTGCACAGCCTCGAGCTCGGAGTAGGAGAGGGTGCCCAGAGCGATCTGGACGGCGGCCTTCTTGCGGGCCTCCTCCTCCAGCTCGCCGGCATGGGCCCGGAGGATCTCCACGCCCACCACGGTCGCCGCCTGCTCGGCCAGGATCAGGTCCTCGTCCACGAACTCAGCGCCGCGGGCCAGCAGCAGGGTGCCCAGCCGCTCGCCGCCGCCGTTGACCGGGACGATGGTGACCAGTTTGGCCGAGAGCTGCAGCTCCTGGCCGTTCTTCACCACCGTCAGGGTGCCCTGGGCGGTGTTGGAGGTGGTATCATCCAGCTTCATCAGCGAAGCGTTGAACTCGTCGGTGAAGGTGGCGTTCTGGTACTGCTCGTTGCCGCCGGCCTGCAGGCCCAGGCCCAGCAGCTTGCCCTTGCGGGACGCGACATAGACGTCGGCGTTCAGCAGCTCGGACAGCACGACGGCCATCTCGTTGAAGTTCACCTGCGTGCCAGCGCTCTTCTGCAGCAGGCGGTTAATGCGACGGGTCTTCTCCAGCAGCGTCTTCATTGAAAATCTGCCTCCATTTCGGTGGGGTGTCTTTATAAGATGAAGCAGCTGATTCCTGATCCGGCTACGATCTCTCGCAGCATGCCGGCCACGTACAGTGCTGGTCAAAGACCACGTCGGGCGGGACAGCACCGGAGCCTCGAAGGCCAAATCCTCAAACAGCTTCTTCACTTGCGTGAGCGGGCGCCTGATGCGCCTCTGGATAGGCGGATACGAGTGATGACCGTGGGGTAAGGCAGGATGACACAAAAGCCTCTCACGGGTCAGCCGGTTCCTTGCACAGGTAATGCTCGTGCCCGATGCATCGCCTCCGCCTCTGGGACTTTACCATACCTTGGGGCCTCTGGACAAGGTCCGTGAGATGGACCACCGGCCACAGATTCGGATGAGACCCCGCCCCGGCGACCGGGACCGGATCGACTTCTGCGGCGGCTTGTTCAACCAGGCTCTATCCTAGCACACAGTATCCCCCACGGGCAAGACCACAATTCAGAAAATACCTCAACCGATGGCAATTTGTCTAGCCCGGTTTTTCTTTTGTTTCTGCGGTCTTTCTCGCTCTTTCTGGCCCGAGCGCTCGATTCCCAGTCTTTCCTATCCGGATGACAATTTGGTTACAGTTTTTCGGGTGCAGTAATAAGCCACGGGGATGCCGGGCCCACCGCTTCGGGCGCCTCTCCAAATTCGATTTGCACGCAACGTGCCTATATACGTAATATTTAAACTGTGGTATTCTGGTGGCGGACTCGGACAAACCGTCAGGGAGGAGAGACCATGGGACGCACAATCGCCGTCCTTCTGCTGGTGCTGGGGATCACCCTCACCGGCTGCGGCACCACTCCTTCACCGGACCCGGTGGTCGAGGGCTACTTTGAGGCTCTCACGGCAGGCGACCTGGAGAAGGCCTCCCAGTATCTGGCCCCGGAGAGCCGGAGCGACCTGGAACTCTCCTACGACAACGACCTTCAGGAACAGATGCTCAGAGCCTATCTTGCGCGGGTCAGCGTCGTCTACTATGAGGCGGAGATCGAGGGGGATTACGCCACGGTGCCCCTCGAGTTGACCGCCCCCGACATAGAGGCGATCGCCATCCAGGTGATGGCCGAGGCCTTCAAGGAGGCCTTCTCCGATCTGGACAAACCCCTGGAGGATGCGGACACCGCCACCCTCCGGCTGTTGAAGAACGCCCTCAACGACCCGGAGGTGCCGATGATCACCCACGAGGGAACGGTCGGGCTCTCGTTGAACGGCGGGGAGTGGAAGATCGTCCACCTGAGTGTCGGCATGGGCCTGGGGGAGTGAGGCGGCGGGCGAGTCCGTCCGCCGCAACCGGCCGCCGGCACGCTGCGGGGCACAGGCAGAGCCTGTGCCCCCTTATCCTGCCCATCGGTCCCGGTTCACTCCGCCCCGCCCGTCGCCACCGGGTCGGGCAGCGGCGGCAGCAGCTGGACGCCCAGCGCCCCCGGCGCCCACTCCGCAAGCACCCGCAGCGCACGCTCTGAGATCGTCCGCTTCCGGAGCCGCTTGTCCTTGATCTTCGGCCCCTCCAGTTCGGGCATCAGACCGAAGACGATGTTCATGGGCTGGAACTGGTCCGGATCGGCGTGGGTGATGTAGTAGAGCAGCGAGCCCATGGCCGTCTCCCGGGGGAAGACCACCGGCTCCTGGCCCAGCGCCAGCCGGGCGGCGTTGATCCCGGCGATCAGCCCGCCGGCGGCCGACTCCACGTAGCCCTCCACGCCGGTCATCTGGCCGGCGAAGAAGAGGCCGGGCCGGCTCTTGGCCTCGGCGGTGGGGTTGAGGATCCGGGGCGACTTCATGAAGGTGTTCCGGTGGATCACCCCCAGCCGCTCGAACTCGGCGTTCTCCAGGCCGGGGATCATCCGGAAGACCCGCTTCTGCTCCCCCCACTTCAGGCTGGTCTGGAAGCCGACCATGTTGTAGAGGGTGCCGGCGGCGTTGTCCTGCCGCAGCTGGACCACCGCATAGGGCCAGCGGCCGGTCCGGGGGTCGTCCAGCCCCACTGCCTTGAGCGGCCCGTAGCGGAGCACCTCGGGGCCGCGCCGGGCCATCTCCTCGATCGGCAGGCAGCCCTCGAAGAAGCAGACCTTCTCATCCTCCGGGTTGTGGGGGATCGCCTTCTCGGCACTCAGCAGCGCCTCGACGAAGGCGTAGTACTCCTCCCTGTTCATCGGGCAGTTCAGGTAGTCGTCGCCCTCGCCCTTGCCGTAGCGGCTCGCCCGGAAGACCTTGGACATGTCCACCGTCTCCACGTTGACGATGGGGGCGGCGGCGTCGTAGAAGGAGAGCGCCTTCTCCCCCGTAAACCGCAGGATGTCAGCCGCCAGGGCATCGGAGGTGAGCGGGCCGGTGGCCACCACCACGATCCCCTCCGCGGGGATCCGGGGGACCTCCTCCCGGATGACGGTGATGTTGGGGTGGCTGTTGATCGCCTCGGTCACCCCGCGGGAGAAGCCCTCCCGCGCCACGGCCAGCGCCCCGCCAGCGGGCACGAAGTTGGCCAGCGCCTGCTGGATGATCACGCTGTTCAGCCGGCGCATCTCCTCCTTGAGCAGGCCGACGGCGTTCTCCAGCCCCGCCCCCCGGAGGGAGTTGGAGCAGACCAGCTCGGCGAAGAGGTCGGTCTGGTGGACCGCCGTCCGGCGGACCGGGCGCATCTCGTACAGGGTCACCTTGACGCCGCGGGAGGCGGCCTGCCAGGCCGCCTCCGAACCCGCCAGGCCCGCGCCGATGACGGTGATATGGGGCCCAGTCATCTAGGATGGCACCTCTTCCATTTCCTCGACGGCCTCGGCGTACCCGCACCCCTCCGCCTTGCAGACGTGGGCGAGGCCCAGTTCCTTGTGCTTCTTCTCCACCAGGTAGGGCGCCCCGCACTCCGGGCACTGCCGGTTGACCGGCTTCTCCCAGGAGACGAAGTCGCAGTCGGGGTAGCGGGCACAGCCGTAGAAGCGGCGCCCCCCCTTCTTCGACTTGCGCTCCACGATCATCCCCTGACGGCAGGTGGGGCACTTCACCCCGGTCTCCTCCAGGATCGGCTTGGTCGACTTGCACTCGGGGAAGCCCGGGCAGGCCAGGAACTTGCCGAACCGGCCGTGCTTGATCACCATCATCCGCCCGCACTTCTCGCAGGGGACGTCTGAGACCTCATCCTCCAGTTCGAAGCCGCCAACCTTTTCCTCCGCCTCCTTCAGGGTCGCCTCGAAGGGGGCGAAGAAGCGGGCCAGGATGTCCTTCCACCGGGCGTCGCCCTCCTCCACCTCGTCGAGCTCCTTCTCCATCTCGGCGGTGAACTCGACGTCGATGATGTCGGGGAAGAACTCCTTCAGGATATCGGTCACCAGCTGGCCCAGCTCGGTGGGCACGAAGCGCTTCTCCCGCTTCTCCACATAGCCGCGGGCCTGGATCGTCTCGATGATCGGGGCGTAGGTGGAGGGGCGGCCGATGCCCCGCTCCTCCAGCGCCTTGACCAGCATCGCCTCCGAGTACCGGGGCGGCGGCTGGGTGAAGTGCTGCTTCGGGTCCAGGTCGGTCAGGGTGAGCTGCTGCCCCTCCTCCAGCTCGGGCAGGAGGCCGTCGGTCACCTCCTCCTTGTCGACCTTTTCCTCGTCCTCGCCTTCAATGTAGATCTTCATGAAGCCGGGGAACTTGATGGTCTGACCGCTGGCCCGGAAGATCTGCCCGTTGGCAGCGATGTCGACGCTGACGGTATCCAGCACCGCCGGGGCCATCTGGCTGGCGACGAACCGCTCCCAGATCAGCCGGTAGAGTTTGTACTGGTCAGCCGAGAGGAACTGCTTGATCGAATCGGGGGTGCGGGTCACCTCGGTGGGCCGGATCGCCTCATGGGCGCCCTGCTCGTTCGCCTTCTTCTCCGCCTCCCGCTTCTCGGCGGGCAGGTACTCCTGCCCATACTGCGCCTGGATATACCCGGCGGCGGCGGCCTCCGCCTCGGCGGCGATCCGGGTGGAGTCGGTGCGGATATAGGTGACCAGACCGGTGTGGCCGGCCTCTCCCAGATCGAGGCCCTCGTAGAGCTGCTGGGCCACCGCCATCGTCCGGCGGACGGTGAAGCCGAGCTTGCGGGAGGCCTCCTGCTGCAGGCTGGAGGTGGTGAAGGGGAAGGCCGGGTTCCGCCGCCGCTCCCGCTTCTTGACCGACAGGACGGTAAAGGTGGCGCCCTCGATGGCCGCCATCACCGCCCGGGTCTCGGCCTCGCTCCGCAGCTCCAGCTTGCTCTCGGCGGTGCCGAAGTACCGGGCGTTGAAGGGGGCGGCTCCGGGCTCGGTGGCCAGCCGGGCGGTCAGTGACCAGTACTCCTCGGGCGTGAAGGCCTGGATCTCGGCCTCCCGGTCGACGATCAGCCGGACCGCCACCGACTGGACCCGCCCGGCCGAGAGCCCCCGCCGGACCTTACGCCAGAGGAGCGGGCTCAGCTTGTAGCCCACGAGCCGGTCCAGGATGCGGCGCGCCTGCTGCGCCTCCACCCGATGCCGGTCGATCGGGCGGGGCTTCTTGATCGCCTTCTGGATCGCATCCTTGGTGATCTCGTGGAACTCGATCCGGACGGGCTGGTCCTCCGGGATCTTCAGCACGTTCGCCAGATGCCAGGAAATCGCCTCACCCTCGCGGTCCGGGTCGGTCGCCAGGTAGACCTTGTCCGCCTTCTTGGCGCTCTCCCGCAGCTCCTTGAGGATGTCGCCCTTGCCACGAATGGTAATGTACTTCGGCTCGAACCCCGCCTCCACCTCGACCCCGAGCTGGCTCTTGGGCAGGTCCCGCACATGGCCCATGGAGGCCTTGACGGTGAACTTCCGACCCAGGAACTTCTCGATGGTCCTGGCCTTGGCTGGGGACTCCACGATGATCAGGCTCTTGGGCACCCAGTCCACACCCCCGTGTGTTCAGCCACGAGCTCATCCCCCGTGGTTCCTTAGACTATTCCGTCTGAGCTCCGGCTATCCGGTCCGCACATACTCGCCGGTCGGCAGGCGCCGCACGGCCCCTCGGATCTCCAGCATCGTCAGCGTCGCCTGGACCTCCGCGGCGCTCAGGCCGCAGGAGCGGGCCAGGTCGTCGGGCAGCCGGGGCTCGGCCCCCATCCAGCCCAGCAGCCGCTGCTCCTCGGACGACAGCCCGTGCAGCGCCGACCGCTCGATCGGCCCCTCGGCCGGGGCCAGGAAGCCCAGCTCCTCCAGCACCTGCCGGCCGCTCTCTACCAGGCAGGCGCCCTCCCGGATCAGCCGGTGCGGACCGGTCGACATCGGGCTGGTCACCGGGCCGGGCACAGCGAAGACCTCCCGGCCCTGGCTCAGGGCGTGGGTCACCGTGATCAGCGTGCCGGACCGCTCCCCTGCCTCCACCACCACCACCCCGTCGGCCAGACCGCTGATGATCCGGTTCCGCTCGGGGAAGTTCTCCCGCCGGGGCTCGGTCCCCGGGGGCTGCTCGGAGAGGATGGCGCCCCGCTCCTTCATCGCCCGGTAAAGAGAGGCTGCCTCCCGAGGATAACAGAGATCGGCGCCGCCGCCAAGCACCGCCACGGAGGTTCCGCCCTCCGAAAGAGCGCCCCGGTGTGCGGCTGAGTCGATCCCCCGGGCCATGCCGCTCACCACCACCGCCCCCAGCCGGGCCAGCTCCCGGCCCATCCGCTCTGCCACCGAAAGCCCGTAGGCCGTGGGTTTGCGGGTGCCGACGATGGCGATCACCGGCCGGTCATCCGGCTCCCAGGGGCCCGCCTGGTAGAGCACCGGGGGCGGGTCCGGAATCTGGCGGAGCCTGGACGGGTAGCCTGGTTCATTGTACAGCAGCAGGCGAAGGCCCGCAGCCCGGGCCCGCTCCAGCTCCCGCTCCGCCTGGCGGCGGGCGTCGGGATCCCGGCGGACCGCCACCAGCGCCTCGGCTGCCGCCGGCCCGAACCCCGGCAGGTCTGCCAGTTCAGGGGGGCCTGCCTGCCAGGCCTGAACCGGGTCCGGCATCGCCTCCATCAAGGTGGCCAGCCGCTGCCGGCCCACCCCCCTGGCCCGCCTGTAGATCAACCAGACCAACGCTGCCTCCACGGCCACTCCCTCCTATGCGGAGAGCCCGGGGTGCACAGCGGAGGCGCTGTGGCGCTACCGGGCTCGGATAGGCAGTTGCTGTGTGCCAAGGAGCAGGAGCATCACCTGCGCCAGCCCCTTGGTGAGCGGCGATGTGTGGATGTACTCATCCAGCCGGTGTCCATTGCCCCCGAGGGTCACCCCGACGGTGACCGCCGGAATGCCCATGGAGAGCGGGATATTCCCATCGGTGGAGGACGGGTAGGACCGGGTGCCGATCCCCAGGTAGTGGTGAACCTCCCGGACCAGCCGGCAGAGCGGATGGTCGTCGGCAATCGCCCCGGTGGGCCGGTCGCCCAGGAGCTCCAGCTCCGCAACCACGCCGGTGGCGTGCGCCACGGAGGAGACGATCCGCTTCACCCGCTCCTCCAGCTTGAAGAGCTCCTCCCGGTCCAGGGAGCGGAGGTCAAGCACCGCCTCGGCCCGGTTGGCGATGGTGTTGACCGAGGTGCCTCCCGAGATCGTCCCCACGTTGAAGGTGGTCTTCGGGTGGTTGGGCACCCGGATGTCGCTGATCTGGGCGATCATCCGCCCCAGGCTGTGGATGGCGCTGGGCGCCCCGAAGGCCCCCCAGGAGTGGCCGCCGTCGGTGGTGATCACCAGGCGGAAGCGCCGGCTGCCCACCGACTCCCGGACCAGCCCGCCCAGGGAGCCGTCCAGCGGCAGCACGTAGTCGACCTCCTCCCGCACCGCCTCCATGACCGCCCTCATGCCATAGAGGTTGCCCAACCCCTCCTCGCCGCAGGTGGCGGCAAAGATGATCTCGCCGGCGGGCTCCACCCCGGCCAGGCGCATCAGCCGGGCGGCGTGCAGCATCGTGGCGACGCTGGCCGAGTTGTCCCCGACCCCGGGCGCCCGCAGGATCTCCCCATCCACGTGGACGGTGACGTCGGTCTCCAGCGGGAAGACGGTGTCCAGGTGCGCCGCCACCAGGATAACCGGGCCCCGACCGGCTCCCTTCAGCCGGCCGATCACGTTGCCCACAGCGTCCCGGTGCACATCGGCCAGCCCGATCTCCGCCATCCGCTGCTGCACGTAGCTCGCCCGGCGCTGCTCCTGGAAGGTGGGCGCCGGGATCTGGCAGATGGCGATCACCTCGTCCACCAGCTGGGGGAGCGCGGCCTCCGCCATCTCCGTCAGGTGCCGGGCAATCGGGGAGTCCAGCTGCTGCTTCATGATTTGGCCCCCTTTGGCGTTTCAACTTTGCATTATACCTGATGCCCAGATGAATGGAAAGGGACCCCGTGCCGCGCAGTCAACGGGCCCGTCCGGGAAAGGACAGGCCCGCCTCAGTCGACCCGCTTGCGGATCAGCACCTCCCAGGAGGAGGGGCCGGTGGAGCGGACATCGAGCACCTCGTCCCCATACATGGCGGCGCTCCGGGGCACATTGCGGTGGGCGGGCTCATAGTCGAGCAGCACCCGGAGGACCTGGCCGATCTCCATCTCCTCCAGGGCGATCTTGGTCTTGGCGAAGGTGATGGGGCAGACATCGCCGTGCAGGTCCAGGGTCCGATCCGGCTTCGGCAAGGGTTGCGGGTTGGGCTGCGACATCTCCACGTCCTCCTCAGTGCTCCGTCTCGGCGGGCAGGCTGGCCAGGACCCGGCGGACCGCCTCCTCCAGGTGGGGGGTTCGCCAGACCTGCTCGGAGTGGCCGGCCGGATACGGCTGCCGGGTCTTCGGGTGGGGCAGGGCATCGAACTCGGTGCCGATGTACTCCCCCGTCTCCTCGTCCCGCACCACCACCAGGAAGCCGCCGCGCGCCAGGTAGACCCGGTTCAGCTTGAACCGGGCAGGCATGGCGATGTAGCCCACCACCCGCCCGTCATCGTCCAGGATCTCCTCGCCGGTCTGCACCAGCTTGCTGCGGATCTCCGCCACGTCCAACGCCAGACACCTCCGGTACCGGGCCGATGAACAGGGGAGGCCTCTGCATCGCCTCCCCCTGTCGCTTCATTCTACTCTTCGCCCCGGACGGTATCTCCACCTGCCATGATCTCGTTCTGATCATACGAGCCCTCGTCCGACTTGGCCCGGAAGGCGTGCTCCTTGTCGATGGTGGTCAGGTTGCTGGGCGGGGTCTGCATCGGGTTCTCGATCCGCCGCTGGTTGATCGCCTCCAGCTTGGCGGCATCCTCCCGCCAGCCGGTGCCCCGGCGATCCGCCATGGGCCCCTCGTGGACGGGGTAGCCGTTCTCCTTGGCCATGGGTATCCCTCCCGCAGTAGGCTTGACCGGGCAAGGCCGGTCCTTCGATAGGATGCGCGGGAAGGCGCGCCGGAACCCTCAGCCCGCCAGGGTCAGCCCCCGGTACTGGAGCGCCTCCGCCAGATGGTTCAGCCCGATCGACTCCTCCCCCGCCAGGTCGGCGATGGTCCGGGCCATCTTCAGCACCCGGTCGTGGCCCCGCAGGGAGAGGCCCAGCCGCTCCATGGCGCTGCGCATCAGCCCCTCCCCGCCCGCCGGCAGCCGGCAGTGGCGGCGGATCTGGGCCGGGCCCATCTCGGCGTTGCAGCCCGCCCCCGTGCCCGCCAGCCGCCGGGCCTGGACCCGCCG
>JBMONC010000014.1:0-16445 GCA_049324875.1 Bacillota bacterium
CGCCGATTTCCCCCGCCTCTTGGCCCGTTCGCACTGCACTCGCAGCGCTCGGCGCCGTCAGGAATTGTAGTTTAGCACTTGCTTGTCCATGCTGTCAACTGCCCAGTTCCTCCCTGTCAGCCGGCCCCCCAGACGGGTCGAACCGGGTGACAGATTGAGAGCATAACAGGCGCGCTGACGATCTGTCAACGCGCCAGATGCTGTCTAACCCTCCATCCGCAGCGCACGCAGCCCGCTGGCGGTCGTGGCCGCTGCGACCTCCTCCACGCTGATGCCGCGCAGTTGCGCCACGAACTCGGCCACGTAACGGACATAGCCCGGCTCGTTCCGCTTGCCCCGATACGGCACCGGGGCCAGGTAGGGATCATCGGTCTCCAACACCAACCGGTCAAGCGGTGCTCGCTTCACGACCTCCTGCCCGACCAGGTTGTTCTTATACGTAATGGTCCCACCGACTCCAAGGTAGAAACCCAGCGCCAGGCACCGCTCCGCAATCGCCCAGTCCCCGGCAAAGCAGTGCATGATGCCGCCCACATCCTCGGCGTGCTCCTCCTCCAGAATCCGAACCACATCCTCGTGGGCATCCCGGTCGTGGATCACCAGCGGCAGGTGCAGCTCCCGGGCCAACCGGATCTGGTGGCGGAAGACGTCCCGCTGCAGGTCGAAGGGGGCCCGATCCTTCCAGTAATAATCCAGCCCGATTTCGCCGATGGCCCGGACCTTGGGGTGCTCCGCAGCCATGCGCAGGTGCCGCTCCGTCTCCGCGCTCCACTCCAGCGCGTCCGTAGGATGGATCCCCACCGCCGCATAGACCCACGAATACCGCTCGGCGAACTGGAGCGAGACCGGAATGGCTTGCCGGTTGTAGCCGATCACCATCAGGCGGTCGACCCCCATCTCCCGGGCCCGCTCCATCACCTGGTCGCGGTCGGAGGAGAACTGCCGGTTGGTATCCACGTGGGAATGGGTGTTGAACAGCATGCCGCAAGACCTCCCAGACGCATGGACTCCCCGGGCGCCCACGCAGGAGCGCCCGGGGGTCGACCACGCTGTGGTTGACTACTTAACCCGCACCCCGGTGGGGAATTCGGGCTTGTCGAGGGTGACCAGGCTCAGGCTGCCATCCTCAGCGGTGGCGGCCAGCAGCATTCCGTGCGACTCAACGCCGCGCAGCGCCTTCGGCTTCAGGTTGGCCACGAGGATGATCCGCTTGCCGATCAACTCCTCCGGCTGGTAGTGCTGGGCGATGCCCGAGACGATCTGCCGGCGCTCGCCCCCGACCTCCAACTGCAGCTTGAGCAGTTTGTCGGCCTTCGGCACCCGCTCGGCCTCCACCACCTTGGCGACCTTCAGCTCGACCTTGGCGAAGTCCTCGTATTCGATCTGGGCGACGCCCTCTACCGGTTCGGCCACCTTGACCGGCTCGACCGCCCTGGCCGGCGACTTCTGCACCTCTTCCACCTGCGGGCCCTCCTTCTGCAGTTCGATGCGCGGGAAGAGCGGGTTGCCCCGGCGGATCTCGGTGCCGGGCTTCAGGCCGCCCCAGGTCACCGCCTCCTCCCACTTCAGCGTCCGCACCTCAGAGGGCTCGAGCCCGAGCTGATCCCAGATCTTCTCCGGGGTGTGGATCAGGAAGGGCGTCAGGGTCACCGCCAGGAAGCGCAAGGATTCCGCCAGGCTGTACAGCACGTTGCGCAGCTGCGGCTCCTTGGCCGGATCCTTCGCCAGCGCCCAGGGCGCCTGCTCATCAATATACTTGTTGGCCCGGCCCACCAGCTTCCAGAGTGCCACCAGGGCGGTGGAGATCTCCAGCTTGTCGAGGGCGGCCTCATACTCCTTCAGGACCTCACCGGCGAGGTTGGAGAGGACTTTGTCATCCGCCTCAGGAACAGGGGTCGGCACCTTTCCCCCGCAGAACTTGTTGATCATCTGGGTGGTCCGGGAGAGCAGGTTGCCCAGGTCGTTGGCCAGATCCACGTTGGTGCGGAGGACGAAGGCATCCTCGGTGTAGGTGCCGTCGGAGCCGAAGGGCACCTCACGCAACAGGTAGTAGCGGACAGCATCCAGCCCGTACTTGTCGATGAGGATGAAGGGATCCACCACGTTGCCCTTCGACTTGGACATCTTCTCGGAACCCGTCCCGAAGAGCAGCCAGCCGTGGCCGAAGACCTTCTTGGGCAAGGGCTCGCCAAGCGCCATCAGGATACACGGCCAGATGATCGTGTGGAAGCGGACGATCTCCTTGCCCACCAGATGGACATCGGCGGGCCAGAACCTCTTATAGAGCTCGTCCCGCTCCGTGCCCCATCCCAGGGCGGTGATATAGTTGGAGAGGGCGTCGATCCAGACGTAGATCACCTGGTTCTGGTCGACCGGGACGGGAATTCCCCACTTGACGGTCGACCGGGAGACGCAGAGGTCCTCCAGCCCCTGGTTGATGAAGGCGACCATCTCGTTGCGACGAGAGGCGGGCTGGATGAAATCCGTCTCCTCGATGTGCTTGAGCAGCCGGTCGGCGTACTTGGAGAGCCGGAAGAAGTAGCTCTCCTCCTTGGTCAGCTCCACCGGGCGGCCGCAGTCCGGGCAGAGGTTGCCCTCCTTCAGCTTGCCCTCAATCCAGAAGGTCTCGCAGGGCGTGCAGTACCAGCCCTCGTAGGAGGACTTGTAGATATCGCCCTGCTCATAGAGCTGCTTGAAGATCTTCTGCACAGCGGTCTTGTGCCGGTCCTGACTGGTCCGGATGAAGTCGTCGTAGGAGATGTGCAGCGCCGCCCACAGCTCCTTGATGGAGGCGACGATCTCATCGACAAACTCAATGGGGGTCTTCCCCTCGGCTGCGGCGGCCCGCTCAATCTTCTGGCCGTGCTCGTCGGTGCCGGTCAGGAAGTAGGTCTCATGCCCCCGACGGCGGTGGTAGCGGGCCAGCGCATCGGCTGCCACCGTGGTGTAGGAGTGGCCGATGTGCAGCTTGCTGCTCGGGTAGTAAATCGGCGTCGTGATATAAAACTTGGTCACCTTGCAAAACCTCCCTTGCGTAAATCAGGCAGCCGGCAGCGCACCCGGGGGTGGCCACCGGTAGAGCTCATTTCCCTTCGCATCCAACAGGCGCAGGATAAAGGCGAACCTCTCCACCGCCGAGGGCCAGGCGATCAGGTAGACCCCATCCCGGACGTCGCCCTTGAGCACCACACGGCTCTCGTTCAGCAGTTCGTACCGGACGGCCCCCTCCGGCGCCCGTCCGGCGACCACCGTGATCCCTGCCGTGTGGAAGGGCATGGGGTGGTTGCCGTTGGGCTTCATCCTCTGGCTGCCCACAGCCTCCCCGCGGGCGATGGCGGTCACCCATTCGCCGGAGGGGAGCGCCCCGACCATCGCCGTCGCACCGTCGACCTTGGTCTGGGCCAGAAGCTCCGCATCTGCTCCCAGCAGGTCAGAGGGCCGGGGGGAGCCACAGGCGGTGATCAGGATCAGGAGCAACGGCAGGATACTGCCTCGCATTCGTCTGCGGATCGGAATCCCCCCTTGCAAAACAAAAACACCTCGCCCCCCGAAAGGGACGAGGTGTAAATCCCCGTGGTACCACCCTTGTTCACCCGACCGACGGGGTCGGGCCTCATGACGGGTACGGGCCCGTGGGGGCCGATACCCTGGCTCGTTAACGGGAGCCGCCCGGCCGGGCCTACGCAGTCACGCCCGGGGGCGAGACCTTCGGCTGGCTGCTCAGGAGCCATGTTCAGACCGTCTTGATCACCACCGGCTTTCACCTGACCCGGCTCTCTTTCGGTGATCTCAGGCCCTACTCTTCTCCCTCATCGCAATCGATGACCCTAGTATATGCCACCATGAAAAAGGCTGTCAAGATGTGGCTGGTCCGAGCGGCCGGTACTGGGCCATGCCCAGGAAGGTCTGCTTCTCCACCTTCCCGGCCTCGGCCAGCGCATCCAGCCTGCTGCGAAGCGCATCCACCGTATAGGAGTGCCCCATTTTGGCCAGATCGCGCGCCAGGTCGATCAACTGGGCATCATTTACTACCCCATACTTGATGAGAAGCGGGCCCACGGTCTCCCAGAAGCCGTCCGCCTCCGTCGCCGCCTGCTCCAGCAGCTCATCGAAGGGGTTGTCGGTGTGTGGGCTGGTGGTCTTGGCCATCCGGATGCGAATCGCCACAGTCCTGCCGATGATGGCGCTGGAGATAAAGGTGTCGCCTGAGCGGAGGAAGGGCAGCCGGCGGGCCTCCTCGGCGGTCAGGTCGGTCTCTTCCTTGATCGTGGCGATATCCGAGGCTCGTACCGTCCGGAAGATGCACTTGGTATTGAGCTGGGCCGTTACGGTCTCGTCCAGCAGGGTGGGCCGTTGGGTCGCGAGCATCAGAAAGACGCCGTACTTGCGCCCTTCCTGGGCAATCTCCTTGATGATCGACTTGGCGGGGGCATCGAAGGCCTTCGGGGCAAAGTTGTGCGCCTCGTCGGTCACCACCACGAAGGGCGGGAAGAAGACCCCCGCCTGCCGGCGGAACTGGGCATCCTTGTAGTCGCGCCGCTGGCGGTAGAGAGTGGAGATCACATAGGAGGCGAAGACCCCCAGCATCCAGATCGGTCCCTGGACGACAGCCAGCTGACCGGCCCGGAGCGCCTGCTCGATCGGCTTGATGTCGTTGGTGAAGAGCCCGGCCCGGTGGAGCCGCTGAAGCCGCCACTGGATCCCCTTGACCGAGGAGAGCGGGATGCCCCTCGCCTCGTTCAGCGCCCGCTGCTGCTCGTGGCCCACCTCCCGCTCCGACCCGGTCGCGCCGCCGTCCCGGGCACGGGCCTGAACCCCCTTCTCCCCCGCCTCCAGGGCAGCGATCAGCGTGTCGATGCGGCTGGAGAAGGAGATATAGGAGTCGTTGGCCCGGTGCAGCGCCTCGACGGCGTTGGTCATCCCCTCGGAAAGGGCGCTGGAGGCGTTCAGGAGGGTGAGCAGGTCCCGGGTGCTCAGCTGGGTGAAGTTGACGCCGACGTCCTGCCCGACCTGAAAGACCCTGAACCGCTCCTCGAACTTCACATCCCGATAGCCGGGTGGGCAGTTGGCCGGCGTCTCGGTGAAGGTCAGCTCAAAGTGGGGATCCATCACCAGGGTCGGGATCTTCAGCTTCATCAGCTCTTCCAGGAAGACCCGCAAGCCGAAGGACTTGCCGGAACCCGAACCGCCGAAGATCCCGATGTGCGGGTACTGCTGCATGGCCCGCGGGTCAAAGAGGAACGGGACACCATTCTGCTCCTGAACCCGCCCATCCACCAGGAGTCTGGCCCGGTTCTGCAGCTCCTCGGGCATGCCGGGCGCCAGGTTGTCGGTGGAGTGGATCACGCCCAGGACCATGGTCCTGTCGGGGTTCCCCCGGACCAAGAAGGGCGCCACTTCATCAAAGGAGGGCTCCCGCACGGGCGTCCCGGGCCGCACCGGAACCGGCAGCCGCTCCAGGAGCCTCACCTTGGCCACGTGGACGTCGTGCTGGCCCACATCGTAACTGGCGGACTGGACCAGCGCCTGATAGACCTCCGGGCCGATGATCCCCTTCTCCAGGTTGAAGTCCCGGAAGCGGTTGAAGGACTGGGTCTCGATCACCTCGCCCTTGGGGTTGCCCAGGGCAGGGTCATCGATCACCAGGTATTCGTTAATCCGGAAGGGTCGCGCCTGGTCGATGACGGTGATCTCCTGCTCGTTGGTCAGGCCTACAACTTGCACCGCTTCTGTGCCCCCTTAGAAGTTGCGCGCCGATCGCTTGGAGGTGAAGAGCCGCCGCAGCTGCGGGTCGAGCACCTGCAGGTAGGCCTCCAGCTCCACATCGGTCAGTCGGACCTCGCGGTCCACCAGGTCGATCCAGACAGGTATGCCCCGGCCATCCTGCGGTGTGATGGTGTAGAGGTAGTCGGCCACCCGTCCCATGCGGGCGACCTGCTCCTCCAGCATCTCCAGCCCGACGACGCCGGGAGCCAGCGAGGCCCGCATGAACCAGGTGCGAATCGGTGCCGCCCCCTCCTCTCCCTCAGGGCGGTGGTGCGCCAGCCCCTTGGCCGGGCGGGAGACCTCCAGGACCTCGCCCGGCTCCAGGGTCTCCCAGAGCAGGTCGGTGTCGTAGCGGCCTCGCCAGGCAGCGGGTGCCTCATCCCCCAGCAGTGTGGAAATGACGCGGGACTCAATGTTTTCGATGCATCCCGTCAACAAAATATCCTTTTTTACGACGACATTGCGCAATGCTGTGAAGGACTCCCTGGCACGCATGTCGAATCTTACCAGCGGACCGTCCATGAGGATCATGGCGGGTGGCGGTTGGTGCCGTTGCGCAGCCTCCACCGCTGCCCGCACCTCCAGGGCGGCCAGTTTTTGCTGGCGAATCTCCTGGTCGTTTCGTCGCTCCGGCGCCCGGTCATCCTCACCTGGGAGGGGCGAGTGCAGTTCCTTGAGCACGATGGCCTCCCCGGCCGAAGGCTTGGCCATCGCCCGCAGGAAGTCAACGTAGTGCGGGTAGGGGCCACCGAAGCTGTTCACCGAGCCGTCGACGCCGACCAGTGTCCGCCCTCCGAGGAAGTGCTCCAGGTCCGGTCCGCTAAGGCGGTTCAGCCGTCGGATACGGCCGACCCGCTCCGAGAGCAGCTTTCTCCGGAACTCCCGGCTGCCCAACCGGTCGTCCCCAAAGGACTCCCGAAAGAGGTTGTTGAGCCGCTGCAACTGCCTGATCCACTCGTCGTTCAGCGAAGTTCCCTCCACCTTTGGCTGAAATGCCCAAATCGGCTCTTGACTTAGGACCATTATCCAGTTATGGTTATCGTAAGGGAGCGGACCGGACTGAACTATGTGCAGTCCGAAATATGCAAAAGAATACGATGAAACTATGTCTTGACTTTTTCTACCATAACTGTTATGCTACAGAGGAAGGCTGATTCAGCCCCTGGAGATAAGGAGGGAATGCGCCAGATGATGAAGTCTACGGGTATTGTGCGGAAGGTTGATGAACTGGGCCGCGTTGTGATCCCGATCGAGCTTCGTCGCACGCTGAGCATCGAGGAGAAGGACTCCCTGGAGATTTACGTTGATGGTGACAAGATCATCCTGCGTAAGTATGAGCCCGCCTGCGTGTTCTGCGGCAACGCTGCCAACGTCGAGAACTTCAAGGGCAAGAACGTGTGCCAGTCCTGCCTCGCCTCGATGGCTGGTCGGGCTGCCCAGGTCGGCTAGAAGACTCATAGCTATAGGCGCAAGAAGCACTCCGTTATTGTCCGGAGTGCTTCTTCTGTCTTGGTCGGAGGATTCCCTGCCGCCCTTCTACCCTGTTTCTGGGGGCTGTCGCTATTCAAAGCCATCCGCTAGGGCGTCGACTGCACCCGAATGGCGACCTGATCATCCAACTTCGCCCCGGGGCCCAGCGGGCCCGCCTCGCCCAGCACCACACGGTAGGTGCCCGGCGGCGTTCTGGGTGGGATGCTCAGCAGGAAGACGTTGGCTGAGGCCAGCCGAGGGATATGGACCAGATTGACCTCACCTCCGCCCTCGGCACGCAGGGCGATTCCGGCCTGGTTGAGCAGGCGCAGTGGGTAGTTCCGCACATGGACCGCCACCCACTGCCCGGCCCTCGCCTCTCGTGGCATCACCACCAGGTACTGACCGGCCATGACGGCGGGGTCTACCGCTCCACCCCCGCCGGCCTGGGCCTTGGCCAGTTCAACCCCCAGGTTGGACACCTGCTGGCGGAGCTGTTCCCGCTCCGACTCAAGGAGCCCCAGCTGGCCGGACAGGTGGGCGTTTTCCGCCTCCAGCGTGGAGACGCGCGCTCGGAGCTGCTCCAGTTCCGCCTGCGCGGACCCTGCCCGACACCCGGAAAGCAGCACCGCCAACACCAGCCATGCCAGCCAAACTCTCACTTACGCTTCCCCTTTCAGCTCAAGCAGCGCCTGGTAGACATCCCGCTTGCTCAGACCGAGCCGTTGGGCGACCTCCTTCATCGCTGCCTTCCGGTCGAGACCTCGCTGCTCCAGCTCTGCTACAGCGGCGGCCAGGGCCTCGGGTGTCAGCGCCGCCGGATCGATCGCCTCGGCCTCTGCAGGAGCGCCCTGCACCACCAGCACGAACTCGCCGCGGGGCGGCTTCGCTGTGAAGTGGTCGAGCAGTTGTGCCGGGGTACCGCGGACAAACTCCTCGTGGAGCTTGGTGATCTCCCGGGCCGCCGCCATCGGGCGGTCACCGAGGGCATCCCGCAGGTCTGCCAGCGTCTCCATCAACCGGTGCGGCGCCTCGTAGAGGATGAAGGTCCGCCGCTCCCCCTTCAGCCGCTCCAACGCTTCACGGCGGTCCCTGTTCTTGGTGGGCAGGAAGCCTTCGAAGACGAACTTGCCGGTTGGAAGGCCCGAGGCGACCAGCGCCGGAACAAAAGCCGTGGGCCCCGGCACGGGCACCACGGGCAGCCCGGCTGTCACCGCCAGCCGCACCAACTCCTCCCCCGGGTCGGAGATGCCCGGCATACCGGCATCGGTGACGAGGGCGATATCCTCCCCCGCCTCCAGCCGTCGGAGCAGTGCCGGTCCGGCGGCTTGCTTGTTATGCTCGTGATAGCTGACGGTCGGGGTATGTATGTCGAAGTGGTGCAGCAGCTTCCGGGTCTCGCGCGTGTCTTCGCAGGCGATCACCGCAACCTCTCGCAGGATGCGTATGGCGCGCGGGGTCATATCCTCCAGGTTCCCGATGGGGGTCCCGACAATGTAGAGTGTGCCCAAACTGGTCGCCTCCACTCATGGTCGACTGGCCTCCAGATGAGGCCGATCCACTCCGAATCATGCATCATAGATCGCCTGTACCTCAGCCGTGAAGCGCTGTCCCTGCTCATAGACCACCAGGGGCGGCTCCACGGTAAGACCGGGTCCGCCACCCTTCACCGCCTCCAGCAGGAGCAGGTTGGCGGGGCGTCCGGCCCGCGGATGAACCAGACGGAGTCGCTTGGGCTCCAGCCGGTGCCGGCGCAGTTGCCCGATCAGGTCGGTGAGGCGCTCTGTGATGAAGACCATGGCGACACGCCCCCGGAACTTGACAGCCACAGCGGCTGCCTGAACCGCATCGGCGAGCGTGGCGGTCAACTCATGCCTGGCCAGGGCCCGGGCCTCTGCCGGGGAGATCCGGCCCCGCCCCGGCTCCCGGTAGGGCGGGTTCATGGTGACGACGTCGAAGCTCCCATGGCCGTAGAGTCTCCCGACCTCCCGGTAATCACCGCAGTCAATCCGAATCCGGTCGGTCAAGCCATTCAGCTGAACGGATCGAGCTGCCATGCCCGCGGTCTCCGCCTGAATCTCCAGCCCAGTGATCTGCGCCTCCGGATGCCTGCCTGCCAGCAGGAGGGGCACCACCCCACCGCCGGTGCCCAGATCCAGCACCCGGTCACGGCCCCGAACCGTGGCGAAGTGGGCCAGGAGCACCGCGTCGATGGCAAAGGGAAAGCGCCCCGGATGCTGGATGATCCGGAGGCCGCCGCGGCCAAGGTCATCCAATCGCTCTCCGGGGCGCAGATCCATGGAAATTCTCCTCCGTTTTGCGGTCCAGTTACTCCGTCTTGGTGGGGGCTCCCTGCTGGCCGCCATCGGGCCGGGGGCCACGACGGCGCCGCCGCCGCCGGTTCCCCCCGCCACCCTGCCGCTCGCCAGCCGGCTGGCCGGCCTGGGGCTCCGGCTGCGGGCGCCCGCCCTGCTGCTGACCACCGGACTGGCCCTGGTGCCGGCCCTCCTTGCGCCCCGGCTCATGCGGGCGCTGGCCTCCCTGCTCCTGAGGGCGGCCCCCCTGGCCCTTCGGCTTCGACTGCTGGGGTGAGCCAGGACGTTCGCCGCCGTGAGGCCGGCCCTCCTTCCGCCCGCCCTCCGGGTGCCGGGGCTGGCCCTTCGGCCCGCCGCCCGAGCGTTGCTCACGCCCCTCACCCGGTCGGTCGGGGGTAAAGCGCGCACCCGAGAGCCGCTCCCCGGGGAGTTGCTCCAGCCGGCCAGGACCGTCGCCGCCGCCGGGCCGAGGCTTCTCACGCCGGATCTCGGGCTTCTCGATCACCGCCGCTGCCTGCGCGACCCTGGCGCTCAGGCCGGAGGATGTCCGGTTCCTTATACCGATCGCCGGCGCAGGCCGGTCCTCCAACTCGTCCAGCGGGGGCGTCTCCGGATCCAGGATTTGCACGGGCGGCACGTACCCGGGTGCCAGCGTCGGATCCTTCTTGGCCGCCTCGTAGGTCTCCTGCTCATAGCGCAGGCAGCACATCAAACGGCCACAGAGGCCGGAGATCTTCGAGGGGTTCAGTGAGAGGTTCTGATCCTTGGCCATGCGGATCGAAACCGGGGCGAAGTCCCCGAGGAAGCTTGTACAACAGAGAATCCGGCCACAGGGGCCAATGCCGCCCAGCAGCTTGGCCTCGTCACGCACGCCGATCTGGCGCATCTCGATGCGGGCCCGGAACAGGCTGGCCAGGTCGCGCACCAGTTCGCGGAAATCGACCCGCCCCTCGGCTGTAAAGTAGAAGATGATTTTCGAGCCATCAAAGGTGTACTCTACGTCGACCAGATACATATCGAGGTTGTGCCCCTCGATCTTCTTGAGGGCGGCGGCAAATGCCTCTTTCTCTTTGCGCTTGTTATCCAGGGCGATCTGGGCATCCCGCTCGGTGCCAATGCGGATCACCTTCTTGAGCGGCTGCACCACCTGATCGTCATCTACATCTTTGGGGCCGACGACCACTTCACCATATTCCACGCCCCGCACCGTCTCCACGATCACCTTGTTTCCGGCGGTGATGGGCAGATCGGCAGGGTCGAAGTAATAAACCTTTCCGGCCATCTTGAAACGAACACCGACAACGCGGACCATCCGGTCACCTCCTCGCCCGCCAAGGCTAATGCCTGACGAGCCGTTCCTATTCACTATACCCTTGCGGTAACGAGCTTCGCAAGTTATGTCACAAGACGGCAGTCGTGGTCTGGGCCGCCTCAAAGAGACGGAGCATCATCACATCCAGGGCCAGTCGCGTATTGGCGTTTCGCATCAGCTGGCCGCGGGTCTCCGAGACCGCCTCCAGCATCAGCATGAGGCTGGAGCTGCCATAGCGCTGGGCGATGCGGCGTGCCTCAGCCAGCCGGTCAGCGTTGACGGCCAGCCCTTCGGGCGCTCCCTGAGCGAGCACCAGCCCGTCCCGCAGCCAGACCGTCAGCATCTCAAGCCAGCTGTCCAGCGAATCCTTCTGCCTCTCCAGCGCCTCGGCCCGAGCCAGCAAGTCGGCATCATCCAGGCTCGGGAGATGGAGCAGGAGATCGCAGGTCTCATCCCGCCGCTGCGCGATCTCCGGGCTGGAGGCCATCGCGACCGCCCGCCCGATGGAACCGCCGGAGAGGGCGGCGTACAGCCGGGCCTGTCCACCCTCCAGCTGCCGCTCCTCCTGCAGGAAGCGGGCCACTTCATCCGTGGAGAGGGGCGGAAAGTTGACGATCTGGCAGCGGGAGACGATGGTCGGCAGGACCCCGGCCAGATTGTGGGTCAGCAGCAGGAAGAGGGCAAAGGGGGGTGGCTCCTCCAGCAGCTTCAGTACACGGTTCCCTGCCTCGGCGTTCAACCGCTCGGCTCCGTCGATGATCGCGATCCGTGCCCGCCCCTCGGTCGGGCGGGCATACATCTCGCTCTGCAGCTCCCTCATCTGATCTGTCTTGATGAAACGGCCGTCCGGCGTCACCAGCATCAGGTCAGGGTGGACCGGCGGCTCGGTTGCCATCTTGCGACAGGAAACGCAACTGTCGCAGGCAGAACCGTCGGGCCTGGGTGACAGACAGGTAAGGGTCTTGGCCAACTCCATGGCGGTCAACCGCTTGCCAACCCCCTGCGGCCCCGCGAAGAGGTAAGCGTGCGCCAGCTTATTCGCTGCCAGCGCCTGCCGCAGAAGGCGGACTGCCAAAGGCTGGCCCTTGATGGCGGACCAACTCACAGAAGCGGCCTCCTAGTACTTCTCAAATCGCTCGACGTCCAGCACAAAGATAGTGGCACCGCCCACGAGAATCTCCACCGGATAGGGGATGTACGAATCAGCAGGGCCACCCATGGGCGAAAGCGGTGTGACCAACTGCTCCCGGGCACGGCAGGTCGACTTGATGATGCTGACAACCCGCTCCACCTCACTGTCGTCCACACCAACCAGCAGCGTGGTGTTCCCCTCGCGCAGGAACCCACCTGTAGAACTCAGTTTGGTTGCACGAAACCCCGCCTGGGTCAGCCCTGACAAGAGCTTATGCGTATCCTTGTCCTGGAGCACAGCTACGACCAGTTTCACCCTAGGCTACCCCCTTCATTCTCTCTGTGCTCGCTCACCTACCCCCGGGACCGGCGGGGCAGGACCTCGTCGACAAGCCTTCGGATTTGCGCCTGCACTTCCTCCACCGTTCCCGATGCGTCCACCAGCTTGACCCGGCGCGGTTCGGCCTTTGCCAGGTCCAGGTACCCCTGGCGCACCTGCTCGTGGTACCAGGAATCCTTCTGCTCCAGGCGGTCGGCCTCTGCCATGGTCGCCTTGCGGGAGGCCGCCACCTCGGACGATAGGTCCAGCACGATGGTGCGGTGCGGCTTCAGGGCGCCGGTGGCCATCTCGTTGATCTGGGAGACAAACTCCACCGGGAGCCCGCCGGCGAAACCCTGGTAGACGAGCGATGAGTCGACGAAGCGATCGGAGATGACAACCTTGCCCGCCAGCAGGGCCGGGCGGATGACGTTGTTGACGTGCTCGGCGCGGCTGGCGGCGAACAGGAAGGCCTCGCAGATCACCGACATGCCCGTATTCGCCGGGTCCAGCAGCAGGCTCCGGATCTTCTCAGCGATCGGGGTGCCGCCGGGCTCCCGGGTAAAGACGTAATCGACGCCCTTCTCGTCAAGGTACTGCAGCAACAGCTTCAACTGCGTGGACTTGCCTGCTCCATCGACGCCCTCAAAGCTGATGAAGACCGACAAACGGTTCACTCCTCCATGACCTGAATGCTCTGTAGATAGGGATCGGCCGGCCCCTGGAGATGATACCCTGCTTCGACAGCGTGGGCGAGGTAGGCCACGACCTCCCGGGTCAGCCGCTCGCCCGGCGCCACCACCGGGATCCCCGGAGGGTAGGGAGCCACAAGCTCTGCAGCGATGCGCCCGACAGCCCGCTCCAGCGGGACCGTCGCCTTGGCCCCCAGGTAGGCCTCCCGGGGGGAAACCACCACCTCCGGCCAGGGGGGCTCCGGGGGAAGGAGGGGGCGGCCATCACCGGTGGGGAGGCCGTCCAAACCGCTTACAAGGGCCTCCACGGTCTCGGGCGAATCGCCGGGAGAGAGCACGGCCAGCACGTAGGTGAGACCCGATGCCTCGACTGCTACGCCGAAGTCTTGCCAGAGCACCTCCGCCGCCTGGAACCCGGTGATCCCCCGCCCCGAGAGATCGATCAGGAGCTTCGTTGGGTCATCGGTCGGGTACAGGCGGATACCCCGGATCGCCTCGAGCCTCCGGCGCGCAGTCCGGGCCTGCTCCAGCGCCCGGTCCCACATCGCCTGGCCGTTGACCGCCAGCTCCCGGCGGGCCAGGTCCAGGGAGGCCATCAGCAGGTATGAGGGGCTGGTGGACTGCACCAGCCGGAGCATCTCCCGCAGGCGGCTCTCCGTCAGGCGGCTCTGCCTCCCCAGGTGGCAGATCGAGGACTGTGTCAGGCTGCCACCCGTCTTGTGCAGCGACTGGACCACCCCGTCCGCCCCCAGCGAGAGCGACGACGGCGGCAGGTCAGGGTGGAAGGAAAAATGCGATCCGTGCGCCTCGTCCACCAGGACAGGAAGACCATGACGGTGGATCAACTCAATCTCGGTTCGCAGGCGGGAAGCGATTCCGTAATAGGTGGGATGGACCAGCACGGCGGCCGAAGCGCCGTCCAGAGCCTGCTGCAGCGAGCGCTGATCCAGATGGGTGGCCACCCCCAGCTCCGGGGAAAAGGAGACCCGCACCCAGTGGGGGCGAGCACCTGCCAGGACCAGGGCACCCAGGATCGACCGGTGAGCATGCCGTGGAACGGCGATGGCGTCGCCTGGCCGGCAGGCGGAGAGGATCAGGGCGTGCAGGCCGGCGGTCGTCCCGCCGACGAGAAAGTAGGAGCGCTCGGCACCGAAGGCTGCAGCGGCCAGCGCCTGCGCCTCGGCGATGACCCCTTCCGGGGCATGCAGGTCGTCGAGTCCCGGGGCCTCGGTCAGATCGATCGAGAGCGCCTGCTCGCCGAGAAAGGAGCGCCACAGAGGCGGAGCACCCCGCCCCATCTTATGCCCCGGTATATGCAAGGGAGCCCGAACCTTTCGGGTGTATGAGAGCAGCGCCTCAAAGAGCGGCGCCCGCTCCTGTTGCTGCGCCATGGCAGACAGACTCCTTTCGCCCTCTATTCGACAGGGAAGCAGTGTTTACCTTTTCGGGCAATACGCAGAAGCCCCGCACCCGTGGGCGCGGGGCCACTTTAGTTCGCACCTCGGCGCTGTCGGAGCACCCGGCGCACATCAACTCCACGCAGCATGAGCGCCTCGGAACCGTGAACCAGCCGGGAGGCGATGCGCTGACCGTACACCTCTTCAATCTGCGGCGGCGTCAGGTTGGTGGAGACCACCATGGGAAGCTGCCGGTTGACGCGATGGTTGACAATATTGAAGAGCTCCTGTCCGACGAAGTCGGTCACCTTTTCCGCCCCCAGGTCGTCCAGGATGATCAGGTCGGCGTCCAGGAGGCGCTGAAGGCCATCCCGGTACTCAGCCTCATCCTCAAACTTACGGAGGCGGATCAGATCCATCAGTTCCGAGAAGGTGAAGTAGACGACCGTTCGCCTGGCCGCTACTACATGGTTGCCGATGGCCGAAGCGAGGAAGGTCTTACCCAGGCCGGACTTTCCCATCAGCAAGAGGGAGTCAGCCTCAGCACCCTGGGCAACCCGCTCGGCGAACCGCTTGCAGTACGCGAATACCCGCTGCATGTACTCCTGGTCGTCTGACGGGTAGACCGACAGGTCGAATCGGTCAAAGGTCTGCTGGCGAAGCGGACCGGTGAGGCCCGCTGCCTGGTAGAGAACCTCAATCTCCTCCTGAATGAGGCAGTGGCACTTCCTCGGGGGGGAGATGGTCTCAGAACTGACTGGCTCAGGGCGAATCCACCCCGTGTTCTTGCAGTCCGGACAGTCCCAATGGACCTCCAGTTCGCGAGGATCGACCCCGTGCTGCTTGAGCAGGGCCTCCCGTTCAGCGGAGAGCCTCAGGGACCAATCCTGCAGCTCCTCGAAGCTCATGCGAAACCGCGTCGGTCGGCGGAGCACAAGGCGCGACAGGTCCAGTCCGATCTCCCGCTGCAGCGCCTTGATCTCGCCCAGGCGGGGGATCTGCTGGAAGATCGCCTGCTCCCTCTCGTCCCGCTCCATCTCCAACTCCCGAATGCGCGCCTCTCGGCGGCGCGACATCTCACTTGCTAAACTTCTTATAGATGTAATCATACTCACTCTCATCCTTCTCATCTCGCTGGAGGATGACGTTCGAAGATCTGGCCGGCTTCCGGCCGGTCCGGCCCGGGGCGCCGCTGGTGGAGGCGATGGCCGCTTCGCGCTTCTTCTCCTCCATCAGGTGGCGCTCCAGATCCGCCTTGGTGCGGATGCCATCCCGCAGCCAGCCATTGAGGGCGGAGTGGACCCACTTCATCGGGTTGGCCTTCCCCGTGGCCCGCTCGCAGGCGGCGAGGATCATCTCCGTGGAGAAGCCCCATTCAGCGGTCCACTGCTCAAGCATGGCCTGCTCCGTGGTCGTCAGCGGCCGGCGAATCCCCAGCGCGGCAGTAATCTGCCGGTGTTTGGCCGAGATCTTGGGAAACTCCTCGCTGTCAGCCTGGGCCTGGGCAAGGGTCTGAATCCCCTCCTGTGCCCACCGCTCCGCGATGCCGTTCAGGTAGCTCATGCGGGTGTTGTGGTGCCGCCTGCCCTCGTTGATGATGGCAGCCACCATCTCCAGGCTGAATCCCAGGTCATCTACCCAGTGGAGGACATCCTTGATGTCCCGAGCGGAGAGGGTCCGAGCCAGCATCTGCTCCACCAGGGCGATGGCCGGGTTGGGCCTGCCGCCAGCCTTCTCCTTATCGTGCTTGTCACGGTAATCCTCCCAGGTCGACCGCAGCAGGGAGTAGAGAGGTACGAACGAGAAGGCCAGTTCGGTATCGCTCTCCGCTTCACAGCGGACGAGATCCTCCTGCTCCAGCTCCTTCACCAGCCGGCGCACCTGATCAAAGTCCCTCGGGTTATCCTTTCGGGTGATCAAGTAGGAGCCGAAGGCGCTCTCGCCGGGCCCGCCCACGCAGGCCAGAATGGCGAAGAGCTTCCCAATCGTATGGTAATCGAACTGGAGATCGGCCCAGTAGTCAAACATCATACGGGGGATGTT
>JBMONC010000014.1:16545-22421 GCA_049324875.1 Bacillota bacterium
TCAAGTAGGAGCCGAAGGCGCTCTCGCCGGGCCCGCCCACGCAGGCCAGAATGGCGAAGAGCTTCCCAATCGTATGGTAATCGAACTGGAGATCGGCCCAGTAGTCAAACATCATACGGGGGATGTTTATGAAACCGCGCTTCAACAGCGCCTCCATAAAGCCGAGTTCCCCAGCCCCTTGCGGTTGCTTTGGGGTCATCCAGGCTTCCCCCCTTTCCCATGAGTCGCGCGCGGCAGAGCCTGTTTCACCCGCCGCGCGTCGCGTGGAACCCCTCTTTCTCCGTCACCCGCAAAATCTCCTGCCCAAATACCGCTGAGTCCAGGCATTTCCTGGCAAGGAGCGCCCTGATCCAGCACCGCACAAAGGCAAGGAGCCGCAGGTCTCTAACCTTGCGGCTCCGCTCGATTTCCCTACAGATCCGGATGCTCGCTCATCGCCTTGATCCGGCGGAAGCGCCGCTCGACCTCCTGCTGGAAGGCCTCCAGCACCGGCTTGAACTCCGGCTTCAGCATGTGCTTGGTCTTGCCCATCATCTTCAGCCATTCCTCGACCGGCACCTTCTTGCCCTTGGCCTCGGGGTCGTAGGTCAGCTTGGTGATGCCCCGCTCGACCTCATAAAGCGGGAAGAAGTTGCAGTCGACGGCCGTCTGGACGATCTTCGTGCCCAGCCGCTCCTCCGAGAGCCAGTTGAGCGGGCAGGCGATCAGCAGCTTACCGTAGGCCAGGCCCACATTCTTGGCATACCACTGGGCCTTGGCTGCCTTCTTCCACAGGTCCTGCGGTTGTGACTCCACGGCGGTGAAGACATAGGGGATGTGGCAGGCCGCCATGATCTGAGGCGTGTCCTTGTGGTGGAAGGCCTTGCCGCCACCGAGGGTGCCGACGTTGGAGGTGCTGGTCTTGTGGCCGATGGGCGTCGAGTAGGAGAGCTGCGAACCGGTGTTCATGTATCCCTCGTTGTCATACTCGAGGATGATCATCTTGTGGTTTCGCAGGGCGGCGCCGATGGAGGGGCCCATGCCGATGTCCATACCGCCGTCACCGGTCACCATCACAAAGGTAATGTCTTCGCCCACCTCAATCTCGCCGCGCCGCTTCTTCTCGTAGAAGGTCTCCACTACGCCCGAGAGGGTGGCTGCGCCGTTCTGGAACAGGTTGTGGATGTAGGTCACCCGGTGAGCCGAGTAGGGGTAGCCCGTGGTCACGACCATGGCGCAGCCGGTGTGGAAGAGTACCACCACATCGCCGGAGAGGGCCCGGAAGAAGTTGTCCAGGGCTCCGAAGATGCCACAGCCGGGGCAGGCGCCGTGGCCAGGGGTGATCCGCTTCGCCATCCCCATCATCTGGCGGGGCGGCGGCACCGTCACCTTCAGTTCATCGCCGACAAGCTCCACCTTGACCGGCGACTCCTGCTCTTCCTTGGTCAGCGGCTTGACGACCTCCAGCGGCTGGTTGGCGGTGATGGGAGTCGCCCCGTGGTAATCGAAGGGCACCTCCACCTTGCCGGTCCTCATGATCTCCTGGGCCAGGGCGAAGAACGCCTCGGCGTCGTCCGGGTAGAAGTCCTTGCCGCCCACGCCGTAGAGGCGGGAGGCGACCAGGGTCTGATTCTCGGGATCGTCCTTCAGAGCCGCCTTGATCTCATGGGCCATGTTGCCGCCGTTGGCGCCATAGGAGTCGGCCCGATCGCCGATCACCAGGGCCTTGACGTTCTTCAGCGCCCGCTGGATCTCGGCCACCGGGAAGGGGCGCAGCACGTGCAGGGTAAGCACACCCGCCTTCACGCCCTGCTCCCGCAGCCGGTCGGCTACCTCCTTGGCGGTGTCGGCTGCCGAGCCCAGCAGGAAGACGGCGACCTCGGCGTCCTCCATGCGATAGCTTTCGACCATCTCCAGCTTCCGGCCCGAGACGGCCTCCCACTCGGCGAAGATCTCGGGGATCACCCGCAGGGCGTTCTGCATGGCGGCATGCAGCTGGAACTTGTTGTTGATCAGGTCCGGGTCGTTCATGTAGGGCCCGAAGGTCTTGGGGTGCCGCGGGTCCAGGGCGTTGGGGAAGCCAGTCGGCTGTTCGCCCACAAACTCCCGGATCACCTGGGGATCCTCAAAGTAGGAGACCCGGCGCTTCTGGTGGCTGGTGAAGAAGCCGTCGAAGCCGACGATGACAGGCAGCCGCACATCCGGATGCTCGCCGACGCGGACGGCGATGGGATGCAGGTCGTAGACCTCCTGCGGGTTGTTGGCGTAGAGGATCACCCAGCCGGTGTTCAGGGCGAAGTAGAGGTCGGAGTGGTCGCCCCGGATGTCCAGCGGACCCGAGACCGAGCGGGTGACCAGATCGAGCACCATCGGCATGCGGGTACCGGACTGGACCGGCATCTGCTCGAGGGCGTAGAGGTAGCCGTTGGCCGAGGTCGCGTTAAAGACACGCCCACCGGCCACAGAAGCGCCGTAGCAGATGCCCGCAGCGCCATGCTCGCCGTCACCGGCCACCATGGCGATCGTATTCTCACCCTCCACCTTCATCTCGTCGATCAGCTCGGCGATCTCGGTGGATGGGGTGATCGGATAGTAACCCATCAGGGTGAAGTTGATCTGGCTTGCGGCGATCGCAGCCATCTCGTTCCCCGACTTGAACGTGGACTTCTGGACCTTCAGTTCCTGTTCCTTGAGCGCCATCGGCCGCTCACCTCCCATTGACCAGCAGATTAGGATGCTTCACCGTGTGCTCAGCGGCATACCCGTCCGCTTCACGGGCCTCCTGGAGAGCGTCTGTCGGACAGGCCTCGACGCACTTGATGCAGCCCTTGCAGTACTGGTAGTTGATCCCCACCAGGTTCATCGCCGGGCGGCCCCGCTTGTCAACGCCCTGCTCCCAGACGAAGCAGAAGTCCGGGCAGACCATATCGCACTGACCACAGTCGATGCACTTCTCCCGGTTGAATGCAGGCAGAAAGCCCTGGCGCGAGGCGCTGAGGTCCTTGGTGGCCATGTTGCCGGGATTGACGATGACACCGCCCCAGGGCATGTTGAGATAGCCATAGGCCGGACCGCTCCGCCGGAACGGCTTCGGTTCCACGGTTTCAGCCGGCTCAAAGGTTTCGAAGAGGATTTCAGCACGGCCGCGGTCAAAGCACTCCAAGTTCCCGGGGACCGTGGCCGGGTACTTCTTTGTGAAGGTATCAACGATCATGGACTTGATTGCTTCGGGATCCAGGAAGGAGGCCGCCCGAGCAATCGCGCCTAGCACAGCCATGTTGACACGGGACTTGGTCTCCACAGCAATGGTCATCGCATCGAAGGTACCGATCGTTGCATGCTCCAGATGGAGCATCTCCTGAATCTCCCGCGGCGACTTCTTCGTGTTGACGATCACCACGCCACCGGGACGAAGGCCCCGCACCACAGGTTCGGTCCGGATGAGCGCCTCATGGAAGATGCAGACGATATGCGGCTCCTCGATAGGTGAGCTGAGGCGAATCGGCGTACCTGGCTCTGCAAAGCGGATGAAGGACTTAACCGGTGAGCCCTTCTTCTCCGAGCCGTACGACGAGAAGTTAGAACCATTGAGGCCCTGATAGAGCACACCTGCTTCAGCGAGCATCTTGCCTGCGATGTTCGCGCCATAGCCGCCGATCGACTCGAGCCGGATGTTGAAGAAACCGTACTCGTCCTTGATCGGGAGCTGAATCGCCCCCTGGATCGGGGTCGCTGCCACGTTGGTCTACCTCCCCTTGGTAGGATGATAACGTCCCTCAAATGAGGATCGTTCTGTCTATTGAAGTCTAATCGGCGCGACACCGGATGGGCAATCCGCCGAAGGCCTTAGCACCATATAGCTAGTTGTGATCAACAGTTTGGCGATGAATGGCTGAATAGCCCTGGTGAATTGCAGGATTTTGGCGATGAGTTGCAGCAGGAACCTGCCAGTCACCGCTCCTGGGAGGCCTGAGACACAGAAGGGGACCACCCATGATCGGGTGGTCCCACGGTAGTGAGAAAGACTAATCGGAAGCGCCCAGGATGCTCTCTTTGGCTCCGGACTTGAGCCGATACATGCGCTGGTCGGCCACGGTAAAGGCGCCGCTGATGCTCAGCGCATCCTGTGGAACCGAGGCGAGACCTACACTGATGGAGGCAGGAACCCCCTGGCTGGCCCAGTGCTCCGTGTAGGCCAGGCCAACCTCCTCCAGGGCCAAGCGGAAATCCTCCTTGGAAGCCGTGCCGGGAACCGCCGCGACAAACTCATCGCCCCCGACCCGAAAGACCCGCGATCCCTGCCAGTTTCGGGTCATGACGGCCAGCAGTCGCTGGGCCAGATCGACAAGAATCTCATCGCCCCGGTGATGCCCATAGGTGTCGTTCGTCCGTTTCAAGCCGTTGACATCGATCACAGCCACCATCTGGGGGGCATTCTCCTGGAGGCGCACGTACTGGTCCCATGATCTGCGGTTACTCAAGCCGGTAAGCCCATCCAACAGGGTCTGCCGGTCGATCCGTTCCTGGTAGCGCTGCATGGACCCGCCAATGGCCATCTGAAGCAGTGCTCCCAGCAGCAGCGCCCACCAGCCGGCCACTTGGAAGGTAAGAGCCACTAGCACGGGCAGCAGCCGGATCCCGAAGCCTCCTGATCGCCACTCATCAACCAGGGTTGCCTTGATGTAGGACCAGTAACGGCTGATCTTTCCTTCGAGGTAAAGCAGCCCTGCGATCCCCAACAGGTTGGTAACCATACGAACCAGAATCGCTAGCGCGATCGGTGCGAGGTGCATGGGTATCTGAATGGGGCCCGGCCACGGCTCGATCATGAGTAGGAGCACGAGGGCTGCCAGTCCGTTTGGAATTGCAAGGTTGGCCACGTTAAAGAACGTCCGAAGGATCGGCCTTCGGAACCGAATGGAAGTAAAAAGGTTGGTGGAGGCTGCCACCAACACCGAGACCGCTGGTGGTGCCAGAAGGAGGACGGCCATTTCCAGGGGCATGGCCCCCGGAAGGCGAACAGGGTCGTTCAGCCGTATGGAGTACGGGGTAAGGGCAGCAGCGGCCATGATCAGCCAAAGGGCAGGGAGATACCACTCGGTGGGCGTGTGTACGATGGCCCATCCGGTGAGGACCAGACCGAGAAGACCGTAGCCGACCTCGAGAGCCCTCAGCTGAGTCGGGTACTTCACGAGCCCGCCCCCCAGACAGTATGAATCCTTAAACTTCTATATATATTATACCGGAATTGTATCGTCGGCGGTATGCCAACTTTCTTCAGGGACTTTACTTCTGCCCCCGACGAGGGCCCCGGCCGTGCAGTAGGTCCTTACAAGCAAAGTACCGCGTTCGCAGTGCTCTTCGTCGGTAAGAAGTTTGGGCGGCGACCTACGTGGCTCACCCTGAAACCCCCTCGGTACGAAGTACCGCGTCCAGCACCGGGCGTTTCACGGTTCGCCCCCCGCGCGCCAGCGGGAGAGCTTCATGGTCACCAATGCCAGAAGAGCACCGCTCTCGCAGTGCTCTTCTCGACAAATAGTTTGGGCGGCGACCTACTCTCCCGCTTGCGCAGTACCATCGGCCCTGAGGGGCTTAACTGCCGTGTTCGGAATGGGAACGGGTGATCCCCCTCGGCAAAGCCACCCTAAACTTTATGTGGGTTCCATCCGTCGAAGGGTGGCTAGCTTGCTGCGTCGCAAGTTCCTCCGGCGCTAAAATCGCAATGTCCTCTGAACTTGCGACTTGTCGGCCGAGGCGGCCTCGACTGCAATCCCTCTCGACGGCGGCCGCCCCGTAAACATGCCATACGGCGTGTTTACGCAGCAAAGCCACCCTAAACCTATCAGGTTGTTGGCAACCCTCAAAACTGTACAGCAGATCGGTGAAGCACTCACGTG
>JBMONC010000015.1:0-22292 GCA_049324875.1 Bacillota bacterium
CCTGAAAATGACGGCCACGGATTACACGGATTACACGGATAAAACAAATACATTACAAAAATGTGGGTGATGCCCTTTTCATCGGTGGTGCTGGTGCGAAGCACCGCACCATGGTGGTTACACGGATAAATACAATAAATCAAGTAATAAAGTGGATTCATCGATGGTGCCGGTGCGGAAGCACCGCACCATCCCCCGAGAGTGTTGGTCATGACGGGGTCACACGGATGAACAACGGTGCGGTGCTTCGCACCAGCACCATTGATGAAAGGAACAACCAATTTATTTATCGTTAATGTATTAATCTGTGTAATCCGTGTCATCCGTGGCCATCATCTTCCGGGGAATCCTTGTCATCCGTGGATAGAGGAGGGCCACCCCCGCGGGCCGAATTTCTCCGGCAAGAGGAGGGATCCCTCATGAGCCGGCCCATCTATCTGGACTACAACGCCACCACCCCGGTCGACCCGGCGGTGGTGCAGGCGATGCTTCCCTACCTGAGCGAGGAGTTCGGCAATCCCCATTCCACCCACGCGTACGGAGCCGTGGCCCAGATGGCGGTGGAGACCGCCCGGGAGCAGGTGGCCGGCCTGATCGGCGCCCGGCCGGGGGAGGTGGTCTTCACCTCCTGCGCCAGCGAGTCGATCAACCTGGCGATCAAGGGGGTGGCCTTCGCCCACCGGGGGCGGCCCGGGGCGCACATCATCACCTCCGGCGTGGAGCACCCGGCGGCGATCAACGCCTGCCGCTACCTGGCCGCCGAGTTCGGCTTCCAGCTGACCATCCTGCCGGTGGACCGGGCCGGACGGGTTGATCCCGAGGCGGTGGAGCGGGCGATCCGGCCGGAGACGGTGCTGATCTCCCTGATCCACGCCCAGAACGAGACCGGGGTGCTCCAGCCGGTGGCGGAGATCGGCGCCATCGCCCGGCGGGCGGGCATCCTCTTCCATGTGGATGCCGCCCAGACCTGCGGCAAGATCCCGGTGGATGTGGGAGCGATCGGCTGCGACCTCCTGACGGTGGCGGGCCACAAGCTCTACGCCCCCAAGGGGATCGGCGCCCTCTACATCCGGGAGGGGATAAAGCTCCACCCGCTGCTCCACGGGGCGGGCTACGAGGGCGGGCGCCGGGCGGGGACCGAGAACGTGCCCTATATCGTGGCCCTGGGCCGGGCCTGCGAGCTGGCGGAGATCAAGCTGGCCACCGGCGAGGGGCAGCGGCTGGCCGGGCTGCGGGACCGGCTCCAGGAGCGGCTGACCGCCGCCCTGCCGGCCCGGGTGACGGGGCTGGAGGCCCCGCGGCTGCCCAACACCCTCCACCTGCGGATCGACGGGGTGGTGGGCAACGACCTGCTGGCCGCCGCCCCCGGGGTAGCCGCCTCCACCGGCTCCGCCTGCCACGCCGGCATCTCCGAGCCCAGCGAGGTCCTGCTGGCCATGGGCTTCAGCCCCGCCGAGGCGGTCAGCGCCCTCCGGCTCAGCCTCGGCCGGTACACCACCGCCGAGGAGGTGGAGTCCGCCGCCGGTGCGCTGATTGCTGCGGCCCGGAGCCTGTAAGCGAAGAGAGCCCCGGGTACGGCCCGGAGGCTCTCGCTATGCGGTGCCCACCAGCCGTGCGCTCAGCCAGAAGGTGCCCTCCACCAGGCCCCCCGCCACCGGCTCGCCCTCCGGCAGCCCCGCCTCGGCCACCACCGAGAGGTCGCCGATCAGCGTCTCCACGGTCATGGCCCAGAAGGGGGCGCCCGTCACCGGGTTGACCAGCCGTTCCGCCACCTTGACCCGCCCGGCGAAGAGCGCCTCCGCACGGGGGCGCTCCTCCTCGTCCCGGGTGAAGAGCCCGGCGGGGATGAAGTAGTTCGGTGCGAGGGGGACGGCCGCCTGATCCTGGGAGGCCTGAAAGGCACGCTCATCCGCATGGCAGCGCAGATCGTGGGCGAAGGCGGCCACCTGGAGCAGCCCCTCGGTCGGCGCCGAGAGCCCGGCCAGGGCGAGTGCGGCGTCGGGCAGGTCCAGCAGGAAGGGCGGCCCCTCGCCATCCCCCCTCCCCTCCGGGTCGGCGAGACAGTCCAGGGAGCCGTCCAGCGGGAACTCCCTGTCCGGCACCCCGCGGGTGATGGTGGCCCGCAGCCTGGCCGGGCCGTCGAAGTGGGGGGCGAACCCGACCAGATCCCCCTCCTGGTTCACCTGGGCCCAGAGCTGCACCCCGTTCCCGGGCGACCAGACCACGTAGCAGCCCTGGCTGCACCAGCGCGGTTCGCCCTCCTCCACCGCCTGGAGGATCAGCGCCTCCAGTTCCTCGCGGGAGCTGACCGAAAACCCGACATCGCTCAGGTGACTTGCCACGGGCTACTCCCCTTTGTCCGCCAGCCGGCGGTAGGCCTCCAGCATCGCCTGGTACCGGGGGTGGGCCGGTGCGAACGGGTAGTCGACCCTGGCCCTGGCCCAGCCGGTCTTCAGAAAATCCGGATCGCCGGCGGCAAAGGCCTCCGCCACCGGTTCGGCCACCTTCAGGAACTGCTGCTTCGGGATGTACTCCCTGGGATAGCCGGCCTCTACCCAGGCCTTCTCCAATCGCTCGTACGGGGTCATGGACGAAACCTCCTCGGGGGCGGCGATATGCGTCTCTCTCCCTCTCCCAGTTCGACGCCGCGCTCCCTCTCCCTTCCCTGTAGTATGCCCGGGCGGGGTCCGGCGTGGCGGCGGCCTGCCGGGCGCCAGGCCTGCCCATCCGTTCTTCGCCCAGGGGAAGGTCTATGATTCCTCACCTTTCGGTTCAGCGCAAAAACGATGCAAAGGGAGAATGCGCGCGACGGAGGGGAATCCCTCGCCCGTGGCGAATACCTTAACAAAGAGGCGAGGAGGTGAAGGCCATTGCGCTACGCCAACGCTGCGCCCTGGGACGGACCTGCCGTACCCCTGCTCCGTGTGCCGCGCGCCGAGATTGAGCCGATCCGCGGCTCAGGCCGCGGCCTGCGCAACTGCGTGCCCGCGGCCTTCGACACCTCGGCCCTTGGGATCGCCCTTGGTTCGGAGTCAGAGCCCCTCCTTCAGACATGCCCATCTGCGGGCGTGCCGGAAGAGGCGTTCTGATTGCGAAGCAGGGGCGATTTTTGTCTGGCCCCTCAACCTGATTCTCAAGCGCCTGTGGGAGGTGGCAGCATCGGTCCAATCGCCTTGCACGTCCGGTCGTGCGCACCTGGCGCCCGGCACGGCGGCGGGACGTGGGGCGGAGCAACGTGGGGAAAGGTCGGGCGCCGACACTATACTGCGCCGGGAGGAATGCCACATGGGTCCAAGACTGTATGAGGGCATGTCGCTCCGTGAGATCTCCGAGTACCTGTTCTGCGAGGACGAGCCGGTCGCCGGCGATCTGATCCTGGTCTTCGGTGGGAAGCGGCTGGAGCGGGCGGAGCGAGCCGCCGAGCTCTACCACGCCGGCCTGGCGCCCCGGGTCTTCATCACGGGAGGCGACAAGCGCGGGATCGGGGTCTGCGAGTCGGAGCGGCTGCGCGACCACATGATCGCACTGGGCGTCCCCGCCGAGGCCATCGAGATCGAGTGCGAGTCGGTCAACACCATCGAGAACGTGCGGTTCTCGGTGGACCACATCGAGCGGACAATCGGCTGGCGGAATATCCGCAACGTCCTTCTCGTCTCCTCCCCCCATCACATGCGGCGCGTGAAGCAAGCGGTTGCCCATTATATCCCCCGCGAGACCGTCATTACCTGCTGCCCGGACCGCCGGACCGATGTCACCCGCGACAACTGGTGGCACACGCAGGAGGGGCAGCACCTGGTCTATCGTGAGCTGGAGAAGGTTCGCACCTATGCGATCCATGGAGACTTCTAGCCGGTAGAGCCATTCGCATGAAATCAAAGCCCCCATTGGCGTCCTGACGGCGCCGATGGGGGCTGGCTGTCGTTGCGGGAGGGCTGCGGTTCTCAGCCCTTCTCCATCCGTTCGTGAATCGCCTGAAGGTAGCGGCGGATCGTCTGCATCTCCTGGTGGAGTTGGTAGAAGGTACGCAGGTACCAGGAGGTGGCCACCACCGAGATCAGCCATCCAATGACACCAAGCACCAGGGAAACCATGGGATCACCCCCGATCCAGCAGTCCCAGCCAGAGGTAGTAGCAGGCGACAGCGCTGTAGGGCGCCCAGGCTGCCCCAATCTGGCGGACCTGCTCCTCGCCGGGCTGGTGGTCCAGCCCATAAAAGCGCTGCACGGCGTTGCGCACCCCGATGTCGCCGGCCGGAAAGGCGTTCAGGTGGCCGGCGTCCATCAACAGGATCTCAGCGGTCCACCGGCCCACCCCCCGCAGGGTGGTCAGCCGGGCCGTGGCCTCGGCCAGCGGAAGGGCCGCCGTCGCCTCCAGGTCCAGCCGCCCCTCCGCCACCGCCCGGGCCAGGTCGATCACGTACTCCGCCTTGCGCCGGGTGTACTTCTCGGCCTGCAGCTGCTCGTAGCGGAGCGCCGCCACCCGCTCGGGGCTGGGGAAGGCGGGGTGGCCCCCGTAGCTCTGCCCGCCCAACCGGACCAGCGCCTCCTTGAGGGTGAAGGCGAAGGAGAGGTTGACCTGCTGCCCGATCACCGCCCAGGCCAGCGACTCCCACAGGCTGAAGGGGCCGATGGGGCGGGCGCCGGGGTAGGTGCGGAGAAGCCGGGCCATCACCGGATCAACCCGGTCCATGTGCGACAGGATGGCGGCCAGGTCCCAGTCCAGGGCGAAAGCCCGGCGTAACCAAGCAAGCGCTTGCTTGTGATCCAGCTCTCCCTCGATCCAGACCGATAACCCCTCCGGCTCCGGGGTGACCCGGACCAGCCCCAGCCGCTCCCCGTCGGCCAGGGCCCGCACATAGGACGGCCCCTCCTCGACCCGGTAGACGATCTGGCGAGGCATGTCCTGCAGCCGCTTCAGGCTGCGGCTGAGGCTGTAGGAGCCCTCCGGTCTGATCAGGTAGCGCATGGGTGGCCTCCCCTGCGAACAGTGTTCTCCCCTTTGCTTCGGTGCGCCCGGAGGCTGCCCCTGCTCGCCCCGGGAGGAAAGACTAGAGGGGCGCCCACAAGGGCACCCCTGTCTGTAGTGATATGGGTTAGCGCCAGCTCCGGTGCGGGAACTCCCGCACCTCCCCGGCAGCCGTGGGGGTGGTGTCGCCCCGCTGCGGGTACCAGGTGCGGACGGCACGGAGGACCACCCAGTGCCAGAAGGAGCGAGCCCGCCGCTGCAGGCGGCGCCAGAGCAGCCGGAGCCCCCGCATCCGCACCCGGTCGCCCTCCCGGGTCCGTGCCCGCTTGACCGGCCTCGGCTGATTCCACCCACCACCCGGCCGCCTGCTGCCCCGCGTCGGTGTCGACGACCGCCCCCCTGGCCCTCGTGTCCACATGCGCCGTCACTCCCCCGTCCCTTGATTGTGCACAGGTCGAATCATCCCGCAAGAGAGCAGGCGTGCGGCCCCTCGCACCAGGCTGACACCCCATGCTCTTGTATAAATCAGGAAGCTCACCCTCTCATACCCTTAATACGGAAAAGAACCCCCGCGGGTTTTAGCTTCAGCCTGGATTTTTGATCACTTTTTACAATCTCGCTCCCGGTGTAACAGGCTCTAGTCTTTCCGGCGCGGGACAGGGTGATACCGCCGCCCGTCGAACTTATGGGGGATAGGAGTTGAGCGCATGGAGATCTCGCTGATGCAGATTCAGCGCCTGCGGGCGCAACTGCTCCCGCCCGGCTCGGTGGACAGCCTGGAGAGCTGCCTCGCCGCTGTGGAGCGGCTGGGTTTTCTGTGGGCGTTCACCCCGGCTGCGGGCCACCTGCCCGCCCTCTTCACCGCCCTGGCCACCGAGAGCGAGCACCAGCGGTGGGACTGGGTCTGGGGCTGGAAGGACCGGCTCTCCGCTGAGCGGATGGCCTACTACGGCAAGGTGGTGGCCGGCAAGCCCACCCTGGTCAGCCGGGAGTGGCTTCCCCTTCTCTACGCCCTCACCGGCAACACCGGCGACCTGGATGATGACCTGGAGCAGGTGCAGCGGTCGGTCCGGCTGGTGGAGGTGGGCGTGAAGGTGCTCCGGTACCTGCGGGAGCACGGCCCCACCGGGACCCGCACCCTCATCGCCAGGCTGACAGACGGCTCCAAGTCGGGGAAGCAGGCGCTGGACCGGGCCCTGGCCCAGCTGGACGCGGCGATGCTGATCACCAAGTGCGGCACCGAGGGCGGCAATTCCATCGCCAACCTCTGGGAGCTCTTCCCCCGCTTCTGGCCCGAAGCGGTGGAGGCAGGGACGGAGATCCCCACCCGGGAGGCGGCCGTGCGGCTGATGCGCCACCTCTTCGTGCTGACCCCGGCCATCCAGCTGAGGGCGCTGGAGGCGATCTTCCCCTGGAATCAGGGCTGGCAGCAAAAGGCGATCGCCCACCTGCAGGAGGCGGGCGATCTGATCCCGTGTATGGTGGAGGGCAAGCCGGGGCTGGCGAGCCGGGCGGCGGCCGCACAGTTCTAACCGATGATCTTGACCACCTGCTCCAGCGGCTTGCGGGGGGCGCCCTCCCTCTCCTCCGCCGGGTAGCCGACGGGGATCAGGGCGACGAACTCGTACTCCCTGGGGACGCCCAGGATCTGCTCAATCTCGCCCTTCGCCTGCTGCGGGCCGGCCATCCAGCAGGCGCCCAGGCCCTGGCGGTGCAGCTCCAGGAGCAGGATCATGATCGCCCCGCCGATGGTCTGGATGCGGCTGGCGCCGAAGCGGCGCCACTCAGCCATCTCCGCCGCGGCGGGGTCGGCGGTGCCGCGGGCGGCGAGCAGCTTGTCGGCGATGGACTGGTAGCCGCCGACCATGACGGCGATGCAGGCCGGGGCGTGCCGGAAGAAGGCGCCGACCCGCACCCAGCGGTCCGCATGCTCCCGAAAGGGCTCCGACTCGGGCCAGGAGGCCATCAGCCGGCTCCGGGCGTCCACCGCATCGGCCATCTGGTTGATCACGTCACGGTTCTTGATGATCCAGAACTGCCAGGGCTGAAAGTTCCCGCCGTTGGGGGCCCAGGTGGCGAGGTCGATCGCCTGAAGCAGCATCTCGTCGGGCACGGGGTCGGGCTTGTACCGCCGGATCGAGCGCCGGGTCCGGACCAGATTGGCAAACAACTCGTACTGCAACCCATCCACCTCCGGGCGGCAGCCCCCCATCCAGAGGTGGCTGCACGCACATATTGCCAGGACACGCCGGGGTGCCCCGGCGTGTCCCTTGCATCTCTAAGCAGTATACACCAATCAGGGCGAGGTTTCCAGGAAGCGGCGCAGGTGGTCGTCGGAGAGGCGGGAATCCTGCCCTGCCAGCCTGCCGGTCGCATCGAAGAAGACCCAGTCCCCCACCGCCGCCTTGAGGCTCTCCATCATCCGCTCGGCCTCGGGGTGGAAGACGCTGATGTAGATAAACTCACACCGGCCCCGGTAGGCCTTCTCCAGCTTGGCGTCCAGCGGACGGCGGAGCAGCGAGCCGAGGTGGAAGTCGCTGTAGAAGTGAAGCACCACCGGGCGCCCGGCCCCTCGGGAGCGCCGGAGCTTCTTCTCCGGGTCCGCCGGCGTGACGGCGCCGCGCCGGGCCGCCACCCAGAAGATCATCAGTACGGCGATCAGTATCAGCGTGCCGATCTGGCCAGCAACCCCCCACTGTAGCAGCATCGTTGCCGCCGCAACGGCCACGACGAGAATCAGACTGACGAGCAGGTAGGAGACTCGGCTCAGCACACCCATAGATCTGTCGACCTCCTATCCAGATGCTTTGATGGGGGACCGATGAGAGAGGGAGGTCCGGTTCTTGCCCGAGCGCTTGGAGAGGTACATGGCTTCATCAGCTGCTCCCAGCAGCCCCTCCCCGTCCAGGGCGTTGACCGGGAAATTGGCGACACCGAGGCTGATCGTGCAGGGCACCTCCTGGCCGAGATCGATCTCCGCCACGGCGGTCCGGATCCGTTCCGCGACCTCCAGCGCCCACTGGACGTCGGTCATCGGCAGGATGATCAGGAACTCGTCACCGGCGTAGCGGAAGGCGAAGTCGGTCTTTCGGGTCTCCGCCTTCACCACCCGTGCGATCTCCCGCAGGTAGTGGTCCCCCATCTGGTGGCCGAGCCGGTCGTTGACCAGCTTCAACGAGTCGGAGTCGATCATCAGCAGGGAGAGGGAGGTGTCGTGCCGGAGGGCCATCTGCACCTCCCGGTCCAGCACCCGGTGGAACTGACGGGCGTTGTAGAGCCCGGTCAGGCTGTCGGTGATCGAGAGCTCCGACAGCTCCTGCAGCACCCGCCCGTGCTCAATCAGCAGGGTTGCCTGCCCCGTGAAGGAGAGGGCCAGGTCCAGATCATCCTGGGTGAACTCGTGGATCCCCTGTCGGGTGAGGCGGACCACGCCCAGCTTCCTGCCCTCCAGGATCAGCGGGGCCAGGATCGAGGACTTCTCAGCCCGCTCGAACCCCGGGACCGACCGGGACCGCGGGTCTGCCGTCACGTCGTGGCAGATGTACGGCTCGCCCCGCTCAAAGACAGCGCCGGTCAGCCCGAAGCCGGGCGGGCACTTGAAGGCCATCATCTTCCGGACGTACTCATCGGCATAGATCTCGGAGGAGTGAATCCCCGCGACGGGGATCAGCACCTGTTCGGCCTCGTTCCAGAGGTAGAGGACGCAGGCGTCGGCCCCCAGCAGCCGGTGCAGCTCCCGGACCGTCTCGTCCAGGGTGGTCTGGAGGTCCAGGCTGGTGATCCGGTGGGTAAAGCGCATCAGCGCCTCCAGCCGCTGCCGTTCGGAGCGCTCCGTGTGGATCAGCTGGGTGAAGTGGACGGCGCCGGCCACCAGGAGGGCGGTGCCGGCCAGGACCCAGACCACCCCGCTCCAGCCGATGATCCAGCGCCCGGCAAGGTCGATCCGGTAGGGGTCAAGCAGATCCCTGCCGATGGCGCTGAGCCAGCCCATGGCGTAGGAGACCATCCAGCCGCCGATCCAGTCGTACGCCCAGCGGACCTTCCGGTTCGGCTTGTAGTAGACCCACGCGGCAAAGAGGGCCGCTGGGCCGGCCACTGCCAGGAAGAGTTTGGCGAAGACCGCCTCCCAGAGCACGGTCGGGGCATACATCTCGGGCGTCAGGTTCGCCAGGTAAAGGCCGAAGGCGACCAGGTAAGGGACGCCGGCCAGAAGGCTGAGCGGGAGGACGGTGAAGCGACCGGCCCCCGCCCGGAACCGGAACATCCGAAGGAGGCGCTTGGCCAGACGTCCCATGGCAGCTACCCCCGTCCCTAAAGCTGAAGCCCCTTCGACTGCAGCATGGTGCGGAACTCCGCCTGTACCACTTGACTCACCTGCGGGGCGACGGTGACCCGGTTCTCCAGCTCCTTCAGGCGCCCCCAGAAGCCGCCGGCGCTGGGCACCGACCGGGTGGCCAGCCGCTCCATGAAGGAACGGACCGTCTCGTCGGTCATCTCCCCGTTGAGCGAGTCAAGCAGCTGGCGGAAGGAGTAGGCCTCATACCCCCGCCAGAGGACCCAGGCCACGAAGATCGAAAAGGCGGCGAGGAACAACCAGTTCAAAACTGTCACCGTCCTAATACGAATATTACTGCGCTTGGACAGTTCAGCGTTGCTCTGTTCATTCCCTTCCGCACTTTGGGTCAGTTGAAAAGAATGGTGTGGCGAATAGGTGTGGCTTCCTATATTTTGCCACGGATTACACGGATTACACGGATTAAAACAATATTTTATAATATTATCTTTGTTATCCGTGTTTCTTCGTGCATCCGTGTGTTTCCGTGTAACCACCATGGTGCGGTGCTTCGCACCAGCACCCCGGATGAAAAGGGCACCATCCCACATTGTTGTGATGTGTCTTTTATCCGTGTAACCACCATGGTGCGGTGCTTCGCACCAGCACCACCCATGAAAAGGGTAGGAACCCCATCATTTGCCATGTTCTGTCTTCATCCGTGTAATCCGTGTAATCCGTGGCCGTCGTTTTCAGGGGAATCCGTGTTGACTACCCAGCTTCGAAGAACTTGAACTGGGCCTGGATCAGGCTGTAGTAGACTCCCCGGCGGGCCATCAGCGATTGGTGGTCGCCCAGCTCCACGATCCGGCCGTGGTCCAGGACCACGATCTTGTCGGCCTCCCGGATGGTGGAGAGGCGGTGGGCGATCACGAAGGAGGTGCGCCCCTTCAGCAGGCGGGCCAGCGCCTCCTGGATCAGCAGCTCGGTCTTGGTGTCGATGGAGGCGGTCGCCTCGTCCAGGATCAGGATCCGGGGGTCGGCCAGCAGTGCCCGGGCGAAGGAGAGCAGCTGCCGCTCGCCCATGGAGAGCCGGGAGCCCCGCTCCTTCACCTCGGTCTGGTAGCCCTGGGGCATCTTCATGATGAACTCGTGCGCCCGGGCAGCCTTGGCGGCGGCGATCACCTCTTCGTCGGTGGCATCCAAGCGGCCGAAGCGGATGTTCTCCATGATGGTGCCGCTGAAGATGAAGGTGTCCTGCAGCACGATGCCGATCTGCCGGCGGAGCGACTCCAGGGTCACATCCCGCACATCGATGCCGTCGATGCGGACGGCGCCCTCCTGCACGTCGTAGAAGCGGGCCAGCAGGTTGATGATCGAGGTCTTGCCGGCGCCGGTGTGGCCGACCAGCGCCACCGTCTCGCCGGGCTCCACCTTCAGGGAGACGCCGTTCAGGGCGGTCCGCCCCTTCTCGTAGGCGAAGACCACGTTGTCAAGCTCCACCGCCCCCTTGATGGGGGGGAGCTCCCGTGCCCGGTTCGCCTCGGCCACGGTCGGCTGGGTGTCCAGGTACTCGCAGATCCGCTCGCTGGAGGCCATCGCCACCAGGATCTGGCCGTAGAGCTGGGTCAGCCGCTGGATCGGCTCCCAGAACTGGCCCAGGTAGGTGACAAAGGCGACCAGCACGCCGACGGTGATCTCGCCGCGCTGCAGCACCGTGGTGCCGTACCAGTAGATGATCATCGTGCCCACAGCGGCCATGATCTCGACAATCGGGTTGAACCAGGCGTTCAGCCGCAGGACGTTCAGCCAGTGGAACCGGTTGTCGGCGTTCATGTCGCTGAAGAAGTCCTTGTTCGGCTCCTCCTGGTGGAAGGCCTGGGTGACCCGGATCCCCTGGATCGCCTCGGCGATGTGGGCGGTCAGCCGGGACTGCTTCACCCGCACCAGCTGCCAGCCGTGCCGGATCCGGTTGCGCAGCCGGGTGGTGGTGGTCAGCACAAAGGGCAGGAAGGCGAAGACCACCAGCGCCAGCGGCAGGTGCATCGTCATCATGATCACGATGATGCCGACCAGGGTCAGGATGTCCTGCAGCAGCGAGATGATGCCGTTGGTGAAGAGGTCCTGCAGGGAGTTGACGTCGTTGGTGATCCGGACCAGGATCGAGCCGGCGGGCCGGCTGTCGAAGAAGCGGAGCGAGAGCGACTGGACATGGCGGAAGAGGGCGGTCCGCAGGTCGTAGAGCGCCCGCTGCCCCACCCAGTTGGTCAGCCGGATCCGCAGGAAGTTGGCCAGCCAGTTGAGCAGGTGGACCCCCACCATAATCCCGACCAGGATGTTCAGCCGCTCGGCCCGGTCGTACTGAAGCAGCCAGCGGGTCCAGAAGGTGGCCCGCTCCCCGCCGGAGAGCGCCACGTCGATCGCCTGGGCGACGATGGCAGGCACGGCCAGCCGGGTGGCGGTGGCCAGGAGCATCATCAGGGCGGCCAGCAGCATCGTCCGCCTGTAGGGCATCAGGAAGGCGCCCATCCGCCTGGCCTGGTTCCAGTCGAAGGGCTTCTCGAAGATCTGCTCCTCGGTGTAGTAGAAGCGGCCGGCGTTCTCACCCTGCCGGGGCTTGACCCGGTGGTGCAGCTCCCTGGCCGTCCGGTAGTGACCCATCGGCATCTAGCAGCACCCCCCATCCGCTGCGAAGGCGGCATCGCTCCGGGCGATCTCGCTCTCCCGGTCCCGGAACTGGATCTCGTAGATCGAGCGGTAGACCCCGTTCTGCCGGAGCAGCGACTCGTGGGTGCCCCGCTCCACCACCCGACCGCCCTCGAGCACCAGGATCTCGTCGGCGTGCTTGACCGAGGAGAGCCGGTGGGCGATCACGAAGGTGGTCCGCCCCTTCATCAGGTGCTTCAGGGCGATCTGGATCTCGTGCTCCGTCTCCATGTCCACCGAGGCGGTGGCGTCGTCCAGGATCAGGATGCGGGGGTTGTTCAGGATCGCCCGGGCGATGGCGATCCGCTGCTTCTGCCCGCCCGAGAGGCCCATCCCCCGCTCACCCACCACCGTCTCGTAGCCCAGGGGGGTCTCCATGATGAAGTCGTGGGCCTGGGCCAGCTTCGCCGCCTCGATGATCTCCTCCATGGTGGCGGTCCGGCGGCCGTAAGCGATGTTCTCCTTGATGGTGGCCGACCAGAGGAAGGTCTCCTGCTGGATCACGCCGATCTGGCGGCGCAGGTCGACCAGGTCGATCTGCCGGACGTCGACCCCGTCGATGGTGACCCGGCCGCGGGTGACGTCGTAGAAGCGGGGGATCAGGCTGACCAGCGAGGACTTGCCCGAGCCGGTGGTGCCGATCAACCCGATGATGGAGCCCGGCGGGGCGTCGAGGTTGATCTCGGAGAGCGCCGGGTAGTCGGAGATCTCATCGGTGCCGGGCCGGGGGGAGTCGTACTGGAAGGTGACGTTCTCGAAGCGGACGTGGCCGGCCATCTCGGGCATCCGCACCGGATTGGCCGGGGTCTGGATCTCCACCGGGTGCTCCAGCAGCTCCACCAGCCGCTCGCCGGAGGCGACCGCCTGAATCATGTTGTTGATCTGGTAGCCCACCTCCCGCATGGGCCAGATCCAGTACCAGATCAGGCTGAAGAAGGCGACCAGCTTGCCGAGGGTCAGCTCCTCCTTCAGCACCATGGAGCCGCCGTACCAGAGCAGCAGGGTGATCGCCAGGTTGGAGAGCAGCTCGATCAGCGGGAAGAAGCTGGACCAGAGGCGGGAGGCGTTCAGGTTGGCCTCCACGTACTCCTGGTTCCGGCTGGAGAACTTGGAGACCTCGAACCCCTCGCGGGCGAAGGACTTGACGGTCCGCATCCCGTTCAGGTTCTCCTGGGTGGCGGTGGTCAGGTTGGCCAGCGCCTCCCGGATCTTGGTGAAGGCGGGGTGGACCACACGCTCAAAGCGGAGCACCACCACCAGCAGCAGCGGCATGGTGGCCAGGGTGACCAGGGTAAGCTTGACCGACATGGCCAGCATGACCACCAGCGAGAAGAGGGTCATGAAGAGCACGTCCATCAGGTGGACGAAGCCGAAGGAGAGGAACTGGCGGAAGGCCTCGGTGTCGGCGGTCACCCGGGACATCAGATCCCCGGTCTTGGCGTTGTCGTAGAACTTGAAGTGCAGGTACTGCAGCTTGTCATACATGGCGTTCCGCAGGTCGAAGGTGGCGTTCTGGCCGAAGACCTGGCCCAGGTACTGCCGCCCGAAGTTGAAGACCGCCCGCACCAGCGCCACCCCAATGACCGCCAGCGCCCAGTAGGGAAGCTCCTCGAACTGCCGGGCGAGGATCACCCGGTCGATCAGTTGCTCCAGCAGCCAGGGTCGGAGCAGGCCGACCGCCGTCAGCAGGCCCATGGAGATCACCGAGGCGATCCCCCACCAGATGTACGGCATGTAGAAGCGCTTCAATTTCGAGAAGACCAGCATACCCTACCCCTTCCTCCCTTGCCCAGCGCCCCCAGCGCCCGATCCTCAACCGGAATGAGATTACGCCAACCCCCGGGAATATTCCTTCGTACTACGAAATCTCAACGGAGTGTCCTATTAAGGGAAACCATCTTTTTTGACGACGGCAGCCTGGTCTGGGGTTCCGCCCCCGGCCAGCCCCGCTCCTTTCTCCTGATTCGCTTGATGCCTGAATCCTGACATAGTATCATGGATTTCATAGGGCCTGTGTGATTGGAGAGGTGTGGCCATGCAGAACCTGCGAAGGCACCTCTCCGCCGGCGGCCTCGTTTTGAACAAGGGCGCGATTCTCTTGATTCGGAACCGGCGTGGTCACTGGGGGCTTCCCAAGGGACACTGGGAACCCGGTGAACTGCTGGCGGAGACCGCCGCGCGCGAGGTGCTCGAGGAGACCGGACTAAAAGTGGAGATCGGCGATCTCGCCTTCATCACCGAGTTTCGGAACCTCGAGGCCAGGGAGCATCTGGTTCAGTTCTTCTTTGCGGCAACCCTGCTCGGCGGATCGCTTGCTCCCCGCCCGGGGGAGATCTACGGGGTGAAGTGGGTGCCGATTCCGGAGATCCCCAACTTCATCCGCTGGCGCCCGTGGCTGGAGCCACTGACCCACTGGCTGGAAGGCGGCACGATCCGATACCATGCGTTCCCCGACCCGTCCAAGAACCGGATCCGCTGATCACAAAAGGAGCCGGAGGCTCTCTGTCAGCCCCCGGCTCCTTTTGTGTGCGGCGAGCATCGCCGCCGCCTTCGACCGCTCGATCCCGGCGCCGGATCAGAGGGCCGTCATGGCCCCCCTCCTCTACGCCTCCACCCGGAAGGGGCGCTCCCGCCCCACCGCCCACCAGGTGGCGCCGTCCTCGCCGGTGAAACGCCGGCGGACCACCGGCTGCGGGTAAGCGATCAGCACCGATGCCACCGCCAGGTCGCCCTCCAGGTGGGCGCGGGCGCAGAGCGCCAGGTAGTCGCCCTGGGCGGTCTCGTCGGGCGCCTCGGTGATCACCTCCGCCGCCGTGATGTGGGGGAAGCGGCCGCTGAAGCTGAGCGCCTCCGGCCCCGCCTGGACCTTGCGGGTCAGGCTGACGAACCCCTTGTGCAGCTCCAGCGGGAACTTCTCCGGCAGGTGGCGCCGGCCATAGGCGATGTAGCGGTCCAGCAGCACCCGGGTGTAGCGCTCGATCTCCTCGCTGGAGGTCAGTTGCGCCGCCAACGCCTCCCGCACCGCCTCCTGCAGCGCCCCGCTGGCCGGGAAGCGCTCGGAGTCCATCCAGCGGAAGATGGCGTAGATCAGGGCGTTGGGCATCCACCAGGAGGTGGGGAAGTAGGGCGCCGAGTTGTGGCCGGAGTAAGGCTGGACCCATTCGTGACTCGGGTAGCCGTGGTCGTCCAGCCAGATGTCCGGCAGGAAGGCCCGCCAGAGGGTGGGCTGGGTCCGGCTCTCGCCGAAGCGGGGATTGGGGTGGAAGCAGTCGATCCCGAAGTCGACGCCGGCGGCGTTGAAGCGGGCGGCGTGGAGCTTCCAGGTGGGCTGCTCCCGCTGCATGGCGTAGTGGACCGCCGCCCCGTCCGGGTTCTCCATGGGGCTGAGCACCAGGTTCAGGCGGCGGCTCAGGGCGGTGGTGGCGGCGATCTCCGCCAGCTTCAGGATCGAGTTGGTGGAGGAGACCTCGTTGGCGTGGCGCCGGGCGTTGACCTGCAGCGTCGGGCGCCAGGCGGAGAGCTTCTGGGGCGGGGCGATGGCGCCCGCCGTGGGGGCGGTGACGCTCAGCGCCCAGGTGGCCCGCCCGGCGAAGCTGAGGCCGGTCCGCCAGACCCGGACGCCGGGCAGTCTGGCGAGATAGGCCAGGTAGGCGGGGAGCTGCTCCGGCCCGATCACCTGGTCCAGGGGGATCGAGGCCGCCGGCGGGGGCAGCTCGGCCGCCCGCTCCGGCAACCGATCAGCGAGGAGCGGCTCGCCCGCCGCCCAGCGGGGGTAGAGCCGGACCCGCATCTCAGGCCCGCCCTCCCCGCCCCGGATCCAGGGCTCCACCGCCCCGGGGGCCGGGTAGCCCGCCCCGGTCAGGGCCAGCCCCAGCTCGTTCAGGTAGTCCAGGGTGTGGAAGTAGAGCTCCTCGTGAAGGGCGTCCAGCGGGGAGATCTGCTCCTCCCGGATCCCCAGCCGCCGGTTCTCCTCGCTCAGCCGCGCCTCGATCAGGAGCACGCCGAAGAAGGGCTGGGCCGAGGGGTCGGGGGCCGGGCCGAAGCGCTGGGTGATGTACTCCCGCAGCCGGGGCAGCACCTCGGCCTGGTAGGCGTGCCAGAGCGCCCCGAAGTCGGTCTCCAGCCGCTCCTCCAGCAGAACGGACCCCCCCTGGACCACCCGGACCCAGCCGGTGGCCGGGTGGATCCGGCCCCGAAGCGGGAAGTCGGCCAGGTAGTCCTCGGCGGTATAGACCGGGGTGAAGCGCTCCTCCAGCACGGGGGATCCGCCGCCGTCAAAGGCGGTCAGCCGGCAGGTCTCCCCCTCCGCCTCCTCCAGCTCGAAGGTGACGGGCACCCCCAGCCGGGCCGCCAGCAGCTCATCGGCGGGGTAGAGCTCCTGCAGCCAGCGGATGGGCATCTCCAGGGGCCTGCCGTCCCGGGCGGCGCCCTCGGGGCCCCGGAGCCGGGTGGGCGGGCCGGGCGGCGGCGTGGCGCCGGACCCCAGCACCGGCCCGCCGGCGGCGGGGCTGGAGGACCCGGCAGGGGCTCCCGCCCCGAACCGGGGGCAGGTGACGGTGACCCGGGCCAGCCCCCGCAAGGAGGCCAGCCGGGGCAGCATCTCCTCCTCCAGCCAGTGGAAGCCCTGCTTGTAGGCCGAGCGGACCAGCACCTCCGCCGCCGGGACGCCGGCCCCGGCCAGCTCCTGCCGGAGCTCCCGCTCCAGCGCCTGCCGGACCGCCAGCGGCTCGCTCAGCCGGACCTCCACCGCGGCCGGGAGACCCGGGGTCAAGCGGGGGAGGACCCCGACCCGCCAGAGGCGGCGGAGCCGCTCTACCTCCCACTCCGGCCGCAGGGTGACTTCGAAGACCGGCTCCCCCGGATCAACCACCGCCTCCGGCAGAGCGGCCCGCCGGGTGAAAAGGCTCCCGTGGAGGCCATCCACCAGACCGCCGGCCGCCGCCGCACGGAGCGCCGCGACCCGCTCCGCCGGACTGCCGCAGACCACCAGCTCCTCGCCGGTCCAGGCCAGGGCGCCCTCCCGCCAGAGCGCCCGCTCCGGCGGGGCGCCGGCCAGCCTGACCCGCCTGGTGCCCGGCTCCGCCGCCTCGACAGCCACGGGGAAGCGCATGCCGGTGGACTCCACCCCGATCCGGGCGGCCAGTTCACAGAGGGCTGCGATCTCCTCCGGGCCGGCGGAAGGGGGGATCACCACCTGCCAGGCGGTCCGGTCGTGGCGGGCGGAGTCGCTGGAGCCCAGGAGCCCGTCGACGGTGAAGAGCCGGGCCACCCCCGGGGGCGGCAGGTCGCCCGGCGCCTCCGCCAGGAAGGGCGGGGGCTCAGGGATGCCCGAGAGGGTGGGTTTGTCTGCCGCCATGGGGGGCCGCCCCTCCTCATCGACCTCCAGGGAGAGGAGCGCACCGGCGCGGAGGTGGACCGCCCGCACGGGCCGGCCGTCGGCCAGCTCGGCCAGGAGGGGCCCCCCCGGAGAGGCATGGGGGAAGGTCTCCGCCAGCCAGCGGGCCGCCATCCACCCCGCCTGCCGGTCGGCCCCGGTGATCACCAGCCCCGCCTCGGTCAGGGCGACCAGACCGCAGCCCGGCTCCACCCGCTGCTCCGGGCAGGCCGGGTTCTCCGGGCCAAAGATGACCGGGGTCAGATCCTCCCCGGCTGTCGCTTCGGTGAAGCCGGGCGAAAAGGCCGCCGACTCCAGGCCGAGCCGGGCGGCCAGATCGACGGCGCCGGGGGTCAGGCCGACCAGGAAGCGGCAGCCAAAGCCGTCGGGCAGGCCGTCGCCGTCACCGTCCCGGAGGAGGCCGGCGGGGGTGTAGAGCTCCGTCAGCGACCTCACGACCCGGCGCCTCCCTTGGCTGCGGCGATGAACTCCTCCGGCGCCATCTGCCAGAGGGCCGCCTGGGATGTGGAAACCCCGGATGCCCCCGCCTGGAGCGCCCGTCCGATCTCCCGGGGCGAGCGGATCAAACCCCCGGCGATGATCAGCGTCTGGGGCAGCTGGGTTCGGATCGCGCCGATGGCCCGGGGGACGATCCCCGGGAGCACCTCCACCACCTCGGCCCGGCTGGAGCGCGCCGCCTCAATGCCGGTGCTGACCGACTGGGAGTCCAGCAGGAAGAGCCGCTGCAGCGGGATCAGCCCCTGCCGGCGGGCGGACTGGACCAGCCCCGAGCGGGTGGTGATCAGCCCGGCCGGGTGGGCGGTCTGGACCAGGAACTCCAGCCCCTCCTCATCCCGCCCCAGGCCCCCGATGAAATCCAGGTGGACGAAGAGCAGCTTCCCGGCGCGGCTGACCGCCTCCCCCACCGCCCCCAGCCGCTTGATGGAACCCGCCAGCAAAAAGATCGCGCGGCAGCGGGAGGCGAGGGCGGTCTCCAGCGCCCGCTCATCCCGCACCGATGCGATCACAGGGTGAACCCTCAGCGCCTCCGCCAGCCGCCCTGCACCGGTTCCGTGATGCCTCTGTTCCGACACCTGCGCCACCTTCTTCCTGTTCCGGATGGGCCGGGGCCCCTTCCCTGCCCACTTCGACGGGAGCCGGTACGGGTCCTCTTCAGGAGCCGGAGGAGACCCATGCCCGGCGGGTCCGGAAGTCGACCCCGGGGTAGTACATCTGGGCGACCAGGAGGTTGGGCCCCGTGCAGCCCACCTCCGGGCAGTAGCAGTTGTACGGGGCGAAGAGCGGGTGCTGCTGCCATCGGTCGAAGACCTCCTCCAGCCGGTCCTGCTGGATCCTTCCCAGCGGGGGAACCTCGGCGAAGTCGGTGACGTAGACCGCACCGGTAAAGGCGTTGATGTTCACCCGGTTCCGGCCGTCCGGGCAGTTCCGGATGGTCAGGTTCGGCGCCGCCTTGGCCTTGGCCAGGATCGCCCGGTCCTCCTCCAGGGGGCTGCAGGCGAAGAAGGGAAAGGTCCCGAAGAGCAGCCAGAGGGAGGGGTCCCGCTCCTCCAGCAGGCGGTCCACGGCGGTCCGGAACTGATCGAGGCTGAGCACCGGCAGCTCCGCCGCCCAGTCGGCCTGGTACATCGGATGGACCTCGTGCCGCCGGCAGCCCAGCTCGGCCAGGAACCGGTTCATCCAGCCCAGGTGCGGGGCGGTCTCCGGGTTGACCATCGTCTCGGCGGAGAGGAAGCAGCCGGCGGACGCCAGGGAGCGGGCGTTCTCCACCATCCGGTTGAACAGCTTCTCCGAGGCCTTTATGGAGACGTGCTCCCGACCGTGGCCCCAGGCGATCCGGTGGAAGTCCTCCACCCCGATGTAGTTCCAGCTGATGTGCATCACATCGACGTAGGGGGCGATCAGCAGGTAGCGCTCCAGATCGAAGGTCAGGTTGGTGTTGACCTGGGTCTGGAGGCCCCGCCCCTTGGCATAGCGCAACAGAGGCAGCACGTACTCGGTCATGGTGGTCAGCGACTCGCTGGGCTCACCCCCGGTCAGGCTCAGGGTCTGCAGCCCCTCCACCTCATCCAGCCGGCGGAAGAGCAAGTCCAGCGGCAGCCGCTCCGGGTCCGCCGTCGCCAGCGATTCGCCCACGGCGCAGTGCCGGCAGCGCATATTGCACCGGTTGGTGACCGTCACCTCCACACTGGTCAGCCGGTGGCGGCCCTCCCGCCTTGTCCATAAGGGTTCCCACAGGTCGTTCAATTCAGATCCCCCACATGACATGGATAAGGCGGGCCCTCAAGGTCCGCCTTGAATGCTTATGCCCTCCTGGCTCAGGAGAGGAGCTCCTCCAGCCCCTTGGCATCATAACCGATGATCACCCGATCGCCCCGGATCACCACCGGGCGCCGCCAGAGCCCCGGCTCCTCGGCCAGCAGGCTGATCAGAGCCTCCTCCGACAGCGACTGGCCCTCCAACCCCAGCTCCCGGTAGCGCCGGCTGCGGGTGGAGAGCAGCTCCCTGGCGCCCCCGGGCAGCCGCGCCGCCAGGGCCCGGACCTCCTCCGGGGTCGGCTTCTGCTTGAAATAGAGCCGCTCCTTTACCTCGACCGGTTTGGACCCAAGCAACTGCTTGGCCTTCACGCAGGAGCTTCAGGTCGGGTAGGTATAAAAGGTCACAGCCTCCTTCACGCCCAACACCTCCGACCTAAGCATTTCCACCTGGTCGTCGCTGAATCCTGCGACCGGCGGCGGGTTGACCGCTTCCAACGAAAAACGGGGGGCAGCTGATCTGCTCCCCCACGGCATCCCGCTCTATCCGGACCGGAACCTCCTGTACCCTCCGACCTGTAGCACCGGCATTACCGGCACGTTCGGGCGGACCTCGTCCAGGAAGTCCCGCACCAGCTGGTTGAAGCGCTCCGGCTGCTCCAGCATCCCCATGCAGCCCGCCTGCGGAATGACCGCGGCGGTACCCCGGGGCGCCTGAAGGGCCAGGTCCACGGCGGTGGCCGGGGTTGCCACCGGGTCCCGCTCCCCCGCCACGGCCACAAGGGGCTGACGGAGGTGGCGCACCGCCTCCGCAAGCGGATACCGGGCCATCGCCACCAGATCACCGTAGCGGACGGTGGGGCCGGCCAGCCGCCACCGCTTCAGTTGGTCGGACTTCAGGCGAGAGGGGGCCTTTTCGCTGAACATCTGCTCCACGTAGCTGTCAGGGGCCTCGCCGAGGGCGGTCCGCTCCCAGGCCTCGGGCTCCACCCGCCCCCCCTCCCGGACGCCGACCAGGATCAGTCCAGCCACCCGCTCGGGAGCGTGCAGCGCCAAATCGACCGCGATGGCCGCCCCCAGGCAGACCCCCGCGATCACCACCGGCCACCGGATGGCCAGCGCATCCAGGAAGGCGAGCATCGCCCTCCGGTACTCGGCGATGCTCTGAAAGCCCAGGCCCTCCGAGTGGCCGTGCCCGGGCAGGTCGGGAACCAGGCAGCGCACCTTCTGCGCCAGCCCTGTCAGCTGCCCGATCCAGGTGGCGCCGGTGCCGCCCGACTCATGGAGAAAGAGGATCGCCGACCCCGCCTCAGCTACACCCGAGGCGGCGTAATAGATCGACTCGGTGCCCACATGGACAGAGCCCGCTGTCAGAATGGAGCCTGCCGAGTTTGGTCTAGACCTATATTTCCTGCCATCTATACCCATCGACTTTTCCCATCCCCACCGGTGGTTTCGTATCAGGCATCGATCACTGCGGATAGTCGCCCAGAAAGCCCTTCCCGGTCTTGCGGCCTAATCGGCCCGCCCGGACCATCTGCTTGATCAACTGGGGAGGCGCGTACTGCGGCTGACCAAACTCCCGGTGGAAGTACTCCAGCACGTGGTAGCAGACGTCGACGCCCGTGAAATCCATCAGCGTGAAGGGGCCCATGGGGTGGTTCAGCCCCAGGGTAATCGCCTTGTCGACCTCTTCGGGGGTAGCAATGCCCTCCTCCACCACCCGGACCGCCTCGGCCATCATCGGGAGGAGGATGCGGTTGACGATGAAGCCCGGGCTGTCCTTGCGGACCTCAATCGGGCTCTTCCCAAGGCGCTGCGCCAGCTCCATGGTGATGTGGACCGCCTCAGCGGAGGACTGGTAGCCATGGATCACCTCCACCAGCCGCATCACCTGCACCGGGTTGAAGAAGTGCATGCCCACGACCTGGGAGGGACGCTGGGTGGCCGCTGCGATCTCGGTGATCGACATGGATGAGGTGTTGGTGGCCAGCACCACCTCGGGACGGCAGATCTGGTCGAGGCCGGCGAACAGCTCCTTCTTCAGAGCGAGGTCCTCAAAGATTGCCTCGATCACGAAGTCGGCCTCAGCGAAGGCGTTCAGGTCGGTCACCGGCTGAATCCGGGCCAGGGTCGCCTGCCGCTCCTCCTCCGTCAGCCGCCCCTTGGCAACCGCCCGCTGCATCAGCCCGTCCATGACGGCGATGGCCTTCTGCACCCGACCCAGCTCCAGGTCCCGGAGGATGACCCGGTAGCCGGATTGAGCGGCCACGTGAGCAATCCCCGTACCCATGGCACCTGCACCGCAGACTCCAATCGTCCGGATCTCCATGCGCTCGAAACCCCCTACAATCGGTTCATCACCCGAGCCCATCGGACCGACACCCTAGATGGTTTATACGGTCTGTGAAGCAATGATAAAGTCCGAGAATTCGTATTACCATACCCAAACAGTGTTCGATCTGAAAGTCGATCATTACGGGTAAGAACCCCTCCCCCGGTGGCGCGACGCGGGAATCGCCACGGGGTTATTCCTACTCGCGGAGGGGGTCGACAGGCTTCGACAGGCAAAAGAAAAAGAAGCTACGCTGAGTGTTGTGGAGCGCTGGAAGCGCTCCGGAAAATGAAAGGCATCCAATAGGTCCTGTCGAAGTTCGGTGCGACCTCGCAAGTCAGACCGAACAGAAGGAGGACTTATTGG
>JBMONC010000016.1:0-1598 GCA_049324875.1 Bacillota bacterium
GTGACGGTGGCGAAGGGGGAGACGCCCACCTGCCCCCGCTGCGGCGTCCCGATGGTCCGGCGGGCCGCCCGGAAGAACGGGAGCCCGTTCTGGGGCTGCAAGAACTACCCGCAGTGCCGGGAGATCATCCCGATCCCTGAGACCGAGCGAGTCTAATGACGGGGGTTTCACCATGGCGGTCCTCTTTGACATCGACTACGTGCTCCTGACCATCTGGGACTACCCGCTCAGCCTGGCCGAGCTGCTCGGCACCCTCTTCGGCCTCTGGTCGGTCTGGCTGGCGGCCCGGGGCCGGGTGGCCAACTACCCGGTCGGGCTGGTCAACATCCTCTTCTTCTTCGTGATCTTCTACCAGGTCCAGATGTACTCCGATGTGCTCCTCCAGGTCTACTTCTTCATCGTCAGCCTCTACGGCTGGTGGCGGTGGGCGCGGCCGCGGCCGCACGAGGCGACCGCCACCCATGAGCTGAAGATCTCCACCAACAGCCCGGCGGCCAACCTGGCCGGGCTGGTACTGATCGCCCTGGGGGTTTACGGGCTGGGGACGCTGATGCGCTCCATCCACCTGCTGCTGCCGGCACTCTTTCCGGAGCCAGCCGCCTTCCCCTACTACGATGCCTTCACCACCGTCGCCTCGATGGCGGCGATGTACCTGCTGGCCCGCAAGCGGCTGGAGAGCTGGGTGCTCTGGGTGGTGGTGGACGCCTTCTGCATCGTCCTCTACTACCTGAAGGGGATCCGGCTGATCTCGCTGGAGTACGTCGTCTTCCTCTTCATCGCCGCCTTCGGCCTCTGGTCCTGGCTGCGGGAGTACCGCTCCTACCAACGGCCGGCCGCCCTGGCGGGGGGTGTGGCCCGGTGAGGACGGGGCTGACCCTGGGGAAGTTTGCGCCGCTGCACCGGGGGCACCAGCACCTGATCGAGACCGCCCTGGCCGAGGTGGATCACCTGATCCTGCTGATCTACGACCAGCCGGAGACCACCGATATCCCCCTGCCGGTCCGGGCGGGGTGGATTCGCGCCCTCTACCCGACCGTCGAGGTGATCGAGGTCTGGGACGGGCCCCGGGAGGTGGGGGACTCACCGGCGATCAAGGCGGCCCATGAGGGGCACATCCTGAAGCTGCTGGGCGGGCGGCGGATCACCCACTTCTTCTCCAGCGAGTTCTACGGCGAGCACATGAGCCGGGCGCTGGGGGCGGTCGACCGGCAGGTGGACCCGGACCGCCGGGCGGTGCCGGTCTCCGGGCGGGCGATCCGGGAGGCTCCCTATGCCCACCGCCGCTTCATCCATCCGATGGTCTACCGGGATCTGATCACCAACGTGCTCTTCGTGGGGGCGCCCTCCACCGGCAAGACCACCCTGGCCCGCACCCTGGCGGAGCGGTTCGGGACGGTCTGGATGCCCGAGTACGGGCGGGAGTACTGGGAGGCGCACCAGGTGGACCGGCGGCTGACGCCGGAGCAGCTGGTGGCGATCGCCGAGGGCCACATCGAGCGGGAGGAGCGGCTGCTGCTGGAGGCGGACCGCTACCTCTTCACCGACACCAGCGCCTGGACCACCTACCTCTTCGCCCTGTACTACCATGGCTCCGCCCT
>JBMONC010000017.1:0-19019 GCA_049324875.1 Bacillota bacterium
TCCCGCAGGTCGGCCATCTGGTCGAGCCCCTGCTTCAGGAGCACCTCCCAGCGCCCGGGCCGGGTCACATCATCACGCCTGCCCATCGCCATCCCCCCTTCGCAAGGCCCGGATTCCATTGAAGATGCGGGACTTGACCGTGCCTACGGGGATCCCCATCCACTCGGCGATCTCCTCGTAGGTGTAGCCGTGGTAGTGCTTCAGGATCAACGGGAGCGAGACCTCCCGGGGCAGCTCGTGGAGCCGCTCCAGCAGCTCCCGCACCTCCTCCCCCGGATCGCCCGCCAGCTCCAGCGCCTGGATCGCCTCCGCCTCCACCCGCCGCTCCCGCTTCTGCTTGCGCAGCCAGTCCATGTAGAGGTTGGTGGCGATGGCGATCAGCCAGGTGGAGAAGCGGGAGCGGCCGCCGAACTGGCCGATCCGCTGGATCGCCCGGATCATCGCCTCCTGGGTCAGATCCTCGGCCAGGGTGCGGTCGAAGGTGACAGTCACCAGATACTTCTTCACCGGGAGGTAGTGCTGCTGCAGCAGCCGGGCCAGGGCCACCGGGTCGCCCCCCTGCGCCGCCCGGATCAGCGCCGGCTCATCCACCGCCCTCACCTCTCGCCGGATCGAGTCGAGTCGGCCCTACGCAAGGCTCATCGCACCTGGCTCGCAAAGAGAAGGTTTCGATCCAGCCGGCGGAGCACCTGCTTCAGCAGGAGCAGATCGAGCAGCGCCATCGCCAGACCGATCGCCAGCACCACCGCCGTGTCGATCAGCACCAGCCCGCCCACCTGGCCCGCCACCAGCAGCACCACCGGGATCACCACCACCCCGCCCATCTGGTAGGCGGCCTGGAAGGACTGGACCCGGGCGCTGATGAAGACGTTGACCAGCACCGCCAGCAGGCTGACCGCCGGGATCACCACCAGCAGCAGCGGCGCCCAGTTCAGGTGGGGGAAGAAGATCCCGCCGAAGAGCGGCCAGGCCAGCAGGTTGACCGAGAGGGCGCAGAGCAGGAAGGTGGCCAGCGAGAGGCCGACGGCGGGCAGCAGGGCGGCCAGCACCTTCCCCACGAAGAGCGAGCGCATGTCGACCGGGGCGAAGAGCAGCGACTCCAGGGTGCCCCGCTCCTTCTCCCCGGCGAAGGAGTCCGCCGAGATCACCGAGGCGGTCATCAGCGGGATCAGCAGGAAAAAGGGGGCCAGCATGTAGTTGGCGGTGAGGTAGACCAGCCGGTGGGTCAGGCTGGGGAACCCCTCCAGCTTCGCCCGGAGCGGCCCCTCCGGCAGCCGCTCCAGCCAGGACAGGATCGCCTGCATGTCGCCCCCCTGCTGCTCGGCGCCGAAGCGGAGCGCCAGCACCAGCGCCGAGGGGAGGATGATCCCCAGCACCACCGGCAGGATCAGCATCGGCAGCCAGACCTGCAGGTTGGCGGTGATCGCCCGGATATCCTTGCGGGCGATAGCCCGGATCGCCACCCTATTCATGCTTCGCCACCTCCCGGATCTTGAAGTAGAGCGCCTCCAGGTCCTGGTTGACCGGGACGGCGCTGTAGACCGGGGCCTCCGCCGCCAGCTGCCGGAGCAGTGGCGGGATCGCCTCCCGCCCCGGCAGGGTGAAGGCCAGCCTCCCCGGCCCCAGCCGGCGGACCGGCAGCCCCCGGTACTCCTCCCCGCCGGGGTCCAGGTCGGCCTCCACCTCCAGGGTGATGGCGGTGTTGTACTTCGCCTCCAGCTCCGGGAGGTGCCCCTGCTCCACCACCCGGCCGCCCAGCAGGAAGAGGTAGCGGTGGCAGACCGCCTCCAGCTGCTGCAGCAGGTGGGAGCAGAGGATCACCGTGGTCCCGTCTCGCTCGTTCAGCCGGCGGATGTAGTGGAGCACCATCCGGATCCCCTCCGGGTCCAGCCCGTTGGTCGGCTCGTCCAGGAAGAGGATCTCCGGCCGGTGCAGCAGCGCCTTGGCCAGCCCCAGCCGCTTCTTCATGCCCGTGGAGTAGGCCCCCACCTTCCGGTGGGCGGCGTCGGTCAGGCCGAACTCCTCCAGCAGCTGCTCCGGCCGGTAGCGCTCCGTCACCCCGTAAAGGTCGGCGAAGAAGCGCAGGTTCTCCAGACCGGTCATGTGCAGGTAGAAGGCGGCGGTCTCGGTCAGCATCCCCGTCACCCGGCGGATCGCATCCCCGTCGTGGACCGGGTCGAAGCCCGCCACCTGGATCCGGCCGCCGTCGGGATTGATCACCCCGCTCATCAGCCGGATGGTGGTGGTCTTGCCCGAGCCGTTGGGCCCGATGAATCCCAGGATCTCGCCCCGCTGGACCCCGAAGCTCAGCTCCTTGAGCACCGGGTTGGCGCCGAACCGCTTGGAGACCCGCTCCAGTTCGATCAGATTGCCCTTCATTTGCATCACCTGCCGGTCCGACGTCCGGGAGGGGCCGAGAGTTCACGGGCCGGCAGGGTTATTTTTGCCATCGCGCGCAGAAGGGGAGCCCCCTTATCCGAGGAGGCTCCCCTGGATCCGTTCGGTCATCACGGTGGCGAAGCGTTCCAGCGCTTCCCGCTCCCACTCCGGCTCCGCAGCGCCTCCCGCATAGACCGCCAAGGCCCGGGCGATCAGGGGGCGAAGCCGACCGTTCACCCTGTCAAGCGCCCAGGCGGCTCCCTCCGCCTTCGATGTGACCAGCCCCGCCTCGGCGAAGGCCAGCACCCGGCAGGCGTTCAGCACCCCATAGACCGGATTGGCGGAGAGGGACCGGAGGGCGTCCATCACATCATGCTCCCAGATGGCGGTCAGGTAGTCCGCCTTCGGGACGGTGGGGAAGAGATCCCGGATGGGCGGACCCTGCAGCACCACCCCGCGGTGATGCAGGATGGTGAGGTGGGCCGCCAGGTCCGGATCGGCGGGGGGCTGGGCGGGCAGCGCACCGGCCGCAAACCGCTCCCGCCAGGACTCGCTGAAGTGGAAGCGATAGGGGGTGGGGAAGCGCCAGCACAGCAGATCCCCTTCGCTGAGCAGGTGGAACTCCAGCGGGGCGGGCTGGCCCGAGAGGGAAAGCAGCCTCTCCGCCAGGGCCGTCAACTGCACCGGAGCCGGCTGGGTGCCGGCGACGGCGATCAGGTCGACATCGCTGCGGCTGGGGGTGAAACAGCCCATGGCCAGGGAGCCATGCAGGTAGAGCCCCACCAGATGGGCGCCGAGGACCTGCTGCAGCCCCTCCCGAAACCGCTCCACCTGAGCCCGGACCGGGGGCGGTGCGCTCTCCCAGCCGTGCATCGCTATCGCTCCAGGGCGGCCTTCAGCCGGCTCGCCAGCGCCCGCTCCAGCTCCACCTTGAGGTAGGTCCCCTCCTCCCGGTGCTCCTCCGCCAGCACCCGGCCCCGCTGGTGGGCCCAGGCGGTCCAGGTGGACTTGGCATAGGGGATCAGCAGCTCCAGCACCTCCCGGCGGGCGGAGAGCGCCTGCTGGATCGCCTGCTGCAGCCCCTCCAGGTTCTGTCCCAGCGCCGCCGCCACCGCCACCGACCCGGGGGTCTGGCGGAGCAGCGACTCCAGGTCGCCCGGCTCGGTCTGATCCGCCTTATTGTAGACCACCAGCGACGGCCGGTCGGCCGCCCCCAGCTCCTCCAGCACCTGCTGGACCGTCTCCATCTGCTCCTGCCGCTTCGGATGGGAGGCGTCCACCACGTGGAGCAGCAGGTCCGCCTCCCTCACCTCCTCCAGGGTGGAGCGGAAGGCGGCCACCAGGAAGGTGGGCAGGTTGTGGATGAAGCCGACGGTGTCCACCAGCAGGTATGGCTCCCCCTCCGCCGGCTCCACCCGCCGGGTGGTGGCGTCCAGCGTGGCGAAGAGCCGGTCCTCCGCCAGCACGTCGGAGCCGGCCAGCGCCCGGTGGAGGGTCGACTTGCCCGCGTTGGTGTAGCCCGTCAGCGCCACCACCGGGACGGCGTTCCGGGCCCGGTCGCTCCGCAGCCTTGTCCGATGGGCCCGGATCTCCTCCAGGTCGGCCCGCAGGGCGCTGATCCGCTCCCGGATCCGGCGCCGGTCCACCTCCAGCTTCGTCTCGCCGGGGCCCCGGGTGCCGATCCCGCCGCCCAGCCGGGAGAGCTCCGTCCCCCGGCCGGTCAGCCGGGGCAGCCGGTAGTTGAGCTGCGCCAGCTCCACCTGGAGCATCGCCTCCCGGGTCCGGGCCCGCTGGGCGAAGATGTCCAGGATCACCGAGGTCCGGTCCAGGATTTGGCACTGGATGATCTCCTCCAGGTTCCGCTGCTGCACCGGGCTCAGCTCGCAGTCGAAAACCACCAGGTCGAACTCCAGCGCCCGGCGGAGGGTCTCCACCTCCTCCGCCTTGCCGGAGCCGATGTAGGTCGCCACGTCGGGCTTCGCCTTGGACTGGACCACCCGCCCCACGGTCACCCCGCCGGCGGTATCCACCAGCCGCTCCAGCTCATCCAGGGACTCATCGGCGGTCCAGCCGCCGGAAAGCCGGTCGGGCAGCTCCACGCCCACCAGGTAGGCCCGCTGCCGCCGGTCTTGATTCGAATGGGTTTCATGCATCGGTTCGCTTCCTCCTGTCTCCTCCAACATCTCATTCCACAGGCTCACCGGGTCGCTCCTCCTCAGGACCCGGCCCCGGTCAGGAGGCTGCGGCGCTCCCGCCCCCGAAATGGGCACAAAAAGGCCGCAGCCCTGCACAGGGCCGCGGCCGAACTGCCGTGAACGGGCATGCTCGCTACCGGAGGCGGTCCTGAGAGGGCGTATGCGCATGAAGGCTGTTCCACTTCTTGATCACGTCACGTACCCCTCTCTCGCCAGAAATCTTCTTTATTTTAGTCGCTCCGCATCCCCCTGTCAACACTCCCCACCAGACCCCCGGCAGCAGCCGCCGGAACAATCCACCCTTTGCCCCAGTACCAAAGTGCCAGGCGGGCGGCAGGGGAAGGGCGGCGGGGGGGCCGAACTCCCGTGTCAGAATCGCCTGCCCATCGAACAGCGGAAACGAAAGGGCGGTACAGCGAGATGCGCCAGCTCCTGCCCCTGCTGCTGCTCCCCGCGCTCATCGCCTGCAGCTCCCCCTCCCCGAAGGTGCCGACCCCCACGCAGCCGCCTGCGCAAGCCCAGCAGCCGCCTGCGCAAGCCCAGCAGCCGCCTGCGCAAGCCCAGCAGTCCCCCGCACCGGCCCCGGAGCCGCCCTCACCCCCTGCCCCGCCGCTGAAGGTGGCCTTCGACGGGGGCCACGGCAGCGCCTTCATCCACCGGAGCGAGGGGCAGGGCTATGCCGGCTTCTACGTCGATCTGATCCGGGCCGTGGGCGCCAAGCTGGGCCGGGAGGTAGAGCTGCTGGAGGAGCAGGGCCACGTCAGCTACCTCTTCGCCCAGACCGAGGTGCAGGTGTTGGTCGGCGCCGCCATGATGACCGACCCCGCCGAACAGCGGAAGTACGGTTGGGTTCCCTTCGCCCGCTGGGCGGATCTGGCCGTTTACAGCGCCCGGACTAAGTCGATGGCCGGGGTCTACTATGAGCCCATCGCCCAAAGGATCCCGACGACCGGGCCCGACCCCATCGAGGGGATCGCTGTCGGTTCCCGCCGCCCCATCAACCTCGCTGTGCGAGCGGCCGATGTCGAGCTGCGGGAGGCGCTGGCCGGGGCGGTCCGCGACCTGCGGGCGGACGGCACCCTGCGCACCCTCTCCGAGCGCTGGTTCCCGGTCTATGACGACCAGTGGTACGCCTTCCTGGAAGCCCCCTCAGGCCCCCCGGATGCCCCGCCCCGGGTGATCTACATCAGCAACCTGCCCAGCGGCTACCCCAGCGACCTGGCCTTCGGCAGCGGCCTGTACGTGGTGGTCAGCCCGGAGGGGCGCTACATCGCCCACTCCCAGGACGGCCAGGCCTGGACCGTCGTGGAGGGGATGAAGGGGCTCTGGCACCGGGTGCTCTTCGCCGCCGGCCGCTTCTGGGCAGCGGGCTCCGATGGCGTCCTGGCCTCCTCGCCCGACGGGATCGCCTGGGAGCCGGTGGACCCCGGCGTCACCGACGGCTGGATGGACCTCCGTCAGGCCGGCGACCGCCTTCTGCTGCTGGGCCGGTCCGGTTACCTGCTCGCCTCTGCCGACGGCCTCCGCTGGGAGGGGGAGCGGATCGACGTCCAGGAGCCGGCCAGCATCCTGGCCGGCCCCGACCGTTGGCTCCTGGTCACCCGGAGAGGCCAGACCCTCCTCTCCCAGGACGGGAAGAGCTGGAGGACCGCCGAGACCATCGGCAGCCCCGGCGGGCGGCTGCTCTACGGCAACGGCCGCTGGCTGAGCGGGGCCAACCTGCTGACCGACCAGCTCCTCTGGCTCCCGCCGGCGGCGGCGGTCGCCCCACCGGTGGTCTTCGGCGACGGCCGCTTCGCCGCCCTGACCAACCTCAACCACGGCTTTGCCGAGAACCACCTCTGGACCTCCGCGGACGGGCTGGAGTGGACGCCTCACCCCGAGATCAAGGGCGGGGCGGGCCTCTGGTTTGCCAACGGCAGCTTTGTCATCTACCGATAGGGAAGATCGCCTCAGGAACGGGCGGCTGTGGCCAGGTTGACGAAGACCTGGTCCAGGCCGCCCCCGTTGCCGTAGGCCGCCCGCAGCTCGGCGGGGGTGCCCGTCGCCACCAGCCGGCCGGCCAGGATCATGGCGAGCCGGTCGCAGTACTCCGCCTCCTCCATGTAGTGGGTGGTGACCAGCACGGTGGTCCCCTGGTCCGCCAGGCCGTAGATCAGGTCCCAGAACTTGCGGCGGGAGACGGCATCCACCCCGGAGGTCGGCTCATCCAGCAGGAGCAGCGGCGGCCGGTGCAGGATGGCGCAGGCGAAGGCCAGCCGCTGCCGGAGCCCGCCGGAGAGCTCCCCGGCCAGGCTCCCCTGCTGCTCCACCAGGCCGGCCCAGGTGAGCAGCTCCTCCTGGCGGGCGGCCAGCTCGGCGCTGGTCAGGCCGTAGATCTGTCCATAGAACCGCAGGTTCTCCAACGCGGTCATGTCGTTGTAGAGGCTGAAGCGCTGTGACATGTAGCCGGCCTGCCGCCGGATGGCCTCCGCCTCCCGCCGCAGGTCGTGGCCCAGCACCCGCCCCTCCCCCTCGGAGGGCTCCAGCAGGCCGAGCAGCAGCCGGATCAGGGTGGTCTTCCCCGCCCCGTTGGGGCCGAGCAGCCCCATCACCACCCCCTGCTCCAACTGGAGGGAGACCCGGTCCACCGCTGTGAAGCTGCCGAAGCGGCGGGTCAGCTCCCGCGTCTCAATCGCAAGGCTCATCGGGCCATCACCTCCGCTGCGTAGTCGGAGAGCCAGAGGTAGGCATCCTCCAGGACGGGCTCCACCTCGGCCAGACGGAAGCCGGGGGGCGCCTCCAGCGGGGCGCCGGGGTCCAGCGCCACCCGGACCCCCATGCCCAGGGGCTGGGTCCACTGGACGCCCGGCAGCCGCTCGGCGGCCGCGACCAGGGCGGCCCGCTGCTGCCGCCCCTCGCCGGAGGCGGTCAGCATCGCCATCCGGTAGGGGAGCCGGGCGACCAGCTCCGGGGCTGTGCCGGCAGCCAGCAGCCGGCCCCGGTGGAGCAGCCCCACCCGGTCGCAGTAGGAAGCCTCGTCCAGGTAGGGGGTGGTCACCAGCACCGCCCGGCCCTGCCGGCCCTGCTCCTGCAGCAGCCGCCAGAAGTCCGCCCGGGCGATCGGGTCGACGGCGGTGGTCGGCTCATCCAGGATCAGGGTCGGGGGCCGGTGGATGACGGCGCAGGCCAGCGCCAGCTTCTGCCGCATCCCGCCCGAGAGGGCGCCGGCCAGCCGGTCCCGGAAGGGGTAGAGCCCCACCCACTCCAGCAGCCGCCTGCCCTCGGCCTCCAGCTCCGCCCCGCCCATGCCGTAGAGCCGGCTGAAGAAGCTCAGGTTCTCCCAGACGGTCAGGTCCGGGTAGAGGCTGAAGCGGCCGGTCAGGTAGCCGACCCGCCCGCGGGATTCGGGCTCCACCCGCCCATCGGTGGGGGCCAGCGCCCCCGCCGCCAGCCGGGCCAGGGTGGTCTTGCCGGCCCCGTCGGGCCCCACCAGGGCGACCAGCTCGCCGGGGTGGACCGCCAGCTCCACCCCCTCCACGGCGGTAAAACGGCCAAAGCGCTTCGAGACATTGATCAGGTGAATCGCCGGTGCGGACATGCGGCCACCCCCTACGCCAACCGCTTGCGGAACCGGACCGTGGCCAGCGCCACCACCGCCACGGCGTAGACCGCCAGGACGGTGGCCGGCACCCAGAGCAGCTCGAACTCCTGGCCCTTGATGAACATCCCCCGGGCGATGGGCACGTAATGGGTGAAGGGCAGCACGTAGGCGATGTACTGGATCACCTTCGGCAGCGAGGAGAGCGGGAAGATCATGCCCGAGACCAGCACCTGCGGCAGGATCGTCATCAGCGCCAGCTGCATCGCCTGCTGCTGGTTCTGGGCCACCGTGGAGAGGAGCAGCCCCAGCCCCAGGGTGGTGAAGACCAGCAGGAGGCTGAGCGCCATGAAGACCGGCAGATTGCCGGCGAACTCCAGATCGAAGAGGTAGATGCCCGCAAAGTAGACCAGGGCGAAGTCCAGGCAGCCGATGAAGAAGTAGGGGATGATCTTGCCCAGCATCAGCTCCACCGGCCGGATCGGGGTGACCACCAGCTGCTCCATGGTGCCGTGCTCCCGCTCCCGGACGACCCCCATGGCGGTCATCAGGGTGGTCATGAACATCACCACCATCCCCAGCAGGCCGGGGATCATCACCGGGGCCGACTTCAGGTCGGGGTTGTAGAGGATCTTCAGGTCGGGCGCCATGGCCGGCGGCGCCACCGCCGACAGGTCCAGGGGGGCGACCGGCTGCTGGGCGGCGCCGGCCAGCATCTGCGCCACCTGTGGCTTCATGGCCGGGGGCACCTGCTCCAGCACCGCAGCGGCCCTGGCCTCGGCGTGGGCCTTCAACTGCCGGGCCAGCTCCTCCTTGAACCGCTCGGTGGTCTCAGCCCGGATCTCGGTCTGAACCGGCTCCAGCGCCCGGGAGATCAGCCGGGCACCGGTCTGGGAGGCGAAGAGGTCCGAGCCGTCGATCAGCACCTGCATCTGGACGTCGTTCGCCCCGTCGCCGAAGCCCCTGGGCAGCAGGACCGCCATCTTGATCTGATCCCGGTGGAATGCGTCGTAGATCGCCTCCTCCGTCGCCGCGGCGAGGTCGACGGCCCGGAAGCGCTCGTACTCCCGCACCGCCCGGGCCACCCGCTCACCGGCAGCGGTGCCGCTCAGGTCGACCACGGCCACAGCCACCTCGTCGATGTCGAAGGTGAAGGCGTAGCCGAAGAGCAGCAGCCAGATCACCGGGATGACGATCATCATCGCCAGGGTCCGCTTGTCACGCCGAATCTGGATGAACTCCTTCTGAGCCAGGGCGAGCATTCTCTGCAGCATGGGTGTGAGCCTCCCTATTCGGTCGGTTCTGTGAGCAGCCCCTTCAAGCTGGTCTGGAGGACCGTCTCGATCAGCATCTCGTCGGAGATATTGGCCAGCAGGGGGATCTTCAGCACGTTGCGGGTGATGACGGTGGCCATGATCGGCCCCATCAGGGCCAGGAAGAAGAGCCGCGGATCCATCCGGCGGACGTTCCCCAGCTCCATGTGGTGCTGCAGGTAGCCGAACAGCCCCCCGACGACGCCAAACATCTGCTCCACCCAGATCGACATGATGGCGGGATCCCGGGGCCCCTCGGCCAGGACGATCTTAAAGACCGCCTGGGTCCGCTCCTGGGTCAGAAAGCCGATCAGGTTCCGGATGATCATCGGGAAGAGCTGGCCGGGCGGAATCTGCAGGATCTCCTCGGTCAGCACCCGGGAGACATCGGGCTCCAGCCCTCTCCGGATGCCCGCCACCGCCTCCCGGAAGAGCTCCTCCTTGTTGGCGAAGTAGTAGTACAGAGCGGCGGGGGTCACCCCGGCTGCGCGGGCGATGTCGGCGTTGGTGGTGGCGTTGTACCCCTTCTCGGCAAAGATGCGCAGGGCGGCCTCCAGGATCTCCTGCCGCCGGTCCGGCGGGGGGTTCTTGGGACGCGGTGCCATGGATCATCACCATTCCTTACTGATCAGTCAGTTAATAAATACACCCGAACAACCCCGCCCGTCAAGGGGAATTTTCTGACCCGCCTCCACGGCGGGTGGGCGGAGGCCAGGGCGGGCGCTCCGGCTGGGAAGGAGAGGGCTCGACCAACCCCAGGAACCGTATCATCCGAGGGATCATCCAGGTCATCATCTGTAGGATCATCTGTGCGATCATCTTCCCGTGAAACCCCTGTCCATTCCCGTGAAACCCCCGACCATTAACCCCCGACCATTCCCGTGAAACCCCCGACCATTCCTGTGAAGCCCCTGTCCATTCCCGTGAAACCCCTGACCATTCCTGTGAAGCCCCTGACCATTCCGGTGAAACCCCTGACCATTCCCGTGAAACCCCTGACCATTCCCGTGAAACCCCTGACCATTCCCGTGAAGCCAGTGATCTATATCAAATCCCTGATTTGAGAAACATTGGCAGGAATTCTCCGAGGGATGGCGAATGATCAGGAATGAGGCCGCAGCGCCCTGCACTGCAGCCAAACCGGAGAAGGGATGTGGGATCCCCATGGCATCCGACCCCAAGCAGAAAGCGAAGACCCAGCAGTCCCAGGGTTCCGAGCCGGAGGTCCTCCAGGTCCGAAAGGTTGTGCCCCCAGTCCCGCTGACAGCCTACACCGTCCGGCCCGACCTCGAGATCCTGCACCGGCACATGCGGGACATGGAGATGCTGGTGGACGAGCCCGCTCAGGCCAGCCTGCCGGTGGTGGCCGGTCGGCGACTGGGTGAGATCAGTCAGGAGAACGGGCTGGGCACCCCCCGCCCCAGCAAGCTCCGCCTTGGGCTCGACGAGACCAAGCGCTTCCTCTACATCGCCCCGACTCACAAGGACGACCCGCTGGGGACCGAGGTTCGCTACAGTAAAGGCCGAGTGAGCGTCAACCTGCTGACCGTCTTCGCTCCCTTGGACCGTTACGTGGAAGCGGGCCGGAGGGAGGTCTACGACCTGGGCATCACCCCGGGCGCGGTCACCTTCCAGGACGGCTTCAAGTCGGTCTCCCTCTACGCCTTCCTCACCCCCTCCCGGACCGAGCCCCGGCGCCAGATGAGCGAGGAGGCCAAGGCCAAGCGGAGGGCGACCATCGAACGCAAGAAGCAGCTGAAGGCCCAGGCCAATCGGGCGCGCCAGCAGCCCCCCGGCGAAGCGCAGTAGAGCGTACTGACTAGGTGATCGCATCGGTCTCATCAGAAGCTAAATCAATAGAAGATGCACCGCTCATAGAATCAAACACGGGGCGCAGACCCGAAGGCAGGTACCCATCAAGAGAGCCGTGGCCCACCATGCAGGGGGTGAGCCACGGCTCTCTCCTCATATCGCCCCGGGAGGCGCCAACCGGGAGGACTCAAGTCGCTCCACCCGGACCGCATCCTCCAGGTCGGCCCGGGTGATGGTCATCAACTGCTCCCTTGTCGGCTCCCGCTCCCCCACCAGCCGGAGCGCCTGGCAGCGGAGCGAGCGCTCCACCAGGTTGCGGATCGCCCGGGCGTTCCCCTGCTCCCCCTGCGTGTGCCAGGAGCGCCCCCGGAGGATCTGCCGGAGCGCACCACGACCATCCGGGGCGAGCTGGTACTCCCGCTCCCGCCACATCTTCTCGGCGATGGCCAGCAGCTCATCCACCGTGTAGTCCGGGAAGGCGATCCGGATGGGAAAGCGGGAGCGCAACCCGGGGTTCTGCTCCAGGAACCAGGCCATCTCCTCCGGGTACCCGGCGAGAATCAGCATCAGCTCGCCCCGGTGCTCCTCCATCGCCCGCACCAGGCAGTCGATCGACTCCTTGCCAAAGTCCTTCTCGCCGCCCCGGGCCAGGGAGTAGGCCTCATCGATGAAGAGGACGCCCCCCACCGCCCGCCTGACCACCTCCCGGGTCCGCTGGGCGGTGTGGCCGATGTACTCGCCCACCAGGTCAGCCCGCTCCACCTCCACCAGGTGCCCCTTGGGCAGCAGGCCGATCTCCCGGAAGAGCCGGCCCAGCAGACGGGCCACCGTGGTCTTGCCCGTGCCCGGATTGCCGGTGAAGATCATGTGCAGCCCGGTGGGCTCGCTCAGCAGCCCGTGGCGGGCCCGCTTCACCTGGATCTCCGTGTAGGCACGGATCTCCCGGACATGCTGCTTCACCCCGTCAAGGCCGACCAGCCCATCCAGCTCGCCCATGATCGCCCCAATCCGGCGCTGCCGGTCCTGCTCGGCCTCCGCCGGGGCGGCCTCCGGCTCCCCTGATCCCCGGCGCCGCCGCAGCTCCACCGCCAGCTGGAGCGCATCCGCCGGGCTGATCTCGCCCCGCCGGAGCCAGGTGCTGATCTCCTCCATCCGCTGGGGCCGTCTGGCTTTCAGTACCATGGCGATCCACCTCGCCCAACAGCATACGCCGGCAGGGGCCTGGACGTACCCAATCTCCCGTCCTTCTGCGAGGGAAGAGCCGGCGGCGAGGATGTCACAACATACTTGTTTGTTTGAAGGAGTTTCCATCGGGATAGAGAACTTTCTCATCATCCTGGTTACGGAGGTAGATCGCCATTCACACCCCCACCCGTCGGTTGCTCGCCTTTCTCCTGCTCCTGGGCCTGGTCGTCGGTCTCTCCCTTCCGGTCTCCGGCAACAGCGCCAGCCTTCCGGCGGAGGAGACCACCAGGGTCTTCATCCAACTGACCTCAGCCCCGCTGGCCGAAGCGAAGCCCCAGAATCAGGCTCAGTACCTCCGCTCCCTCGACAAGGAGAAGGGCGAGTTCCGCGCCGCCGCCTCCAAGGCAAAGATCAGCTTCAAGGAGCGCTACACCTTCAGCCACCTCTTCAACGGGCTCTCTGCCGAGGTGCGGGTGGCGGACCTGCCGAAGCTGAGCCGCCTCAGCGGTGTCGCCCAGATCTTCCCCGTGGTGGAGGTGGAGAAGCCGGCCACCGAGGACGGTGGGAGCATCGAGCCCGACATGGCCACAGCCGTGGAGCTGACCGGAGCGGCCCAGGCCAACGACCTGGGCTACACCGGCGCAGGGATCACCGTGGGCATCATCGATACCGGCATTGACTATACCCACCCCGACCTGGGCGGCTGCACCGAGATCGGGGCGGGGTGCCGGGTGGTGGGCGGCTATGACTTCGTCGGCGACGACGGCTACGGCGACACCCACTGGACCCCCAATCCGGACCCCGACCCGATGGACTACCAGAGCCACGGCACCCATGTGGCCGGTATCGTCGGCGCCAACGGCGCGGTCAGGGGGGTGGCGCCCGAGGTCACCTTCCGGGCCTACAAGGTCTTTGACCAGGGCTCCAGCTCGGCCGACGTGATTGTCGCCGCCATGGAGATGGCGCTGGCCGACGGGGTCGACGTGGTCAACATGTCCCTGGGCGCCGCCTTCCAGTGGGGCCAGTACCCCACCGCCGTGGCCGCCAACCACCTGGTCAATCAGGGGGTGGTGGTGGTCGCCTCCGCCGGCAACAGCGGACGGGAGGGCCTCTTCTCCGGCGGCGCACCCGCCCTGGGCGAAAAGGTGATCGCCGTCGCCTCGGTGGACAACACCCACTCCCCCGCCAGCAAGGCGCTCCTGGGGGATGGCGCCGCCGTGGCCTACAGCCTGATGACCTACTCGCCGCCCGCTGACACGCTGCCCCCCACCGCTATCGCCGCCCTGCCGACCACCAAGCTCGGCTGCACCGCCGCCGATTACTATGACGGCGACGGGAACAGCCTGGTGGCCGGCAAGGTCGCCCTGGTCTCCCGCGGCGCCTGCACCTTCGCCGCCAAGTCGGGGAACGCCAAGAGCGCCGGCGCCGTGGCGCTGATGGTCCACAACAACAGCAGCGGCCTCTTCGGCGGTACCCTGGGCGCCGCCGGTGATCACATTCCGACCGTTGCCATCTCCCTGGAGGACGGCAACCTGATCCGCTCCAAGCTGCCGACCACCATCCAGTTCACCGCCGAGACCTTCTTTGCGCCGAACCCGGTCCAGGGTGGGCTGATCTCCGACTTCAGCTCCTGGGGCCTCTCCCCCGACCTGACCCTGAAGCCCGACGTGGCGGCCCCCGGCGGCAACATCTACTCCACGGTGCCCGTCGCCATGGGCAGCTACGGCGTCAAGGGCGGCACCTCCATGTCCGCTCCCCATGTGGCCGGGGCCACTGCCCTGCTGCTGCAGGCCAACCCCCGGATCAACAGCCAGGCGATGCGGACCATCCTGCAGAACACCGCCCGCCCGGTGCTCTTCAGCAAGTCGCTGCCCTACCTCCTGCCGGTGCACCGCCAGGGGGCCGGCCTGATCGACATCCTGGCGGCGCTGGACTACGGCACCAAGGTGGAGCCCGCCAAGCTCTCCCTCGGGGAGCTGGCCGATGGTGAGACGGTCACCCGGAGCCTGACGGTGGAGAACCGGACCGACGCTCCGGTCACCTACAACGTCACCCACACCCCGGGCCTGGTCACCGGTCCGATGAAGAACCTGACCAACAACAACTTCAGCCTCTACCTCGGCCCCGCTGCGGTCAGCGGCGACAGCCTCACCGTGCCCGCCGGCGCCACCGCCACCCTGACCGTCACCATCACCGCTCCCTCGGGCCTGCCCGCACGCTCCATCTTCGGCGGCTGGATCAACCTGGTCCCCGAGGGCTCAACCGGCCCGGCAGCCCGGGTTCCCTACGCCGGCATGGTGGGCGACTACCAGGGCCTCACCATCCTGAACCGGAACGGGTACGCCTTCCCGTGGCTGGCCACCCTCTCCGGCGGCACCTACTACAAGGTGGACGCCATGAGCATCGACATCAGCAACGGCGAGGCCGCCTACCTGCTGGTCAACTTCGCCCACCAGGCCCGCAAGGTCCGGATCGACGTCGTTGCCGCCAACGGCAGGACCTATCCGGCGGTCTTCACCCAGGAGTACCGGGGCCGCCATGCCACCCCTGTCTACACCGCGCCGAACCTGAGCTTCTACTCCGCCTTCGCCTGGGACGGGGCGGACAAGGCCGGCAGACCGGTCCCCAACGGCGATTACAGCCTGGTCCTCTCCGTCCTCAAGCCCCTGGGCGATGAGAACAACCCGGCCCACTGGGAGTCCTGGACCTCCGGCACCGTCACCGTCACGGGCAGCCACGACTGAGCAAATCCGCACGAAGGCAGCCAGAAGGCCCGGGGAGTTCTTCCCCGGGCCTCGCCTTTTCCCGGCCTACGATTCGGCCGGCGGCTCCTCGGTGCGCATCATCTGGGCCAGGTTGAGCGGTACGTTCCGCATGGGGGTGATCGTGGAGAGGGCGCTCTTGTAGACCAGCTGCTGCTTTCCCTCAAACTCCAGGACCACCGTAAAGTTGTCGAACCCCTTGATCAGACCCCGAAGCTGGTACCCGTTGACCAGGTAGATGGTCACCGGGATGTTCTCCTTCCGCAGGACGTTGAGAAAAGTGTCCTGTAGGTTCACCTGGGCCTTTGTCATAAGACCGCCCCCTCTCTTTCTCTTTAGGGCTGCGCCTTCGGTTCTACGCTACCCTGCCATTTTCCTTCCACCAGTCTGACGATCTCCTCCACCGCCCGGTTCCGGGCTCCGGGGTCGGTCAGGTCGTACCAGTGGATCCGCTGCTCCCGCTTGAACCAGGTGAATTGCCGCTTGGCGAAGCGCCGTGTATTCCGCTTGATCAGCTCCACCGCCTCGGACCAGGTGAGCAGCCCCCGGAGGTAGAGGACCAGCTCCCAGTACCCCAGCCCCTCCATCGCCCTCACGTGGGGGCCGTAGCGCCCCAGCAGCCCCCGGACCTCCTCCAGCCAGCCCGCCTCCAGCATCGCATCCACCCGCTGGTCGATCCGCCGGTAGAGCAGCTCCCGCTCCATGGTCAGCCCGATCATCAGGTCGTCGTAGCGGGGCTCGGACTCCCCGGCGGTCTGGGTCTGGGAGATGGGCACCCCGGTCAGGAGGAAGACCTCCAGCGCCCGGACCAGCCGGAAGGTGTCGTTGGGGTGGAGCCGGGCCGCCGCCGCCGGGTCTACCGCCGCCAGCCGCCGGTGCAGGTAGCCCGGCCCGTGGAGCGCCTCCTCCTGCCGCAGCCGCTCCCGCAACTGGTGGTCGGGCTCCATTGCGGTGAAGGTGTAGTCCTGCACCACCGCCCGGACGTAGAGCCCGGTGCCCCCGACCAGCATGGGCAGCCGCCCCCGGCCGTGGATCTCCCGCACCAGGCTGTCCACCCGCTGCTGGAACTCCGCCACCGAGAACTCCTCATCCGGTTCCTTGATGTCGATCAGGTGGTGCGGCACCCCCGCCATCTCCGAAGGGGTGATCTTGGCGGTGCCGATGTCCAGTCCGCGGTAGACCTGCATCGAGTCGCCGGAGATGATCTCCGCCCCGATGCGCCGGGCCACCGCCACCGAAAGGGCGGTCTTCCCCACCGCTGTGGGGCCCACCAGCACAAGCAAAGGGAGTTTCACCGCTTGAACCTCTTCTCCAGTTCAGGAATCCCCACGCAGATCACGGTGGGCCGCCCGTGGGGGCAGGTGGTGGGCGACTCGCAGGCGGCCAGGTCGCGCAGCAGCGCCGCCACATCCTCCGGCTGGAGCGCATCCCGGGCCTTGATCGCCGCCTTGCAGGCGGCCATGGCGGCCACCACCCGCCGCCGCCGCTCGGTCACGGCGGTGCCGGGGGGCACCCGGTTCTCCTGCAGCCGGTCCAGGAAGTCGGAGACCAGCCGGGCCACGTGCTCCGAGCCCAGCCCCGATGGGACCCCCTGAATCAGCAGGGTGCTGCCGCCGAAGGGCTCCGCCTCGAAGCCGCTCTCCCGGAAGATGGCGGCGTTCTCCTGCCAGAGCGCCATCTGCGCCGGGGTCAGGTCGAGGGTGATCGGGAAGAGCAGGGGCTGGACCGGCGCCGTTTGCGCCTCGGCATAGCGGTAGAGCCGCTCGAAGAAGATCCGCTCGTGGGCGGCGTGCTGGTCGATCACGTAGAGCCCCTCGGGCCCGTCGCAGGCGATGTACGAGCGGTGGACCTGTCCCAGGGGCCGAAGGGAGCGGATCAGCTCATGGCCGGCCGAGGGGGCCGGGCTCTCGGTCCAGAGCGCCTCCGGCGGTGGGTCGGCCCCGGCAGAACCGCCGGAGCGCCCCTCCAGGATCGCCTGGAGCCCGCCGGCGGGCAGGGTGTAGGCGGCCGCCTCCTCCCGGCTAGTCTGCACCGCATCCAGCCGGAACGATACCTGCCGGGGGGCGCCACCGGAACCGGCGGGGGGAGACCCCTCCGCAGGCCGGCTCCCTGTCCCCCGCTCCACCGCCGCCCTCTCCCCCGCCCGGTCCGGCACGCTCACCTCGCCGTCGGGCGAGATGGTGGTCCCGGGGATCAGCAGGGAGGCCCCCAGCGCCTGCCGGGTCGCCTTGTAGACCGCCCCCCGCACCTCCCGCTCCCGCTCGAAGCGGACCTCCGCCTTGGCGGGATGGACGTTCACATCCACCTCCCGGGGCGGCACTTCGATGAAGAGGATTGCCACCGGGTAGCGGCCGTTGGGCAGCAGGTGGGCGTAGGCCTCCTCCAGGGCGTACCGCACGTTGATCGTCCGGATCGCCCGGCGGTTGACGAAGAAGTACTGGTGGTTCCGGCCCGCCCGCGCCACCGACGGCCGGCCCACGTAGCCCCAGATCCGGGCGGCCCCGTCGGCGCACTCCACCGGGAGCAGCTCCTTGACCACCTCCCGGCCCAGCAGGCCCACGGCGGCATCCAGCACCTGGCCGGTGCCGGGGGTGGCGAAGACCTGGGCCTGGCCGCTGTGGAAACGGAAGGCGACGTCGGGGTTGGCCAGGGCCAGGCGGGTCAGCATGTCGCTGATCTGCCCCATCTCGGTGGCGTTGGTCTTCAGGTACTTCAGCCGGGCCGGCACGTTGTAGAAGAGGTCCCGGACGGTGATCCGGGTGCCCGGTGGGCAGCCGTACTCCCCCTCCTCGAGCACCGCTCCCCCCTCCACCCAGAGCCGGTAGCCGGCCAGCTGTTCGGCCGGCCGGGTGATCAGCTCGAAGCGGGAGACCGAGGCGATTGAGGGGAGCGCCTCCCCCCGGAAGCCCATGGTGGCGATCGCCTGCAGGTCCTCGGCGGAGCGGATCTTCGAGGTGGCGTGCCGCTGCAGCGAGAGCCGGGCATCCTCCGGCGCCATGCCGCAGCCGTCGTCGGTCACCCGGACCAGGGAGCGGCCCCCCTCCTCCACCTCGACGATGATCCGGCGGGCTCCGGCGTCCAGGGAGTTCTCCACCAGCTCCTTCACCACGCTGGAGGGGCGCTCCACCACCTCACCGGCGGCGATCTGGTTGGCGGTCCGCTCGTCCAGCAGATGGATGACAGGCATCCACCTCACCTCCTGTCCCAGAGCCCGCGGCTGCCCGCGCTTACAGTGGGGCGGCGCCCTCCCGAAGGGGAGCGCCGCCTGCGCGGTCGGGCTTTACTTTTTCATCGGGCCGTAGATGCGCTCCATCTCGGCCTGCAGCTGCTCCTGCATCTTCTGGACCTTCTTCTGCTTCTCCATGATCGACTTCTGCCGGAAGCCGCCCACCGCCGCCATCTGGTACATGGCCAGCGACTCCTTGGCGACGCTGACCGAGAGCTCATGCATGGTCCGGGCCTTCTTGGGCACCTTCATCTTGTTCATGTCGGCGATCAGCGCCTCATAGGTAGCGGTCAGCTCCCGGAGGGGCTTGCGCATCAACACAGGATTGGCGTTGGGGTTCTGGCCGAGCGCCTGCACCGCCTCTGCCCGCTCCTGCAGCTTGTGCCGGTCATAGATCTTCTTGATATCCATCGCATACTTCCGCACCCGGTACCAGGGTGTCATCGAGAGGATGAGGAAGCCAAGACCCGCGCCGATCAGGGCGATCAGCACGTATACCCACCACTGCACGATCACGTTCACTCCTCTAGCATATTCCCACCACTAGATTGTCTCACGAGAAGGCCT
>JBMONC010000017.1:19119-21258 GCA_049324875.1 Bacillota bacterium
ACTACCGGGAGAGCCCCATGTTCTGGCTGCGCCGGGCCTACCTGGCCGCCCGGAAGGCGCTGGATGAGGGGCTCCATGAGCACCAGCTGACCGGCTCCCAGTTCGAGGTGCTCCGGCAGGTGCTGATGGAGGATGGGGTGGAGCAGCGCACCCTGCAGGAGCGGCTGCGGATCGCCTCCCCCACCCTGACCGGCCTGGTGGACGGACTGGCGGCCCGGGGGCTGGTCCGGCGGGAGGCCGCCCAGGAGGACGGGCGGGTGAAGCGGCTGGTGGCCACCCCCGCCGGGCGGGCGATCAACGACTCGATCGGGCAGAAGGCGGCGGCGGTGGAGGAGCAGCTGCTCAGCGGCTTCACGCCGGCCGAGCGGCTCCTGCTTCGGGAGTGGCTGCAGCGGATGGCCCAGAACCTGGGTGCAGCCCCCGATGAGGCGTGCGCCCCCTGACCGCCCCCGCCCGTCACGGACCGGTGCGCGGCGACGTCCAATTATGTAGGTACCTAACGAATTGGAGGGAGGATGCAGCATGTCTGCCAACCCGGTCTCACCCGTGCCGTCCCGCCGCCCCGTCACCTTCCGCCAGGGTCTCCTGGCCGGGCTGCTCACCACCTTGCTCAACCTGGCCGTCTGGGCCGTCGCCCGCTACGCCCTGGGGGTCTCCTTCCAGGTGCCGACCCCGCCTGCCATGGAGATGGGCGACTTCAACCCGCTCTTTATCGTCATCGCCAGCCTCCCGCCGGCGCTGCTGGCGCCGCCGGTCTACAACCTGGTGCGCCGGATCTCGCCCAACGCCTTCCTGGTGCTTGCCCTGGTGATCCTGCTCCTCTCCTTCGCCATGCCCTTCGGCCTGCTGGCGGCGGCTGACATGGCCACCAAGCTCACCCTCAACCTGATGCACGTCGTCTCCGCCGCGGGCATCCTCTGGATCGTCCGGGAGGGGCAGCGATGACCGAAGCCCATCCGATCACCCTGGACGGCACCATCCTGCTGACCACGCCGGCGGGAGAGCGGGTCCCGCTCACCCGGTACATCGGCCGGCAGAACCTGGTCCTCTTCCTGATGCGCGCCTTCGGCTGAAGGGGCTGCCAGGGGCATGTCCGCAGGTTGGCGGACACCTTTGAGCAGCTGCTGGAGCTGGATGCGGAGGTGCTGGTGGTGGGGCCGGGCAGCGGGGGCGAGGCGGCGGCGCTGCTCCGCCGGCTCAACCCGCCCTTCCCGGTGCTGGCCGACCCGGAGGCCGCCCTCTACCGCTCCCTCGGCCTGGGCCGGGTCATGCTGGGCCTGGTCCGGGAGCACGGCACGCTTTTGGTGGACCGGGCCGGCCAGGTGCGCTACCGGAGCACCGGGGCCAACCCGGGCCGGGCCTACGATGAGCAGGCGCTGCTCCAGGCGCTCCGCACCCTCTCCCCGCGCTGAACAAACGCCCCCGGGTGCAGGCCCGGGGGCGCATCTGCTATGATAGGAGCAAGTTCCGGCAAAGGAGTTGCGAATGGTGCCACAGGCAGAGCCCTTCGTTCCCACCCAGGCCGCCCAGTTCAGCGGCCCGGGCAAGCAGGCGATCGTCATCTACTGCCCCGACTGGACCGAGAGGCTCCTGGCGCTGCTGGCCAGCCGTCCCACCGCCTACGAGGCCGCCTGGCGCTTCGCCCCCGAGCAGCGGGCCCACCTCCTGGAGGTGGCCTACGAGGGGGCCGAGCCCATCCAGATCGCCCTGGTGGACGGGGTGCACAACGCCGTGATCGCCGCCCTGGCCCGGGGCAGCGCCCTGGTCCTCTCCCCCCACCGGCTCTACCGGGACTACGAGGAGCAGCAGGTGGCGCTCTTCGACCCCGAGCAGTCGCTGGCCCTGCCCGAGCTGCCCAGCATCCTCGGGTAGGCACTGGGGAGAGTTTCATAGCCACGGATTACACGGCATACACGGACAATACCGAAGAATAATCGGAGCATGGGGGTTTCCCCATGATCGAGTGCCGGTGCGAAGCACCGCACCGTACTTACTACTCCGATGATGGACAGGAACAACCCTGTCGCGTTTCATCCCGGTTTCTCTGGGGAACCAGATGGTGCGGTGCTCCGCACCAGCACCCCTGATGAAGCGGGTACAAACCCCATCATTGTCCATTTTATGTCTTCATCCGTGTAA
>JBMONC010000018.1:0-1549 GCA_049324875.1 Bacillota bacterium
GGGGTGAGCGCCGGGTTGTGGAAGAGGCCCGCCGCTGCCACCGCCGCATCGGTGGGGCACCAGGGGCCCTCCCAGAGCAGCGAGACCAGGTAGCCCGCCCCGTAGAAGTCCTCCAGGTTAAAGCGGCCCGCGGAGCCCGCACAGACCAGCAACACCGTCTCCGCCCGGTGGTGCTCCAGCAGCCGCCTGGCCACCGCCGGGCCGTTCAGCAGGCAGCCGGCGTAGACCGCCCGTGCCCCCGCCGCCCGCCGGGCGGCGACCGTGCCGTTGGTGGTGGCGTAGATGATCTCCCGCCCTGCCACCCCGCACTTCAGCAGCTCCAGCGGGGTGGGCGCCTCGAAGGAGGGGATCGGATCGGCCTCCCGCTCGCCGGCGAGGATCGCATCGGGATGACGCTCCGCCAGCTGCAGCGCCTCGGACTCGCCCAGCGCCGGGATCACCGCCCGGGCCCCGTGGGCCAGCAGCGTGGTGATGGTGGAGGTGGCGAAGAGCACATCGAGGACCACCACCACCGAGCGGCGGATCCGCTCCGGGTCCAGCTCCTCTTTCCGGCCCAGAACGTGCAGCCGGCAAGGGCTCATACCCGCACCTGCTGCGAGACCTGGACCGCCCGCCGGATCAGGTGGACCGCCATCCGGCCCAGGTTGGCGAAGCGGGGGTCCCGGGTCTGCCCCTTCAGCCAGCGGTAGTAGATCTGCTGCACGATCACCGCCACCTTGAAGTAGGAGAAGGCCAGGTAGAAGCCGATGCCCGACAGGTCCCGGCCGCTCTTGCGGGCGTAGACCTCCAGCAGCTCCTCCCGCCTCATGAAGCCGGGCAGGGTGGTGACGGAGGCGAGCGTCCCCTCCAGCTCCTCCCCCGGCTCCAGCCAGTAGGCCAGAAGCGCCCCCACATCGGTCAGCGGGTCGCCCACGGTGGCCATCTCCCAGTCAAGGACGGCCACGACCTGTCCGGGGTCGCTCTCGTCGAGCATCACGTTGTTCAGCTTGTAGTCGTTGTGGACGATGGTGGGCGCCGGGGAGGCGGGCAGGTGCTCCACCATCCAGCGGGCGATCTGGACCGCCTCGGGCAGCTCCTCGGTCTTGGCCCGCTCGTACCGGCCGATCCAGCCCTCCACCTGCCGCTGCAGGTAGCCCTCGGGGTGGCCGATATCGGTCAGCCCCGCCGCCTGCCAGTCGACGGCGTGCAGCTCGACCAGCCTCTCCACCAGCCGCTCCGAGATCAGCCGGAAGTCCAGCGAACGCCCCTGCCAGACCGGCGGGACCACCTTGTCCAGCACCACGCCCCGGCGGGCCTCCATCACGTAGAAGGGGGCACCGATCACCGAGGGGTCCTCACAGAGCAGATAGGGCCGGGGCGCCAGGGGATAGGCGGGGTGCAGTTTCATCAGCAGCCGGCACTCCCGGACCATGTCGTGCGCCTTGGGCGGCACCGGGCCCATCGGCGGGCGGCGGAGCACCCCCTCCCAGCCGTCGGAGCGGAGCAGGTAGGTCAGGTTGGAGGCGCCGGTGGAGAACTCCTCCACCCGGAGCGGCTGGTCGGGGAAGCC
>JBMONC010000019.1:0-20081 GCA_049324875.1 Bacillota bacterium
ACCGCCGAGGAACTGGACAGGCTCCTCTCGCCCAGGGCCCTGACCCAGATGGGCATCGCCCGCCGGGAGCCCCAGCAGGTATAGGTGAGAATGGGTATAAGCCACCCTGGTCACGGGGTGGCTTTTCGGTTTTTTTCCACGGATTACACGGATTTACACGGATTATACAAATAGATTGGAACAACGGTGTGCCCATGGGGACAGGATCTGTTTTCAGTGTAACCGGCATGGTGCGGTGCTTCTCACCAGCACCATCCATGAAAAGGGTATCTATCCTATTATTATAATTTTATGTATTTATCTGTGTAATCCGTGTAATCCGTGGCCATCACCGGCCTCCTGTACCCATTCGTCGTTCGAATCCACAAGATAAATTTCGCGAAACCCCCTTGTGCTCAGGGCGTGGGTGTGATAAAAGTGATGATTGTGTGACATAAACAGGGCTTTTGGGAGAAAACGAAGGAGGTACACGTGTCATGAGTCTGATGTTGGCCGCCACCGAGGCGGGCCTGGCCCAGCGGATTCGCAACCGCATTGCCGAGGGGGCGCCGATTCGCGAGACCGTGGTTGATGAGAATCCGGCCTGGTTGGTGACCGAGGTGGGGGATGTGGCTGTGAAGGCGATCTTCCAGAGTGAGCATGCCCATGTCGCCATCCTGGAGGACGGCCGGGCCATCGTGCGCCGGGCTCGCTTCTAGATCGATACCCGACAACAAACAACCGACCGCCGGCCTTGGTCCGGCGGTCTTTCTCATGCCCTACTCCTCCGGGTCGACGGGGGTGGTCAGCCAGCGGAGCCCCTTGGGGTAGTGGTTCTTCAGCAGCCCGTCCGCGGCCTTGGCCCAGCCCAGCGGGAAGGAGTCGACCGTCACCAGGGTCCAGCCCTTCTGGCCGCGGGCCGGCAGCGGCTCGCCCCGCAGGTAGGCCAGCACCGCCTCGGAGTCGCCGGGCAGGTCGTGCACCTGGCGGGTGTCGCCTGAACCCAGGGTCAGGGCCAGGGCGTGGGCGGGCTCGAACCGGCCCTTGCGGACCTCGCCCAACTGCAGGCCGGACCGCAGCACGTGAAGCCCGGTCAGGTCCGGCGCCTCGGGCGGCGGGCTGTAGAGCCAGCCCCCGTGCAGCCGCAGCGGGACCTCGGGGCGGCAGGTCAGGGACTCCCGGCAGAACCGCTCAAAGGCCTGGGCCGCCTCCCGGGGCACCGCCTCGGATCCGACCGGCCCGCCCTCCCGCTCCGGCACGACGCCCCGGGTGGGGGTGCGGGTCGGGGGAAGATCCGCCCGCTTCTGCAGCAGGGCGATGAAGTGGCCCTCGCCCCGGAGGCGGTGAGGCCAGAGCCGCCCTGCCCTCGCCAGCACGGACGCCCCGGGGTCGCCGCTCCAGTCCGGGCGTGCCGGGGCCATCCCCGGCACGGGGGGCAGCTCCAGCAGCTCCAGCTCGGGGTGGTGCTCCAGCAGGTGGTGCAGGACCTGCTCGTTCTCCTCGGGGGCGAAGGTGCAGGTAGAGTAGAGCAGCCGGCCGCCGGGGCGGAGCATCCGGACGGCCTCCGCCAGGATCTCCCGCTGGACGGCCGCACAGGCCCGGGGAGCGCCGGGGCTCCACTCGGCCCGGGCCTCGGGCAGCTTGCGGAACATCCCCTCGCCGGAGCAGGGCGCATCCACCAGGACCTTGTCGAAGAAGTCCGGCAGCCGGGCGGCCAGCCGGTCGGGCCGCTCGTTCAGCACCACGGCGCAGGTGACGGCCATCCGCTCCAGGTTCTCCACCAGGATGCGGGCCCGGCAGGGGTGGATCTCGTTGGCTACCAGCAGCCCCCGGTTGCCCATCAGGGCGGCCAGATGGGTCGCCTTGCCGCCGGGGGCGGCGCACAGGTCGAGCACCCGCTCCCCCGGCTCCGGTGCCAGCACGGCGGCGGCGACCATCGCACTGGGCTCCTGGATGTAGTAAAGCCCGGCCGCATGGTAGGGATGCCGCCCCGGGCGGGCGCCCTCGGGGAAGCAGAAGCCGCCCGGTGCCCAGGGGATGGGTTCCAGGGGAAGCTGCAGCCGGTCGCAGAGGCTGGAGGGGTCCAGCTTCAACGGGTTGCCCCGGAGCCCCCGGGTGCGGGGCTGGTCATAGGTGGCCAGAAAGGTTGGGTATTCGCTGCCCAGGAGCCGCTCCATCCGCTCCAGGAAGGGGTTGGGTAACGTAGGCCTCTCCTCCCCGTTGGTCGGTTGAATGCCCCTTCATTTTGCGAGGGGGGATCGATGGACGTCAATACCTCTCAACATTCTACAAACTGGAAAACATGGGCACAAACCGACAATAGGATCTTGCCAACCCGAGGGAGAAGTCATACAATGGGAAAACCGGAGTGGACAGGCTGAAGAGTAGATCGCTGGGGAGGAGTGATGTGCGTTGACAGCCCCGCACGAAGCGTTGGAGAGCGTGGCGGAGCGGGCCCGGCGGGCCCTGCGCGACAACGAGGAGAGCCGGCCTCAGGCGCCGGTGGAGGGGCGGGGGCCGCTCCCCGCCGCATCCCCTGAGCCCACCTGGCAGGAGACGGTCGGGCTGGTGCAGCGGCGGGTGGAGGCGATCCGGCTGGTCCGGGAGCTGGAGCCGCGCCGGCTCAGCTTCCGGCAGCGGGTGGCGGAGCTGTCGAGCCGCCTCGCCCGGACCGAGACCGATTCCGTGCACTACGCCCAGCTCCTGGAGCGGCTGGCGGAGGCCCACGGTCACCTCGTCCGGCTGGAGGGGCAGATCGAGGAGGCGCAGCACCTGATCCGGTCCAGCGAGTGGCTGCTCGACCTGCTGACCGATCCCACCCGGGCCGGGGGGAGCCCGGCGGGTGAGGAGCTGAAGCCGCTTGCCCGATAAATACCAGTTCCCGGTGGCCGAGGTCGGGCTGGGCCAGGTGCGGGTACCCCCGCGCCAGCTCTGGTGGTGCGCCTCCCGCGGGGAGTCGCTGCAGAGGGCGGCCCGCCTGCTCCGGGGCGACCCGGAGCCGGACCCCTCGGCCAGGCCCCGCCGGACCGGTGGCAAAAAGCGGACAACTCGCCCCTTGCCCTCGACGCCCTCCAGGTGATAAACTAAAGACATCATCAATGTATAGCGAACTTGGGACGGAGATGTGGAGAGTCCCACCAGACGATGCTTGACAGCACCGTCTGGTGGGGCCTTTTCTTTTCCACCCGGGAGAAGGAGGGGGATCTGTCCATGAGCAGCCGGCGTGCCATGCTTGCCAAGCTCCGGGAGAATCAGCACTACGACCTGGTGGTGATCGGCGGGGGGATCACCGGGGTCGGTGTCGCCTATGAGGCGGCTGCCCGGGGGGCCCGGGTGGCCGTGCTGGAGCAGGGGGACTTCGCCAGCGGCACCAGCAGCCGCTCCACGAAGCTGATCCACGGCGGGATCCGCTACCTGAAGCACTTCGACTTCCGGCTGGTCCGCGAGGGGGTGCAGGAGCGGCAGCACCTGATCGCCGCCGCCCCCTACCTGGTTCACCCGACCCAGTTCGTCTACCCGGTTCACCAGGGCGACCCGGACCCCTTCTGGGCGCTCCGGATCGGGCTGCTCCTTTACGACTGGTTCGCCGGCCGCTCCAACCTGCTGCGGCACAGGGTCTTCCCCGGCCGGACGATCCTGCAGGAGGAGCCGCAGCTGCGGGCCGAGGGGCTGACGGGCGGGGCCCTCTACGCCGACTGCCTGACCGACGACGCCCGGCTGACCGTGGAGGTGGCCAAGGCGGCCGCCCGCAAGGGTGCGGTCCTGGTCAACTACCTGCCCGTCCAGCGCTTCCTCTACGACCAGAGCGGGCGGGTGACCGGGGTGGAGGCGGTGGACCGGCTGGGCGGCGGGGAGCCCCTGGCCGTCTATGGCAGGGCGGTGCTGAACGCCACGGGGCCGTGGGCCGACATCATCCGCCGGCTGGATGATCCCGCCGCCCCCCCGACGCTCCGCACCACCAAGGGGGTCCACATCACCGTCCCCCATGCCCGCCTGCCCCTCCGGCGCCCGGTGGTGATGCACGCCGCGGACGGCCGGCTGATGTTCGCCGTCCCCCGGGGGGGCTTCACCTACCTGGGCACCACCGACACCGACTACACCGGCGACCCGGCCGCGGTGGCGGTCGACCTGGCGGATGTGACCTACATCCTGAGCGCGACCAACCGGACCTTCCCGGCGGCGCAGCTTACCCAGGCGGATGTGGTCAGCGCCTGGGCGGGGCTTCGCTCGCTGGCCGCCGCCGGCGATGGGCTGAAGCCCAGCCAGGTCTCCCGGGACTACCGGCTCCATGTCAGCCGCTCGGGCCTGGTCTCCGTGGCCGGCGGCAAGCTGACCGCCTTCCAGGCCATGGCCCGGTCGATCCTGCAGAGGCTCATCCCCGGACTGGTGACCAGCGAGCTGCGCCTGGACCTGCCCGGCGTTGACCGGCCATCGACGGCGGCGGAGTTCGAGCCGCTGGTGCGGGAGGCGGGCCTGCCCGCCGGTGCGGCGGCAGAGCTCTGGTTCCGGCACGGCTCCCAGGTGCCGGCGGTGCTGGCCAGGCTTGCGCCTGCAGGCAGCCTTGAACCCCGGGCCCGGATGCTGGCCGCCGAGGCCGCCCACGCCGTGGAGGACGAGTTTGCCGTCACCCTGACCGATGCGCTCCACCGCCGGACGGCGCAGCTGCTCTTCAGCCCGGACAACGGGCTGGGCGCCGCCGAGGCGGCGGCCGAGGCCATGGGCGCCCGGCTGGGCTGGAGCGAGGAGGAGCGGGCGGCCCAGGTGCAGGCCTACCGCGACGAGGTCGCGGCGATGATGAGCTGGCGGATCTAGCAGAGCCCGTGACAAGGGGCCGGGGGATCGCTCCCCCGGCCCCGTCTTTACCTTACCTCGAGCCAGACCATGCCGTCGGGGTGGATGCCGCAGTCGATGCGGCGCACCTCCTTCAGCTGCTGCAGGTCGATCACCGAGATGTCGTTGGTCTTGTTGTTGGCCACGTAGGCCTCGGCGCCGTCCGGCCGGACCACCACCCCGCCCGGCCACCGGCCCACCGGGATCCGCTTGATCTCCCAGGGCGAGGGCTCCGGCGTCGCCCCCACGTGCATGTGGGCGACCACCGAGAGGTCGTGGGACTCCCGGTTGGGGATCAGGCAGTACCTGCCATCGGGCGTGAAGAGCGCCCGGACCGGCAGGGTTCCCAGCCGCCGCTTCCAGAGCACCTCATGGCTCTCGGCGTCCAGCACGTAGAGGTTGTGGTCCTCCTGGTTGGCGACGTAGACGTGCTTGCCGTCGGGATGGTGGGCCAGCCCTTCGGGCCCCCGTCCCACCGGGATGTGGGTGATCACCGACTGGGAGGCCACGTCCAGGATGGTGATGTTGTTGGAGCCGATGTTTGCCACATAGGCCCGCCGCCCGTCGGGGGTCAGGTGGACCATGTGGGTGTAGGTCTGGTGCAGGGGAATCACCCGCTCCACCCGGTGCTCGGGGATGGAGATGAGGAAGAGCCGGTTGGAGTAGGTGGAGACCAGCCAGAGCCAGCGGTTGTTATGGGTGACATCCATGCCGTGGGGGAACTTGAAATCCGGATGGGCGATGGACTGGATCACCTCGCCCGCCTGGATGTCGATCACCGCCACGGTGTTGCCGCCGGCGCAGGAGACGTAGGCGAACCTGCCGTCGCGGGAGACGGCCGCCTCATGCGGGTTCAGATCGACCCGCAGGGTCCGGACCGCCTCCCCCGTGCGGGGGTCGATGTAGGCGACGGTGGACTCATCCTTGTGCAGCACCAGCAGGTAGCCGCCCGCCGGGATCATGGGCAGTCCCCCCTTGTCAGGTTATCCGAGCCGCTGCAGCACGCCCTTGATCAGGTTCTGGAAGCGGGGCTTGGTCCGATTGGCCACCTCCATCACCTGCTCATGGGTCAGGTGGACCGGGGCGTCGGGCAGGGCCATGTCGGTGATGCAGGCGATGCCCAGCACCTGCAGCCCCATGTGCCGGGCTACCACCACCTCGGGCACCGTGGACATGCCCACCGCATCGCTGCCCAGCCGCTGGAGCATCCGCAGCTCGGCGCTGGTGTTGTAGGAAGGGCCGGAGATGGGGGAGTAGACCCCCTGCCTCAGCCGGATCCCCTGCTCCTCGGCCACCGCCAGCGCCAGCCGGCGCAGCTCGGGGGTGTAGGCGTCGACCATCGCCGGGAAGCGGGGGCCCAGCTCCTTGAGGTTGGGGCCCCGGAGCGGGTCCTCGCCCATCAGGTTGATGTGGTCGACGATCAGCATCAGGTCGCCCGCCTCGAAGCTGGGGTTGAGGCCGCCCGAGGCGCAGGTGACGATCAGGCTCTTCACCCCCAGCGCCCGCATCACCCGGACGGGGAAGGTGACCTGCTGCATGGTGTAGCCCTCGTAGTAGTGGACCCTTCCCTGCATCGCCGCCACGGTGCGGCCCATCAGGCTGCCGATCACCAGCTGGCCGGCGTGCCCCTCCACGGTGGAGACAGGGAAGTGGGGGATCTCCGCATAGGGGATGCGGACGGCGTTCTCGATCTGGTCGGCCAGGTCGCCGAGGCCGGAGCCCAGGATCAGCCCGATGGAGGGCGTGCCGGCGCCGCGGGCGACAATCGCGGCCCGGGCCTCCTCCATCTGCCGGAGCAAATCAGACATGAGAGACCACCTCACTGGAGAGAGACTGGACGGTGCGTTTACACCTATTCTGGGGAAGCCCGCTTGCTGTGATTCTCCCCCATCACTCATTTCGGGAAGCGGACGGCCCCTCCTGCAGGGGGCGGCAGAAAAGATGGGGGAAAATGGGGACAATCTGTTGCAATATATTCCAATCCATACTACAATTACCCTGTAGGTAAAGGGTGCACCGATCCCTCGGTGCCGACTTTTGTATTGAGCCCTAACAAAGTGAGCAAAACAAGAAGGAAATTCCCCGGCGCGGCGCCGAATACCTGCTACCAGCGAAACTCCTGTTTGTCGCTGGAACCGACCAGGGGATCGGTGGCGGGGGTGCCCGGCGATCCGATCGCCTCGGGCATACTAAGGGCTGCCGCGCCGGCGGGGAGATGCGACGGGCGAGGAGGCGATGGAAGGTGTGGACGGTCATTTATATTGCGCCCAGCAAGCAGGCCGCGGAGAGCCTGCGGGACGCCCTGAGCCGCGAGGGGCTCCTGGTCAGCCTGCGCCCCACGGGGCTGTCGACCACCGGGGGCGGGTCGCACTTCGAACTGCTGGTCCCCAAGGGCGAGGCTCGAGAAGCGCATCACCTGCTCAATCAGATGCTGGGACGCACCCGTAAGCAGTAAAGGATCATGTAAGGAGACGTGGGACTGGGATGACGAAGCGGAAGAAGATCGGTGTCCTGACCAGCGGCGGCGACGCTCCCGGCATGAACGCAGCCGTGCGGGCCGTCGTCCGGCGAGGTCTCTCCCTCGGGGTGGAGGTCGTCGGGGTCCGGCGGGGCTACGCCGGCTTGATCGCAGGCGACTTTGTCGACCTGACCCTCAGCTCGGTGGGCGACATCATCCACCGCGGGGGAACCTTCCTTCATACCGCCCGGAGCGAGCGCTTCATGCAGGCCGAAGGGCAGCGGGAGGCGATCGCTCAGGCGCGCGCCGCCGGCATTGAGGGGCTGGTGGTGATCGGCGGCGACGGCTCCTTCCGGGGGGCGATCAAGCTGACCCAGCAGGGGCTCCCCGCCGTGGGCGTCCCGGGCACCATCGACAACGACATCTACGGCACCGATTCGACCATCGGCTTCGACACCGCCGTCAACACCTGTCTCGATGCGATTCGCAAGATCCGCGACACCGCCACCTCCCACGACCGGACCTTCGTCCTGGAGGTGATGGGCCGCAACTCGGGCTGGATCGCCCTGGCCTGCGGGCTGGCGGGCGGCGCCGAGTCAATCCTGATCCCCGAGCGGCCCGTCTCGATGGATGAGGTGGTGGCCCGCCTGAAGCGGGGCGTTGAGCGGGGCAAGCGTCACTCGCTGATCATCGTGGCGGAGGGGGCCGGTCAGGGGTTCAAGGTGGGCGACGAGATCCGCGCCCGGACCGGCTTTGACACCCGCGTCACCGTGCTGGGCCACATCGCCCGGGGCGGCGCCCCCTCGGCGCTGGATGCCATGCTCGCCTCCCGCCTGGGCGCCCGCGCCGCCGAGCTGCTGGTGGAGGGTCACGGTGGCCTCTTCGTGGGCATCCAGAACAACGAGGTGGTCACCCCGCCGCTGGAGAACGTGCTGGACAAGGCGAAGACCATCCCCGCCGAGCTGATCGACCTGGCCGAGATCCTGGCCATTTAGGCAAGTCGGGGGGAGGTGGCGCCTACCTCCCCCCGACTTGAGATCCACCACGGGACGATATCCCAAAAAGGAGACATCCATATGCTGCGCAAGACCAAGATCGTGGCCACCATCGGCCCGGCCAGCGAGAAGCTGGAAGTCCTGACAAAGCTGATCGAAGCGGGCGTCGATGTCTGCCGGCTCAACTTCAGCCACGGGACCCAGGAGGAGCACCAGCGGCGGATCGAGACGATCCGGGAGGCCGGCCGCATCGCCGGCAAGGACGTCGCGATCATGATCGACCTGAAGGGGCCCGAGATTCGCATCGGCACCTTCGAGGGCGGCAAGATCTTCCTCAAGGAGGGCGACCGCTTCACCCTGACCACCGAGAAGGTGGTGGGGAACCAGGAGCGGGTCTGGGTCCAGTACCCCGAGATCGTGAAGGATGTGCCGGTGGGCGGCTACCTGCTCCTGGACGACGGCAACCTGACCTTCCAGGCGGTGGAGGTGACCGCCACCGAGATCCGCTGCAAGGTGATCGTCGGCGGCACGCTCTCCGACCGGAAGAAGATCAACCTGCCGGGTACCAAGGTCTCCCTGCCCGCCCTCTCCGAGAAGGACATCGCCGACATCCAGTTCGGCGTCCGCATGGGGGTCGACTTCGTCGCCGGCTCCTTCATCCGCAAGGCGCAGGATGTGCTGGACATCCGGCGGGTGATCGAGGAGGCGGGGGGCAACCAGCACATCATCTCCAAGGTGGAGTCCCAGGAGGGCTTCGACGAGCTGGAGGCGATCCTCCACGTCTCCGACGGGCTGATGGTCGCCCGCGGCGACCTGGGGGTGGAGGTGCCGACCGAAGAGGTGCCGCTGATGCAGAAGCGGATGATCCAGCGGGCCAACGAGCTGGGCAAGCCGGTGATCACCGCCACGCAGATGCTGGAGTCGATGACCACCAAGCCGCGCCCGACCCGGGCGGAGGCCTCCGACGTGGCCAACGCCATCATGGACGGCACCGATGCGGTGATGCTCTCCGCCGAATCCGCCGCCGGCCAGTACCCGATCGAGGCGGTCCGGATGATGGCCACCATCGCCAAGCGGACCGAGGAGGCGCTCAACCACGCCGACATTCTCGCCCGCCGGGGCCGCTTCGGGAAGATGGACAGCGTCACCGAGGCGATCTCCCATGCCACCGTCACCACCGCCATCGACCTGGGGGCGGCAGCCATCGTCTCCGCCACCCGTTCGGGCTTCACCGCCCGCATGGTCGCCAAGTACCGCCCCGCCTGTCCCGTCATCGCCGTCACCCCCGACGGGGCGGTGGCCCGCAAGCTCCGGCTGGTCTGGGGGGCGGTGCCGGTGATCAAGCCGGAGACGGCGGAGACCGACGCCCTGATCGACCGGGCGGTGGAGGGCGCCCTGGAGTCCGGCCTGGTGACCAACGGCGACCTGGTGGTGATCACCGCCGGCGTGCCGGTGGGGGTGCAGGGCTCCACCAACCTGATCAAGGTCCACACCGTGGCCGATGTGCTGGTGAGCGGCACCGGCATCGGACGGGTGCCGGTGACCGGCGTCGCCCGGGTGGTCCGGACCGAGGAGGAGGCGGCCCAGGTGCAGCCGGGCGAGATCCTGGTGGCGCCCTGGACCGATGCGGAGTTCGTGCCCGCCATGGAGCGGTGCGCCGGCATCGTCGCCGAGGAGGGCGGTCTCACCTCCCACGCCGCCGTGGTCGGCCTCAGCCTGGGCAAGCCGGTGATCGTCGGGGCGGAGGGCGCGGCGAGCCGCATCACCACCGGGATGGTGGTCACCCTGGATGTCGCCCACGGCCTGGTGCTGCGGGGCGAGGCGAACGTGAAGTAAGATGGTCAGGGCAGAGGTAAGGGTTCGGTACGCCGACACGGATGCGATGGGCGTCGTCTACCACGCCAACTATCTGGTCTGGTTCGAGGTGGGGCGCAACGAGATCATGCGCGCCTACGGCCTGCCCTACATCGAGTTTGAGCGGCAGGGCGTGATGGTCCCGGTGGTGGAGGCGCAGGTGCGGTGGCTCTTCCCCGCCCGTTACGATGACGTGCTGCACGTGGAGACCCGGGTGGCGGATCTCTCGCCGGCCCGGATCACCTTCGCCTACCGGATTCTGCGGGCGGAGGATGGGAAGCTCTGCTGCGAGGGGCAGACGGTCCACGCCTTTCTCGGGCCGACCGGGAGGCCCTCGGCGCTGCCGAAGCTGGCCCCCGGGCTCTGGGCGGCCTTCAAGGCGAAGATGGCGGAGCAGGGAGCATAGAGCAAGGCACCCCTGGCTGTTGCCGGGGGTGCTTCTGCGCCGCTGGGACGGTGATGGGACGATCCTGGGACGGGGTTGGGACGCAGGAGCAGGCCCGACCTGCTATGCTCAGGGTGTCGCCGGTCGGTCCGACCGAGTACAGCCTTGAGCGGAGGAAATGAACATGCGTCACACGAAGCGGATCCTGGTTGCGATGGTCGGTCTGCTGGCCCTGGGAGTCCTTGCGGCGGGCCTGGGCGCCTTCCGGATGCACAAGCCCCTTGCGGCCGATGAGGCCGCCCGGATGCACAAGCCCCTGAAGACCGGCATCGTGGCGTCCAGACCAGTCCCTATTAATGGAAGGGGGACGCCACTCCGCAAGGGGTGGCGTTTCGCATGCTGACTGGTGCCCCGGCTGAGACAGTTCTGGGACGATCATGGGACGGGGTTGGGACGCCTTTGAGGTGATCCGCCTGCTATTCTCAGCGTGGGCCCGGTCGAGAGGCCGGCAAATACTGCGGAGGAGAATGAGCGATGCAGGTCAGCAAGAAGATGGGGATTGTGGCGATCGTTGCGATGATGGCGCTGGGGACGATCCTGATGGGCGCTGGCACGGGGAAGGACGCCGATGTGATGGTGCGGGAGCAGAACCTGGACGCTGCCGGGCGGATCCAGGTGGGGATCGACTGGGCCAACCAGCCCGCCTCCTCGGGCGAGGTGACCGTGGTCAATTTCCCGGAGACCCAGCAGGTGACCGGGACCGTCGCGGTCAGCAACCTCCCGGCGACGCAGCAGGTCGCTGGCAGCGTGCAGGTGGGGAACCTGCCGGTGGCCCAGACCCAGGAGGGGCCAGCGGTCGCAGTCGCCAGCGTCGCCCGCCTGGTGCCGGTGGGTGCGCCCTTCGGCCAGCCCCTTGGCCCCATGTCCCACAATGCCATCACCGACTGGATGGATCCCGGCGAGACCAATCTGGTGAAGTTCTACACGGAAGGGTATCGGTACGTGCATCTCTGGCTCAACCCCAGCGGCAGTGCGAACTCGGTCAAGGTCTTTGACAGCATGGCCTACACCGATTTCACCGCCCAATCCATGGAGCTGGAGACCTACCAGGCCTGGGGAGCCTCGAGGTTGAAGACCTATGAGGTCAAGGGCAACGAACTCCTGATCTACCTGAAGAATGAGAGCGCTGATGCGATGAGCTTTGACATCGCCGCCAAGGGCGTTCGCTAAACCAAGAGGCTCCGAGGGGCGCCGCCAGCGATGGGTGGCGCTCTTCCTCTGATCGGCGAGAAAATTCTCGCATCCCGATACCCGTACTCGGAATTCTCCTTCGGTCGTCTAAACGGGTGCGTAGCCATGTGACCGGAATCACCCCGGAGTGGGGGTGAATCGGTTATCATATGGGAGAGACTAACTACGACTCGCCCGACAGGGGCCCCAGGAGGCACAACGCAATGGCTGTTACCCGTGAACAGGTGCTGGAAGCCCTGAAGACCGTAAACGATCCCGAGTTGCACAAGTCGGTCGTCGAGCTCGATATGGTAAAGGATATCCAGATCGATGGCGGGCATGTGACGGTCACCATCAACCTGACGGTGCCCGGCTGCCCGCTGAAGGCCCGGTTCGAGAAGGATGTGGACGCCGCCCTGAAGCAGATTCCGGGCGTGGAGCGGACCACCACCCTCTTCGGCGCCATGAACGCCGAGGAGCGGGCGGCGGTGGCGGCCAAGGTCCGGGGCGGCGCCCCCCACCAGGATGCGGCCCGCGCCACCATGGACCTGGCCAGCCGGACCACCATCATCGGCGTCGCCTCGGGCAAGGGCGGGGTGGGCAAGTCGACCACCACGGTCAACCTGGCGGTGGCGCTGAAGCAGCTAGGCCACTCGGTCGGCATCATCGACGCCGACATCTACGGCTTCTCCATCCCCCGGATGATGGGCAACATGTCCCGCCCGGAGCAGCTGGATGAGCAGATCCTGTTGCCGGTCTGGGCCCACGGCATCCCCTTCATCTCCGCCGGCTCGCTGGTCAACGAGGACCAGGCGATCATCTGGCGGGGCCCGATGCTGGGCAAGATGATCGAGCAGTTCCTGACCAACGTCCAGTGGGGCAAGCTGGACTACCTGCTGATCGACCTGCCCCCCGGCACCGGCGACGTGGCGCTCTCCATCGCCCAGATGCTGCCCAACACCGACCTGGTGCTGGTCACCACCCCGCAGGCGGCGGCGGCCCAGGTGGCGAGCCGGGTCGGCTCCATGGCCGCCCGCACCAACCAGCGGATCGTGGGCGTGATCGAGAACATGGCCTACTTCCTCTGCGATGAGTGCGAGAAGAAGCACTTCATCTTCGGGAAGGGCGGCGGCGCTGCGCTGGCGGCCAACCTGGGCTGCGAGGTGCTCAGCCAGATCCCGCTCACCACCGATGTCCGCCTCGGCTCCGACGTGGGCGATCCGATCGTGGCCGACAAGGCGGACCACCCGGCGGCCCAGGCCTACCTGGAGGCGGCCAGAAAGCTGGCCCAGCTCTCCCCGCCCAAGGTCTGGTCCGAGGAGCTGCGGCTGATCTAGGTCTTAGAACGGGAGTCACCCCGGCGTTCCCCTGCGGAGCGCCGGGGTTTTTCGCGCCCTGGAGCGGGAGCCCGGTGGCGTTACCCGGCCTCCTACCACCGACTAGCCCCTGTGACACGGTGCCAGCCGCTTGTCAAGACTTGACTTCCATGATTTTCCCAGCTAACCTAGGGAATGGGTCCGTTCTAGGACGCGACCTCACGCTCACGGTTGGTGAGCGTGAGGTCGGCCGAGAGCAACGGGCCATGTCCGAGCAGAGTGGGAACAGGCGTGAGCGTCCTTGGCCGGGGCTTCACGCCTTTCCCCATTTGTCAGGCCCCTTCCCCGACAGGTAGCCGAAGCCGTACAACACGAAGTGAGTCAACAGATTGGCATCCCTGAGGAGAAGGGCGAGCATGACAACGGTGCTGCACAGGACCAGGAGCCTGGCGAGACCAGGATCTCGCATCGCGATCCCTCCTTTCCGGTGAGCTGTTTTTCTGTGCATCAGAACATGCCGGTGTACCGCCGTCTGCTTCGGAACTCGGATGGCTCCTGGTCCGGCCTGTTCTGAGTCTTGATGCCAGAAGAAGGGCAGCTCCGGCCCGTCCTGCGGGCCTCCCCCGTCTGATGGGTCCGGGGTTCATCGCCAAAGAACTGCGGATCGACCCCTGTCAACTCGGCTACTACTTCAATCACTGCATCGGGCACCCGAGTCTCGCCCTGAATCATAGCCCGCAGGGACTCCAGCGGAAGGTCCAGGATGTAGGCCAGGACAACCTCCGGCACCGCTCTGGATCGAGCAGCAACCAGCCAGAGCAGATGCCTGGCTCGCTCCTGCCGGCCTGTGGCCTGCAGCGCTGGGCCGATCATCACCAGTCTCTTGATGTCACCCGCAAGGCCCGCCTGAACCTTCCCGTGGCGAATGGAGGTGATTTCTCCCCGGGCGAACTCCGTACTAATATGAAGGGCGCGGACCCACTTAGCGAGGGTGCTTGGGCTTACCTCTACCCGCAGACCACGCTCGACGGAACTTTGCAGACCGACTGATGGGCCTCCGCGCTTGGCAACCGCTCGGAGGGAGAGCCCCTGAGCCAACCGTGCGGTTCTAATGGCCGAACCGTCTATCACAGCGACCACCCTCCCCATTATAACACAATCTGCCTTCATTGCAATAAAATCCCAGAAAATCGATCCGGCAGTACTGTTCAATGCGGCGGTGACGTTGGATTCGCTGGAGGGAAAACCCGTTCAACAGACAGGACCTGGTGCAGGGACTGCAGGGAGGTAATCCGCTGGGGCGGGAGATGACCTGAAGCGGACCGGTCTGGTCCTGCGATACCGGAGCACCGCGCCGCGCTGTTTCATTGCGGACGCGGAAGGGGTTCCTCGCCCTGCCGGCGAAGGAGCGGAGTGAGATTCCGGAAGGGAGGACCGCGCGATGAAGTGCCAGATCCTGTACCAGCCCAGCTATTCCCTGGCGGTGATCGATCTGGAACCGGGGGAGCTGCTCCAGGCCGAGGCGGGGGCCATGGTTTCCATGAGCGGGAACATCGGACTGCAGACCGAGATGAAGGGCGGCTTCCTCGGCGCCCTGGGCCGCTCCCTGCTGGGCGGCGAGTCCTTCTTCACCTCCAAGTACCAGGCCCAGGGGGGGCCCGGCGAGGTGACCCTGGCCCCGACCCTTCCCGGCGATGTGAACGTCCTGGAGCTCCAGGGACAGACGATCTACCTGAAGTCCGGCGCCTTCCTGGCCGGGGACGGCCGGCTGACCATCGACTCCTCCTGGGGCGGAGCCCGGGGCTTCTTCGGCAGCGGTGGCCTCTTCCTGCTCCGGGTGCAGGGGCACGGCCTGCTCCTCTTCAACTCCTACGGGGCGCTCCACTGGAAGGAGCTGGCCCCGGGCGAGCGGTACATGGTGGACACCGGCCACGTGGTCGGCTTCAGCGATGGGCTCCAGTTCACCGTCCGCAAGGCGGCCCAGGGCTGGTTCTCCTCCATCGCCAGCGGCGAGGGGCTGGTCTGCGAGTTCACGGGCCCGGGGCTGCTCTACATGCAGACCCGCTCGGAGGAGGCGCTGGTCAACTGGATCGTCCCCCGGCTGCCCAACCGGAACAGCAACTAGAAGAGCCTGAGGCGGCGGGCGATGCCCGCCGCCGGGCGCGCCCAGGCCGGGGCGCCCAGCCGGAGCACCTGCTGCCCGGCCCGCAGGGCGTCCTGCTCCACCCAGTGGCGCACCTCGGCCCGCTCCTCTTCGCTGTCAGCGGCCAGGAGGAACTCGGCCTCCCGCCAGGTGTCGTCCCGGAAGCGCTTCAGGCCCAGGGCGGCCAGGATCTCGTCCAGCCGGCCCATCGCCCAGCCCAGGTACCGGACCAACCGGCCGTCGTGGTCGGCCACCTCGCCCTCCACCGCCTGGATGATCTCCGCCAGGATCCGGTTGATCTGGTCGTGGTCGAAGCGGCGGCGGAGCATCCGCCCCGGATGGCCCCAGTCCCCCTCCTCCCGGAGGATGGCGGCCAGGACCTGGGGCAGGTCGCTGTTGATGTGGGCGTTCACCCCGAGCACCACATCCTCCAGGAGGAAGGCCCGCCGCCCCGCGGCGGTCTCGAAGGCGAGCCGCCAGGCCGGGGGGGTTGGCCTCCCCTGATCGAAGGCGTGGAGGGCGTCGAAGTACATCTGGGCGAAGCGGATGGCCACCCGCTCGATCCAGGCGGGGTCCAGGAAGAAGGCCGGCGCCTCCATCCGCCGGAGCACCCGGCGGCTCATGTGGGTGTACACCCGCAGGAAGGCGGCCCGGTGGTCGCCTGTCTCGTCGAAGCGGCGGAGTTGCTTCTCCATCTGCCCGATCAGGCTCCGCATGGAGTCTGCGATTTGAATCACCCCCGGGGTAGTCATATGGGCGGGTTTGGCGGAGAAGTCTCCTGCTTGGTCATGGTTTTGTCTTTGCCACGGATTACATTGATCAAATCCCGACTTCTAAGCGAGAATGCGCCGGGGCGACTGAAGGGGCGAGGTCGGGGGGATGCTAGAGTCGGTCCCGGTTCCATGTGCGGCTCACGAAGGGGGGCATCTGTTGTGAAGGTGCGCAACGGTGAGGGCACCCTGAACCTGCGGGGCATCGGCCGCCGGGAGATGGCCGCCCGGGATGCGGCAAACGAGTTCGCCGGCGAGCTGTCCGACTTCCTGGCCAACCCGGTTGGCGGGGAGGGAGCTCGGGCGGGTCGAGTCGGCGAGGCCGGCCAGCGGACCACGGTCAACCCGCGGGGGGAGTACGACCGGTAACCGGACCCGAGGGGCCGGGCTCTCTGGAGCCCGGCCTCTGCGCGGCCGGTGCCCCGCACAGACCCGCACACACCCAGCAGAGTCCGGCCACAAGCAAGGGACCCCGGTGCTCATGCACCGGGGTCGATCTCCAGCAGCGTCTTTCGGTTGGGCATCTTCCAGACCATCAGGAAGGCGTCGACCTGATCCCAGAAGGCGTCCAGGCCCATCTCCTGCTCGCGGGTGTCGTAGGTGTTGGGGCGGCCGATGCCGCCGCCGCCCACGTTGATGATCAGACCGTCCCGCAGGGCCAGGGTCAGGTACTGGACGTGCTGCTTCGTCACCCGCAGCGTGGTCCGGTCCGAGAGCCACTGGGCGATGGTCTCGTGGGTGGCGGCCAGCTCTGTCCGGCCCCTTGCCTTCCGCTCCTGGATCAGGTCGATGAAGGAATGGAGCAGGATCGACTCCAGCTGATCCTCCTGAATGTCAGTTCGATACCGGGGCTCGCTCATGCCCCTCCAACCCCCTCTAGCCCGACAGGAGCGGGAAGCTTACGGTGAACTTCGACCCCTTCCCCGGCTCGCTCTCCACCCGGATCTCCCCGCCGTGCTCCTCAACCATCGTCTTGACGATGGGCAACCCCAGACCGGTGCCGCCCACCTCCCGGACGTAGGGATGCTCCGCCCGGTAGAACTTCTCGAAGATGCGCTTTTGATCGGCGGCGGCGATGCCGATGCCCGTGTCCTCCACCACCAGATCGACCGATTTCCGCCCCTTCTGGACGGAGACCTTCACCTGCCCCTTCTGGGTGTACTTCACCGCATTGGAGACCAGGTTGGAGGCGATCTGGGTCAGCCGGTCGGGGTCGGCGGAGATCAGCGGGAAGTCGCCGGGCGTGGCCTTCACCACGAACTTCAGCCCCTTCTGCTCCGCCTGCACCCGGAAGGTCTCGGCCACCTGCTGGACCACCCGGGGCAGGCAGACCTGCGTCCGCTGCAGCGGGGTGCGGCCGGACTCGATCCGCTGGATATCCAGCAGGTCGTCGATCAGGTTCGCCAGGCGGGTCGTGTTCCGCTGGACTACATTCAAGAACTCCCGCTGCGGCTCCTGCAAGGGGCCCACCGTTTCGGCCAGAATCAGGCTCAGGTAGCCCATGATCGAGGTGAGGGGGGTCCTCAGCTCATGGGAGACGGTGTTGACAAACTCCGACTTCAGCCGGTCCAACTCGGCCAGTTCGGTCACGTCCTGGAAGGTGAAGAGGCGGCCCACCCGGCTCTGCCCCCTGCCCACCGGGGCGGATGACCACTGGAGGACATAGCCGTTGGAGAGGCGGATCCGCCCCTCCGCCACCGCATCACGGGCGTGGATCAGGTTCCGGGCGGTCTCCAGGAAGGGATCGCCGTTGGGCAGGAAGGCACCGATCTGGGCCAGCATCGCCTCCGCCGGTGCATCCTCCTGCACCTCGCCGAAGAACTCCCGGAAGGTGGTGTTGACCACCAGCAGGTGGCCGCCGGTGTCGCAGAGCCAGGCACCAGCTCGCATGGTGGAGACGATGGAGAGGTAGATGTCCAGCTGGGCGGCGGCCCGGTCCCGCTCCTCCTCCAGCTGGGCGTTCAGCATCTCGATCTGGGCGGCCTGCTCCTGGAGCGAGAGGAAGGCCCGCTTTACCTCCAGGTGGTTGTACGCCGCCGACAGGGCGATGGAGGCCTGTCCGGCCACCGACTCCCAGAGGGCGCTCGCCTCGTCCCGCACCGGCTTCGCCTCCGAGAAGGCGATGGTGACAGCGCCGATCACCCGTCCGGTATGGACCAGCGGCACGTAGACCTCCTGGACCACCGGCACCTCGGTCTCCCAGACGCAGAGCCGCGTCAGGGTATCGGGGTAGTGGGCCACCACCACCTCGTGCTTCTGGGCGCAGCGGGCCAGCGCCCCGGAGGGGTGGAGGTAGGTCCCCTTCAGGCGGGGGGAGAGCCAGCGCTCCGCCTGCACCAGCATCCGGTCGCTGTACTCGTCGGCCAGGAGCAGGGCGCCGGCCGAGCCGCCGAAGAGGTCGAGGAACTCGTCGAGGATCAGGTTGGAGAGCGGTTCGATCTCAATGCTGCCAATGATGGTGCTGGAGAGCTTGTGCAGCCGGCTCAGCCGCCGCTCCTGCTGCTCCAGGGCTGCGGCGTGGGACTGCAGGCTCTCCTGCTGGGCCAGCAGCTCCTCGTTCTGCGCCATCAGCTGCTCCTGCTGCTCCTGAAGCCGTTGCTCCTGTTCGGCCAGGGTGAGCGACATGGTGCCGAAGGCCTCGGCCACCTCCTGCAGCTCGCCGTCCAGCGGGGCCTCCAGCACCACGCCCCGCTCGCCCCGGGCGATCCGGTGGGCCGCCTCTGCCAGGGCGCTGGTCGACCGGGTCACCCCCCGGGCAAAAACAAGAAAGCCGCCCAGGGCCAGCACCGCGGCGACGCCTACCCCCAGCCAGGTGACCACCTTCACCTGTTCAGCTGCCTGGTGAGCGTTGGCAACCTCCACCTTCAGCCGGTCTGACTCCCAACGGACGTACTCCGCCCCGACCTTCCGAATCTCTTCAATATAGTTGAGGCCGCTGGTGGCGACCAGCCGTCCCGCTTCCGGGGAGCCGGACCGCTTCAGGGCGATCTCCGGGTCCGCCACCTGCTCACGCCACGTGCGCACCAGCTCCCGTACCAGGGTGACCCGGTTTAACTGCGCCGGGTCATCCGCCGCCTCGTGGGCGAGCTGCTGCAGGGTCTGATCCAGCCGTACATTGGCGGGGCTGTAGGGAGCGAAGAACTCATCCTGCCCGGTCAGCAGGTAGCCCCGAAGGGCCGAGACGATCTCGGTGTAGGTGCTGGTCGCCTGCTCCATCAGCAGCATCCGCTCGCGGGTGTGCTCCGCCTTCTGCTGCAGCAGGTTGACCTGGGCCAGGGAGAAGGAAAGCACCCCACCCAGCCCCACCAGCAGGGAGAGGAGAAAGACCACCAGGCCCAGGACGCGCACCCGAAGCCCGGTGTCCCAGCGGTAGGTCGGACGTCTCATGCCATGGCCTCCCGCACCGTCCGAATCAGGTTCTCCAACTGGAAGGGCTTCACCAGGTAGGCGCGGGCCCCGGCGGCGATGCCCTCCTCCATATCGGACTGCTGGGCCCGGGCGGTCATCATGATCACGGGGATCCCCTGCAGCCTCGGATCGGCCTTCAGGTGGGTGAGGCACTCAAGGCCGTCCATCCCCGGCATCATCCAGTCCAGCAGGATCAGGTCGGGACGGCTGGTCTGCGCCCGCTCCAGAGCGGAGGCACCGTCGTGGGCCAGGGTCACATCGAAGCCGTGGTATTTCAGCTGAAACGAGACCAGTCGGGCAATGTCCAGATCGTCATCAGCGACCAGGATATGCGGCATCGGGATCCCTCCCTCTCCGGGGGCGAGGAGATTTCCTTACAGTTGTGTGATCGAGGATCACGAAGGCGCGCTGCTTCCCTATAAGTGTAACAAGGATCGATCATAACGTGGGGATATGTTTAGGACTACACTCTGGACCGGAGGGGGGAGGGCTTTTGGCCTATAGCCGGTACCTGGAGGACCGTACAGGTCATCTGCTGCCGGGCTTTCGCATACCCGTGAGGGGTGCCGTGGGGCCACGAGAAAAAATGCTATCCGTCAAGTGTTGTGGAGGACCGGCGGCCGTGGGCCGCCACGGTCCTCCGTTGGAAAATCAGCCAACCAGTAGGATCTTGCGGCGGAAGTTCTTGAACGACCGGAAGCCGTAAGCCTGGC
>JBMONC010000020.1:0-8882 GCA_049324875.1 Bacillota bacterium
GCCCCCGCATGGAGCGGGGGTGTTCGACTAAGTACGAGCCCCTTCGGGGCCGTACTGGTCGCGGCGGAAGCGGGTTAGATCCTCCCGGTCGGCGGACTGCTCGTACATCATCTGGAGGAGGGCGCCGGTCTCGCCGTCATCCTCGTAGACGTAGGCGGCCTGGCGGAGGGCCAGGGTGCTGGAATCGGTGGCGTTGATGATCTGGGAGGCCATCTCCATGGGGGTGCGGTTCTCGGGTTCTGCCATGCTCATTCACCTCCGCTTCCTCCCTAGCGTTTGCGGAGGGGGGTGATTGCCATACTAGGATGAAGGGGGCGGCTCCCCTTACGTTTTTCGAATGGCGGTTGATTCCTCGATATGCACTATGGTATAATGCCACAAATTCGAGCAAGCCTGCTCTCAATAAGGCGGAGGGTTAGATGACAGAGTCGAAATTTGGACCGGAAGCGCTGACGTTTGATGACGTTCTGCTGGTACCGGCAAGGTCCGAGGTGCTCCCTCGTGATGTGGACGTCTCCACTCGACTCACCCGCACACTTCGCATCAACATTCCCCTGCTCTCCTCGGCGATGGATACCGTCACCGAGGCCCGGATGGCCATTGCCATGGCCCGGGAGGGCGGCGTTGGCATCATCCACAAGTCGATGACGATTCAGCAGCAGGCGGAAGAGGTCGACAAAGTCAAGCGCTCCGAGCACGGGATCATCGTCGATCCGGTCTACGTCCACCCGGATGACATGATCGACGTCGCCCTGAAGCTGATGTCCCGCTACCGCATCTCCGGGGCGCCGGTGGTGGAGCGGGGGACCGGGAGGCTGGTGGGAATCCTGACCAACCGGGACCTCCGGTTCGAGGAGAACTGGCACCAGCCGGTGGGCAACGTGATGACCAAGGAGAACCTGATCACCGCCCCCGTGGGCACCACCCTGGATGAGGCGAAGGGGATCCTCCGCCACGCCAAGGTGGAGAAGCTCCCCCTGGTGGACGAGCACGGTGTCCTGAAGGGGCTGCTGACCATCAAGGACATCGAGAAGGCGAAGAAGTACCCCAACTCCGCCAAGGATGCGCGGGGCCGCCTCCTCTGCGGCGCCGCCATCGGCGTCTCCCCCGATGTGCTCGAGCGGACCGGCGCCCTGGTTGATGCCGGGGTGGATGTGGTGGTGCTCGACTCGGCCCACGGCCACTCGGGCGGCATCATTGAGGTGCTGAAGAAGGTCAAGGCCAACTTCCCGCAGCTGCAGGTGATCGCCGGCAACGTCGCCACCTTCGAGGGGACCCGTGACCTGATCGAGGCCGGGGCGGATGCGGTCAAGGTCGGCATCGGGCCGGGCTCCATCTGCACCACCCGGGTCGTGGCCGGCATCGGCGTGCCGCAGATCACGGCGATCTACGAGTCGGCCCAGGCGGCCAACCAGTACGACGTGCCGATCATTGCCGACGGCGGCGTCAAGTACTCGGGCGACATCGCCAAGGCGATCGCCGCCGGCGCCTCCTCTGTCATGATCGGCTCCCTCTTCGCCGGCACCGACGAGTCGCCGGGGGAGATGGAGATCTACCAGGGCCGTTCCTTCAAGGTCTACCGGGGCATGGGCTCCCTGGGCGCCATGAAGGAGGGCTCCGGCGACCGGTACTTCCAGGAGGGCGCCCCCAAGCTGGTCCCCGAGGGGATCGAGGGCCGGGTTCCCTACCGGGGGCCGCTGGCCGAGACCGTCTTCCAGCTGGTGGGCGGGCTCCGGGCCGGCATGGGCTACTGCGGCACATCGACCATCGAGGATCTGCGCAAGAACGGCAAGTTCCGCCGCATCACCGCGGCCGGCCTGCGGGAGAGCCATCCGCACGATGTGCACATCACCAAGGAGGCGCCCAACTACAGCGTCTCGTAGCCTTCGACTCCCTGCCGGGCAGGAGGGTTTCCACCCCTGGCCCGGCTCTTTTCTCTGCTTCCTTCCCACTTCGTTCCACGTCTAGACGGGGGACACGCTTTCTGCTAAAGTGGCAGTTGGCGTTGCCTGTACTCAAACCATCTGTGGGTAGCACATACTAGGCAAGACCCTCCAGGAAATAAGGGGAGACCTGATTTGGCGGCGAAATTCCTCGTTCGCGGTGGACGCCCTCTGTCTGGAAGCGTGGCGATCGGTGGTGCGAAGAACAGCGCCCTGCCGCTGGTGGCCGCCGCCGCCCTGGCCGCCGAGGGAGAGTCCATCCTCGATAACGTACCGAACAACTCGGATATTCAGCACCTCTGCCAGATCCTGCGGGAGTTGGGCTGCCAGGTGGAGTGGGTGGAGGAGACCGCCCTGCGCGTCCGGGCAGACCAACTGAGCAACCATGTGGCCCCGTACAATATCGCCCGCAAGCTGCGGGGCTCTACCTATGTGATGGGCCTGCTGCTGGCCCGCCTGCGCAGGGGCGAGGTCGCCTGCCCGGGCGGCTGCGAGATCGGCTCCCGCCCGGTGGACTTCCACCTGAAGGGGTTCAAGGCGCTGGGCGCCGAGGTGGTGGTGGAGCACGGCGCCATGGTCGCCCAGAACGTTGAGCTCCACGGGGGCCGGTTCTACGTGGACCGGGCCAGCGTGGGCACCACGGTCAACATGATCATCACGGCGACGCTGACGCCGGGCACCACCCTGCTGGAGAACGCCGCCTGCGAGCCCGAGATCGTCGACCTGGCCAACTTCATCAACGCCATGGGCGGCCGGGTCCGCGGCGCCGGCACCAACATGGTGCGGGTGGAGGGCGTGGAGCGCTTGCACGGCGTGCGGCACGAGGTGATCCCCGACCGGATCGAGGCGGGCACCTACATGCTGATGGCCGCCGCCGCCGGCGGAGACGTGGTGGTGGAGAACATGATCCCCGAGCACCTCTCCACCGTGATCGCCAAGCTGCGCGAGGCCGGCCAGGAGGTGGAGGAGGGCCTGGATGCCGTCCGGGTCATCGCCCGCCGCCCCATCCGGGCGGTGGATGTGGAGACCCAGGTCCACCCCGGCTTCCCCACCGACCTCCAGTCCCCCTGGGTCGCCCTGATGGGTCTCTGCGACGGCATCGCCGTGGTGCAGGAGACGATCTTCGAGAACCGCTTTGGCTTCACCAACGAGCTGATCCGGATGGGCGCCCAGATCAAGGTCGACCGCAACACCGGCATCGTCCGCGGGGTCGAGCGCTACACCGGCGCCCCGGTAGAGGCCAAGGACATTCGGGGCGGCGCCGCCCTGGTCACCGCCGCCCTGGCCGCCGAGGGCCAGACCGAGATCGGCGGGATCCAGTACATCGACCGCGGCTACACCCGCATGGCCGAGAAGCTGAAGGAGCTGGGGGCCGACATCGAGCGGGTCGAGGTGGAGAACGGCATATAGAAAGAAACCGGGGGCGGCAGCTCCCGGTTTTCTTTACACGGATTACACGGAAGACGATGGCCGCGGATTACACGGATAAAACATGGTGGTGCTGGTGCGAAGCACCGCACCACCATGGTGGATAAGAGACCGTGAAGCCGTACACCCGCAATTATATAACATATTTTAATATGATTTAATCCGTGTAATCCGTGTAATCCGTGGCAAAATAACGGCCCCACACCTACCCGTGGCCAACAAAAAAACCGCTCAGCCTGAAGGGGAACGGCTCTCCTTTGCCCAACTATCTACCCCACAAGGGGGGAGCCACCTTGGCACGTACCATCCCTGCCGGCTCGGCCGGGGGGCAGGAGACAACAGCCAGAGCGATCCCCATCCAGGGGCCGGACGGGGTGCTCCTGTTCGCCCTGGTGGGGTTGATCAGTGTTGGGATGATTATGGTCTACAGCGCCACCGTCCATGAGGGCGGATTTGATGTGACCCGGCGGATCCTCTTTCAGTTCGGCATGGGAGCCGCGGGGCTCCTGATCGGGTTGCTGATGCCCTTTCGGGGCTGGCGGAAGGTGACGCCCCTGGCCCTGGTGCTCGTGATTCTGACCCTGGCCTCCCTGCTGGTGGGGGATTTCAATCCGCTGGCCCACACGGCGGGCGGGGCCACCCGCTGGCTGAAGCTGGGCTCCGTCACCGTCCAGCCCTCGGAGTTCGCCAAGCTGGCTTTCATCCTCTTCGCCGCCAACTTCCTGGAGAAGCGGGGGCCGAAGATGAAGCTTTTGAGCGGGTACGGGTACTGGGGCGGCTTTCTGGCCGTGCTGGGGCTGCTGGCGGTGCTGATCTACCTGGAGCCCGACCTGGGCACCGCCCTGGTGCTGGGCGGGATCGCCTTCTGCATGCTCTGGGCCTCCGGGGTGGACTGGAAGGCGATCGTCGTCGGCCTGGTGCTGGCTGCCGTGGTGGTGGCGGGCGCCGCCATGACCAAGCCGCACCAGCGGGACCGGCTCAAGTCCTGGTGGAACCCGTGGATCTACCAGCGGGAGGATGGGCACCAGGTAATCCAGTCCTGGATGGCCCTCGCCCGTGGGGGCTGGTGGGGCGTCGGGCTGGGCCAGTCGCTGCAGAAGCTGGACAACCGGCTCCCCGAGGCGGAGACCGACTTCATCTTCGCCGTGATCGCCGAGGAGCTGGGGCTGGTCCGGGCCACCGGGGTGATCCTCTTCTTCCTCCTCTTCGCCTGGCGGGGCTACGCCATCGCCGCCCGGGCGCCGGACCGGTACACCGGCCTTCTGGCCACCGGCGTCACCTCCTGGATCGCCGTGCAGGCGGGGATCAACATCGGGGTGGTGACCGGCACCGTGCCCAACACCGGCGTGCCACTCCCCTTCATCTCCTCCGGCGGCTCCTCGCTGCTGGCGCTGCTGATGGCGGTGGGCATCCTGATCGCCATCAGCCGCCGGATGCTCCCCGAGCGGAAGGAGGCTCTCCGATGACCACCACCACCTTTGCGATGCGCCGGGCCACCCCCGCCGACAAGGCGGAGGTGGTCGCCCTTAGCCGGGCGGTGAGCGAGCACGACTTCATCCCCGAGATCTACGATGATCTGATGAACTGCACCGAGCCCGAGGGCTTCTTCGTGGCCGAGCAGGAGGGGCGGATCATCGGCTGCTACTGCCTGGAGTTCCACGCCCCGGAGCAGGCCTACTTCTTCGGGATGCGCATCCACCCCGGCGCCCAGGGCAAGGGGATCGGCAGCCAGTTCTGCCGGGCCCAGATCGAGCAGGCGCTGGCCGCCGGCGCCCGGGAGATCTACCTGCTGAGCGCCCTGGACAACCTGCGGGCCCACCGAACGGTGGCCAAGAACGGCTTTGTCAACCGGGGCCCCTGGGTGATCTACGACAGCCTGACCCAGCTGCCGGCCCTGCCGGAAGCCAGGCGGGCCCGCTGGGCACGGCCGGCTGACCGGGAGGCCATCGAGCGCTTCCGGCAGGCCCGTGCCACTGGCCCCCTGGCGGAGGTGATCGCCTCCCGGCTGACCGGCTGGGCGGTGGTCACCACCTCCCCGGCCGAGTGGGCGCTGGAGTCCACCGCCCTGGTGGAGGGGGAGGGCGGGCTGGAGGGGCTGATGCTCCTCACCCAGACCGAGGACGGGCTGCTGCTCCGCTGGCTGGATGGGAGCCCCGGGGCCGCCGCCGACCTGCTCTCCTTCGCCCTCCGGGCGAGGGCGGAGCGGGGGCTGGAACCCTTCACCATCAGCCTGCCCATGGCGGCGGAGCCGCTGCTGGCCCCCCTTCAGCTGAGCGATGAGCAGGCCTTTCGGGCCTACGTCTTCCACTTCCCGCCGGGGACGGCGCTTCCGGAGCAGAAGTCGGGGTAACGGCCCCGGCTTTTCCGCGCCGGGGGTCCATCACCGCCCCCCGATCATGTATAATGGGTAGGGCTAAAACCTTTGGTTTTTGGATGGGGAGGCAATCATATGAAGCGGGAAGCGGTGATCGTGAGCGCGGTGCGCACCTCCTTCGGGGCCTTCAACGGGGCGCTGAAGGAGCTCTCCGCCACCGACCTGGGCGCCGTGGCGATCCGGGAGGCGGTCCGGCGGGCGGGGCTGGTTGGCCGTGAGAGCGAGATCGACAACGTCTTCATGGGCCAGGTGGTGCAGGCGGGCGTGGGGCAGATCCCCTCCCGGCAGGCGACCCAGAAGGCCGGGCTGCCCTACGGGGTCGTCTCCGAGACGATCAACAAGGTCTGCGCCTCCAGCCTGCGGGCGGTCAACCTGGCCGATCTGATGATCCGGGCCGGCGATGCCGATGTGGTGGTGGCCGGCGGCATGGAGTCGATGACCAACGCCCCCTACCTGCTGCCCAAGGCCCGCTCCGGCTACCGGATGGGGCATGGCACCCTGGTGGACGGGGTGATCCACGACGGCCTCTGGTGCGCCTTCGGCGATGTCCATATGGGCTCCTACGGCGGCCGGGGCGCCCGGGAGTACAACATCTCCCGGCAGGAGCAGGATGAGTGGGCCTACCGCTCCCACGTCCGGGCGGCGGCCGCCTGGGAGAAAGGGCTCTTCGCCGAGGAGGTGACGCCGGTCCCCATCCCGCAGAAGAAGGGGGATCCGGTCCTCTTCCACGGTGACGAGCCGATCCGCAGGGACACCTCCCTGGAGAAGATGGCGGCGCTGAAGCCCGCCTTCGAGAAGGACGGGCCGATCACCGCCGGCAACGCCCCGGGCCTCTCCGACGGGGCCTCGGCGCTGGTGGTGATGTCCCGGGAGAAGGCGGAGGCGATGGGGCTGGAGATCCTGGCCACGATCCTGGGCCAGGGGCAGCACTCCGAGGAGCCCCACGCCCTGCACACCGTGCCGGCCCGCTCGGGGCTGAAGGCGCTGGCCAGGGCCGGGCTGAGCCCGAAGGATCTCCACCTGGTGGAGATCAACGAGGCCTTCGCGTCGGTCACCCTGATCTCCACCCGGCTGCTGGAGGTCAGCCCCGAGATCGTCAACGTCAACGGCGGCGCCATCGCCATCGGCCACCCGATCGGGGCCAGCGGCGGCCGCATTCTAATGCACCTGATCTACGAGCTGCGCCGCCGGGGCGGCGGCATCGGCCTGGCCGCCATCTGCTCGGGCGGCGGACAGGGCGAGGCAACGGTGATCCGGGTGGGGTAACCCCCCTGAGAAAACGAGGAGGATTCACCAGATGACGATCAAGCGGATCATGGTGGTAGGCGCCGGTCAGATGGGCTCCGGCATCGCCCAGGTGGCGGCGCAGGCCGGGCTGCAGGTCTACCTGCGGGACGTGGAGGATCGCTTTGTCAACAAGGGCCTGGGCGTCATCGAGAAGAACCTGAGCCGGGACGTGGAGAAGGGGCGGAAGAGCGCCGAGGAGAAGGCGGCGATCCTGGGCCGGATCACCGGCACCACCTCCCTGGAGCCCGCCCGGGAGTGCGACCTGGTGATCGAGGCGATCATCGAGAACCTGGAGGTGAAGCTGACCCTCTTCCGGGAGCTGGATCAGCTCTGCCCGGCGGAGACGATCTTCGCCTCCAATACCTCCAGCCTGCCGATCACCCAGCTGGCCTCCGCCACCAGGCGGGCCGACCGGTTCATCGGGATGCACTTCATGAACCCGGTGCCGGTGATGAAGCTGGTGGAGATCATCCGGGGCATCGCCACCTCGGACGAGACCTACGCCACCATCAAGGAACTGGCCGAGGCGATGGGCAAGACCACAGCCGTGGTCAACGACTTCCCCGGCTTCATCTCCAACCGGGTGCTGCTGCCGATGCTGAACGAGGCGATCTTCTGCTTCTACGAGGGGATCGCCGGGGTCGAGGAGATCGACACCGTGATGAAGCTGGGCATGAACCACCCCATGGGCCCGCTTACCCTGGCGGACTTCATCGGCCTGGACACCTGCCTCTACATCATGAACGTGCTCTACGACGGCTACAAGGATCCCAAGTACCGGCCCTGCCCGCTGCTGGTGCAGATGGTGCAGGCCGGCTACCTGGGGCGGAAGACCGGCCGGGGCTTCTACACCTACCACCCCGACGGCACCGCCACCCCGATGGTGCGGAAGTAGCCAGGCTTGTTGCGTGGGACCCCCGTCACAATCGTGATGCGGGTCCCTTTCTCATGCTGTTCCGAAAGGGTGCGCGTCCCAGCCCGGCGAATCAGAAGATCAACCTTCAGCCGCCTATCCTGATCCATGGGCCATCGGGAGAAATGGAGCGGGCCGGTTTCGCATTCCACCAGACGGAAGGATGGTCCGCATGGCGAAGCCGGCCGATTTCTGCGCACGGGCGCTGGGCGGCGAGATTCAGTAGGGAGGGGAACGGGATGCCCAGCTTCCAGCGGATCGCACCGTGCCTCTGGTTCGACACCGAGGCGGAGGAGGCGGCGACCTTTTACGTCTCCGTCTTCCAGAACTCCAGGATCCTCCGGGTCACCCACTTCGGCAAGGCGGGGTATGAGTTCCACGGCAAGCCGGAGGGGAGCGTCATGACCGTGGACTTCGAGCTCGACGGCCAGGTGTTCACCGCCGTCAACGGGGGCCCGCAGTTCAAGTTCGACGAGGCGATCTCCTTCCAGATCTTCTGCGAGACGCAGGAAGAGCTGGACTACTACTGGGGGCGGCTGACCGAGGGCGGCGAGGAGGGGCCCTGTGGCTGGCTGAAGGACCGGTTTGGCCTGTCGTGGCAGGTGGTGCCCACCGCCATGAACGAGCTGATGACTGATCCAGACCCGGAGCGGCGGGAGCGGGTGATGGCGGCGATGTTCCGGATGAAGAAGCTGGAGATCGCCACGCTCCGCCGGGCCTACGCCGGGGAGTGAGGCTGCGGGTGCGGTTGGGGAGTCCATGTGGAGGGCGGCCCTTGGAGGAATCCAACGGGCCGCCTTCCCGTATCAGGTAGGTAGTCGTAACTTTGGGTGCTCGCTGGCCATGGTGCCCACGCCGCCGTCCCATTTCGGAGATCGGTGGCGGCTGAGCATGTCACTGTGGTCAGCTCGATGGTGATCTTCACCACCTTCTCCCA
>JBMONC010000020.1:8982-15397 GCA_049324875.1 Bacillota bacterium
CGCCCGGCCCTCCGTCGGCGGAACCAGCCCTACTCGATGTGGACCAGCTCATCCAGCGCCCGCTTCTGCTCCGGCGCCAGCCGCAGCTCGGCCGCCGCCACCGCATCGCCGATCTGCTCCGGCCGGCTGGCCCCGACGATGGCCGAGGTGACGGCCGGGTTGGCCAGCACCCAGGCCAGGGCCACCTGCGCCATGGGCAGCCCCCACCCGGCGCAGAGCCGCCGCATCGCCTCCACCCGGCGGAAGTTCCGCTCGGTCATCAGCCCCTCCACCAGCAGCCGCTCGCCGGCGGCGGCCCGGCTCTGCTCGGGCGGGGCCTCGCCCTGCCGGTACTTGCCGGTCAAGAGCCCCCGGGCCAGCGGGGAGTAGGGGATGATCCCCACCCCCTCGGCCAGGCAGCAGGGGATCAACTCCCGCTCGATCTCCCGCACCAGCAGGCTGTACTGGGGCTGGACCGAGATGAACCGCTCCAGCCCCAGCCGCTCGCTGACGCCGTGGGCCTTCATCAGCTGCCAGGCGGACCAGTTGGAGCAGCCGATGTAGCGCACCTTCCCCTGCCTCACCAGGTCATCCATCGCCCGCATCGACTCCTCCACCGGGGTGGACGGGTCGAAGGAGTGGAACTGGTAGAGGTCGATGTAGTCGGTCTGCAGGCGGCGCAGGGAGCGCTCCACCTGCTCCATGATGTGCCGGCGGGAGAGGCCCCGGTCGTTGGGGCCGGGGCCGGCATGCTGGTTGATGTTGCCCACCTTGGTGGCCAGGATGATCCGCTGGCGCCGGGGCCCCAGCAGCCGGCCCAGGATCGCCTCCGACTCGCCCTTCAGGCTGTAGTCGCCGCTGTCCATCCCCCGGCCATAGATGTTGGCGGTGTCGAAGAAGTTGATCCCGGCATCCAGGGCGGCGTCGATCACCCGGGCGGAGGCGGCCTCGTCGATCCAGCGGCCGAAGGCCATGGTGCCCAGGCAGAGGCTGGTCACCTTCAAGCCGGAGCGGCCCAGCGTGCGCATCTGCATCTGCATCTCCTCCCAGCGAGCCTGATGCCCCCTACTTCCACCGGTCCCCCGCCGACTCCTCTGCCCGGTTCGCATCTCTTTAGCCCCTCACGCATACCCTTGTGAACGTGGTACCAATTCAGAATAGAGAGCCTAGAGCGGAAGGTTTCCGACCGGTAACAGCTAATATGTTAAACGCTATCGGATCCGCCCGGGGCGGATCGAGGAACAGGAGGAGGGTGAGTTTCCATGACCATGCGGCACAACCTGACCCTTCACACCATGCTGGAGCGGGCCCGGCGGTACTTCCCGCACAAGGAGATCGTCTCGCGCACCGGGCCCGGATCGGTCTTCCGCTACACCTACGCCGACTACTACGCCCGGACCAAGAAGCTGGCCTCGGCCCTGGCCAAGCTGGGCGTCGGGCGGGGTGACCGGGTGGGCACCATCGCCTGGAACCACCACCGGCACCTGGAGGCCTACTTCGCCGTCCCCTGCATGGGCGCCTCGCTCCACACCATCAACCTGCGGCTGCCGCCGGAGCACCTGGCCTACGTGATCAACCACGGCGGGGACAAGGTGCTGCTGATCGACGCCGACCTGCTCCCGCTGGTGGAGGCGATCCAGGGGGAGATCGAGACGGTGGAGCACTATGTCGTCATGGGCGACGGCCCGCTGCCCCAGACCCGGCTGGCCCCGGTCCACAGCTACGAGGAGCTGCTGGCCGAGGCGCCGGCGGGATACGAGTTCCCGGAGGATATCGACGAGTGGGCGGAGGCGGGGATGTGCTTCTCCAGCGCCACCACCGGTATGCCCAAGGGGGTCACCTACGCCCACCGGGCGATCTACCTCCACTCGATGGTGGTCTGCATGACCGACACCATCGCCATCGCCGAGAAGGATGTGGTCCTGCCGGTGGTGCCGATGTTCCACGTCAACGCCTGGGGGCTGCCCTTCGCCTCCACCTGGATGGGGGCCAAGCAGGTGCTGCCGGGTCCCCGCCCCGACCCGCACACCCTCTGCCAGCTTATGCAGGAGGAGAAGGTGACCCTGGCGGCCGGCGTCCCCACCGTCTGGATGGGGGTGCTGCAGGCGATGGAGCAGAAGGAGTACGACCTCTCCTCCATCACCCGGGTGGCCTGCGGCGGCTCCGCCCCGCCCCGGGCGCTGATCGAGGCCTACGAGCAGAAGCTGGGGGTCCCCTTCCTGCACGCTTACGGCATGACTGAGGCGGCGCCGGTCACCCACGTAAGCCGGCTGAAGTCGAACCTGGAGGATGCCCCCGCCGGCGAGCGCTACGCCAAGAAGGCGAAGCAGGGGCTGCTGGTGCCCGGCCTGGACATGGTGGTCCTGAAGGAGGACGGCAGCGAGGTGGCCTGGAACGGCCAGGAGATGGGCGAGGTGGTGCTGCGGGGGCCCTGGATCGCCAGTGAGTACTACAACGATGAGCGCTCCAAGGCGACCTTCAAGGGGGGCTGGTACCACACCGGCGACGTGGCCACCGTCGATGGGGATGGCTACATGCAGATCATCGACCGGGTGAAGGACCTGGTCAAGTCGGGCGGGGAGTGGATCTCCTCGGTCGATCTGGAGAACGCGATCATGGCCCACCCGAAGGTGGCGGAGGCCGCCGTGGTGGCGGTCCACCACCCGAAGTGGCAGGAGCGGCCGCTAGCCTGCGTGGTGCCCCGGGCGGGGGTGGAGCTGACCGCCGAGGAGATCAAGCTCTTCCTGAAGGGCCGCTTCGCCGACTGGTGGATCCCCGACGATGTGGTCTTCATCAGCGAGGTGCCCAAGACCAGCGTGGGCAAGTTCGACAAGAAGGTGCTGCGGGAGAAGTACTGGAACCACCTCTCCGCCGAGCAGGCACCGGCTGACTAGGTGCTCAAGCCGCGAGGGCGCCGTCCAGCAGACCGCTGGCGGCGCCCTCTTCTGCCCTGGTCCTCCTCTTCGTCCTCATCTTCATCCTCATTCCGGTCCCGGAACCGCCACGCCTTGGCCAGGCGCGGCTCCGAGGGCCGGAGGTACCGGGAGAGGAGGGCCGCTGCGGCGCCGACCTCGTCGATTGCTGCCAGAGCTTCCGGTAGACCGCCGGCCAGATCTCCTGGGCGGCGTCGGCTGCGTCTCGGGCGCCCACGTACCGGGCAGCCAGGGAGCGCACGAGGGGATCGAACCGCCGGACCAGGTGGGCGAAGGCCTCCTGGTCGCCCTGCTGGCTCCGGGCGATCAGGGTGGGCTCGTCCATCCCCTCACCTCGCTTTCTCTCGGGAGGCTTCACCCTATATGACAACGGGGGCGACCAAAAGGTTAGGCATCCGGCGGAAAAATCTTCGCCTCCGGTGGCATGCTAACGCCAAAGGAGGCGGAACAGGATGTCCAGTCGCAAGGTTGCAGTGATCTACTACAGCTCCACGGGCAACACCCACCGGATGGCCGAGGCGGTGGCGGAGGGCGCCCGCCGGACCGGGGCCGAGGTGAAGGTGCTGCGGGTGAAGGAGCTGGCCCCGGAGTCGGCCATCGCCCAGAACCCGGAGTGGCAGGCGTTCTACCGGCGGTCACAGGAGTTCCCCGAGGCATCGATGGAGGACCTGGAGTGGGCCGATGCGATCATCCTGGGCACCCCGACCCGGTACGGGACGATGGCGGCCCAGCTGAAGCAGTTCATCGATCAGACCGGCGGCCTCTGGTTCCAGGGGAAGCTGGCCAACAAGGTGGTGGCGGGCTTCGTCACCGCCTCGAATGAGCACGGCGGCCAGGAGGCGACGATCCTCTCCCTCTACAACGTCTTCTACCACTGGGGATCGATCGTGGCGGCGCCGGGCTACACCGACCAGGTGGTCTTCGCCGCGGGCGGCAACCCCTACGGGGCCAGCGCCACGGGCGGGAAGATCACCGAGGCGGAACTGGAGGCGGCCCGCCACCTGGGCGAGCGGGTGGCGACCGTCGCCGGGTGGGTCCACGCCGGGCGGGAGCGGGTGCCTGCGGCGGTGGGACGAAGCTAGGGCGATTTACCGTTCGGCCCCTCTGTGGTATGCTCTACCAAAGGGGGTGCGAGCGATGGGCTACGATCAGATGTGCCCGCGGTACGAGTACGCTGCCGGACTGTTGGGCAAGAAGTGGACGGGGCTCATCCTCCGCATCCTGATGGGCGGGCCCCGGAGGTTCAGCGACTTCCGGCTCCAGGTGCCGGACCTCTCGGACCGGCTGCTCTCGGAGCGGCTGAAGGAGCTGGAGGAGGCGGGGATCGTCCAGCGGGTGGTGCATGACCACCGCCCGGTGCTGATCGAATACACCCTGACGGAGAAGGGGCGGGCGCTGCGCCCGGTGGTGGAGGCGATCGGAGAGTGGGCGGAGTCCTGGGTCGATCCCGATGAGATGAAGCACGAGGCATCAGGCACGGCCTGATGCCTCTTTTCTTTGTCAGGTCCGGTTGTGGAGGATCCACTCCACGAGAAAGGGCACTACCAGGACGCAGAGCGCAAGGATGGCGGCCACCGCCGAGCCGCGGCGGTTCTTCAGGCGCCACAGCCCCACTGCCAGGCTGGCGGTGTAGACCCCAAGCCAGAGCCCAATCAGCACGCTGAATGCCAGGCGCATACAATCACCTCTCCGGATGCGCCGGTTCGACCTGCAGACCGTGGCGGCGGATTCGGTAGGTCACCTGCAACTGGGCCTCCACATGATAGACCTGCTTCCCCCAGTCGAAGGCCTCCCACTCCCCGGTGGTGGCGAACTGGGGGCGCAGCAGGTCGCCCAGGTGGTACAGGTCCGTCCCCCACTCCGTGAGGGTCTTGCTCAGCGTGCGCCGGAGCACCTGGCCGATATACCGCTCTGCTGCCTCCTCCAGTTTCCGCATCCGCTCTGGCTTGGAGTAGTCGATGCGGGAGGGGATGCTGCCGATGTCGCCCTCGATTCGCAAGGTGAACTGGGCGGTCACCCGATTCCCCCGCCGGTGGACGGTGATCTTCGGGTCGGTCTGTACCTGCGTCAACAGTACGATCCGATCATCCGGGCTGTTGGGGTCGGGTATGGAGATGGGCGTCCGGCGGGTCATCTCCCCCCGGAGCAGTGCCACAGCCCGCGTCTCCTGCCCATCCAGGAAGCCGGCGAGCCGATCCCCTTTGAAGACGGCGGCGCCCATGAACTCAACGGGCAGTTCCCCCAGGCGGGAGACCTCTCCTGCGAGGACATCGGATGGGGCCGCTCCCGGTTGAGCCTCTCGGCCAGGACCGCCAAACTCCTCTTCCCCTGCTTCGATGTCCCGCCGGGGGGCGACGAGGGCCGCACGGGCCCCCAGGCCCTGCTGCTCCAGGTCGACCATGAAGTCATGGATCCGGGTGGGAGGCACCAACAGGGTCTCCCGCTGCCAGGTCAGCATCACCTCGAACCAGAGGCCGGGGTCGGTCTCCAGCCGGGGCTTGGCCAGTTCGATGAACTCCCTGGCAGTACCCCTGCTGACCAGCACATGAAGAGTCCGGCGGAATTCCCGGTAGCGGACGGCAGGGGCCAGAAGCCGTGCGGCCCCGCCCCTGACCACCTCCTCACCCAGGATGAAGGCCTTGGCGTGCTGCAGATTGACACGACGGGCAACGAAGGCATCGCTCATCTCAATGGCGGTGATGACATCCGGCGCCTCCACCGAGAAGACCTCGAAGGTGTGCGCACCTCGCCCACCCCCGCCACCACCGCCCCCACCCCCGCCTCCGGCGGAGGTGAGGGCCCGGGGGATGACCGCCTGAAAGGTGAAGAGGAAGTTGGTGCCTGTCCCCTCGTCAACCCCGATCGCCGCCACCCAGGCGATGTCCTCGGGGGAGGCTGCATCCCAGCAGCCCGGTAACGGCAGGAGGAGGATGCTGATGGCCAGGAGCTTTCGCAACCTATGCCACATGCTTCTCACCATCTCCCGTCTTGACGGCGGATACCAGCCAGGTGAGCCCGGGCAGCGCCAACGAGATGACCCAGCCGTAGTTGCGCAGCAGATTCGCATCCCACTGCACCGCCTCCGGCAGGCTGGAGGGGAGAAAGGCGAGGCTGTACGCAAGAGCGGCCAGGGGCATCACCAGGAGGCGGGTGGTGGCCAACTGCATCACCTGCCCCAGCGCCTTGGCGGCCCCGTACAGTCCGGCCATCAGCTTCAGCGCACCGGCCAGTACCCAGATGATCAGAAAGATCGTTTCTACTCGCTGCAGCCAGCGTCCCGTCACAATCACCCGACTGATCTCCAGCAGCGGAAAGCTGACGCGGCTTGCGGCGGGATAGGGGAAGACGTACAGGTAGACCACGACGGTGGCCAGCAGGAGGAGGGTGGAGAGGCCGAGGGTCCACCAGCCCACCTGTGCAAGGTCCTTCTGGCTTCGGAAGCGGTTGCCCACGATCCCGATCAGCAGGATCTCCCCCAGCAGCGAGGTCTTGAGCAGCCCCCA
>JBMONC010000020.1:15497-19556 GCA_049324875.1 Bacillota bacterium
CCCCCGGCGAGGACGTAGGCGAACCGCAGGACACGGACGGCGAACTGCAGCCCGTAGTTCGGAATCGCGAAGGAGGCGAGGGCGGTGCCCGAGGTGATGATCACCAGGATCGGGCTGATGATGCCCGCCTGCACCGCTGCCTGACCCAGAATCAGGGCGCCCACGATGCCGATGGTGGGGCCGATAATGGTCGGAATCCGGACACCGGCCTCGCGGATCAGTTCGAACATGGTCTCCATGACCAGCACCTCCAGTACAACGGGGATCGGAACGGTCTCCCGGTTCCCGGAGATGGCCAGCATCAGGGTGGTGGGGATCATCTCCTGATGGTAGTTGGCAATGGCGACATAGAGGCCGGGCACCAGCAGCGCCATGTAGAAGCTGAAGACCCGCAACAGCCGGACAAAGGTGCCGTAGGGCCAGCGGAGGTAGGCGTCCTCCGGGGAATGCAGGAACATGGGGATCGTGGCCGGGAGGATCAGGGCGAAGGCGGTGTTGCCCACCAGGATCCCCAGATAGCCCTCAGCGATCTGTGCGGCAAACCGGTCCGGCCGCTCGGTGGCCAGGATGTTTGGGTAGACAGAGTAGGGCCGATCCTCCAGCAGCTGTTCCAGGCTGCCGCTGTCGGCCAGGTAGTCGATCGAGATCGATCGCAGGCGGCGCCGGGTCTCCTTCACCAGCTTGGGGTTGGCCACTGACTTCAGGTAGACCAGGGCGATATCGGTGGCGGAGCGGTTGCCGATCTGTCCCCATTCCACCATCAGATCCGGTGTCCGGAGCCGGCGGCGGATGAGGGAGACGTTCGTCCGCAGGTCCTCGGTGAACCCCTCCTGGGGACCGCGCACGGTGAGTTCGGCGTTGGGGCGCTGCACCGGCCGCTTGGCCCAGCCCTTGACCTCGAGGATCAGAGCCTTCTCCACGCCGTCGATCAGGACGATGGCTGAGCCGGTCAGGATGGCGTCCACCAGGTGATTCCAGTCGCTGCTGCTGCTGGCCTGCCCTTCGGTCAGCACCTGCTGGATCAGCGCATCAGGCTGCCGGATGACCGCCGGGGGAATGGTTCGCTCGATGAGGGGGTGGAGAATGGTCCAGTGCAGGTGGACCCAATCCACCTGATCATCCAGGTAGGCGACGAGCCCCTGGATGTCGGTACCGCCGATGCGGAGAGGTCGCAGGACAAGCCCCCGGCTGACAGGCAGGGTAAATCGGCCTCGGAGCCAGGCCTCATTGGCGGCCAGGTCCGGTCCTACCCGGTCGGATGAGGGGGCGGTTCCCGGGGTGGTCAGTTGCTTGTCAGGTTTTGTCAGAGGGGAGTCGGGCTGAGGCTCGCCCTGCCAGTCGCCCAGGGAGAAGGGGGGAGGTGGGGGGGTGAGATCTGCCACAAAGAGCCGCCTCAGGCCCGGGGGGATCTTCACGGCAAGCACCTCCTTTGGTACGCATTACAATCTTCCCTGGGTAATGGTAAGGTATGCGCGACATGGAAGAGCCCCGGTCGGGGCTGCCGATCGGGGCCGCATTACCGAGGTTCCCGCCGAATGGGGGAGAGCATCAGCCCCGCCAGCACCAGCAGGGTGGCGTAACCGAAGAGCGGGTAGAGGAAGGTCAGAAGCCGGCTGAAGCCGAGCCCGCCGCCCAGGAGCGCCAGGCAGGTGGTGGCCGCCACCACCTCCCGGTAGCGTCCGCCGGCCATCTCCGCCGCCCGGCCGGCGAAGCCGTAGGCGCAGGCGATGGCGGTGGTGTAGATCTCGGCCCAGAGGATGCCGGTGTAGAGCCACTGGATGGGCAGGGCGTGGAACCGGGCCAGGAAGAGCATCGGGATCTCGAAGGCGCCGATCTGGGGGAGGTGGACGCTGATCGCCAGCTTGATCCCCAGGGCCAGCAGGCCCAGGGCGAGGCCGCCGGCCAGGCCGCCCAGGAGGAGGGTCGGCCGGTCATCCACCTCGGCCCCCAGCGGCCCCAGCACCGAGATGGAGAGGACCAGGTTGTAGCCCACATAGAGCAGGGCGGCCAGCCACCAGGGCTGCACCGGGGCCAGCTGGGGCCAGGGGAGGGCGGCCTGCAGGATCGCCCAGAGCCCATGGTGGTGGATGGAGTAAGCGGAGAGGGCGACCACCGCCGTGGTCAGCATCGGCACCACCACGGTGTTGGCCGCCATGATCCCCCGCATCCCGCCCAGGATGGTGAGGCTGGCCAGCACCGCCGTCAGCAGGGTGCCGGCGGAGCGGGGGAGGGAGATCTGCTCGGCGAAGACCGCCCCGCCGCCCGCCACCATCACGGTGAAGGTGGCGCCCAGGAAGAGGGTGACCAGTCCGTCCATCAGCCGGCCCAGGTGGGGGCCGCAGACGTGGTGCAGGATCTCCCGGTGGGTGCGGGCCCCCAGCCGGCGGCCCAGGTCCATCACCAGGATTCCGAAGAGGCAGAAGAGCAGGGTGGCGACCGCCACCCCGGCCAGCCCGGGCCGCCCGTAGGAGGCGAAGAAGCGCATCATCTCCTGCCCGGAGGCGAAGCCGGCGCCCACCACGGTGCCCACGTAGGTGGCCGCCACCCGGAAGACCTGCCAGCCCCGTCCCACCTGTGCCGATGCCAAATCGGACCACCCCTCCTGCCGACCCTTGGCCGGGTCTCTCCTAGTTCCTATGTATCAAACTGCCGCGGTTTGCTTGCGTCGCGCTTTCAGTAAATCGTATAATAAAAAGCAGCAACTTCATCGGGTCACGTCCCGAGTTGTACTGCCTACGGCGCTGCCATGGCCGTACAACCGGTTCCTGGCGGGTGCGTGCACCCGCCGGGCAAGGGTCCTGTGGGGAAACCCGGGGGCCTCCCTGCTGGAAAGGGGCGGAGCGCTTGGCAGACCGAGGTCTGCCGGGTCTGTTCTGCTATCTTCCGCCGGAAGATAGCGGTTTTCGTTCTTGGGGGAAAACGGGGGGACGAGATCGTGGAGTTCTTCGAGTTGAAGCCGGTGGAAGAGGCCCGGGCGATCCTGCTGAAGGCGGCGGAGGGTCTCTCCCTGGGCGCCGAGAGCGTGCCCATCGACCAGGCGCTGGGCCGGGTGACGGCGGAGCCGGTCCTGGCGAAGGAGGACCTGCCGCCCTTCTCCCGCAGCAGCGTCGACGGCTTTGCGGTGCGGGCGGCCGACACCTTCGGCGCCTCCGAGGGGCTGCCGGCCTATCTGCGGGTGACGGCGGAGATCCTGATGGGCGAGGCCCCGAGGCTGCCGCTGGGCCCGGGGGAGGCGCAGAAGATCGCCACCGGCGGCGCCCTGCCCGAGGGGGCCGACGGGGTGCTGATGGTCGAACATACCGAGCAGATGGCGGAGGATGAGATCGGCGCCCTGCGCCCCGTCTCCCCGGGGGAGAATGTGATCTACCGGGGGGAGGACTGCCGGGCGGGGGAGCCGCTGCTGCCGGCGGGCCACGTGATCCGGGCGCAGGAGGTGGCGCTGCTGGCCCACGCCGGCATCCTCAGCGTCAAGGTGATCCGGCAGCCCCGGGTGGCGATCATCTCCACGGGGGATGAGCTGGTCCCCGCCGAGTCGGAGCCGGGGCCGGGGCAGATCCGGGAGTCCAACGGCCAGGCGATGACCGCCCTGGTCCGCCGGGATGGCGGTCTGCCCACCTACCTGGGGCTGGCCGGCGACACCGAGGAGCAGATCACCGCCCTGCTGCGGCAGGGGATGGAATACGACCTGATCCTGATCTCGGGCGGCTCCAGCGTGGGCACCCGGGACATGACCTCCGAGCTGATCGACCGGCTGGGCAGGCCGGGGATCCTGGTCCACGGGGTGAAGCTGAAGCCGGGGAAGCCGACGATCCTGGCGATGGCCGGCGGCAAGCCGGTGATCGGGCTGCCGGGCCACCCGGTCAGCGCCCAGGTGGTCTACGGCCTCTTCGTCGCCCCGCTGCTCCGGCAGCTGCAGGGGCTGCCGGCGGAGCCGGCGTTCGCCCCCCGGGTCCGGGCGAAGATGACCAAGAACGTAGCCTCGGCCACCGGCCGGACCGACGCCCTGCGGGTGCGGCTCTTCCGGCAGGATGGGGAGGTCTGGTGCGAGCCGGTCCACGG
>JBMONC010000021.1:0-7543 GCA_049324875.1 Bacillota bacterium
CTCCTACCACAGTCCCATCGAGTACGAAGAGAAATGGCATGCCCTAAGGCATCTAGAGACAGCAGACTAAAACCAAGCACCTAGATTACCGGTGTCCACAAAACCGGGGCAAGAGCATGGTGCGGTGCTTCGCACCAGCACCACAAATGAAAAGGGTACGAACCCCATCACTGTCCATGTTCTGTCTTCATCCGTGTAATCCGTGTAATCCGTGGCCGTCATTTTCAGGGGAATCCGTGGCCGTCATGTTCAGGGGAATCGGTGTACAGGAAATGAGGAGCGACCCCCACCGGGGGCCGCTCCGCTGCTTTGCTTATGGGAGGGTAATCACGGTGATGGCGCCGGTCTCTGGGTCGTAGTCCACATCTGCTCCCAGCGCCTCGGCGATGAAGCGGAGCGGGACGAAGGTCCGGCCCTCGAAGATGTCGGCGGAGACGTCCAGCTGCACCTCCTGGCCGTTGACCAGCGCGGTGGACTCGCCGATGGTCAGCACCACGGTCTGGTCGCCCTTGGTCATGGTCACCGTCCGGGTGCTGGGCTCCCACTCCACGGTGGCGCCCAGGAACTCGGCCAGGTGGCGGAAGGGCACCAGGGTCCGGCCGCCCCGGGCCATGGGCGTCAGGTTGAGCCGCTCCCCGTTGACGTAGACCAGGTAGGCCCCCTTCTCGCCGTTGGCACGGGCGCTCCGGGCGTGGGCCCGGGCCTCCTCCTTCTTCTGGGCCACCCAGGCCATCCGCTCTTCCCTGCTCATCTTCGGGCACTCTTCGCCGTAGACCTCCGCGGTCACATCGGGCTGCGTCACGCAGTCGTCGAACTGCTCCGCCGTCACCTCGGTTGGAACCTGGGCCTTCTCCGCCCCCTTGCCCTTCCCCTGTCCGGCGGCCGAAGCCATCGGGGCCACGGCTGCCAGGAGCAGGGCGAGAGCTGCCATCGCCGCTATCCAGTGTTTCTTCATCCAGGTCTCCTCCTCTGTACTTTTTCTCGACTGTGCCATAGGCTTCGTCTCCCTGCCCCTGCTTTGTGACCGTCCGCCGTGGGGCCGCAAAAAGACGAACAAGACCGGGGATCGCTCCCTGGCCTTGTTTGACCTTGATCGATTGGGGTCGCACCCTACTTGGCCGCCTCGGCCTCCTTGTCGATCACCTGCCGCCCCTGGTACTGGCCGCAGGTGGGGCAGACGCGGTGCGGGAGGGTCGGAGACTTGCAGTTGGGGCAGACGCTCAGGTTCGGGACCTCCACGCGGAAGTTGTGGGCGCGCCTCATGTCCCGACGGGACTTGGAAACCTTTTTCTTCGGAACCGCCATGCTGGATACACCCCTTTCACATCTCCGTCAACTCACATGACGGACCCGAGAACCGTGTCCCGGGGGGAATTCAGGAATTGGAATCCGGCTTCCGGAGCAGGTCCTTCAGCGCCGCAAGCCGGGGATCTACGACATCCCGTTCGCCCTCACACCCGCAGCGGCCCTCGTTCAGGTTGGTGCCGCAGGTGGGGCAGAGGCCCTTGCAGGCCTCATCGCAGAGTGGCTTCATGGGCAGCTCGAGCAGGATGTTCTCCCGGAGCGGCTCGGTCAGGTCGATCTCATCGCCTGTGTAAAAGCTGACCGTCCGCTGGGACTCCTCCTCCTCGTCCTCCTCCGCCCTGCCCTCCTCGGCGCCGGCCTCGATGAACTCCTCCTCGAAGGCCACCTCGAGTTCCTCGGTAAAGCCGGCGAGGCACCGGCTGCAGACCAGCGTCGCCTCCCCGGAGAGTTCCGCCCTCACCAGCAGCCGGTCTCCGGCGTTCCAGATCTCGGCCTCACCGGTGAAGGGGTGCTCAAAGCGAACCTCCTGGCCGCCCATCTCGACCGGTTCGAGGGAGAGCTCCAGGGGGACCCGCTTGTGGCTGCCCGCCTCCAGTTTAATGTCGGCGATCTCAATGCGCAAGTCTCTCACCTCAATCGTGTCACCGGGCTGCGCCCCCGCGCTGCGCCGCGGACACAAAAAGTATTATATAGAGCCATGCCTTTCTTTGTCAACCAAAGAGCCACGTCCCGAGGCAGGATCTTGCGGTCGCTCACCGGTCGATCCCGGCACGGCCCCCGAGAATCGACCAGATCAGCCAGAGCCCCACCACCCCGATGAAGATAAAGCCGAGATCGGCGATGGGGTACCGCTGGAGCAGGGAGGTCTCGGAGCGGCTGCTGACCAGCGCCGTGCCGATGATCAGGCTGGCCAGCAGAATGGCGATCGCCAGCCGGTTGGCCAGCCCCGAGATGCGCCGGAGGGCCGGCTCCAGTCCGGTGTGATCCAGCGGGAGCCGGAACTCGCCCTCCTCCATCAGGGTGAGCAGCCGGCTGAACTGCCGGGGGAGGCGGAGCAGGTGGCGCCCGCTCTCCACCAGTTCCCGGCCCGCCCGGCGCACCAGCCGCTCCGGGTGGAACCGGCCCATCAAAACCTCCTCGGCGTAGGGGGTGACCAGCCCGACCAGCGTTGCCTCCGGGTCGATCTGCCGGGCGACCCCCTCCAGGGTGGTCATCGCCTTGAGCAGCACGCCATAGCCGGTGGGAAAGCCGATCTCGAAGCGCCGGGCTAGCTCCATCAGCTCCCGGAGCGCCGGCCCGACCTCGATCTCCCGCAGCGGGACCTCGCCGTACTTTCGCTGCATCCGCTCCACGGCGTGCCGCAGCTCCGTCCGCCGCTGGATCCGGTCGATCACCCCCATCTGGAGGATCGCCTCCACCACCCGGTCCGAGTCGCCGGTCACAACACCCAGCACATAGGCCACCACATGATCCCGCATGGTGGGCGTCAGCTCCCCCACCATGCCCATGTCCACGAAGATGATCGCCCCGTCCCTGCTGACGAAGAGGTTGCCCGGGTGGGGGTCGGCGTGGAAGAAGCCGTCCCGCATCGCCATGCGGAAGAGCGCCCCGGCCAGCCGGCCCGCCACCAGCGACGGCGGGATCCCTGCCTCCGCCAGCCCCCTCCGGTCGGTCACCCGCAGGCCGCCCACCCGCTCCAGGGTCAGCACCCGCGGGGTGGTCTGCTCCCAGTAGACCCGGGGGAAGTAGACCGACTCATCCCCGGCGAAGTTGGACCGGAACCGCTCCGCATTCTGGCCCTCCCGGATGAAGTCCAGCTCCTGCCGGAGCATGGCGGCGAACTCCCGGGCGACAGCCGGCAGCTGGTAGCGCCGGCCCAGCCGGGTCCGGCGGTAGGCCAGGTCGGCCAGGGAGAGCAGCACCTGCAGGTCCAGCTCCACCTGCTCCGCCACCCCGGGCCGCTGGACCTTCAGCACCACCTCCTGCCCGTCGGGCAGGACCGCGGCGTGGACCTGCCCCAGGGAGGCCGCCGCCAGCGGCTCCGGCTCCACCTGGCGGAAGCGTGCCGGGAGCGGCTCCCCGAACTCCTCCTCCAACACCTGCCGGATCGCCGTAAAGGCGACCGGCTCCACCTGATCCTGCAGCCGCTCCAGGCTGGCGGTGATGTCCGGCGGGAGCAGGTCCCCCCGGATCGAGAGCATCTGCCCCAGCTTGACAAAGGCCGGCCCCAACTCCTGCAGGGCGGCTCGGAGCCGCTCCCCCCGCCCCTCCGGTGAGGCTGCCGCCCCCCGCCCCCACCCGGGCAGGCCCAGCTGGCCGAAGAGGTGGCCGAAGCCGTGGCGGGAGAGCACGCGGAGGACCGTCCGGTAGCGGCGCAGCACCTCCCGGCGGCCGAAACTCACCACAGGCACCTCCGCATGCGTCATGTCGGCTCTACTATGTGCGGAAGGCCGGGCAGCTATCCGCTGCGCCGGCCTCCTCTTTCCTGTGGGTCCGGAGCCAACTCAGGGCATCCCGGACCGTATCCACCGGGACCACCTCCACGCGGGTGGCCACCCGGACCGCCGCCGGGTAGTTCTCGCGGGGGACGAAGATCACCCGGGCGCCCGCCGCCTCGGCGGTGTACACCTTCTGCTCCACCCCGCCGATGCCGCCGACGCTGCCGTCCGGCTCGATCGTCCCCGTGCCGGCCACCACCAGATCCCCCGTGATTCCGCCGGGCGTCAGCTGATCGATGATCTGCAGGGTGAACATCAGCCCTGCCGATGGGCCGAAGATCGGACCGGAGCGAACCTTCACCGGGACGGCGGCATCGTCGAACTCCAGCTCCTCGTCGATGCTAATCCCCAGGGCCGCCGTCCCCTTGCGCTGGGGATCCCTGGACTCATAGGTGGGCACCTTCAGCTCCAGCACCTGCCCCTCCCGCCGGAGCTTCAGGGCGACCTCCCGCCCCGCCGGCGTCGCCCCCAGCAGCTCCCGCAGCTCGGTGACGGTGGTCACCGGCCGGCCCTCCAGCCCGACGATCACATCGCCCGCCTTCAGCAGCCCCCGGCCCGGGCTGTCCTCCACAATGCCCATGATCCGCACCCCGACCGAGCGGACCCCCTGGCCGTAGCCCAGCTGCTGGAAGGCGATCGCCCGGGCCGTCCGCTGGCTGTCGCTCATCAGCTTCTTGTTCCAGTCCAGGTACTCGGTGTAGGTTTCGAAGGGACCCAGGTACTCCCGGGCGGTCTCCAGCACCGCTCGCTTATCCACCCGGGCGTAGAGGTACCAGAAGAGGTTGGCCGGCTGGGTGTTGACCACCAGCATGTAGAGCCGGCTGCGGTGCTTGTCGCCCCCCTCCACCGAGACCAGGCGGCTGGTGTCGATCGCGGCCCCCGGGGCGGTGATGTAGTAGGGAGTGGGGATGTACACCAGCACAGCGCCGACAATGGCAAGAAGGCTCGACAGCAGGAAAAGCCGTCGAACCCATGCCTCCTGTCTGCGGAACCACCGGATCAACGCCCTCACTAGGGTCCCTCCTCGCCCGCTAGAGCTGATTGCGCAGTTCCTCGCGGGCTTTGCGGATGGCGAGGGCAGCTTTCTGGGTCTCGACCGCGAGCCGCTCCAGGTCCGGCTGCGTCCGGGCGAAGAGCTCATCCGCCCACTCCAGGGCGTTCTGCCGGATCTCCCGGGCCACCCGCTTGGCCTGGTCAATCAGCTCATCGGCCTGGGACTGCGCTTCCTTGGAGACCGCCGCCTCGCTGGTCAGCTTGGCCGCGAGCGCCTGGGCCTCCCGCACCGTCTGCTCGGCCTGCTCCCGGGACTCGCGGAGGATCGCCTCCCGGTCCCGCGCAATCCGGTTCGCCTCACGGATCTCCTGGGGAATCAGCTCCCGCATCTCATCCACCAGGGCCAGAAGCTCATCCGGGTCCATCAGCACCTTCCCGGTCAGCGGCACCTTCGTCGACTGGGAGACCATCTCCTCCAGCCGGTCGATCAAGGCCATGATCTCCACGGCATAACCCTCCTGCATCCTTCGAACTATGCTTGGGCGTTGGCAAACTTGGCGCGCAGGCGGTCCTCCACCACCTTCGGGACCAGCCCGTCGATGGAGCGCCCGTAGGAGGCCAGCTCCCGCACGATGCTGGAGGACAGGTACGAATACTCCATCCGGCTCATCAGAAAATAGGTTTCGATGCCGTCGTCCAGGTCACGGTTGACCATGCCCATCTGCCACTCGTACTCGAAGTCCTGAATCGGCCGCAACCCCTTCACAATGGCCTGCGCCCCCTGCTCCCGTGCAAAGTCCACCAGCAGGCCGTAGGCCGCCGCCACGCTCACATTCTGGATGTGTGCCGTCGTCTCGCGGAGCATCTCCAGCCGCTCCTCCACCGAGAAGAGCGGGGTCTTGCGGGGGTTGGTCAGCACGGCCACCACCACCTGGTCGAAGGTCGCTGCTGTCCGCTCTACGATGTCGATATGCCCATTGGTGACGGGATCGAAGCTCCCGGGACAGACCGCTTTTCTCAATCCTGCTGCCTCCCGCCATCGGGGGCGATGCCCCGGTAGATGGAAAGTACGGTTTCCCCAAAGACTAATTCCCTAAACTTGGTCAGACCTCCTGCCGATTCAGGTACCGGGTCTTTCTTGTGGTGTTCACAGATCACCCAGCCATCCTCGGCCAGCAGCCCATGGGAGTCGATCAGGGCGAGGGAGGCGGGCACCAACTCCTGACCGTAGGGCGGATCGACGAAGATCAGGTCGAACCGCCGGCCGCGGCGGGCCAGATCGGCCACGGCTGCCCGGGCGTCCCTCCGGATCAGCTCCGCCCGCTCCCGCAGCCCGGTGGCGTTCAGGTTCTCCTCCACCACCTTCAGGTGCGGGGTCATCAGCTCCACAAAGACGCAGGAGCGGGCGCCCCGGCTGAGCGCCTCAATGCCCACCGCCCCCGACCCGGCGAACAGGTCCAGGAAATCGGCCTCGGGCACCCGCCCGGCCATGACATTGAAGAGCGACTCCTTGACCCGGTCGGAGGTCGGCCGGATATCCCGCCCCTTGACCGTCTTGAGCGGCTTGCCCTTGGCAGTTCCCGTTATCACGCGCATCGCTCTCACCCTCTGCTCTTCTTCCCACAATTCGGTGACGCCATGCCGCCCATGCAGCCCACCACCGCGGGCCACACTATCGGAAAGGAGGCATCCTGATGGATCTCTTCATGCCTGAACGTCTTCTCGTGGAGGATGGCGCCCTGGCGTATCCGATGGGGCGCGAGATTTACGACCGCCTCCGCCGGCAGGGAGTCCCCGTGGAGCACCTGCCCGCCACCGGCCGGTCCCGGGCGCTGGCGCCGGCCAAGACCCCGCGGGCGTACCAGGCGGCCAAGCGGGTGCTGATCCTCGGCATTCAGAAGCAGCAGGAGTTTGAGTCCTGCAAGCCCTCGGCCGATTTTCACCTGCCGCTGGCCGGGGGGTGCCCGGGGGCCTGCCAGTACTGCTACCTGGCCTCCACCTTCGAGCTGAAGCCCTTCGTCCGGCTCTATGTCAACCTGGAGGAGATCCTGGCCGAGGCGGCGGACCTGATCCGGCGCAAGGCGCCGGAGATCACCTTCTTCGAGGGCTCCTCCACCTCCGACACCCTGGCGCTGGAGCACCTGGGCGGCTCCATCGCCCGCAGCATCGAGTTCTTCGCCGGGCAGGAGCACGGCCGGTTCCGCTTCGTCACCAAGTTTAACACGGTCGACGGGCTCCTGCACCTGGATCATCGGCAGCACACCAAAATTCGGTTCTCCATCAACTCCGCCCATGTGATCCGGGCCTTCGAGCAGCACACCGCCAGCCTGGAGGAGCGGATTGAAGCCGCCCGCAAGGTGGCGGATGCCGGCTACCCCGTCGGCTTCATCGTGGCGCCGATCATGCGGCACGAGGGCTGGCACCAGGGGTACAGCCAGGCGCTGGACCAGCTCCGGGAGGGGCTCGGCCCCCACGCCGACCGGGCCCTCACCTTCGAGCTGATCCAGCACCGGTTCACCCCCAAGTCGAAGCGGGTCATCCTGACCGCCTACCCCAAGACCCGGCTGCCGCTGGAGGAGTCCGAGCGGGTGCTGAAGGCCGGCAAGTTCCCCGGGGCGGGCAAGTACGTCTACCCCAAGGAGGAGGCCCGGGAGATCGAGGCCTTCATGGCGATGGCCATCCGGGAAAAGTTCCCCGCCGCGACGGTCGAGTACTTCACTTGAACACGGATTGCACGGATTCCCCGG